>JAIORD010000002.1 GCA_021108275.1 Methanococcoides sp.
CAAGGCTGGGGGTCTTGCGACTTGAGTTCAAATCTCAGCGGCCCCATCATACAATCTCGTTTTTTGATTGCGAGTCTGTTTCGCATTGCTCAAGTGGATTTTTTTGATTTAATTCTCTGTTTCCGTTTGAGTTTTTCAATTTCTCTATTTGTTTCCTTTGCAATGCTGTTCCATTCATTTTGTTTTGCTTTATTCTGAATTTGATACAATATATCTGTTGTAGTAACTAGTGAAAAATCTAAATTATTTTTTGTAGCTTCTTCAGTTATTATTTTAAATATATTTATAGTAAATTTAGTCGTACCTTCCCATTTATTTTCAATCACTTTTTCCACAATTATGTTAAAATAAATCAACGAAGCAGATGTTTCCCAATCCCATTCATTCTGTATCGATTTCATTATTATTAAATATATATATTCTAATGTGTAATGCGTTGTCCATTTTAAGTTCTTTTTTGCTGCGTATTCTCCTATTATAGACAACGAATTTATTACAGATGATGTTGCACCTTTCAATTCATTATCTGCTGCTGATATTCCTATTTCTGTTAAACCTATTAATAAAATACTGGAAGATTCTTCATCTTCTCTTTTCAGAGCTAATATGCTTACTTTTTCTAGATGTTTGCAGACATGTCGTGAAATTTTTTTTTCATTTTCATTATTTAATATTTCACCTGTCTGAATTATGATGGCATTTACTCCAGTTCTCACAGTTGCATAATCATATTTCATCATGGATCCATTGATAATATCGATAATCGGCAGTAATGGATTATTTTCATCAAGTGTAGTCCTTTTTTCATCTTCAGTTTTCGGAATTTTATCTTCAGTAATGTCTTCTGCAAGTAGTTGAACCACAGTGGAAGGATTCAATAATGCCAAAGTATTCCAGATATACGGTATCAAGCAGATAAAACAAAAAAATCCCAGAAAATAAGTTGCAAAAATAGAGAATTCAAGACTTACAAGCCCATTTGTTGGCAAGGCATTGGTTCCAATGATCTTTATTGTGGCTAATCCGAGAAAGATGGTTGTTGTATAAATTGATATCAATATCCAGATGTCAGGAGTTTTCCTGTATACGTCTATAACCCTCGATGAATATGACTGGGCTGAGAGTTGGATTGCTACCAGACTTAGGGTGATGACAATTGCAACTACTGCCGCCAGACTCTGGATAAGTGCGCTGAGCATGTATCTGGCATTATCGGGATTAATTCCGGTGTGCAGGAAATTGTATTTCGGGAAAAAAGCTGACAGTAGCATGATTGATAAAATAAAAGCCAAGCTAACACAGGCAAAAAATAAGATATAGAATGAAACTCTGTTAGGCCATTTTGGTTCATTCAGAAATTTCAATATATCTTGCCATTGTTTATGCATAATTTCAAAAACAGTTTTAACAGTTATAAAAGTATTGAAATTTTCTTTAAAAAATGAAAGTGTTGCCACCTTTTGGTGGCAAATCTGGTTTCTATCTTCAAGTAGACAGATTCTTTTAATCTATCTTAAATCCCAAATGCAGCTCTTGTAAGTACTATCAGTCCAACGAACAGATTGAGAACGACTAGCCCCCCAATTGCCACTGCACCATATTTGATATATTTTGTATCAAAATCAAGTATCGATAACGCTTTTTGTACAGTTTCCATTGTGTCATTGGCCTTTGCCAGAGTGGACTTGGATTCTTCAAGATTGTCGTTCAGGGTTTCGAGTACCTTGGTGTTCAGTGTCTCAAGGTTGTTATTCAGATTATCAAGCACTTTATCGATGCGGGGTTGCTGATCTGTTCTGACATTTTCGAGTACTCCGTTTATCTCGTCCAGTGTTTGTGGTATCAATCCGGGCTTATCAACGATCTCATGCGTAAACCTCATTTTCTTCCGTTCGAGCTTTAGCAATTGGTGATCGTAGTATGAAGCCTGGGCTTTCAGGAGATCATAATTTCTCTGGTAACCATCGAATTTTGTGGCAAGGGATGCTGAAATTCTGGCACCATGGGGCTGCATGTTGGCACCGGTGAACTTTTGCTCTTTATCCATCTGGAATTTCATATTTTCAGATGCAAAAGAGTGGGCATTGCTGCTAGTTGTTCTGCCAGTTTTGCTTGACTTGCTAGAATCTGCAGGACCATTAGGACCAATATCTGGTGCAGGTATATTTTTGTCAGATATGTTCTTATCTTCTAAAGTTGCACCAGCGATGTTCATATTTCGTCTTCTGGTTTCCCCTGTAAGTCCGGAGAATTTATCAGAATTGCCGATAATTTCAATATCGTCTATTTTTTCGATATCAGCATCGATCTTTATATCTTCATCAATTTTGATATCATCAATAACTTCGATATTATCTAAAATGTTGTCATCCAGAATACTGTCATCCACTACATGATCCGAATTCATTTTCCGGTTCATATGGATCATGCTGCCAGTGAACTCAAAATTCTTGGCAGGCATATCGTTCATGACGTCGTGGATTCCGGATACTACCTCTTTTTTGCGCTGAAGAACATTTAAATAATATCTTCTGTCAAGTTCGAGAGCTTTAATATTTTGTATCTTTTCAGGTCCAAGTTTTGCTGTTGAAATAGGAACTCTCTCTCTTGTGACAAAGAGTTTCTTGACTTCTTTAAGCAATTCCTCAGTAACTTCGAAGTTGTCATCAACGGATTTGAGAATATCTTCTATCAGAGGTTGTTCAATTGTATTTAACCTCTCAAGGACCTCTTTTGCGTTGTAGATACCAGTGGTCAGAACTCCAGGTTCCTGATATAATATCTCTGTTATCTCAGCATTGACTGCAGCTATCCTTGCGATCAACTGGAACTTTTTGAGAACGTTTTCCATATCATAGAACATTTCCCAAAAATCAAATGAAAAATTATCCGGGTCATCTACACCAAGGCTTTTTAATTCGTCTATGACACGCTTTTTTTCGGCTTTAAGATCGTCAAGTCTTTCTTTTTCCTCATCCCAGAGTTCATCTTCATCTCTGGGGCTCAACCTGCGAATGGTAATGAGCTCTTCAGTTTCTTTCAAGAAAGATTTCAGTTCTTCTCCCAACGACTGTATCGTTGTGCCTATTACCGCAATGGCAAGTCCTGCCTGCTCAGCAGCGTCTCCTGCATCTTCCGCTGCATTTCCTGCCTGATAAATTGCTTTTCCAACAGTATAAAGTCCACCTGTGCAGACACCAGCCACTACATCAAACCATCCCATATTTTTTTGCTCCTGATCTTCATCTTTTGAAATATTAATTCAATAAATAAAATAATACAGTGTCTATATTATATTATTTTATTTTATTTGTTTTTTACTGTAAAGCTTTTATTCGAAAAATAAGAAACATATATTAGTTCTCACACCAACATTTGTTCAAAGAAAAGATCGGTGATATATCATTCCTCCAGTTATCGTAGGTAAAGATGTCAGAAAAGAATTTGGCGAGTTCACGGCTGTAGATAGCGTTGCTTTTTCTGTCGATGAAGGGGAGCTGTTCGGCTTTCTGGGACCTAATGGTGCGGGCAAGACGACCACCATGCGTATGATACAGTGTATCTCCCCAATGACATCGGGTACACTGGAGGTCTTTGGGCTGGATGTGAACGTTCATCAGCGGGAGATCAAGTTCAAGATGGGCGTTGTTCCTCAGGAGAACAATCTCGATCCTGACTTTACGGTCTATGAGAACCTTTTGATCTTCTCGCGTTACTTCGACATTCCTGAGGATGAGGCTAAAAAAAGAGTGGACGAACTCCTTGAGTTCGTGCATCTGGAAGAAAGACGGGATACCATGACCGATTCGCTTTCAGGCGGTCTGAAAAGGCGCCTTGTGTTGGCAAGGGCACTGATCAACAGGCCAAGGTTGCTGATACTCGATGAACCTACGGTGGGACTTGACCCCCAGTCAAGACATCTTATGTGGGACAAGCTCAAAGGCCTCAAAAAGCAGGGCGTTACAATCGTGCTCACAACACATTATCTTGAAGAGGCCTCTCAATTATGTGACAGGCTTGTCATCATGGACAATGGGAAGATACTCGTTGAGGGCAGTCCCACAGATCTCATTCAGGAACACATTGGTTCTGCAATAGTCGAGACCGATAAAGATCCTAAGGTGATTTCCTGCCTTGATGTTCATCAGGTAAACTATGAGGTGCTCGGTGAGGAGATCCAGATTTATACTGATAAGCCACAGGAAATAACCGACCATCTCTTGTCGGAATGTAAATTGACAAGTGTCACTGCCCGCGCTGCGACGCTTGAAGACGTTTTCCTGAAACTGACGGGAAGGAAACTCAGGGAGTGAGAAGATGGACATAGGCATGTATTTCAAACCCCCGGAATTAACATCCGGAGCGTTCAAGGTCTGGCGGCGTAACAAGGATGTTTTCATGAAGAACGTCAAATTGAATTTCCTGCCCCCGTTCATCGAGCCTTTGCTCTACCTTTTTGCCATGGGCTTTGGCTTAGGCATGTTTATCGAAGAGATAGACGGTGTACCCTATGTAAATTTCATAGCCCCGGCATTGATATCGGTCTCTGTGATGTATGGTGCTTTTTTCGAGTGCAGCTATGGCTCTTATGTGAGGATGTACTACCAGAAGACCTTCGATGCTATCATTGCAACCCCTTTGAGCATCGAGGATGTCATAATTGGAGAACTGCTGTGGGGTGCCACCCGAAGCACAATAAGCGCCACATTGATGCTTCCTGTCATTGCATTGTTTGGGCTCATCACTTTTCCCCATTCACTGCTGATCATCCCATTCGCTTTCCTTGCAGGCTTGCTTTTCGCATGCCTTGGAATGTGCATTGCAGCAGTCACCCCTAACATAATGTCCATAAATTATCCCATACTGCTTTTCATCACGCCGATGTTCCTTTTCAGTGGAACTTTCTTCCCCCTTAACGTACTGCCTGAGATCGTCCAGTACATCGCACTGGCAATATTGCCACTGACACACGTTGTGATCATAATAAGAGCACTGACCTTCGGAGCACCGGGATGGTTCCTGCTGACAAATCTCCTGTGGATACTGGTCGTTTGCGCATTAGGTTTCGTGGTCTCGGTCAATATGATGAAGAAAAGGCTGGTCGTCTGAGATCAACACTCACTTTTTCTTTGAGGAAGAACTTTTCGTATCCATACATCTACGACTACTCTCACATCCGAGACTGCGTCTGTAATCAGACCTTATCTCTTTTTTTGCAGTTTTGATTAGCATTTCATCGAGTTCTTCTTCGGTCAGCTCGCATGGGTCTTCTTCGGCTTCTTTTTTGTTGGGCATTGGTGTGTTCCGATATTTGATGTTTGAAAATGACAATGATCTTGTTATATTTTAATTCTACCAAGGTAAAGAGGTTAGAATGGGGAAATGTAAAATATGACAAACACAAGAGTAAAAAGAGAAGTATAGGAGTTTTTTAAGTTTTATTTTTCTACTAAGTTTAACAAAATAGATAGGAAGGTTAAGTATGAGAATTGGATGAATTTGTGGATTCAATTTTCATCTATTGCACAGAAAATCGGGGATACATAAAGTAAAAAATGTACGAGTTGGTATGAGTTATGTGCACAACCGAATCAAAGACAGAAATGCTACTCTTCTAAAAATTTAATTGTTTGCTCGAATAATACATTGATTCTAAAAAGGTATAGAGAAGTAGGGTAAATCCATCACATCATTGGAAAATATGATATGTTATATTCAGGCCAAAAATGAGTCCTCCCAGCGCTCCCATGGGTGTATATATTGGATTAATGTTTGATGCTATTTTTGTTCCTACTATCATTATCAACAAAAGAATAACTAATATGTTAATATTTTTTTGATTTTTGCTTACTAGCTCGATAATTCTTGAATCAATTCTTTGATCAAACCCCATGTTTCTGAACCCCACATCCTTTAAGTTGAATTCTAGCATATAAAATTATCTCAAATCGTTCCTCAAAATATCAGGATTGTTTCTCTCAACAATCCGTCTATACCTTCTCCTATTAACAGCCAAAGCAAACTAATTAATACATAAATCCCCAAATTTTCAACTCTTTAGATAACTTTAAAAATAATCATCATCCATATTTATTCCAAGGATGTGAAATGATGAAAGTATTAGCTATTGTAGGAAGTCCGCGTAAGAACGGTAACACGGATGTAGTTGTACAGAAAGTGCTTGAAGGGGCAGCAGAGGCGGGGGCTGAAACAGAGACAATTTACGTCAATGACCTGGATTTCAGGGCTTGTCAGGGATGTGGACTTTGTAATGTGATGGCTGATTGCAAGCTCAAGGATGACATGACGGACGTTTACAAGAAGCTGGAAGAAGCGGATGCTTTTGTTTTCGGTTCTCCTATATATTTCGATCAGTTCACCGGACAGATGAGGTCATTTTTGGACCGCTGCTATGCTCTTGTGGATGCAGAGCTTAAGCCAAGGTTACCTGTAGGGAAGAACGCTGTTCTCGTAAGGGCACAGGGAGACCCTAACAGATCGACGTATGAGAACGTATTTGATGAGTTCGGAAATATTCTGAAATTATTCTTTGGTATGACGGTCACAGACAGGCTTGTTGCGGCTGGATATGATCTTCCGGGTTCTGTGAGAAAGGATGCGGAACTTATGGAGAAGGCAAAACAGGCTGGTATTCACTTACTTGACTGATATTTGATTTTTTTTCCGGCATGCTGCCGGAATATCTCTTTTTTGATATTGATATTTTTAATAGCCATAGGTACGAACAGTTTCGAAGTTTAAGCTAAGTTTATACGCAATTGGCAACAATCTTCTTCTTACATATCAAAAAAAAATAATTGAACAAAGGTAGTGTCAAGATGAAATATATCGGGGTTAAAAAAAAAGGATTCTGTTTGCTGGTCTTGCTATCGTGCATTCTGCTGGCAGGATGTATCGGGCAGGACGATAGTAAAGTTCAAACTTCTTCCAATGAAGCTCTCTCCTATGATGAGGGAGGAACTTATTCCGAAGATGATGAATATCTAGTGCTTGTACCGAAATCGCTGTTCTCAGGTGGGGAAAGTTCTGTAACGATGTCTGCTTTCCTGGATGATGAACCGGTCAGCAGGGGTGTTGAATATACTCTTACCAGTGCATCAGGCGACATCATCCCATTGGTAAAGGCAGCCACCTCCGAATCCGGTAACAATGTAGCGAAGTTCGAAGTACCGGATGTCGAAGAGGGAAGTTATACACTGACTGCAACACCTTCGGGTGCTGAAAGTGGTTTTACTACAACCGTTAAGGTGGTGCAGAACAATCCCATCTTCATCGAAACGGACAAACCTATCTACAAACCCGGGCAGATCATACATGTACGTCTTCTCAGCCTGAACAATAATCTCGTTCCTGTCGTTCAGAACACCACCGTTGAGATAGCTGATGCGAAAGGGGTGAAGATCTTCAAGGACGACCTTGTTACCAATGAGTATGGGGTTGCCTTCTTTGATCTTCCGCTTGCCTCCGAGCTGAACCTTGGAACATGGAAAGTGAAAGCGACATCAGGAAGTTCGATGTCCGAAGTGGATATCAGGGTGGAGAAATATGTCCTCCCCAAGTTCGACCTCGATACTTCCACCGAAAAGAGCTGGTTCCTTGCCGATGAACCTATTACAGGCACAGTCTCTGCTAACTATTTCTTCGGAAAGGTCGTTGAAGGTACTGTTGAGGTAAAGGCTTCCAGATACATAGGTGTCTGGGAAGAATACTCGACATCCACTGCTCCTCTTAAGGACGGAAATGTAGAATTTGCACTTCCTGCTGTAGGGTATGTGGCAGGCACCTTTGGAGCCGGTGGTCAGGGCAGTGTCATGCTGAATGTGACTGTGACCGACACCGGTGGAAATAGTGAAGAAACTACGGAACTGCTCACCATAGCAGAGCATCCGTTCATATTGCAGATGATTCCGGAATCCAATTCCATCAAACCGGGAATGCCCCTTCAGATTCTTCTTGTAACAAAGGACCCCGGAGGAGAACCCCTTGAAAAAGAGGTGACCCTTGTTTCCAATTTCAGAGATGACAGTTACAACTATGACGAGAGCAAAGAGACCTACACAACAGAGAACGGCGTTGCTCTGGTAATGTTAGAGATACCCGAAGATGCTGTGAGCGTCGAATTGCATGCTGTCTCAGAAGAAGTTGAAGTTACCAGTACATTGAACTCGGTCTATTCTCCCAGTGCCAGTTTCCTGCACTTGAGCCAGGTGAGCGAAGGCATACCGGAAGTCGGAGATACCATCTCGTTCAAGGTCTATTCAACTAATGTGGGAACGGTATTCTACGATGTTTTCGCAAATGGCAGGACAGTTTATTCTGCGACAAGCGACGAGCCGCAGATAAACATCCCTGTGACGCCACAGATGAGCCCGTCGGCAAAGGTCGTTGCATACATAATAAATCCTAACAATGAGGTTTCCGCCGACAGCCTGCCCTTCGATGTCAAGTTCAGCACGAAGGTAGACCTTTCCACAGGATTTGATAAGGACACGGTCGCACCGGGTGATGCTGTTTCCGTTGAGCTGGATGCAGGCACGAAGTCCATGATAGGCCTTTCCATTGTGGACGAATCCGTATATGCATTGAGCGAGGGTAGACTGAATTTGAAACAGGTGTTCGATGAGCTTGAAATTCGCTTTATGGAACCTCAGGTCGAAGCGCATCCGCAATATTTTGGATATCAGACAACTGCTTATGATGTTCTTGATGAGGCCGGAATGATAGTATTGGCATCCGGCAGTCTTGAAATTCCAAGGACAGAAACTGATGAAGATGTGAGGTTTGCTCAATTTGCAGGAGCAATGTTTGAAATGGATGATATGGTTGTGGATGAAGCTGTAATGGAGATGTCCATGGAAGAAGCTCCAATGGATGACAAAGCAGATTCAGGGGAGCAGCTTGCGGAAGTGGAGAGAGTACGCCAGTTCTTCCCTGAAACATGGATCTGGATGCCTGATATTCTGACCGATGATGACGGAAGGGCAACCCTTGATCTGAATGCACCTGACTCCATCACCAAATGGAGACTTCATGCAGTGTCCTCAGGTCCGGAAGGCATCGGAATATCCGAATCAGGCCTTACGGTCTTCCAGGATTTCTTTATCGACCCTGATCTGCCTTATGCTGTTATTCGTGGCGAGGAGTTCCCTGTTCAGGTACAGGTGTACAACTATCTCGACAAGCCTCAGAACGTGAAGCTGACCCTTTCAGGTGCAGAATGGTTCGAGCTGGTGGGAGATGATGTCGTTGAAGTGAGCGTGGATGCCAATAGTGTGACCCATGTAAGTTTCACCATTCGTCCCACCAAGGTCGGGGTGCAGACAGTTGAACTGACAGGACAGACCACTGAAAAAGCGGATGCTATCCGTAAGACGATTATCGTTGAGGCTGAAGGGGTCACCAGAGAGATAGTGGATAACGGTATCCTTAAGAACGGTACCGTTGAGCTGGATGCAACACTGCCTGATGCCATAGTACCGGATTCTGAAAAAGTGATATTGAGCTTTACGCCAAGCATCGTAGCCCAGACGATCAGCGGAGTCGATGACCTGCTGGGCATGCCTTATGGATGTGGTGAACAGAACATGATGTTGTTCTCCACCGATGTTGAGGTGCTGCGCTATCTCAAGGCCACCGGTCAGCAGAATCCCGAGGTACAGGCTAAAGCATTGACTTTCATCACGACCGGATACCAGAGGGAGCTCACTTTTATGCATTCGGATGGCTCTTTCTCTGCATTCGGTGAGAGTGACGGCGAAGGCAGTCTGTGGCTGACCTCCTTTGTGCTTTCCCAGTTCAGTGGTGCCAGGGACCTGACGACCATTGATGAGAATGTTGTAAGGGAAGCAGCGGATTGGATAGGTTCACATCAGAAAGAGGATGGTTCATGGGAAGCGGTCGGCTTTGTTATCCATCAGGATATGATGGGAGGTGTGAGCGGTACGTATGCCCTTACGGCCTATGTGACACTTGCACTCGATGAATATGGCTATGCTGCTCCGGCTGTTATGGAAAATGCCCGTAGCTATCTGGAAGCAGAACTTGATGAGCAGGACGATCCATACGCCCTTGCCATAGGTACTCTTGCTCTTCAAAAGCTTGAAAGTGACAGGGCAGATGAGTCCATGGAAAAACTTATCGAGCTGGCAAAAGAGGACGAAAATGGCGTGTATTGGGGATACGATGATGTCATGCCTGAACCTTACGAATATGGTGGCTATGGCTTCCATCCTATCTCAAGCAAGAACGTTGAAACCACAGCATATGCCACACTTGCGTTGATAGAAACGAATGACCCAAAGGCAAGCTCATCGTTGAAATGGATAGCAGCCCAGCGTAATTCCAATGGTGGTTTTTCAAGCACACAGGATACTGTCATGGCCTTCAGAGCATTGATGACGGCAGCAGCGGTTGCCGGAAGGGATGTGGATGCCACTGTTACGGTCAGTGGGGATGGAGTGGAAATCAAGGGCCTTAGGATAACTTCCGAGAACTACGATGTTGTGAACATCATTGAAGTTCCGGAAGGCGTTGAAGTTCTTGAGATGGAACTTTCCGGGACCGGTGAGCTGAACTATCAGCTTGTCAGAAGGTTCAATGTGATCCTGCCTGAAACCATCGAGCACGAACAGATCGAGCTTGATGTTGAGTACGATTCAACAGATGTGGAAGTCGATGATGTCGTAAAGGTCGATGTTCGCCTGAAATACAATGGTATGCCTGGTATCAGAGGAGTAGTTGAGTCCAGCGGAATGATGATTGTGGATATTGCAGTACCCACAGGTTTCACTCCGGTAGGGTCCAGTCTCGAAGCCCTCAAGGAAGACGGCACTATCACCCGATACGAAATAGCCGGTCGCAAGGTCATCCTTTACATCGATGAGATGATGCCCAGTGAAATAATGGAGTTCTCGTTGCAAATGAGGGCAATGTTCCCGGTAAAGGCAATGGTTCAGGAGAGCAGTGCGTATTCATACTATGATCCGGAGGTGAAGGCGGAGGTTAAGGGTATGAACGTGACCGTTGTTTGATGGGAGATATATTCTATCTCTCATTTTTTTCTTTTTTTTTGTTCAATACCGAGAGCTATTATATAGTATCGATAAAAGATAATTAATGTCTAATAATTACTGATTTGGGAGTTTTGTAAATTGAACAAATATCTGAAAATGGTACTTTTTGGCTTAATTGTCTGGCTAATACCTTTCATAGTATCCTTTGCTTTTATGGACAGGAACGGAAATTTCCTGATCGCAGAGACTTTTTTCAAGTCTATCATGATAGTGACCGGTGGTATTGTAGGCGTTGTGCTTGCGATACAATATTTTAAAGGTATAGAAACGGATTTTGTTAAAGAAGGTGTATTTCTCGGTACCATATGGCTTGTTGTAAACCTTGGAATCGATCTGAGCATGGTCTATGCTGGCTTCTTCCCAATGACGATCATTCAGTATTTCACGGATATCGGGATGAGGTATCTGATAATGCCGATCTACACGATAGGGATGGGTTACATATTGATGCAGAAATTGGGATAAGTCTCATTTTCTTATGAACATTTGGTGAAATTATGTTTGAGTAAGGATCAGTACTTTATCCATTTCTCATATTCTCCAAGGAACCTGTCGATGATCTCCTTTGTTGTCAGTTCCTCAAGATCGTATTCTTTCAGGGTGCCGGTTCTCAATAAGATCTCTGCTTTCTGAACGCGTGGCTGGTCTTCCTCGGCATGCTGTGGAAATGCGAATTGCATCTTCTGGTAGGTCTTGCCTCTTATCCGGAAGCAGAATTCTTCTATCTCTTCATCCGGGTTGGTCTGGGATGGTGTGTAAACTATGATGGATGCGTAATTCAGGTTTGGTTCATCCACATCGATGACAACATCTTTTCCGTGTTCTTCAAGCTCTGTCTTCAGCTCATGATAAGATGGAAGGACCACATTAATAATAAAATCCCTGATATTCATCCGGGCGAATTTCAAATAGACATCGGATGGAGTTCCTTCTTCATCTTCACTTTTAAGTATATTATTCAACTTCTTTTTCAGCTCACTCACTTCTTGATACCCCCGTTCCTGAAGATGTTGTCTACCAAAATTTTTGTCCTATTAATAGATATTTCTTCCGGCTCATTTTTATTGATCTTTGTATCCTCAATGATCTTTGTACCCCTTGCCTCACTCCTAAGACCTTTTACAATACTGTAGCACATGAGGATCATGACCATACAGAACGGAAGTGCGGTTGTCAAAGCTGCTGTCTGCAATGCAAGAAGACCTCCTGTAAGCAGGAGCACAGCAGCCACTGCACCCTGAAGGATAGCCCAGAAGAACCTGAGACTAACAGCAGGTTGGGGATTGCCGTTGGATGATAGAATAGAGATGACCAGTGATCCGGAATCCGATGAGGTAACAAAGAAGGTGGTGATAACAACGGTTGCAAGCAAAGAGCTCAAAAATGATACTGGAAGCCTTTCCAGAAGGACGAACAATGCAGTGGGTACACTGGTCTGAACGACCTGGGATATACCGCCGGCTCCGAACAGTTCTATGTGTATGGCCGTATTTCCAAAGACGATGATCCAGAAAAAGGTAATAAGTGCAGGTGCTATCAGGACACCTCTTATGAACTCCCTAATGGTTCTGCCCTTTGATATGCGTGCAATGAACATACCCACAAAAGGTGACCATGAGATCCACCAGCCCCAGTAGAACATTGTCCACATGCTCTGCCATTCCACACCTCTGTAGGCAT
Organism: Methanococcoides sp.; assembly: GCA_021108275.1. GTDB lineage: Archaea > Halobacteriota > Methanosarcinia > Methanosarcinales > Methanosarcinaceae > Methanococcoides. Next base: position 12,774 of record JAIORD010000002.1, read on the forward strand.
CGGTCTGGAAGGTCAGGGCTACCAGGTTCTGCATGTAATATCCGATGCTCTGCACATAGGAACTGGCAAGGAAGACCGTCGGGCCTGTGATGAATACAAAGAGTATGAGTAAAGCTCCAAGACCTACGTTCACCTGGCTCAATATACGTATCCCTTTGTTAAGTCCGGAGACCACAGAAGTTGTGGCAAAGATGGTGATTATTACAATAAGGATTATCTGGTTACGAAGGGATACCGACATAATTCCAATATATTCCAATCCTGCATTTATTTGCATGACACCAAGACCAAGGGATGTCGCCACACCGAAAAGTGTTCCGAAAATAGCAATTATCTCCACAAGGTCTCCGCGGAAACCGTAGATCTTGTCTCCGAATATCGGATACATTGTTGATCTGATAGTAAGGGGCATATCATGGCGATATGAAAAGTAGGCAAGAGCAAGCCCGACTATAATATATATAGCCCAGGCGTGAATACCCCAGTGGAAGAACGTCAGGTTGATGGCTTCTTTTGCTATGGAGATGCTATCCATCCCGGGATTTCTTGGTTCAACAATATGCAATATGGGCTCTGCAACACTGTAGAACAGCAGTCCGATCCCCATACCTGCACTGAAAAGCATTGCAAACCAAGTTCTGTCCCTGTATTCCGGAAGATCATCCTCTTTTCCAAGCTTTATGTTGCCAAAGGAGCTGAAATAGAGCCATATCACAAAGAAGAGAAAGAATGCAACTGAAACGATATACACCCACCCAAAGCTTGTAACGATGAAATTCTGGATGGTTCCAAAGACATCTCCAATGGATGATGTAATAAATATTCCGAGGATAACAAAAACAGATACAAGTGTGGCCGATGTATAGAATACGGTCTTATTTACTTTTTCTTCTGCCTTTTCATCCATTGAACACATATCCTCCATATACTTGAGATCATGATATACGAAATAATTGACCGTTTATCACAATGGACCAGTTTTAGAGGGCTAATGTGTTAAATATTTGTATTATTTTTTTACTGTCCCAAATTTAAATGAGCAATATCTGAAATGCAAAAACAAAAATACCAACAAACTGATAAATTCCCCTGCCCAATTCACTGCAGAACAAGAATGATCAAACTAACACCTGCAATGAAACAATACTATGATGCGAAGAAGCAATATAGTGATGCACTTATTTTCTTCAGGATGGGGGATTTCTATGAATCCTTCGGAGAGGATGCAAAGACCATTGCAAAAGAACTTGAGATAACACTTACAACGCGGGGCAAGGACATTGAGGGTGAGAAAATGCCTCTTGCAGGTATTCCCTATCATGCTCTCGATAATTACCTGCCGCGGTTGGTAAAAAAAGGTTACAAAGTAGCTATCTGTGAGCAGCTTGAAGACCCTAAAAAAGCAAAGGGCATTATCAAGCGTGGGGTTGTCAGGGTCGTAACGCCCGGTACTGCCATTGATACTTCGATGTTCACGGACCCGTCCAATAATTATCTCATGTCAATTTCAGGTGGAGATGGGGATTACGGTGTCTCATTTCTGGATGTTTCCACAGGCGAGTTCCTGACCACACAGTTTGCTGATACGCCTCCTTATGACAGGATAGCCAGTGAGGCTGCACGGATGCGACCTTCAGAGTGTATAATCTCACGGACGATGTTCTCTGATGAAAGGCTTGTCGGAAGGTTGAAGGAGCTTAATGTGCTGGTACATGAGTTCAAGGATGAGGCTTTTGACATTGATTCTTCGAGGAAGCTTCTTGAAAGGCATTTCAATGTCTCCACACTCGAAGGAATGGGCTGTGCCGGTCTGCCCTACGCCACATCTTCTGCAGGAGCTGCACTTGATTATGCGTTCACCACACAGATGAGGGAACTCGGGCATGTAAGTGAGCTGAGCACCTATTCGGATTCTGAGTTCATGATGCTTGACTCGATCACCCTGAGAAATCTGGAGATAGTCAAGAACGTGCGAGGGGAAGGGAACGATACTTCCATATTGAAGGTGCTCGATGATACCAAAACGCCGATGGGTGGCAGGTTACTTCAGAAATGGCTTTTGAAGCCCCTCATCAATGTAGATTCTATCGATCACAGGCTGGATGCGCTGGAATGTCTGGCAAATGATACCATGCTGAGATTCGATGTCCGTTCTCATCTGTCTTTTGTGAAGGACATAGAACGTCTTATAGGCAGGGTAGTTTATGGTAATTCGAATGCCCGGGATCTTATCGCGTTGAAACGTTCCCTGAGTTCAGTGCCGCAGATAGTCGAAAGTATGGGTGATGACCCCGGATGTGAGTTGCTCAGAAATATCAGGGATGGTCTTCTTGAGTTCGACCAGCTCGAAAATATCGTGAAGCTGATTGACGATGCCATCGTGGATGAGCCTCCTGTAAGTGTGCGGGAAGGGGGCATGATCAGGTCCGGCTACAATGAGAAACTGGATGAGCTTAAAGGCATGTCCACTGGCGGAAAGACCTGGATCGCTTCGTTCCAGCAGAAGGAACGTGACAGGACAGGTATAAAATCACTTAAGGTCGGCTACAATAGAGTATTCGGCTACTACATCGAGATCACAAAATCCAATATCGCACAGATACCTGATGATTATATTAGAAAGCAGACAATGCGGAATGCTGAAAGGTTCTACACTCCAGAGCTCAAGGAATGGGAAGGTGTCATCCTTTCCGCAGACGAGAAGATAACAGCGCTTGAGAATGAACTGTTCACTGAGATAACTTCCAGGATCGCTTCCCATGCATCCGATATGCAGAGGGTTGCCGTTCTGATAGGCCAGTTGGATTGTACTGCGAGCCTTGCGGAAGTTGCGGTGAACAATAATTTTGTAAGACCTAACATAACTTCCGATTGCAAGATATTGATCCGGGAAGGCAGACACCCGGTGGTTGAGAAAACCGTACGTGGCGGATTCGTGCCCAATGATACGGAAATGGATTGTGTGGACGAACAGTTCCTTTTGATAACAGGGCCTAACATGGCGGGTAAATCCACTTACATGCGTCAGGTCTCCCTTATCGTGATAATGGCACAGGCAGGTTCTTTTGTTCCGGCTTCCCATGCTTCCATAGGCATTGTGGACAGGGTATTCACAAGGGTTGGTGCTTTCGATGACCTTGCAAGCGGGCAGAGTACCTTTATGGTGGAGATGGTGGAGCTTGCCAATATACTGAACAATGCGACCCCGAAGAGCCTTGTGCTCCTTGATGAGATCGGCAGGGGTACGAGCACTTATGATGGTTATAGTATCGCAAAGGCTGTGGTCGAGTATATCCACAATAAGGGCAGGGTAGGCGTACGCTCCCTTTTTGCTACCCATTACCATCAGCTTACGAACATCTCTTCCAGCTTGAAAAGGGTGAAGAACTATCATATCGCGGTAAAGGAAGATGGCGATGATCTTGTATTCCTCCGAAAGATCGTTCCCGGTGCCACCGATAAGAGCTATGGTATCCATGTTGCAAGGCTTGCAGGTGTGCCGCACAAGGTGACACAGAGAGCCAGAGAGGTCCTGCAGGATATTGAAGATGAAAGTGCCATCAGCAAGGAAAGCGATTCGAAGAGGGGTAGGAAAAAGAAGTCGGCACAGTACACCCAGTTGATGCTTTTCGATCCGGATGGCTCTTCTGCACCTGTGGCTGAGCCCGATCCTGTTGTTGAGGAGCTGAAAGAGCTTGATGTCAATAGTATGACTCCCATCGAGGCACTGAACAAGTTAAGTGAATTGCAGAAAAAGGCAGGTCTGGGCGGAAAATAAGATGAGCGAGGATAAGGGCGGTAAGATACGTGTTCTTGATGAGGCGACTATCAATAAGATAGCAGCAGGCGAGGTCATCGAGCGTCCTGCTTCGGTAGTCAAGGAACTTGTGGACAATGCTATAGATGCAGGGGCTACTGAAATTCGGGTCGAGGTGGTGGCTGCCGGAACCGAGCTGATCACTGTTACCGATAATGGAAGTGGAATGCCCCGTGAGGATGCGATTCTTGCTTTTACGAAACATGCTACCAGTAAGATAATTCAAATAGAGGATCTTGAGGAGGTCCTGACCCTCGGGTTCAGAGGTGAGGCTCTTTCCTCCATTGCAGCGGTGGCCAAGGTATATCTGACCACCAGACAAAAGGAGGAGATTGCTGGCACAAAGGTCGTTATAAGCGGAGGGTCGGTGGAGAATGTGGTGGAAGTGGGCGCTGCTCCGGGTACAAGCATCTCTGTGGAATCCCTTTTTTACAACACCCCGGCAAGGAAGAAGTATCTCAAAAGTCTGCGAACAGAGCTTGCACACATAACCGATATTGTCACAAGGCATGCATTCGGGCATTCTGATATCTCTTTTACTCTGATCAGTGATGGCAAGGTCCTTGTACGTTCTCCGACATCCGGCAATGTTCTCGATAGTATCATCCATCTTCTTGGGGTCGATATTGCAAAGAAGATAGTTCCTGTGGAGTTCAGGTCGGATATTGTGAACATCTCAGGTTATATCTCCAAACCGGAAGTTACCCGTAGCGGCACTGACCAGCAGTTCTTTTTCATAAATGGCAGAGGTGTATCCTCAACGAGCATAAGTAATGCTCTGAGGCTTGGATATTACAACCTCATTCCGAAAGGGCGTTATCCGGTCGCAGTTCTTGATCTGGAACTTGATCTGCGTGAGGTAGATGTCAATGTGCATCCTGCAAAAAGGTATGTGAGACTCAGCCATGAACGTGAGGTCTCTGATGCGGTCATTCTTGCTGTTGAGAACGCTTTGAAGGGGGACGATCTGTTCCCAAAGGTCTCTTTGCCGGAAAACAAACCGGTACAGGCTGTTTTCAGTGATAAGAGCAAGACCGGTACTGAAGTAATGTCTTCTGCGATTGAAAGTGTGAGCGTACCGGTAGCAAAGGAAGCGGATGAGCCTTATCATGCCAGTGCAAGGGATACTGAAAAGCGTTTGAAACGCTCGGAAAGGGTACTTTCAAAGACAGAAAAGAAGCCCGAAAGAGTAGCTACTGGTCTTGATAAGGCGAGGATAGTAGGGCAGGTAAGTGAGCTTTACATTATTGTGGAGCTTGAGGACGGGCTTATGATAGTCGATCAGCATGCTGCACATGAGAGGGTGATGTATGAACAGATACGGGATGGCAACAGTTCTGGGTGGCAGGAGCTTATCACTCCTGTGATGCTGGATCTCACATCTAAGGAAAAGGTGCTTTTGGATGAGTATATCCCCCTCCTTGAAGAGATGGGATTTGCGATATCCGAATTCGGTCCTAACAGTTATGTGGTGACATCGATCCCTTCCCTTCTTGGAAAACTGGAGAACACCGAACTGATCCATGACATCATCATGGATGTGCTTTCCAGTGGCAAGGTGAAGAGGGATACAGGTATGTTCGATAGTCTCTGCAAGACCATGGCATGCCGTGCAGCTATAAAGGCAGGAGCAGGCTGCAGCATGGAGCAGATGGAGAACCTGCTCAGGCAGCTGGACATGGCTGAGAATCCATACACATGTCCTCATGGGCGTCCGACGGTGATATCTTTTACAAAAGGTGAACTTGACAAATTGTTCAAGAGGACAGGATGAGTCTTTGGGCTTTTAGCGGTAACTTTTATAACCAACTAATATGGAATTACTGACAATGTCAATTATCGATCCAGTTAATAAATCAAAGGTCCCGCAAGAGTGGATAAATAAGTCAAATATACCCGGCGATGAGCTCGAAGAAGGTATAATGAGCGGTATGCTGGTGGTTCTCAGTGATGGTTCTATTCTGAAACGAGGGTATACCACAGGTACCACTGCAACTGTTGCTGCCAAGGCTGCAGTATTGTCACTCAAGAAAGAGATTGATCATGTATCTGTGCCGACACCTGTGGGACTTCGTGCCCACATGGATGTAAAAGCAAAGGATGGGCATGCTGTGGCAGTTAAATTGAGGAACGACCATGAGTCCGATATTACCCGCGGGCTTGAGTTCGTGGCAAGGGCAGTGGAGTCAGACAAGATAACTATCACCGCAGGTGAGGGTATCGGTATCGTTACAAGAGGCGGTCTTCAGTCAAAAAAAGGCTATCCTGCCATCAATCCAAGACCAATGCAGCAGATAATGGAGGCTGTTGCGGAAGCTGTGGAAGAGATAGGCATCAAGGGTGCCAGTGTGGAGATCTCTCTGCCCAGAGGAGCTGAGATCGCAAAACAGACGCTGAACAGCCGTATCGGTGTTGAAGGTGGTATCTCTATTCTTGGTACTACTGGTTTTGTTGAACCCTGGAACGATCATCTTGGTGAGATGAAGAGTGAACTCATACGTGATGCTGCAAAGGTTGTTCTCACAACAGGTCGTATCGGTATTCGCTATTCTACAATGCTTTTCCCGGATTACACGGTAGTTCTTGCCGGCAGTCGTATATCCGAATTTATGGAATCGGCTACTGGCAAAGTGGCCATCTGTGGCCTTCCCGGTCTTGTCCTTAAATGGGGAGACCCTGATATGCTCAAGGACAGCGGTTTTGCCACTGTCTCAGAGATGATAGAAGTGGAGCCTGAAGGCGAACACATCAGGCGTGCATTTGAAAAGACAGTTGAAAAGGGCAAAGGTGCACGAATCGTGGTCGTGGACAGGGACGGTACAGTTCTCATGGACAGCGGGGAACAAGAATGATAATCGCGGGTGTCGGTGTCGGACCGAACATGCTGACATTGGAGGCCATCGAAGCTATACGTAATGCTTCGGTAGTCTATGGTTCAAAGCGCTCGCTCGAGCTTGCTGAGCCGTATATTGAAGGTGAAGCACATCTTATTAAGGACTACAAGGCTTTGCATGAGCTGCCAGAAGATGCTGTTGTTCTATCGACCGGCGATCCCATGTTCTCAGGGCTTGGTAAATTTGCAAGGGAAGGCGACAGGATCATTCCCGGCATCTCTTCTATACAGGTCGCATGCTCTCGTTTAGGTGTCAGCCTTTCCAACATAACTGCAATAACCGCACATGGCAGAGATCCTGCTCCCGCAAAAAAAGCATTTGTTCAGGAGATCGAACTGGGCAAGGATATCTTCATGCTTCCGGCAGATACTTTTGGTGTTGCGGAAGTGGCCGAAGTGCTTAAAGAGATGGGTGTTGATGCCAGGCTCTATGTGTGTGAAAACTTTGGTTATCCTGAAGAACGCATTGCAGGAGGAACTGTAGATGAGCCGCCAGAAGCGATGTCAGTGCTGCATTGTGTAGTTGTTGTTAGATGATTTAGTAAGGATCCAGAATCGTTATCCAATGTACTAATATCTAACATCTAAAGTTATTTATATCCCTCATACTTTTTATCTACGTCTTAATTCAAGTTACCTTGATTTAAGTTCAATCAACTTAGAAATATATTAATTTGGAAAAAGGAGTAACTATCATGCATATATTCGAGGGATTTCTGCCATCACCATGGTGGCAATTGTGGTTTGTATTCTCTATACCGGTAATATTCTTCGGTATGTACAGGCTTAACAAGCTTGTATCTGAAAAGCGCGAGCTATTACCATTATTGGCAGTAGCAGGAGCATTCATATTCGTACTTTCATCCTTGAAGATGCCATCTGTCACGGGCAGTTCATCCCATCCGACAGGTACCGGCATGGCAGCTATCCTTTTTGGTCCTGCTATCGCAGCGGTCCTGAGTACTATCGTTCTGCTTTACCAGGCTATCTTCCTGGCTCACGGCGGTCTTACAACACTTGGTGCAAATGTTGCGTCAATGGGTATCATTGGTCCTGTCTTTGCATATGTGATCTATAAAGCAGGCATGAAAGCGAACATTAATTTCTATGTAGTTGTCTTCCTTGCCACAGCATTCGCTGATTGGGCCACATATGTTGTGACAGCCACGCAACTTGCGCTGGCATTCCCGGCGGAAGTAGGTGGAGTGGCTGCTTCACTTAAGGCATTCTTGTTGATATTTGCTACAACTCAGGTACCTCTGGCTATCATGGAAGGTGCATTGACAGCTCTTATCTTCAAGTATGTCATACAAGTAAAGAGCGATGCTCTTGTGGAGCTTAATGTTATCACAGAATCAGTTCTCAATAAGATCAAGGGGGCAAACCAGTGAAAGGTGAAGTTATATTTGGAGTAATAGCAGTACTGTTCATAGCATCATTCTTCTATGGCATGGCAGCAAATCCGGATTCCGAGTTTGGCGGTGCTGATGGTCAGGCTGGAGATGTAATTGCAGAAATTGACAGCGAATACACTCCATGGACAGAAGGTACATTTGTTGACTCTCTGAAATTCGAGCCACCAGGCGGAGAAACTGAAAGCTTGCTCTTTGCACTTCAGGCAGCTATTGGTGCAGTAGTTCTTGGATATTTCTTCGGTTATTATAAAGGTAAAGGACAGTCTAATTAAGACTGTTCTTTCCCCTCCTTCGTTTTTTCTTGGGGATTCTTTTTTATTTTAGTTCTTTGTTCTATGAAGAAAAAACACAAAACGAATGTAACGGTGTGAACATAATATGACAAATATTCTTGATGATTATGCACTTGTGAGTCCCTTAAGGTATCGTAACAACTGGCTTAAGATAGCTATTGTTGGGTTTGGTGTTCTTGTAGGAGTTTCCTCACAGTCTTTCATTCCACCTTTTGCTATAGCATTGTGTATGAGCTTCGCAACGGTTCATTTTGGGAAGACTTCGCTTAAATTTTATCTAACAATCTTGTCTGCACCTGCTGTTTTCGTATTATTAAGTGTTATTATCATAGCCTTCTTCTTTGGTTCAGGTACTGAGATATTTGGCTTTAATATTTTTAGTTATCATCTGGGAGTGAACACAGGCGGTCTTGAAATGGCGTTGTTAGTGTTCTCGAGGACGCTTAGCGGTATGTCTTGTCTGTTCTTCCTTGCACTGACCACACCCATGGTGGAACTATTCTCTGTTCTTAAAGCTACAAAATTGCCTGATTCTTTTATTGAAATATCCATGATGATGTATCGATATATCTTTGTCTTCCTTGAAGTTGCATGGGGTATCAAGTATGCACAGACAGTCAGGCTTGGGTACAAGGACTGGCGAACTTCTCTTACCTCACTTGCAATGCTTTCTACAACACTTTTCATAAGGTCATGGGAACAGGGAGAAAAGATATTCATTTCCATGAGTGCCCGATGTTATGATGGCAAACTTATTTTCTTTGAGGAAAAAAGACCGATCAGAGCTAATGAGCTCGTCTTGACCTGCACTTATTTTGCTGTGGTATTGACATTGTGGTATTTAACAAGAATTAATTCTGTATTTTAAGGTCTGTTGAGGTTAATAATATGATATTGGAAACTAAAGGCTTGAAGTATTCATACCATGATGGAACACAGGCCTTAAAAGGTATTGATGTAAAGATCAAAAAAGGTAAGAAAATAGCTTTTGTCGGGAAGAACGGTTCTGGCAAATCAACCCTTTTCATGCTGCTCAATGGAACCCTTAAACCAAAAGAGGGAACTGTTCACTTTCATGGGAAACCCATGGAATATGATTCCAAGTCCTTGCGTGAGATACGCAAAAGTGTTGGCATCGTCTTCCAGAATTCGGATGACCAGATATTTGCCCCCACGGTCTATCAGGATGTAGGCTTTGGACCTACCAATCTGGGCCATTCAAAAGAAGAAGTTGATGAACTTGTGGAAAAAACCCTTGAATACATCGGAATAACCGAATTCAGGAACAAGCCTCCTCATCATTTAAGTGGTGGACAGAAAAAGAGAGTGGCAATTGCAGGTGTTTGTTCAATGGAACCTGAGGTAATGATCCTTGATGAGCCTCTTGCAAACCTCGATCCTGTGGGTGCGGATGAGATCCTTGATCTATTGAATGAGTTAAATCAAAACAACACAACTATGATAATTTCCACTCATGATGTGGAGCTTGCATATAGTTGGGCAGATTATGTTTATTTCATGAATGAGGGTAATATTATCGGGGAAGGTGCTCCTGAAGATGTTTTCAAAGACATGGAGCTTTTAAAGAAATCTAATTTAAGACAACCTCGTACGCTTGAAATATACAATGAGCTTGAGAGAAGGAACCTTGCAACTCGTAACAAGTTCCCTACAAGTGTTCCTGAACTTGTCCATTCCCTTAAACCACCTGAACTAATGTGGATAGAAGTTTCTCCTGATGTCAAGGAAGGCGATGTTGTGAACCTTGGCATATTACATGGTGAATATGCTATCAACAGCCCTTATGAAGCAGTCAATGCAAAGGTGCTTCATATTCATCCGGAAGGTCATGCGATTGCAGAAATGACACGGCATGGTATCAAGTCCGGTGGAATATTCATCTATGACATGGACAAATATGATGCGGTTCCTTTCAAGAGGATACTGGCTGAAGAGGATATCGATACTATTGGAGCCATGGGCAAGAAGAGCAAGAGCCTTGCAGATAAACAGCTTATCGATCTTCAAATAACATCAGGTGTTATCGATAAGTCCATTCTTATGGCGCTTTGTGGCAAGAGATCTATGATACTGACCTCAGGTGGGATGATCGATCATGCTGTCAAACGTATCGACGAATATGCAGAAAGCAGTGGGATCGCTATACAGTTATCTCTTGTAAATTTTGAAAGGGAAGAGCTGGGTGTCTAATCCCCCTTTCTTTTTCTATTTTTAACTTTTCTCTCTTTTTTTCAAGAATTTGTATTCTTCGTCCTTTTTTAATGTGTTCCATATTTGTAAGATGAGATCCCTTCCTTTTATTGTAATATTCTTTTTACAAAAATAGCTTTGAAGGGGGCTTTAAGCTGTGGTTGATCATGATGGGGATGAAGATCGTATTCGGAGTGAGCGGTCATTTGCAGAAATGTGCAGTGAGATGTTCATAAAAGATTTTATGACAAAGGACCTTGTAACAATTTCAGAAAATGATAGTATAGACCAGATCCTTGAAACCTTTGACAAATATCATTTTCACACATATCCGGTCGTAAATGAAGATAATGTCCTTGTGGGAACAATTGATCAGAATATTATATTGAAGATCCTTCTTGTACACAGGGCTCCCCGAATAGAGCACACTCATTTGAATGCAGTTGTTTTTCAGGGTGATACTGCAAAAACCATTATGATCCCCCACCCGGTCTCAATATCTCCGAATGAAACTCTTTGTGATACAGCGGATATGATACTCAAGCATAAGATCGATCGTTTTTGTATCGTTGAAGATGGAAAACTTGTTGGGATGATCTGTAAACCCGATATTATAAAAGAAGTGTATAAATTAAGGGGCTCGTATTGAATGGAGGTCCTTCTTCATATTTTGCTCATCCTTCTACTGGCTAAGCTTTTTGGTGAAGTATTTGAAAGGGCAGGTTTTCCTTCAATTCTTGGGGAACTGCTTTCCGGTATGGTTCTCGGGATACTTTTGATACATCAGGAATCGGAAATACTGAAGTTTCTGGCTGAAATGGGTGCTATCTTCCTTTTGTTCACAGCAGGTTACAAGGAAGTCCATCTTCGTGATCTGAAAGAGTCCTCTGCGAAAGCTTCTGTTGTTACAGTAGTTCAGATAGTTGTAGCTTTCTCTTTTGGAGCGGCAATTGGTGTGTATTTTCATTTAAGTGCTCTTGAAAGCATCTTTATAGGGGTTGCTTTCAGCCCGACAAGTATCGGTGTTGTTGTCAGGACTCTCATTGACATGGATTACCTTTCGAGCAAACCAGGTTCTATGATTCTGACATCATCTATATTTGATGATATCATAGGGATCTTTCTTCTTTCCATTGTAGTGACCATGGCAACCTATGAACAGTTCCCCTCCGGGGTGCAGGTTCTAATAATATTGTTGAAGATGGTTGCCTTCGTGGCGATCATGTTCTCCTTAAGAAAATGGGTATTTTCCAGACTCTTTGATCAGATCCATAGGATGCATGTCAAGGAATCGATCTTTGCATTTGTGATAGTGATCGCCCTTTTCTCTGCGTACCTTGCAGAGGTTTTCGGCCTTCATGCTGTGATAGGTGCGTTCATTGGGGGGGTAATGCTCTCAGATGTTTCTCATGCGAAGATCGAGCATGTGCAAAGTAAGGTTACGGGGCTTGCCTATGGTATTTTTGTCCCTATTTTCTTTGCATTTATTGGAATATCCCTTAATATTGCTAGCTTACAAACAATAGGTCTCTTCTCCGTGCTTGTTGTTGTACTTGCTCTTTTAGGAAAACTGATAGGGGGCTTTCTGGGAAGTCGTTTGATAGGGTTTGATAATTATGACAGTCTTATATTCGGGGTTGGGGTTATGCCGAGGGCAGGGGTGGAACTTGTATTGATCTCTATAGGAAAAGAGATGGGGATAATAGGGGATGAAGTGTTCTCAGCAATTGTCTTGATGGTGGCGGTCTCAATTTTCGTTTCGCCGGTACTCCTTAAGAAGGCCATACAGTTTAAAAACAGAACAAATTCGAACAATACTTAAACTCATCCGTCTAATAAGTTATTAAAGAAGTTGATCATTAAAATTGGGGGCTATGTATGGGATCAAACATATCGAATGAAACTGGCAGCAGATCGGGGAAAAGTCCGTTGGAAAAAGTTCTTGACAGGAAGGAAATACTTGAAAATATAATAGATCATAGTCCTGTTATTGCTTTTTTATGGACCGCAGATAACACTCCTGAGGAAAAGTGGCCAGTGGAATATGTTTCTGCAAACGTGACCCAGTTAGGCTACACTGTGGAAGATTTCATTTCTGGAAGGCTTCTTTATGCTGATATTGTCTATGGGGAAGACCTGGAGCGAGTTGAGCGGTCTCTCGAAAAAAGTCGTGTGGAAGGTAAGAGCTTCTTTGATCAGGAATACCGTATCGTTCTGGAATCAGGGGATATTCGCTGGGTCGATGAAAGGACATATCTCCAACGGGATGAGAATGGTAATGTGACCCATTATCAGGGTACTATTTTTGATATCACTGATCAGAAGAACAATGAAATGCTTTTTGAGAAAGCACTGAGGGAACAAAAGGACCTTGAGGATATCATCAACAATAGTTCTACGATGGTCTTCCTGTGGAGGGCGGAAGAGTTCTGGCCGGCTGATTATGCTTCTGCCAATGTTTCAAGACTTGGTTATAATGCAGAGGATTTCGTACTTGGAAGGATCATCTATGGGGATCTGATCCACCCGGATGACTATAATTCTGTTAAAGATGAGCTTGAGCAGAGGTCTGAGGAAGGTTATGATGATTACACGCAAGAGTATCGTTTATTGACAAAGGAAGGGGAACTGCTTTGGGTAAATGAGAAGACCTTTATCAAAAGAGATGTGAACGGCAATGTAACACATTTCCAGGGAATTGTGCAGGATATCACAAAACAAAAGTTGAGTGAGATCGCATTGGATGAGGCTCTGGTAAAGCAGAACGACCTCCTTTCAAGGAAACAGGCACTTGAGACTATCGTAAATCATAGTCCAGTGGTCGCTTTTCTTTGGAAGGCAGGCGAGGATGATGAAAAGGAGCTGTGGCCGGTGGAGTTTGTGTCGGACAATATCACTCAGTTTGGCTATGATGTGGATGATTTCCTCTCGGGTGATCTTCTTTATGGGAACATTATCCATGCTGATGACCTGCCTGAGGTTCAGCTCGAACTTTCGGATATATGCCAGGAAGGGGGAAAGATGTTCGTAAAGGAATATCGTATATTGACTCAGTCAGGTGATATAAGGTGGGTGGAAGAACAAACTTTCATACAGCGGGATAATGAGGGGAAAGTGACCGATTATCAGGGAGTTATCCAGGATATCACAGAACGCAAGGAAAGCGGATGCTGATCCTACATCTCATTTTTGTCGGTAGGATAAGCTCAAAAAAAGATAGAGTGCGAAGTCAGAAATCGACTTCGTACCTGAATCCAAACTCAACGGCGCAATCAATGAAGAAAGCTTTTGTTGGCTCTACTTTTATAATGACATTGTCCGGGTTCTTTGGAAGTTCAGCCATGAACGGGAATTTTTCTAACATCAACTGGAATATCTGCCCTAATTCTGCTTCATCTGTCACAAATGATGCTTTGCCTTCCATTTGAATGCCTGTGATGTTCATTACATCAGATCCGTCCTCATCGACTGTGAATGCGACATTTGGGTTCTTTTCGATATTATGGAATTTCCTTGTGGTATTCCCTGTCCCGAAATAAACGACAGAACCGGCTGATGCAAAACCCACGGTATGGGCCATTGGTTTTCCTTCCGGGCTTATGGTTGCAAGGTTTAAGTATGGGTGTTTTTTCAGGTATCGTTTATCCTTTCTTTTATCTCTAGGTCACATGCCATGGTAGTACCTCCCCAGTAGTAAGATGTTCCATTGATGGTAAAAGAAAATTGTCTGTACAGTTATTTAGCTTTACCTAAATGGACATTGGTGGGGATGTTGTGAGCTCATTTTTGAATCTGATGGCAAATCAAGAAATACTATTGTAACATATTTAATTTGGAGTGTGTGTTTCATTGGGATATGAAAATGCTGATATAGAGTCTGTTTTTGCTGAGGTCGGTAGTTCCAGATCAGGTCTTTCTGAGACCGATGTGAAAAAAAGGCTAGAGGTATCAGGTTTTAATGAGCTTCAGGAAAAAGCGAGGATAACACCTTTAAAAGTACTGTTAAGGCAGTTCACCAATTTTATCGTCTGGGTACTTTTGGCGGCGGCTATGATCTCTCTTATGATAGATGAGGTTGTGAACTTTGGTGTCATCATCTTCTTAGTTGCTTTCGTTATTGTTCTTGGTTTTGTTCAGGAATATAAAGCTGAAAAGGCCATGGAAGCGCTTAAAAGGATGGTCCAGTCCATAACCCATGTTGTCAGGGACGGTAACGTGGCAGAGGTCCCTACTCGGGATATCGTTGTGGGGGATGTCCTTGTTCTGGAGACCGGTGATAAGGTCGCAGCGGATGCTTTTGTTTTTGAGATTATGGGATTGAAAGTTGATGAATCCGCAATCACCGGCGAGAGCTTCTCTATCGAGAAAGGTATTGGAGATCTCATTTTATCGGGTACTCAGATAGTACGCGGTAAGTGCAAAGCAGTTGTCATGGCTACCGGTATGCAGACCCAGCTGGGTGGTATTGCTTCCATGATACAGGAAGAGGAGGTCCTGACCCCCCTTCAGCAAAAGATCAACGAGCTGTCAAAACATTTGGCTATCATTGCCCTTGTTGCTTCTGGTCTCACTTTTGTTCTGGGTTATGCCACAGGCGCACCGCTCGAGGAGATGCTTATCATTGCTCTTGCACTGGCAGTGGCTGCTGTTCCTGAAGGACTGCCCCTTACCATGACCATAACGCTTGCTTATGGTATGAACCGTATGGCAAAACATAATGCTATTGTCAGAAGGATGTTGGGGGTCGAGACCCTGGGTTCCACCACTGTGATATGTACCGATAAGACCGGAACATTGACGAAGAACGAGATGACAGTGGAGAAATTATTCGTCAACAGTCAGTTCTTTGATGTGACTGGTACAGGGTACGAGCCTGAAGGTGCCTTTCTAAAAGATGGTATGGAAGCAGATCTAAATGAGAACAAGGCGCTTGGGACCTTGCTCAAGGGCATATCCTTATGCAATAATGCCTCACTGGTCCAAAGGCACGGGGAATGGGAAGTTTCAGGTGATCCTACCGAAGTATCACTTATAGTCGCTGCCGCTAAAGCGGGGTTGTGGAAAGATGATCTTGAGGTGGAATATGAGAAGGTACATGAGAAGGTACATGAGATCATGTTCACTTCTGAAAGAAAGCTCATGACGACCATTCATGAAAGTCCTGAGAGTAGGCTTGCATTTTGCAAAGGGGCTCCTGAATTTGTTCTTGACAGATGTGTTTCGATAGAGAGGGACGATGGTGTCCATGATCTGAGCGCTGCGGATGTCAAAGGTATACTTGATGAGAATAATGGGCTTGCAGGGTCTGCGTATCGTGTACTTGGTGTTTCGTATCGGAAGTTATCTGAAGGTATGGCAGTTGAAGATTCTGAGAAGGACCTTATTTTCTTGGGCCTTGTGGCCATGATCGATCCTGTGAGGGAAGAGGCTAAGGAATCGATAGCTCTGTGCAAGCGGGCAGGTATAAGGGTCGTGATGATCACAGGCGATAATGAGGAGACTGCTAAAGCCATAGGGAAAAAGATCGGGCTGGTGGCTGATTATGACGGTTCTCTTGATGGGATGGATGACCGGCTTCATGGTATTATCAAAGATGGTTCAATTACCGGAAGTGAACTTCTGTCCCTCGATGATGGGGAGTTTGACCAGCTTGTCGAGGGTATCAGTGTCTATGCAAGGGTCATGCCTGAACAGAAGTTGAGGATAGTGAAGGCATTGCAGAGTAGGGGGCATGTTGTTGCCATGACAGGGGATGGCGTTAATGATGCTCCTGCGCTTAAGAGGGCGGATATCGGGATCTCCATGGGGATAAAAGGTACGGATGTTGCTAAAGAGTCCAGTCTTATGATATTACAGGATGACAATTTTGGGACCATCGTGGAGGCTGTGAAACGTGGGCGTACTATTTATGAGAATATTGAGAAATTCACTACATATCTTGTTTCGAGGAACTTTACCGAGATAATCCTCATTATGCTGGGTATAATCCTTTTAGGGTTCGACTTTGTTCCCCTTCTTGCATTGCAGATACTGTTCATTAATATGTTCGATGAGGTCATGCCGGCAATAGCGCTTGGACTTGATCCGGTGAGAAATGAGGTGATGTATGAACCTCCCAGAAGACCGGGAGAGAAGATACTCAATAGGAGAAATCTGATGCTAGTTGTCAGTATAGCTGCTCTTATGGGGGTCGTTTGTTTCCTTGTGTTCATACTCTCGGACCCGGTCGTTAATCTTGAGAAAGCCCGTACTCTGACGTTTGCAACCATAGTTAGTATGATCCTTTTCATTCCGTTCGTGTTCAGGTCCTTGACAAGTTCCTTTTTGAGCGTGGGTATCTTTACTAACAAACTTATGCTTGTAGGGGTGGCAAGTACGTTCCTGCTGACCATGGGGGTGATGTATGTAAGACCCCTTGGGCAGTTGTTTGACCTTGTGCCTTTGAGCTTGACGGATTGGTTCATTCCAATATCTGCTGCTTTTTTGACCATGGTCATGGCAGAGCTGGTCAAGAAGGTTTTGCCGGTAGATCGGGATGTTCAATGGAATAATTTTAAAAGAGATATTTGAATATAATATAATTGAATTTGTTGTATTCAGGTGATCAGGATAAATTATATGTGTACGATATATGAGGGTAAAATGAACCTTTGGAGGTATCGGCTATTAAAAAGCGTGATAATTATGGGCGTGACCTTGTGATCTATAAATGTATTGAATGTGGTAATGAAGAGATGTATACTGACCTGTGATGACCTTTAAGAAAAGCAAAGACATCCCCTAATTGGGATGTCTGTTGTTGTTATTTTTTCCTGAATTTTCAGAATGATGTATACACTTCTTCGTGTGGGTGTATTACAAAACCTTCGGGAGTGATGTCGTATGGGTGGAGTTTCTTGCTGTGATTTGAACCACGCATCTTGAATATTTCCATGGTTCGTGTGCGGACGTTATCTCGCATGGCGTTATGCAGCACAACGGTACCGTCTGTTACAAAAGTTTCTACACCGAACCTTGCAGGGCTATTTTCATCTATGATCTCACATGTCATTAGTGAGGTAAGTCCTATTACTTCCAGTGTGGTGCTAAGTTTTAGCAGTTCCACACGTATCTTTGCAGGGTCATGGAGATAGAAGCTGATCGAGGTCGTGGAATCGATAAGGGCTCTTTTGGCGTTGATCTCTTCCTGTGTTGCGATGATCTGGTCCATCATTGAACGTGTGTCGAATGGTCTGACATCGACATATTTTTCCTGTGATGGGATTCCAATCTTGGTAGAACATGCATCGATGATAACGAGCTTTCCTTCGTCTTCGAGGGCTTGAAGGTCCCACCCGAATTTCATTACGTTCTCACGTATCTGCTCTGGTCTTTCTTCGGTTGCAACGATTATACCGTTCTCGCCGTATTTTGTTATACCATTATATATGTACTGCACAGAAAAATTAGTTTTTCCGGCTCCTGAGGTGCCTGATATAAGGTATGTGCGGTCACGAATTATTCCGCCTCCGCATAGTTCATCAAATCCGGGAATCCCGGTCTTGACCCTATTAATTTCGTCTTCCATTGAGATCTCTTCAGAATCTGAACCTTCGAACATTTATCTTTTCACTCCTCGCCTTATATAATGTACACGTTGCTTTGAAGCTGGTATGCCAAACGCATATTTTAAACAATTATAGGTAAATAACACATATATGATGTTAAATAGGGTTTTCTACTTTATTTATAATATACATGAAGCACATATAAATTTATCTTTTAAAGCAGAAGACCTCCCTTCCGTAAGGTGGGGGATGAATGCGTACTGACAACATAATAACCATTGTTTAACACAAATTATATATGAAGTTAAAAACACATGGGAATGTGTATGTTAAAAGCCTACAAATATAGATTGTATCCAAACAAAGAACAAGAAGAGAAGTTCTTACAACATATTGGTGCAGGTAGATTCATCTATAATTGGGCTTTAGAAAACAAAATTAAATCTTATGAAACGGAAGGTAAATCAGTATCAAGATTCACATTGAATAAAATGATAACTGAATTAAAGGTGGAACATGAATGGTTGAAGAATATAAATTCTCAATCGTTACAAGGGGCTACACTTAATCTTGATAATGCATTTACAAAGTTTTTTAGAGAAAAAACAGGTTTTCCTAAATTTAAATCAAAAAAGAACCCTGTACAATCGTTTTCCGTACCACAATTCTATAAAGTGGATTTTGATAATGATAAAATCAAATTACCTAAAATCGGTTGGGTAAAAACAAAACTGCATCGTAGATTTGAAGGTAAAGGAAAAACTGCAACAGTGTCAAAAACATCTACTGGGAAATACTATATTAGTATTCTAGTAGACAATGAAAAAGAAATTCCTGAAAAGCAATCATTTGATGGAAATACTACTATTGGGGTTGATGTTGGGATTAAAGATTTTGCTATCATTTCAAATGGTGAAAAAATCAATAATCCGAAAAATTTGAAAAATTCAATGAAACGGCTGAAGGTTTTGCATAAAAGATTGTCCAGAAAACAAAAAGGTTCTAAAAGTAGACAAAAAGCAAAGTTGTCATTATCAAAACTCCATGAGAAAGTTAGTAACCAGAGAAATGATTTCCAACATAAACTTTCTTCTAAACTAATCAGCGAGAACCAAGCTATAGCGTTGGAAACATTGAATGTTGAAGGGATGATGAAAAACCACTCTCTTGCTCAACATATTGCAGATGCTTCGTGGAGTTCATTCATGGAAAAATTAGAATATAAAGCAGAATGGTATGGAAAGACCATTTTGCGTATCGGACAATTTGCCCCATCTACCAAGATATGTAATGCTTGTGGATATTATAATAAAGATATTACACTTGCAGATCGGAAATGGGGTTGTCCAGAGTGCAAAATAGAACACGATAGAGACATTAATGCCGCTATTAACATTAAGAAGTTTGCACTTGACAGACAGAACTTAATTGGAATTTAAGCACCTTCGGAACGAGGGGAAGGGCCTGTGGACTTGTGAACGATGGTTCAAGGAATGAAACAGGAAGCTTATGCGTAAGCGTGAAGTAGTTCACTGAAGGTGGCTTAATATCGATTGGCTTTAAATGGAATTATATGGGCTATGTGTAATAAATCGACAATTTACGAACCCAAATGGGCCATATTATACCCTTTTATATCAATTTGGCATGTTTTTATTCGACATTTACCGTAATTTGCTTCGATATTTACTAATGCCTCGCTATAAATCTGTTAAATGAGACCACAAAAGATTTAATAGGCAATTCTCTTATAAGACAGATGTAATCCAATATGACGGGATTCAGAGGGTGATGATGACTCTTTCGGCAATGAACGTATTTGTGCATTGTTTGAAAGAATGATACTCGGTAATTCGTTTATCTTGATTCTAACTCACTAACTTATATATATTAAATAATGGAGGAAAATAATGAAAAGCTTTATAGCAATCTTAATGGCTGCTTTAATGGTACTGAGCTTTGTTTCAGTAGCAAGCGCAGCAGACTCAGTTGAGATTCGCAGTCCTGTATTTAACGGTACAGACTTTAGCGATATTAGCAGAGATACAATTAACTTCACTGACTTTGCAGGATTCTTCTTTGACCTTGATGATGGAATCGGTTCAGAGCAGATCACAATTAAGACCACAGGTGCAACCCGCACAATGGCAAAAAATGACCTCGTTTACACCACAGACATCAAGCAGGTCAACTATACATACGATGGATGGGATGGAGAGCAATTCGAAAAGATGGGCTTCCTTGCAGAAGAATACGTTCCAGTTAACAGTGACCCTGCAATCCTTTCCAAGTTGATCCTTGACGACGATGAGAAATACTCCATGCGTGTCGGTCAGACACTCGATCTCGGTGAGGGCTTTGCACTCACACCAAAGCAGATCGATGTTGACGGTGACAAGGTATGGCTCGAGCTCACAAAGGACGGCGTATTCCTTGATGATGATGTTTACGATGCAACTTCTGCTGACAACCTCGATAACAAATCCTGGGACTACGAAGCAGATGACATTGGTGGCGAAGATGATGTTGTTATTCTGAGAGTACACGTCAACGAAGTATTCCAGGGACAGGTAGACAGCCTTGCAATCGTTGAAGGTATCTGGCTCATGTCAGATGAAGTAATCGAGATCGAGAACGAGGACTCATTCGGTGACCTTGAAGTAACAAGCGTAACTACAGGTGATGCAGGACCAGGTCTTACACTCGAGAACGAGGACACCACTATCACACTCAGCGAAGATAGCACAGTCGACATTTCTGAGACCCTGAAGATCCAGGTAGCTGACAGCGATGATCTCCGTTTCTTCTTCTTCGAAGAGATCACAGAACCAGGCACCTATGAGATCAGAGGAACTGTTGTTGAAGGAGACGCTACACACATGTGGAATGAAGCTTCCTTCGCAGGTTTCTTCTACGACATCGATGACGATATAGCTTCCGAAAAGCTGGAAATCACCAACACAGGCAGAGCAGTTGCTAAGAATGCAGTTGTTTACACCACAGACATCCAGAATGTCGCTTACACCTACGCAGGTTGGGCAGATTCCGGTGAGAAATTTGAAAAGATCGGCTTCCTTGCAGAGGAATACGTTCCAGTTAACAGTGACCCTGCAATCCTTTCCAAGTTGATCCTTGACGACGATGAGAAATACTCCATGCGTGTCGGTCAGACACTCGATCTCGGTGAGGGCTTTGCACTCACACCAAAGCAGATCGATGTTGACGGTGACAAGGTATGGCTCGAGCTCACAAAGGACGGCGTATTCCTTGATGATGATGTTTACGATGCAACTTCTGCTGACAACCTCGATAACAAATCCTGGGACTACGAAGCAGATGACATTGGTGGCGAAGATGATGTTGTTATTCTGAGAGTACACGTCAACGAAGTATTCCAGGGACAGGTAGACAGCCTTGCAATCGTTGAAGGTATCTGGCTCATGTCAGATGAAGTAATCGAGATCGAGAACGAGGACTCATTCGGTGACCTTGAAGTAACAAGCGTAACTACAGGTGATGCAGGACCAGGTCTTACACTCGAGAACGAGGACACCGCTATCACACTCAACAAAGATGACACAGTCGATCTTACAGACACCATGAAGATCAAGGTGGCTGACAGTGATACAGTAAGGTTCTATCCATTCGTTGAAGTGACAATCGATGGCGAAGTTGACGAGACAGTTGACGAGACAGTTGACGAGACAGTTGACGAGACAGTTGACGAGACAGTCGATGAGACCGTTAACGAGACCGTTGACGAGACCGTTGATGAGACAGTTGACGAGACAGTTGACGAGACAGTTGACGAAGAGACTCCAGATGAGACTCCAGGCTTTGAAGCAGTATTCGCAATTGCAGGTCTCCTTGCAGTAGCATACTTCGTAAGAAGGAACTAATTTTCTAAAATCTAAGAAGGGTGAAAATCCTTCTTAACTTTTCTTTTTTTTGACACGTTTGTCGATAATTTAAAATACCAATAGTCTTATTGTTATCTCATTATTAGACAGTGAGGTCTTTAAGATGAATATGAAACTATTAATTATACCTTTTATCGCATTGCTTCTTGTAGCAGTGTCTGGTTGCACGGATCCGGCAGAACCAACCGATCCTACAGTTGAAACCCCTGACCTGAGCGTCGATGGGGTAGTTTTGAAAACAGTTCCTGAAGGATTCGAGTATCTTGGTGTACATGCCATTGAGGTCGATACTGTAAAAACAAGTTACGCTGATGTAGAAGGTATTGTAAATGCATCTGAAGGTATCTACAACCTTGATTCAATAGATTATTTTATTATTGCAATTGAGATGGAGTCCAGTGCAGCTGCAGAAGAATTTATTACTCAGTATAAGGCAGGTTTCCCACCTCTTGCAGTGGGTGAGAGATTCACAGATGCATCTTTTAACGAACATGATGCTACACTTGTAATGAAGTACATAATCGCAGGTGGAGAACAGGTGCCAAGGTATCACTATGTCTGGAGCAACGAGAATTTCGTTTTCCTTGTAAAGGGCAATATTGATGATGCTGAAGTTGTATTGGATCTTGCAAAAGCAACCGGATTTTGATCCGGTTACCTTTTTAATATCTACAAAATAAGCTATTCAATCGATATGCTTTAATAATACTATGTCCATGTAGGTGCTGCAATGCCCGGGTAGCCTAGTTGGTTGGGGCGCCAGACTCATAGGGAATATTTAACCGTGCGTCCAAATCTCCTGAGAAATCTGGAGGTCGCGTGTTCGAGTCACGCTCCGGGCACTTTGCCTTTCTTATTTTTTTAAGATATGTGCCCATATCTTTACCTTGATGATAAAGCATATATTAACCCTCCACATTAAGTAGTTCCATGAATTTTCAAATTCTGGATGCAGACTATTTTCGCGAAGATAACCAACCTATAATCCGAATCTTTGGGAGATTGGAGGATGGGGAGAGTGTTTGCTGTCTGGTTCCGGGGTTTGAACCTTATTTTTATTTGAGTGCTTCAGGGGACCTGCAAAAGCTCGGTGAAGAGATCATGGAACGTTTCGAGGGTGTAAAGACCTTTGAGGTCGTTGAAAGGTTCGAGCCAATAGGTTATCAGGAAACCAAAAAGCACATGCTCAAGATCACTACCTATGACCCTGGCAATGTGCCTGAGATCAGGGATGATGTGGCATCTATGCTTGGTGTCAATGCTATATATGAAACAGACATCCTTTTCAGGAACCGATTCCTTATTGATAAGGGCTTCAAGGGTATGGGCTGGGTATCAACGGAATTGGAAGAATCGGTTTCGAATGGAAAAATACTGTGTGAGCGTGCCATAAGGACCTCTCATATATCCGAGGTCCAGAAAATTGCCAATTCATCGTTGAAATATATGGCATTCGATATTGAATGCCTTCCTCACGATGGTGGGATGCCAACACCGGATGTTTCTCCTGTCATCATGGTAAGTTTTGCCTTTGAACCTGCTTACAAAGGCCACAAGACCCTTGTTCTTGTTATGAAAGAAGTGGAAGGTGTCGATGAAGATGTCGAGATGTTACCGGAGGAATCCGACCTTTTGGATCGCTTCTTTGAGATTATCAGGGACTATGACCCTGACGTAATTACAGGCTACAACATAAACGGTTTTGACGTGCCCTATATCACAGACAGGGTAAAGCTCCTGAACGAATCAGGTTCTAACATCAATTCTGCTGTTGGAAGGGACTCAAGGATACTTAATTATAGGAAAGTCATAAATCGTACGATTGTTTCCATTACCGGAAGGGTAGTAGTTGATTCTCTTCCTCTTATCAGGCAACAGTTCAGCTTGAAAAGATATACATTACGCAATGTCTCCAAAGAGTTGCTTAATATGGAAAAACTTGATGTCGATGCGGCTGACATGGAAGAACACTGGAACGATTCCGGTGAAAAGATACGAAAATTCATTGACTATTCAAGACGCGACTCAGAACTTGCCCTTGATCTCCTCCTGGAACTTAAACTTCTGGACAAGTATATCGCTCTTTCAAGGGTCAGCGGAGTACTTCTTCAGGATACTGTAAGTGGTGGGCAGACCAATATGGTCGAACATATACTGTTGACCGAATTCGGTAAACAGGGGCGTGTGATGTCCACAAAACCCGATGAAGAAACATCTGCTTTCAGACGAAAGCAGAATGAGGAGCTTAAAGGGGGTGCAGTTCTCGAACCGGAGAAGGGATTGCATAAGAACGTGATAGTACTTGACTATAAATCCCTTTATCCAACCATCATGATGGCCCACAACCTTTGCTATACCACTGTGGTTGCCCCTGGGAAGTATCCGGAAGATAAAGTGATAAGGTCACCCTCAAAAGGCGAGTTTGTAAAACCCGAGATGTTCAAAGGTATAGTTCCTTCTGTTCTGGAAGCCTTGCTTGACAAGAGGGGTGAGACAAAGAAGCTTATGAAGCATGCAAGTGACGAAGGTGAATATCAGGTCCTTGATGCGACACAACTTGCTTTGAAGATCCTTCTTAACAGTTTCTACGGCTATTCAGGATATGCACGTGCCAGGCTCTACAGCTTGCAGATGGCAAATTCGGTGACCAGCATTGGAAGGGGGAACATTGCCAGAACGGAAGATATTGTATGTAATCGCATGGGAAAGGTCATCCTCAGGGGCAATGAAGCTTATCTTTTGGATGAGATCGATGAGCTAAGGGATGATGATAAGGTCGTAAAGCTCTCGGTCGCTTATGGGGACACTGACAGTGTGTTCGTACATTGTAAGAACGAGCAGGACCTGGAGTTCGAGGAGGGTGTTTTCTCACTTGACGATTCAGCACTTGTTGGGAAAAAAGTTGCAAGCATAGTAACTGCATCTTTGCCTGATCCCATGGAGCTGGAATTTGAAGCTGCCGCAAAACGTGTTTTGCTGATTGCTAAGAAAAGATATGCACAATGGGTCTTTGAGCCTACGAACGATGGGTGGACTGACTCTATCAAGGTAAAAGGGCTGGAGACTGTACGGCGGGATTGGTGTGAGCTGACCTCCAAGATGCTCAACAGGGTGCTGGAACTCGTACTTAAGGAAGGTGACATTGAAGGCTCTGTGGAGCATGTGAGAGGCCTTGTGGACAGGGTAAGGAATCTCGATGCACAGAAAGATGCCGATCTCTTTGAAGACCTGGTGCTTACAAAGAACTTTTCAAAAAGCCCTTCAAGTTATAAGAACAAACAGCCACATTTGACAGTGGTCGAGAACATCCAGAGACGTACCGGTGTTCGACCTTCCATTGGTGAGCGAATCCCATTCGTGATAATTGCTGGAAAAGGCTTGTTCGTAGATCGGGCAGAAGACCCTGACTATGTCCGCGAGAACAATGTTCCACTGGATGTGGATTACTACATACAGAAACAGATGTTACCTCCTGTGGAGCGTATCCTTAGTGTTTTCGGCGTTGATATGGCTACCCTTAACCATGATTCAAAGCAAAAAGGTCTCTTTGACTTTGACAGTTCCGTGGAAGAAAATACCCCTGCTTTGAAAAAGGTCATAAGGACAAAAGAAGTCTCAACGAATGAAGATCAAAAAACGCAAAGCTCACTTTTTGACTTCTAAATTAAAAAATAAATTTAAAAAAAGGATCAGAGCTGCACATAACGTGCAGCATCTCCAAGATCTTCTTCAATTCTGAGTAGCTGGTTGTATTTTGCAGTACGCTCACTTCTCGCAGGTGCGCCTGTCTTAATAAGGTCTCCTCCAATAGCTACTGAAATATCAGCTATCATTGGGTCTTCTGTCTCTGCAGAGCGATGGCTTACAACAACGCTGTAACCATTCCTCTGTGCAAGATTTGCAGCATCGAATGATTCAGATATCGTGCCTATCTGGTTGACCTTGAGTAAAAGTGCATTTGCCGCTTCCATCTCAATACCCTTTGCCAGACGGTTGACATTTGTAACGAACAGGTCATCACCGACAATGATCGTGTCCCATGCCTCGCTCGTAAGAGCTGCGAAGTCCTCAAATGATTCCTCGTGGAATGGGTCCTCAATTGAAAGGATCGGATATGTTTCAATAAGATCAAGGTAGTAGTCCACAAGTTCCGCAGGACCTATCTTTTTTCCATCAATGAAATATTTCTCGCCATCGAAGAACTCGGATGCAGCGGAATCAAGCCCGATGCTGATCTCTGATTCGGTATATCCGGCTTCCTCAATTGCACTTACGAGTGCGTCCAGTGCATCAGCAGTTGTTGAGATCGGAGGTGCATATCCGCCTTCGTATCCTACATTTGTTGCAGAAGCGCCGTATTTGTCCTCAAGGACCTTACCAAGAGCATGGTATGTCTCAGCTCCCATTCTCAATGCATTTGAGAAAGTGTCAGCACCTTTTGGCTGTATCATAAATTCCTGGATGGAAAGGTCATTACCTGCATGCTTCCCGCCATTGATCACGTTCATTGTTGGGACAGGCAATGCAAAAGCATTGGTACCGCCAAGGTATCGATAAAGGGCAATTCCAAGGGAATCAGCTGCTGCTTTTGCAGTGGCCATGGAAATTCCCAGAATGGCGTTAGCCCCAAAGGTCCTTTTGTTCTCAGTGCCGTCCAGTGCGATCATCAGCTCATCTATCTCACGCTGGTTACGTGCATCCATTCCCAAAAGCTCTTTTGAAAGGGTCTTATTAACGTTGTCTACAGCGTCCAATACTCCTTTCCCGTTGTACCGGTCAGCGTCCTTATCCCTTAGTTCAAGGGCTTCATTAGAGCCTGTGGAAGCTCCGGAGGGAACACTTGCCCTTCCAAATCCGCATCCAGTGTAGATATCTACTTCTACCGTAGGGTTTCCTCTGGAGTCAAGTATCTCTCTGGCATGCACTTTTTGAATTGTGTATTTTGCTTCTTCGCTGATAGAGTTCATGTCTTCACCATTTGGTTATTCTATGGACAAATCGTACATTACAGTATATATTGTTACCGCATTTTGCACTGTTCTTTATATACTATATTTAACCAGCGTAGGTTATGCACAGCATAAATATATAAACATCTAAGTAGTATTATTATTCATGGTGAGTGAGATGTCTAACTTTATAGATGAGAAGGGGTATGAGGTATCATCCCTATTGCAAAGCATTAACGTTTCGAGAATAGAAGCACTTTCAATTGCCTGCCTCCTTAATGGATGTGAGCTAAGTTCCCAGGATATAGAAAATGTTACAGGCCTGAGACAACCAGAGGTAAGTGTAGCTATGCGACCTCTGTGTGAACGTGGTTGGGTGGATGAAAAGAATGAGAAGAGGACTAAATGCAGAGGAAGGCCTGCAAAATATTACTCGCTCAATATGGATTTCACTGAGATCCTGAAAGAATATGAATCTGATATTCTAAAAGAAAATGAGAAAAGGTTGGAAGTTGTAAAGAGCCTACGTAATTTAGTAGATTAAGTTACGGTGATTTTGATTAGTTCTTTCCGAATGATATCGGAGCAAAGCCCTTGGTGGCATCGAATGCACGCATAGCTTCCATGCCATCAATCTCCATTATGAAGACCTCAAGGACCATGAATGCTGCACTTTCTCCGCGCAAGCAGCCGACATTGACATTGTCACCACGTCCGGCAGCGGTATGGAGGTGTATCTTAGGTCTGCCTTCTTCTGTAAATATATTCCCAACACCTATCACTTCCTGTGGCTCAGTATGGTTGATCCATATGGGTTCAGGGGGGATTGCATTCTCTTTAGGTCCTACGACAAGGTTGACTTTGGCCACAGCGCCAAGCAAAGTGAATACCGCAACCTTGATGTTCTCTTTCATTGCAATACCTTCGAGTTCCTGAAGCAGGTCTTCTCCAGTATCTATCCTAACAGTAAATACTCTACCAATATTTCCTTTTGAATATTCCATATTCTCACCTGAAAAAATGATTAAAATAAATTACGATCATCTACTATCCTTCCATCAACAATGCGAATGATGCGATCGGTCTTAGCAGCCATATCCTCATCATGTGTCACAAGTATGAAAGTCTGTCCATAATCCCGGTTTAGCTTTCTGAGAAGCTCATATATCTTATCGCTTGAATTGCTGTCAAGATTTCCTGTAGGTTCGTCCCCTATCACGATCTTCGGACTATTGGCAAGTGCTCTGGCAACAGCAACTCTCTGGTTCTGTCCTCCTGACAATTGGTTTGGCCTGTGATCGATCCTGTTCTCAAGTCCCACCTCTTTGAGGAGTTCTTTAGCTATCTTTCTGGCTTCTGCCTTATTTTTTCCAGATATAAGTAAAGGCATCATCACATTCTCTATAGCTGAAAAATCGGGTAATAAATGATGGTACTGGAAGATAAATCCAAGCATCTTGTTACGTGCACTGGAACGCTCTTTATCCGACATGGTCGTAACATCTTCGCCATCTATCATTATGGTCCCGCTTGTTGGTGAATCAAGTATGCCTATCATATGCAGTAATGTACTTTTGCCTGATCCTGAAGGTCCTATTATAGAGAGGAACTCTCCACGTTTGACTTTAAGGCTAAGCCCGTCAAGTGCTTTGACCCCTAATCCATCAGTGTAGGTCTTCGTAAGGTCTCTGATCTCGATTATATTGGATCTATCAGCCATTTTATACCTGCTTTTTGCTCGATCCTTTACCATTTATCTTGCTGGATCATTTATAATGAATGGTATGCACAAAACATCATCGGTTTTGTTGAAATTATAAAAAAAAGGGTGAATATCCCGCTAAGGATATCATTTAAGGTCAATAGTCGGGTTCAAGCCCATCTATCTGTGAGAATGCTTTATCGATCTCCTTTTGTTCTTCAACTCTTGTTTTCTTCTCGCGCTCCTGATGGATCGCATCTACTGCAACTGAATATAGATTTTCCAGCTCTTCTGCTGCTTCAAGAGTAAGGACGACAAGCACCTGTGGAGCTTCACCTTTCCTGACGATAATACCTTTAAAAACATGGCCAACGGATGAAGAAAGTTTTTCCACTTCCGATGATATCTCATCGATGCTCAGATATGATTTATCACCTTTGATGATGACCATGGCCCTGCTTCCTTCTTTGTAAACATCGGTTGAGAACAAAAGGCCGTTTGGTGATAATGCTTTCTGGATGGTGGTCTTGATGTTCATTCCTTTTTCAGCTTCATAGAAACCAATCGTAGCAAGGCCTGCTCCTCCGCTCATCACTGTTTTGAAGTCACCAAGGTCGGTAACCATCATCATTTCACTGTCAAGCGCATCAAGTAAGAAAAGCATGCGTCTTGCGATCATGTCATTGATGGTATTATATGCAGATTGTACATTTCCTCCGATCTGCTTAAGGAACTGGTTATCAGCAAGTATGATCCCATCGACACCACTGTCACGTATCTCTTTCAGGCAGAATGCTGCATTCTGGAGGTAGAGCGTTCCCTCCTCTCTGAAAGGAAGAACAACGACAGCATATACCGGGAAATCATGTTTTTCCTTAATTTCCTTGATAAGGGGTGGTGTGAAAGATGATCCTGTCCCACCGGATGCAGAAGTTATCACGAATCCTACATCGAAATTACCTCTTTCCTCTATATTGCGCATTATATGGGATTTATTATCTTCAAATACGCTCTTACCAAGAGTACGGTTGGCACCAACACCATGCAAGTGAGGAATATGTATCCTGTCCTTGGCTTTGGTAGAACTCAATTCCTTCAGGTCGTTTATCGCAGTATTGATGGCGATAGTTTCGACCTTGCTTTTGTATTTTTGTTGTGAATAGAATTTCGCAAATTTGCTTTTACCACCAAAAGCCTCTTTGTTTATCGCATCAAGGATACGGTTACCACATTGACCATTTCCTACGATAAGTATATTGAGCAAATAATTCCTCCATATTTAATGAAATTGAATATCTTTATGAAATCGTAACTGATTAGAACCTGTACTGTCTGGACCGATGGAATAACCACCCTCCAATAGCGACAATGATCAGCAATGGGATCGCAATCACATACCATGGTTGTTCGATCACTGAATCGAGGTCCCCTCTGGCCACATCGATCGTACTTGTGGTGAATTCGCCCGTCACTTCCTGACGATCAGGGCTCACTCCATCTTCATACTGATATGAATAATCGGTTGTAATGGTATAAGTACCCAATTCTGTTGGCTTTATCACGAATCTTATTTCTTTTTCCTGATCCAGTCCAAATGTTTCCAGATAAGCCTTTGGCATTCCATTTATAATTTCAATATTAGAGTTGCTGCCTTTGTATTCAACCTCTTCAGGAAGGTGGATGTTCAGTACGACCCCATTTGCAGAAGAATCTCCCTGGTTCTTGATGTTAATGACCACTTCCACTTCATCGTTCCTTTTTACACTACTACTTTCGATGGATGTGGAAAACTCAAGCTCAGCAACTTTTTTTGCATTTTTACCCGTATCAGTTACAGTTATCACTGGTATGTTAGATACCGCTTCGGGAAAATCCAGATCTGCTTCATTGGAATATGACGCTCTGGTTGGCTGGAATTCAAATGTTCCAGCTTCATTTGCCTGAAGCTTGTAAAGAAAAATAGTCCTTGTCTCGTATTTGTCAATGGTTAGCTGACCTGTCTCTTCAAGAAGGATCTCCTGAAGGATAAATCCTGTCGGCTTTGGATCTGAGAACCTTACCTCTGTGGCCTTCCCATCACCTTTGTTTCTGGCAGTCACTTTGATCGTGACGACCTCTCCCTGATCAACAGTATAACTGCTAACCTCTTTTGTGATCTCCAGTGAAGGGGTTCCGGGGAATGTTGCTTTTTCATGACCTCCGTCTACTATCTGTTTCAGGTAGATGTTATCATCATCTGTGATGGTGATAGAGACAGTTGCCTGGGGTAATGTCCCTCCACTGACAGACAACAATGTGACATCAATGGTCTCACCTTCTGCAGTAAAGGTGATGGTATCATCTATATTGATCAGCTTATCGTGTTCAAGCTCTCCTTCGTCATATACTTTGAAGACGCAAGACTCAGCACTCACAAAAACTTCGGCCACATCGATAACGATGGTATTGATCTGATATCCATCCCCTTCCTGAATACTTCCATTGAAGATCATATCTTTAGCACAGGCATTGCCCGTGAAAACTAAAGATACCAGTGCCAATGTAAGCATTAACAAACACATATTTTTGAACTGAACCATAATTCCCTCGACACAGAAATGAATCACGTTATAGTATATACTATTCCAGTATCAATACAATAAGAATCCAATAAATAGTTTATGATATATATTTTGACATTTTACACAAACTCAAGGCTGATATCTATCCATTGTGACTTATGCACCAGTGAACCTACGGAAATGACATCCACTCCTGTCTTGGCATATTCGGAAATATTTGAGAGATCGATACCGCCTGAAACCTCTAGAATAGCATTATTTCTTAGTTCCTCACTTTTTAATGCTTCAACTACCTCTATTACCTGTCCGGGTGACATGTTGTCGAGCATTATGATGTCAACGCCCATTTTTGCAGCGAGAATTGCGTTCTCAACGGATTCAACTTCAACATCTATCTTTTGCGTAAAGCCTGCAAGTTCCTTTGCTGAATTTATGGCATTTTCAAGTCCCATCATGTTAACGTGGTTATCTTTTATCATAATGGTTTCAGAAAGGTCGAATCTGTGAGGATCGCCTCTTCCGGCAATTATGGCAAGTTTTTCGAACTTTCGTATCCCGGGCGTTGTTTTTCTTGTACCGGCCACTTTCACATCTGAGTATTGTCTGACCGTTTCTACATATTCCCGGGTATTGGTTGCGATGCCACTCAAATGCCCCAGGAAATTGAGAACTATCCTTTCTGCACGAAGTACCGATACAGCATTACCGGAGATCTCAAAAATAGTTTCTCCTGATACTAATTTATCTCCATCTTTATGTTTTGCGGATGAATCAAGTCCAATGTACTCGAATATCCGTTGTGCGATCGGAATTCCTGCAACGACACAATCCTGTTTGACAAAAACGATCGCTTTGATATCTTTTTCAGGAACAAGGTTACAGGAAATGTCATTTGCTCCAAGGTCTTCCTCAATGAATCTTTCAATTTCGCTGGTCAGTATCATATTACCATGTATATCAATGCTTCAAGAGGTTTATATCCTTTTAGCGTGTTTGGAGGCTACGTTGTCGAGAGAATCTCTCGAACGATGTTCAGAATAGTTAAGATATATTATTATTAATATTTCAATATCATAAAATAACGTTGCAGGAGTCCAGGATGCTAAAGATCGGAGTGTTCGGATGTGGTGCGATCGGTACTGAGCTTTGTAAAGCTATCGATTCAGGCCACATCGGTGTCGAACTGTATGCTGTATATGACAGGCATGAACAGTCAATAATTGATTTGAAAGAACAGCTCAAAAACACTGACCCAAAAGTGCTTGATATAGTGGAAATGGTAAAGCACGTTGACCTGGTAGTGGAATGCGCATCCCAGCAGGCAGTGTATGAGGTAGTTCCGACCACCCTTCATGCAAAATGTGACGTAATGGTCATCAGTGTCGGCGCTTTTGCAGACAAAAAACTTCTCGATACAACATTCGATATTGCAAAGGAAAATGGTTGTAAGGTCTATTTCCCATCCGGTGCCATCGTTGGGCTGGATGGGTTAACATCCGCATCTGCAGCTTCTATATACTCAGTTACACTGACGACCCAGAAGCACCCGAGAAGCCTTGAAGGTGCTCCGTACATCGTTCAGAACAACATCGATCTTGACAGCATCAAAGGAAAGGCCGTACTTTTCGAAGGCATGGCATCAGAAGCTGTAAAGGCTTTTCCTGCAAATGTCAATGTTGCAGCATCTTTGAGCATTGCAGGTATTGGTTTTGACAAGACAAAGGTCAAGATAGTCGCAAATCCTGCGCTCACAAGGAACATCCACGAAATAACCGTTGAAGGTGAGTTCGGTATGTTTACAACAAGAGTGGAGAACGTGCCGGCACCGACTAACCCCAAGACAAGTTATCTGGCAGCCTTATCTGCAATTTCCACATTGAAGAAGATAGCTGATCCCCTTCAGGTTGGGACCTGATAGTATACCGAAAAACGTTTATCAGATACTCGGATATTGTATGCCGGTCCGTTGGAGTCGTGTATAAATAATAAAGAACGGAAAAACAAGTGGTCGTATGCAGGACAGGCAATCTATCATCAACAAGATAAATTCATTGAAAAAAGAACGTAATGCTGTTATTTTGGCCCATTGCTATGCACGGGATGAAGTGCAGGATATCGCAGACTTCGTAGGCGATTCGCTGGGGCTGAGTCAGGAAGCGGTAGACCAGGATGCAGAAGTTATAGTTTTTTGTGGTGTGAGCTTCATGGCAGAGAGTGCATTCATTCTCTCTCCTGAAAAAACAGTTCTTATACCTGATGCTGATGCCGATTGCCCCATGGCAGCAATGGTGGATGTCGCATCACTGCGTGAACTAAAGGCGCAACATCCGGATTCCATGGTCGTCTGTTATGTCAATACACGAGCCGACATCAAAGCAGAAAGTGATATCTGCTGCACCTCGGCAAATGCAGTGGAAGTTGTAAATTCGCTCGATTCAGACAAAGTTATTTTCGTTCCTGACAAGAACCTTGCAGCATATGTTGCAAAACACACCGATAAGACCATCATTCCTTGGAATGGCTATTGTCCTACACATAATCAGATCCTTGCAGAAGATGTGGACCTTGCAAAGAACGAGCATCCAGAGGCAGAGATGATGGCCCACCCGGAATGTCGCTCAGAGGTTCTGGAAAAAGTAGACCATGTGTTCAGTACTACTGGGATGATAGGTCATGTGAAAAGCTCCGATAACAATGAATTCATAATTTCCACGGAGCAGGGTATATTGCACCAACTTGAGACTGAGAATCCCAATAAGAAATTCTATCCCGTCTCAAAATTCACATTCTGTCCGGACATGAAAATGATAGATCTAAGTTCTGTCCTTCGTTGTCTTGAGAACATGGAGACCGTTGTGACCGTGCCAAAAGATATTCAGGTACGTGCAAAGCGCACCCTTGACCGTATGCTGGAAGTAAAACGCAGCCGATAATTATTACAGGAGAACGAATGAAAACCTATCTTGAACTTATGCGTGCCGGAAATTGTGCAATGGCTGCCTTTGCAGGCCTCATTGGTGTTCTGATAGCTTATAATATTCTCTCCTCTGCTTCCCCTTACGTATCGCTGTCATTGTTCGATACTTCACTTATCTTTGCCGTAGTCTTCCTCGTTACAGGAGCTGGCAACGGTTTGAACGATTATTTCGACATTGAAATCGATAAAGTGAACAAACCCTCAAGGCCGATACCTTCCGGTAAGATCTCCTTGAAAAGCGCCCTTTATTTTTCGCTGCTTCTGTTCATAACAGCGATAGTACTGGCATTTCTGATGAACCCCCTTTGTGGCATCATAGCTCTATTCAATTCTATAGTACTGATATTGTATGCACAAAGCCTGAAACGCACTCCCTTCTTTGGAAATGCCTCGGTCGGTTATCTCACCGGCTCGACCTTCCTTTTTGGCGGTGCGGTCTTCGGCATGTTGGGACTTCAGGCACTGGTAGTCCTTTTCCTTCTGGCAACCCTTGCGACAATAGCACGTGAGATCGTAAAGGATGTTGAGGACATCGAGGGTGATAAAAAAGATGGTGCAAGGACACTCCCGATCCTGATCGGAGCCAAAAAAGCATCATATGTCGCAGCAGCATTCGGCTTTACGGCCATGCTTGCAAGTCCGGTACCTTACCTGCAATCCATATTAAATGAAAAATATCTTTTCGTCGTGGCCATTGCAGACATCTTCTTCCTTATCGCGGTTTACCAGATACTAGGGAAAAAGGATGCTGCACGCTCATCAAAACTGTTTAAGTTTGCAATGCTCTTTGCCCTCATTTCTTTCATCGTGGGTGCCTGAAAAACTCACTTCTGATGAGTTCCGTCCGAAGGCGTATGTCTCAGATATTCTTTCAACATCATCGGGAACGTATTAGCAGGCACGAACCTTACTCCGAGCTGTTCTGCCCATTTCTGAATACCGTAGTCGCTTGCAACGACCGCTGCGTCCAGTTCCTTTGCAAGAAGCAGTACATCGATGTCAGGGGCACTGTCAAGGATCCCATAACGAAGTGCTGAACGGTACTTGTTCCTGAATTTACCTACAATGGGTCCAATGACCTCACGATCGGTATTGTCCTCTACCTTGTGTGTATCCTCTATCTCCGAATCAAGGGACAGGCATTGCATCGAAGCTTCTCTGATGGCTTCCTCGGCCACGGTCATACCTTTGTTGATACGTTCTCGCATATATGATACGTATTCATGGAAAATATGTGATGGTATCTTCACCTCATGCCTGTCCGGCGTCTTTTTGACAAGCCATGTATCTATCATCGCAATGATCTCATCATCGCAGCCATTATTTTTTGCAAACTCATGGAGCTCTTTGTAGACAGATGGGAATGGAACATAACAACTGATCTGTAAATGAAGCCTTGATTCAGCAATAAGCTCAAGTATTGCCCTCATTCCCTGGCAAAGGTCCTCTATCTCCAGCATCTCCCGTGTCTGAAGATCGGTCAAAGCGGTCGTATCTAAAACAAATCTTTGTTTCAACGTAATTTACTCCCCCTATTAATTACTATTAGGCCAACGACTTATGCCTTTTCCCTTAAGTCCTTTTCATCTGCATCCGAATTCGAGAACATTCGTGCCATCTCGTCATATATCTTCATTCCATCCGGGGATGTCGAAGCTCTCACTCTTTTTATCGCTGTGCTAAAGTGTGATCTTTGAATGACAACGTTCTTTGCAGTTTCATAGGCCTCATCCTTTGTCATTCTTGGCCTTATGATCTCTCGAAGTGTCATCATTGCAGCTTCTCTGCAGACGGCTTCAATATCCGCTCCTACATACCCTTCGGTAAGTTCAGCAAGTTCTTCCAGTCTGACATCTTCTGCAATAGGCTTACCTGAAAGATGGATATCAAGTATCTTGGTACGCTCCTCTTTATCAGGGGGCCTTACATAGATAAGTCTGTCAAAACGCCCCGGTCTTAAGAGAGCGGGGTCGATCATATCCGGCCTGTTTGTGGCAGCCACTATGACTATATCCTTCAGTTCCTCAATGCCGTCTATTTCGGTCAGTATCTGGCTGACAACGCGTTCTGTTGCCTGCTGGTCGGATCCCATCCCGCGCTTTGGCACCATTGAATCAAGCTCATCGAAGAAAACAACTGTCGGAGCTGCTTGCTTTGCCTTCCTGAACGTTTCCCTTACCGCTTTTTCAGATTCACCCACATATTTACTTAGCAGTTCCGGTCCTTTGATACTGATGAAATTTGCCTCACTTTCATTTGCAACTGCCTTTGCCAAAAGGGTCTTGCCTGTACCTGGAGGTCCGAACAGCAGTATCCCCCTTGGTGGTGTGGTGTTCAGGGCAGTGAAGATCTCGGGATATTTAAGAGGCCATTCAACTGCTTCAATCAGTTCCTGTTTCACTTCATTAAGTCCACCAATATCTTCCCACCTCACGTGTGGTATCTCCACAAAGACCTCCCTTAAGGCCGAAGGCTCGATATTGCGGTGTGCCTCTATGAAATCACTCTCGGTCACCTCAAGCGTTTCCATTATTTCAGGTGGGATCTCCTCTTCGAAACTGATCATCGGAAGCATCCTGCGCAGGGCATGCATTGCGGCTTCCTTACAAAGAGATGCAAGGTCAGCTCCGACAAATCCATGGGTGATGTCCGCAATGCCTTCAAGGTCCAGTTCCTCTTCGACCGGCATACCTCGGGTGTGAACATATAATACCTGTAACCTTCCACCCCTGTCAGGGATCCCTATCTCTATCTCCCTGTCAAAACGCCCTCCACGGCGCAGTGCTTGGTCAATGGAATTTGGCCTATTGGTTGCAGCGATGACTATAACCTTCCCTCTGCTCGTTAACCCATCCATCAACGTAAGCAACTGGGCCACGACCCTTCTTTCCACTTCACCTACAACATCATCTCTTTTCGGTGCAATGGAATCTAATTCATCAATGAAGATCACTGAAGGTCCTTCCTTTTCAGCTTCTTCAAAGATCTCTCGAAGCTTTTGTTCACTCTCTCCATAATATTTCGAGATGATCTCCGGTCCGCTTATGGGTATGAAATTTGCCTCACTTTCGTTCGCCACGGCCTTGGCTATCATTGTCTTTCCTGTGCCAGGAGGTCCGTAAAGCAAAACTCCTTTGGGAGGATCCACTCCAAGCTTATCGAAAAGTTCAGGATGCCTTAGTGGCAGTTCAATCATCTCGCGCATCAAGCCGAGTTCTCGCTTCAGCCCGCCAATATCCTCATAAGACACTTCTTCCCCTGCATCGGCTTCATTTACAGGCTCAACTATCTCTATCTTGGTAGTTCTTGTGACCACTACCGGTCCACGGGGCTTGGTAGCCTTTACCAAAAAAATAAGCGGGTTATTTATGTTCTCCACACGAATGCGCTGTCCTTTATCAACAGGTCTTCCTTCTAAACTAAGGTGTACGGAACGTGACAGCCTTTCGCTCAAAACAGGTTGGGTTGGAGCAAGAGTTATCTTTTCAGCATCTTTCTCAAG
Source organism: Methanococcoides sp. (assembly GCA_021108275.1). Classification (GTDB taxonomy): domain Archaea; phylum Halobacteriota; class Methanosarcinia; order Methanosarcinales; family Methanosarcinaceae; genus Methanococcoides. Next base: position 50,561 of record JAIORD010000002.1, read on the forward strand.
TATCTTTTTTATAGTCACCTGATCATCAATACCGACCTTCGCATTGCTGCGAAGATTTCCGTCGATACGGATAATGCTCTTTTTTTCATCATCCGTACCTGCCGGATATACCCTTGCGTAGGTATTGTTCTTGTTCTTGATCTCGATGACATCTCCGCTTCTTGCATCGATAATCTGCATAAGGGCATTTGGAAGTCGGGCTATCCCTCTTCCCGCATCACGGTGGTTTGCTTCTGCAACACGTACTGTGATATCTTCGGACATACTGATCACCTTGCTCAATTAAAAAGTAGTATTGATCTAAGTAGTGGCGCTAAGGTCCACTAGAGTAAAATTCACAGTAATAGTATAAAAAAGAAATGTTTTAAAAAAGTGTTTTTGGAAATAAAATAAAGAGATCCTTTCAGATCTCACTTTTAACTTTCTCAACGAGTTCCTGCTTAATTGAAGTGCTGCGGTCTCCGCCACAGACTATTCCGCGCACGCCAATGATGGTTGGCTGGATACGCTTCAATGCCGGAATATCATCGAACTTTATGGTTCCTGCAATAGCGGTCTCAAGTCCGCGGGAGTGTGCATCGTTGACGAATTCGATAAGGTCTTCCTCGGTCATGAACTCAAATGTAGATCGTCCGTCCTTGAGGCCAGTATCGACCATAACAAGATCAACGCCTGCTTTTTCACCAATTGCAGGGAGAAGTTTTGGGTTGATGGAGTTAATGCGCTCGTGATCGGAATATCCGCAAGCTACGACAGTGACGTCCAGGTCTTTTACGGATTCAACGATACCGGTAAGCATTTCGTATGCCTGTTCTTCGGTGTTGATGTCATAAAGTCCTATCTTAACATAATCTGCACCGGCAGCAGCAGCTCCGTATGCTGCAAGGGCTGCGGTACCTGGCTTGTAGCTGAAGTCCCCAAGTGCGGCACTGATCGGCTTTTTACCTTGAACAGCGTCCTTTACTCCCTTGATGACCCATGGATAGTTAGCACCCAGTGAACCTTCCTTTGGATTCTTTACATCGATTATGTCTGCTCCTCCGTTGAGTGCAGCTACTGCTTCTTCAGTGTTTATCGGACTTACGAGTAATTTCATGTATTAGCCTCTTTTTTATAAGATGAGATAAAATATCAATTTAATATGTTTCGAACCGTCTTTGTATTTGATGTATATAACCGTAATGCTGTTCATGCGCAGGGAGGGGACCGGCAAAAATATCGTCCGGTACACGAGATCAGTAATATCTGCACAACATCGGACCCGGTTGGTATTGTTCGGGAACTGCGCCCTGCCGAGGTCTATATCGCAGACCTTAACAGACTTCAGGGGCAGGGTGAGCCAAACATAAATTTTGATGTGATAAAGGGAGTTTCAGAGCTTTCCAGAACGATGCTGGATCCTGGGATCAGCTCCTTTGAAGATGTTGCCGGGGTTTTAGGGCTTGCAGAGCACCTTGTACTGGGCACAGAGACCGCATCTTTGGATTCCATTACTAAGATAGCTGCTGCATACCCTTCACAGATCAATGTGAGCATTGATAAAAAGAACGGCAACATCCTCTCGTCTGACCCTTTGATGCCGAAAGATCCCTTTGAGATCGTAAAGGTACTGAACGGTCTGGAGATAAATGACATAATATTCCTTGACATGGATATGGTGGGAACCTCCGCAGGGTTCGATGCACAATTTTTAAGTCTTATAGCAGATGTTTCTGACCACAATGTTCTCCTTGGCGGAGGCGTAAGGGACGTGGAAGATATTAGGCAACTGGAAGCTATTGGTATCAAAGGTGCATTGGTTGCAACCGGATTGCATAATGGTTCCATTCCTATTGAGATGGTCAGGTAATGAATGGATTTTCAATTTATATTGAATATGGGTGATCAATATGGTAGAAGAAAATAAAGTTGTAAATGAATCTGAAGAAAATAAAGAAGTCCGTGACAGCGAAGAGTATATGGAAATAAAAATGGGTGGCGGATGGTACCTTACAATATCTCTTGCAACAAGCGAAAAGTATGAAAATGAGTATGTAGAGGTTGCAAAGGAAAGGAGCGGCCAGAAAAGAAGCCGCTTTAACCTGAATCCAAAACACGTCCGGGAGTTCGGTGAACTTCTTGTAAAGTTCGCAGACTCTAACGACCTTTAACTTTCAATGATCGATGTGATTGCTTGCAACACATCTTTCTCTATTTCTTTTAATTCCCTGTCCGTATCGATAACAATAAATCTTTCTGGTTCTTTTTCTGCAAGCTTAAGGTAGTTCTCTCTGACCCCTTTGAGGAGGTCTATCTTCTCGAACTTTGTCTGTTCCCCTCTTTTGCCGCATCGCTGTACCGCAACAGAAGGATCGATGTCAAAAAGCAACGTGAGATCAGGAACGATCGTCCAGCCTCTGTGGATCATCTGTATCCACTCCATGGGCTCTTCCATTCTCTCTTTCAGGGTCACACCCTGATAGGCGTAACGACTGTCCGAATACCTGTCCGAAATAACTATCTTCCCTTCCTCGATTGCAGGTCTTATCAGGGTTGCAATGTGGTCTGCATGGTCTGCAGTGAAAAGCATAAGCTCGGCAAGTTCATCGGTGTCCGACTGGATGGCCTTGTAAACAGCATCCCCTATCCAGCTTGTGGTGGGCTCTCTTGTGAACACCGCATTAGCAAAGCTCGGATGGGAGTTAAGAAAGCTTGTAATGGTAGATTTTCCGGACCCATCTATTCCTTCCAGTGTTATGAGCTTTCCTTTCATGGGGATTACATGTATCCTTACAATTTTAAATTTATGTCCTCGAGGTGCTTTCACTTCCACACTGCGGACATTTTATAGGGAAAAAATTAGGATCTGCCTGAAAGACGAAGTCGCACACATTACATCTGAAATATACCTTTGACTGGTCAATATCATCCATTTGATCACCTGAATATTTATACAGTTAATTGATTGTAAAGCAAACAATATTAATATACCGCTATCCAATAACATTGTTCAAGGTATTGAACATGACAAAACTGGGAGTTATAGTACGTGGAAAATATGGTAGACGGCTTATTGAGACCGTTAGGTCCAGGTCGGATCTGGAAGTGATCGTCGCAGAGGTCCCTGAACACCTGCCGGAGCTGATCGATGAGCCTGATGAGTTCTTTTCAGAACTTGATTTTAACGAAAAGGTTTTCGATGCTGATATAATCATCACTTACTCGCTGCACCCTGACATCACGCCACAGATAGCTAAAATGGCCGGAGAGGCCGGCGTGGGTGCTTTGATAGTTCCCGGGGGTGCGGCAAAGGCACCGATCCGGGAACTGGAAGACATCTCCTCAAAGTACGGTATCTTCATTGAGGTCGATGATATTTGCTGCAACATTGCATCCGATCCCAGTACAGACGCATTTACTTCCTTTTTTGGAAACCCTGTCCTCGATGTAGAGGTAAAGGACGGCAGGATTTCGAAAGTGAATGTCATCCGGGGAGCTCCCTGCGGTAGTACCTGGCGTATGGCTGATACTCTTGTAGGGGTCGCAGTCGAAGAAGCCGGTGCAAAGGCAGGTCTCTTGATATCACAATACCCCTGTCGTGCGGTTCGTGGGAACATGGGTGGAATACATGAATCATCCGAGATGCATAAAAAAGCAATAGATGATTCAATTAAAAAGTTGGTCAATACAGACCTTTAAATTAGTAAAAAGGGTGCAGGCAAACATTTACATGTCTGCCGTTTCTATTATTTGTTCTGAAGTTTGATCCTATTTCCGAGAATACATCTTCCACCGCGATGTCCTCCGAGTGGATTGAACGTTGTTCCAAGGGAGTTCATGCATCTTGCCATGACCGCTGCGCCTCTTGCAAGACCGTCATCAACGAAAACAACGTTCTCTTCGATTCTTTCATGAAGGTCGAGTTTGTCAAGATATTTCAGTGCAAGCTTTGCCTTGTCGCCACTGATACCTGCCCTTCCGGTGATCCCGATTGTGGTTTCCGGGAATACGAGTCCTTCTTCCTTTGCAACACTGACAAGTCGGTAGATAACCTGTGCCATTACCTCATCAATGACAGCAAAAAGCACTTTCATGCCGAATTTATCGTATATCTCTCCGCCAATCTCTGACAATTTATCGAAGTCTGAGCCGTTAACACCCACATCACATCCGATAAGCAAGACACCGATCTCTTTTGCAGCGGTAGGGTTTACCGGCACACTTCCGTAACGGTCCCTATCTTCAGGTACCTTCTCGATTATGATGTACTCAAGGGCTTTCTTTGCGTATTCATGTATATTTTTGCCTTTCAGAAGCAATGTGAGCTTATCCGCATGTACGTCCTTGAAAACATCAAGGGCGGTTCCGACTTTCTTATCTACTGAACCGGTTCCTTTTATCATGGCATCCGGGATGGCACCTGCAAATCCACAGAAATTACCAATGGTCTTTGCATAGGGTTCATCAGGGCTGATTATCCTGCCATCAAGGGTCGTACCAAAGTCCATTGACATACAGGGGTTACGGAAATCCACATCCACCCACTTGGCACCTTCCTTGATACCGGCGGTCGCAAGTTCGCCCTCCATTTCGTTTGCAACTATCTCCACGCCAGTAGCTCCGGTTGGTGGGAGTACACTGGCAACAGCACCGTCAAAGAACACTTTGTCAAGTTTGCTGTGCTTTCGGAATTTATCGGGTATGTTGTCTATTCCCATTGGTGGTGTCATGTTCTTAGGAGGTACACCTGCAAGAAGGCAGCCTTCTGCAAGTGCTTTTATGAACTCTCCCACTTCTTCGGGAGTATCGAACCCGGCAACAACCCCGGTTGAACGAACAACGAAATTTATATCGGTCTTTATGTCAAGGTTTGCCTTTTTAACTGCCTCTATCAATGTGTTCTTGACAAGTTCTGATACCGATTCGCGTGTAAGCTCTATTCCATTGAGAGTTCTGCCAAAAATGGTCTCTCCTTCCTTTGGAGGCCTAACATCCCTTGTCATCTTCACTGTCTTGGTGACAAGATATGTCTTACCTTCATCCATATTGGTGGCTGTAAGTATACACTTCGTAGTGGTGTTACCAACTTCCACAGAAGCAACTATGAAAAATGGTTTTGAGCTTGATTTGAGGTCAAGGAGTCGTACACCTGGATTTTCTGCAATTCTTGGTTTGTGGGACATTATTTCTCTTCCGCTCACTGTATGAATCTGTTAAGGCGTTCAATGAGTTGTTCTTTCTGGAGTGCTCCTACTATCTGGGTAGCATCTTTTCCGTTTTTAAAGACCAAAAGTGTTGGAATGGCTGTTATATTAAAATTCCTTGCGACCATCTGGTTCTCATCAGTGTTCAATTTCCCGAAAACGATCTTTCCCTGATATTCTCTTGCAAGGGCATCAATAATGGGGATAAGTTTTCTGCAAGGTCCACACCATTCTGCCCAGCAGTCAATTACAGTGATGGGGTACTTTGATATGAACTCATTGAAATCTGCATCCGTAACATGTATGGGTGCATCCGGGAACGCTTTAGCCTCAAGGCCCTTTTTGATCTGTTCCAATCGTTGTTGTCTGATCTTCTCTAAATCATCCATAATGCTCACCTGTATTTTTTCGTGAGGACATAATTTCAATTTTATGATCGTATTGTTACTAAAGTGATCACATTAAATAATGTGTACTCTTGTGTTGGTACTGATTAATGTTACTAAAACATTTAAAGTTTTGGATGGTTTTCCACAAAATCTGCACAACCGGTCATTGTCATGCATTTAGGTTCTTCCAAAGGTGTTGAACCAGAATCCAGAAGGGTGAATACATGAAGGCTTACTGTGGTAAAAAAGCAAGTATAAAGAACACTTTTTCAAGATGATGTGTGCAGCAAAGGGGTTTCAAAATAAAAGATAGCTGTGGACATCGAGCCAACCCGTGGAAAGATTCACTGTAGGGCCTTTGTCCACCTGATCAAGATAAAATGATCATTTTTTGTAAATATCGATCTGTTTCTGGTGGCTCAAGGTCCTTGTAATGAAGAATGCTACAATTCCTATGGAAACACTTGTCAATAGTACCATTACAAGGTTACCTTCATCCGCAAAATTCATTAAGGCGATGAAAAGATACACTGTTAGGATCAATCCGATTATAATAACGTATGTAGTTGGCCTCTTGTATAATTTATCCATCATGTTGCTCCTAATGTTTGTAACTGATCGGTATTATATCTTATCGTATACTCAAGCATCAGGATGTTCTTCTATGGGACTTCTCTTGAGCACTCCGTTGATATATTCTATTTTTCGTATTCTCTCAACGGTCATAAGGTCGAATATCCGCTCAATGTCCTCAGGATATGAGTTATCTACATACATGGGATGATATGGCTGCAGGTCCTGTTGTGCAACATAGAACATGTTATCCGCAAAAATGACAATGTATCGAAGGTCATACTTCTTAAATGTGCTAACTATGCTCTCCACTGATATTGGAGGTTTTGCAAATTCAAGGTCCTTCTCGGTCATTTCTATGGATGCCTCGAATGTGGCACCATTTTGTTCATTTGTCATGGCATTCTTTAAGTTATTCTTCTACGAGGTCACTGTGTGGATTCAGGTCACAGCCTGTACATGGAAGGCACATTGTTTTGAAAGTGTCAGCACGGAGTCCGTATTCATCCAGTACCTCACGAAGCAGCTTTGTAAGCTTGAGCAACCTTTCCTTTGAAGGTCTTTCAATGAACACTTCTCCCTCGCGCAATGGATGTTTGCTCGCAGGTCTCAATATGGGCACAACTCCGATTGCAGCCAGCTCACGTATTCCTCTCTCAACACTTTCATCGGTTTCTCCAAGGCCAATTATGAAATTTGCACAGACCTTGTTCTTGCCGAACATTTCCACAGCTTCTTTTAGTGCATCCAGTATGGGCTCAAGGTCCTGGTCCCCGCAGACCTCCTTGTAGATCGGTCTGTCCATTGTTTCGACATTATATTTTATTTCGTCCACGCCAGCGTCTTTCAATCTTTTGTTGGAATCCGGGGTCGCATAGATGCAAACACCTATGGGTACGTTGTACTTCTTAACAGCATCAATGACTTCCAGTGCTCTTTCGAGTTCCTTTTCCGCAGATTCGTCCACGCCGGAAGTTATCGAAATAGCTTTCATCTTACCGCTGGCATTTGCTTTCCCGATAAGCTCTGTCATCTCTTCTATTGTCTTTACTTTGCCATTGAGCTTAGGGACCGGACAGAACTTACAATCGTAGATGCACTTCTCTGTCATATTGATATATGCCTGGTCAGGGCAGTGAATAAGCTCATCCTCTATCGCCCCTCTTGCAAGTTCTTTTCCATCTTTTAATATGACTATCTCATTTCCTTCTTCAACTGCTTTGAGTGGTGACTCCTTGTTCAAAGCAAGTCTGACCCTCTGGTTGCCCGAACGGAAGAAAAAAGCGGTCTTCCCTGCTCCGGGACCGGCAGTAGGTACTGTTATCTTACCCAGAAGGGATTGTTCTATGTCAAGGCTTCCAATAGCAAGGAGTTCAGCTTTTATTTCAGGTTTCATCGTTTATCGCCATGTTCTTTTGTTTTTATGTTTCGCTGGCTATTGCCACCGGGATATATCAGTTTTTCGAAAGTTATCATCAATTGAATCATTTCACTTTTTGTAGATATTATATATACTTATTATGAATACGGCAATTCCTACCGCCCAGAAAAGACCTTTGATGCTCAGGGCAACAACTGTGATCATATAGCCTGCCATGAATGTGGTGCGTTTGCTGTCCGTAGCACTATCTAGATCAACTTTCTCGACCTTGATCAGATATGCTGTTGTAAAGAACGCTATTGCTGTTGCCAGGAATTGCAGACCATTGTAGTAATTATAGTCTGACAGCACCATTGCAGCTCCGATCATCGTGAACAGTGTGGCTGTAATAAGAAGGAGTACCATCCAGTTTCTGTTGTAATTGTTCAAGTTGAACATTTTCCCACTTTAATAATGTGGTTGATGTTAGTATAAAAGAATAAGTGACACTTTTTGATAGTATCTGAAAATAAAAAAAGGAGTAATGGTGGATGAACTGAATTGGTTGTGAAAAGAAAGAAAAGAAAAGGCTTAGAGTAGCCTCTTCAGATCCTCTTCAACGGTTGTGTTGGGTGCGATGTTAAAGTTCTCAACGAGGACGTTGAGTACATTCGGAGACACAAATGCCGGCAGTGTAGGTCCAAGTGTTATGTTCTTGACACCGAGGTGGAGCAGTGCAAGCAATACAAGTACTGCTTTTTGTTCGTACCATGCGATGTTGTAGGATACCGGCAGGTCGTTTATGTCCTCAAGACCGAAAGCTTCGGCAAGCTTCTGTGCAATGACCACAAGGGAATATGAGTCATTACACTGTCCTGCGTCCAGTACCCTTGGGATCCCATCGATGTCACCAAGGTTCAGTTTATTGTAACGGTATTTTGCACAACCTGCTGTCAGTATGACCGCACTCTCAGGAAGGGCTTCTGCAAATTTGGTGTAGTAGTCCCTTTCCTTATGCCTTCCGTCACAGCCAGCCATGACGATAAAGCGTGTGATCTTTCCGCTCTTTACAGCCTCAACGATCTTATCTGCCACAGAGAGGGCAGCAGCGTGTGCAAATCCTCCGACAATGGTACCGTCTTCAAGTTGTTTTGGGGGCTGGCATGCAATTGCCTTCTCTACGATGGCAGAGAAGTCTTTTGTACCATCCTCTTTAGCATCGATATGTTTGAGCCCGTCGAAACCGACTACGCTTGTGGTGTAAACTCTGTCTTTGTAGCTGTCCTTTGGAGGGACGAGACAGTTGGTCGTCATGAGTACAGGGCCATTGAACGTTTCGAATTCGTTCTTCTGGTTCCACCATGAACCTCCATAGTTTCCGACAAAGTGGTCATATTTCTTGAATGCGGGATAGTAGTTTGCAGGAAGCATCTCACCGTGGGTATAAACATCGACACCTGTGCCTTCGGTCTGTTTGAGCAACTGTTCCATGTCCTTAAGGTCATGTCCACTGATGAGGATGCCTGGATTGTCCCTTGTGCCGAGGAAAACTTCCGTTGGTTCGGGATTGCCGTAGGTGGATGTGTTCGCTTTGTCAAGAAGTGCCATTACATTGACACCATATTTTCCACATTCGAGGACAAGTCCTACGAGATCGTCAACACTCAGGCTTTCATCCAGGGTTGAAGCGAGTGCCTTTTCGGCGAATTCGGATAGTGCTTCCTCGGTGTATCCAAGAACTTCTGCGTGATGTGCGTATGCAGCCAGACCTTTCAGACCGTATACCAGCAGCTCCCTGAGGGACCTGATGTCCTCGTTCTGGGTATTAAGGACTCCTACGCTTGCTGTCTTCAATTCTTCAGTATTGATGATCGCAGCTTCCGGGATGTTGAACCTTGTCTCAGGATGGCTTACTCCAAGAGTTGCTTTTACTTTTTCACCGAAGGACATATCCTTTGTTTCTCCAAGGTCGATGTTCCTTGTTGTGAGGTTCTTTTTGATGCTCTCTCTCAGTGAGATGCCTTCATTGATGAACTTATTAAAGTCACTTGAACTGAAATTAGTGTTAGTGACCGTTGAGAATAGTGCTTTCATGAGGAAGCTATCGACATTTTTGTCCTTTATCCCATTCTCCCTTGCTTTCTGATTATAATATGCGATCCCCTTAAGGATGTATGTAAGTTGGTCCTGAAGATCTGCGACGTCCGCTGTCTTTCCACATGCTCCGCCTTTGGTACAGGATTGTCCGTTAATAGTTTCTTCACATTGATAGCAATACATTTTTTTCTCTCCTTTTTACTGCATCAGTTAAGTATCATTAGGATATTAACTACATTAATGATACTACTATATAAAAGGCCAGTTTCCTGGTTGATACCTGATATCAGTGAACAATGGCCTGGCATCGATTCTTAATTTTCTCTTGTGAGAATCTATTTATAGAAATGAGGGAATTTAGCCTGAAAGGCCCGATGCTTTATCAGGAGTTACTAAAATGATCCCCGCTGAATTCCTTGTCATTCTCTTAGGTCTTGCTTCCGCTGCAGCATGGGGTGCGGCTGATTTCGGAGGAGGTTTTGCTTCAAAGCGTACCAGTGAGTACTCTGTTGTAATTCTAATGCAGGCTGTAGGTCTGATACTGCTTCCAATACTGGCTATAGGTTTCTCTGAACAGCTCCCACATGGTGGTGGAATCTTCTGGGGCTTTATTGCAGGTGTGGCAGGAAGCCTTGGTCTTGTCTTTTTATACCGTGCCCTTTCGCAGGGAAAGATGGGAGTGGTTGCTCCTGTCTCTGCGATCATCACGGTAGCTTTGCCTGTGATATATGGTGCTGTTAAGGAAGGGTTGCCTTCGGCCTATCAGATGGCGGGCTTCATGGTGGCCCTTGTAGCAATGTGGCTGATAAGCAGCAGTGATGACAACGGTGACATAAGAAGGCAGGACATTGTGCTGCCTCTGTTGGCAGGGGTAGGTTTTGGTATCTTCTTTATTTCAGTTGATATGTTCAGTGAGGATGCTGTATTCTGGCCTCTTACAGTTGCAAAGTTATCTTCGGTCATAACTATCCTGCTGATCTCAATTCTCACAAGATCCCGGGGTATTCCCACTCGTGGAGCCCTTCCGCTGATCATCCTTGCAGGAATATTCGATGCAGGGGGAAATCTTTTCTTTGCACTTGCTTCTCAGGTAGGAAGGGTCGATATCGCCACGGTCATTGCATCTCTTTATCCCGGAAGCACTGTGTTGCTCGCATGGATCTTCCTGAAGGAAAGACTTGCTCTGAAGCAATGGATGGGTGTGGTTCTGGCTCTGGTGGCGATCGTCTTTATCTCTTTGTAAATGTCTGAATATATTGCAGGGCATGTTATCCTTCTAGGTAATACTAATTATCCATTTACAATACTATTTATACTTAGATAGCTAAGTTAGTTTTAAGGTTAGTCTGGGGGTATGTGGAAACTTACAAAGCGTAAATCCATACATTCCCTGCCTTTTAGATTTTCCTGTACTGCTTTTAAAAGTAGTTGGGATAAAAAATCAGTATTTGGAGGGTAATAATATGGTTGAGAAATGTGAGAATCTTTTGAACAATGTGTTGCTGTACAGTCCACAAAAGGGAAGTGATCCTGCGGTTGTCTTCTCGTCTATAGTGAAAGAGGATGGCACCGTAAAAAGAAATCGTTTGTACCGCATTTATTCCGGGCATGGGTACAATAGGCCCAATTAATGGGCGTACTGTAAAATGAGGAGGTTTGAAAAGATGGTGATAACATGGAAGATATGACCTTGCTATATTTACAGCCGGTCGAGAATAGTGATTCTTCACTGGCGTTTTCCATAAATGTAAGTGCAGATGGTAAAATTGATCGCAGTAATCTTTTTAGAATAGATAAGATGCAGGATATGCCGTGATCGATACTTTGTTACAACTCATCCTGTGAGACCATCCGTTCGGGAAGTTTCCTGAATGGATATTTTTTATTTCACAATCATATCATGCTTTTGTTATGCACTTGCCTCAGGGCAAGTCTGCGTTAAGGTGGCTTTTCGGCCTTATCCTCAACTTCCACAAAAGAGAGTTTAATGGTTCCCCATGTGGAATCCACAAGTTCCAGTCTGAAGTTCGATGTCCTCATAGTAAGTACCACCTTTTCTTTCCATTCCTAATTAACAATCAGTAATACTACTACTTATATATTATCGAGTCAATTATTTCGTGAGCATGCTCATCATAGGGATCAATTCGAATATTCAAATCACATAATATTAATTGCATTTCATAAACTCGTTTTTTAAAAGATACAACATTTGTTCTATCTCTAAAAAGTAACTCAAAATGGGAAATTTGTCTGGTCAGTGATAGATCACTGTTGAAAATGGGGTATGATGATCAAATTCTCTTCCTTTTTCTTTTTTTAGCTGTGATATTACCCTGACTCCAGATCATCTCTCTGGTAGATGACCAACGAATCATATTTCGCTACAATTCACCCCTATTTTTCCCACAAGTTCAGCTATGGAATTGAGTATCTCATACCCCTGCACACTGATCTGGTATTCACCTCGCTCGCCACGCTGTCGGATCATTCCTCTGTTCTGCAGTTTTTCCAGATGGAAAAGAAGATTTCCTCCCCGAAGTTTTGTGAGCTTTGAAAGTTCGGTGAACGATCTTCCTTCATCGTACAATGCTTTTAAGATCTGGATGCGTACTGAGCTGCTTAACGGATCCCCTATCAAGTTGGATACCTGCTCTTCATGGAGGTCCTGAACCTGCAAATACATGTCACTCTCATTTCGGTAGACTCCTATTGTCTGTAACATCCCCACCTGCTGGTCGAAATATCCTCTAGCCCGTTGAATACAGTTGGGACAGTGATCGAATGGTGCTAACTCCTTTACTTTATCAAAGTTCCCACGCATCTTTTCGATATTCTCATCAGTTACCTGTCCTTTTCTGGTATATTCCGCCAGTTCCTCAAAAAAATTAACTAAATGCGGTATACATTGTGTATGCATCGGACATTCCTTCTCTTCGTTCCCGATGATCTCATATGCATTCTCCAAAGATCCGTTGAGTATTTCTACAGCGCACTGGTTCTTGAACTCATTGAACAATGAATTGGTCTGACTTCCGGCAACTTCACTCCTGAAACGATTCAGGTCCGAACGAAGTCCGGTGATTTCTTCATGCAACAAGGAAATATCTTCTGATGTCACTTTTTGTTTGCTCATAATGCCATGATCTCCCTGGGGAATTTATTATTTTTTGGTTAGAAATATGTATCAGGATACATTCTTGTATACTTTTATAACAGTTTACTATATTTACATGCATGTATTAGGTATCTGCGGTGATCAAAATGGTAACACTTACAGAAGAGATGAAAGCTGCATTCAATACAATACAAATATTTCCTGTTGCCACTGCCTCAAAAGAGGGAGTTCCAAACGTTGTCCCGATCGGAGTTATTTCATTGGTCGATGACAGTACTATATGGATCGCAGACAATTTCATGAATAAGACACTCTCAAATATTATAGAGAATCCAAAGGTCTCTATCTACGTCTGGGGGCCAGAGACAAAAGGTTCTTTCCAGATCAAAGGCGATGTAGAATTAAAGACAAGTGGTCCCGAATTTGAAAAAATTAAGGAAAAGTCTCCGGCAAAAGGTCTTCTTGTCATGAAGATAACAGATGTCTACGACTGCTCACCGGGTCCGAATGCAGGGGGAAAGCTGCTTTAAATCTCTATCATATCTCTCTCCACAAAGGATATGGTCATTTCATGAAATGCCATACTTTATCTCTGTGGAATTTCCTCCTTTTTTGATATGCCTTTTATTGATATCCTCGGCTGTTTTCACAAATTATTAATATTGATCTACTCGGTCAACCCAACATATTAATATTAAGTACTTGATTTCTATCAGTCATATTAGAACACACTATGTTTTATTATTCCAATTATTTGAGGAATTCCTTATGATCACAAAAGACGAGGTAGAACACGTAGGATGGCTTTGTCGCATCGAGATAGATGATGCAGAGGCAGAAGACTACGCTGTGAAGTTAAGTTCTGTATTGGATTATTTTGGTCAGCTTGACGAAGTGGACACTGAAGGTGTTGAACCTACATACCATGTGGCAGATATCATGAATGTATTCCGGGAGGATGTTGTCACACCGTCACTTGACCAGAAAGATGTGCTGACGAACACTGCTGAAGAAAAGGACGGCTATATCAAAGCGCCGAGGATCATTTGAGGTGGAGAATGACTAAATGGTTAAGCATTTCTGATGTTAAAGAGAAAATTGTTGCGACCTCCGCAGAAGAAGTGACCGCTTCATACCTTGAGACCATCGAAAAGAGCAGTATCAATGGATACACTTGTATCTCTGATGGTGCACTGGATGCTGCAAAGATGGTCGATAAAGGTGAAGTCGCTGGTCCTCTTGCTGGGGTTCCTATTGCTATCAAGGATAATATTTCTACAAAAGGGCTTGCAACAACGTGCAGTTCGAAGATACTGGAAGGGTATGTGCCACCTTATGACGCACATGTTATCGAGAGGCTCAAAGCGGCTGGTGCGGTCATTATAGGCAAGACGAACATGGATGAGTTCGCCATGGGTACATCCACCGAGTCAAGCTGCTATGGTGTCACTCTTAATCCCTGGGACCATGAGAGAGTTCCTGGGGGTTCTTCCGGTGGCAGTGCTGCAGTGGTTGCAGCAGGTGAAGCTCCTATATCACTTGGTTCCGATACAGGCGGTTCTGTAAGATGTCCGGCTGCTTTCTGTGGTGTCGTGGGTCTTAAACCGACCTATGGTGCAGTTTCACGGTATGGCCTGATCTCATATGCGAACTCCCTCGAACAGATAGGTCCCATGGCGACCTGTGTGGAGGATATAGCAGCCGTCATGGATGTGATCGGCGGTTATGATGCTCGAGACAGTACTTCCATTGATAAAAAGATCGATCATCAGGCGGCACTGGTCGATGATGTAAAGGGTCTCAAGATCGGTGTGCCGGATGAGTATTTCGGCGAAGGCGTTGACACTGGCACCGAGAAGGCTGTTTGGGATGCGATCAACAAGTTCGAGGAAATGGGCGCCTCCTGGGAGAAGGTCTCCATGCCGAACACGAAGTATGCCCTTGCAGCTTACTATACCATAGCCATGAGCGAAGCTTCATCAAATCTTGCACGATTCGATGGTACTCGCTACGGTCCGAGGAGCGATGGTGAGAACTGGCATGTTATGGCATCAAGGACACGCGCAGAGAACTTTGGCAAAGAAGTGCAGCGCAGGATCCTTCTTGGAACGTATGCGTTGTCTGCAGGATATCAGGATAAGTATTACCTTAAGGCTCTGCAGGTGCGAACCCTCGTAAAGCAGGATTTTGAAAGGGCATTTGCTAATTTTGATGTTCTAATGGCCCCTACTATGCCATTGCCTGCATTCAAGATCGGTGAGAAGGTGGAGGACCCATTGTCCCAATACCTGACCGATGTGAACACTGTTCCGATGAACCTTGCCGGAGTTCCATGTATCTCGGTTCCATGTGGTTCTTCTGATGGTCTGCCGGTAGGTTTGCAGATCATAGGAAATCATTTCGATGAGGCAACCCTTATTCGTACGGCATATTCTTTCGAGAAGAACACCGATCATAATAAAGCTAGACCAGGGGAGGTGGCTTAAATGGTATATGAAAATCCGGATGGTGTTATGGTAGGCCTTGAGGTCCACGTTCAGTTGAACAATCTCAATACCAAGATGTTCTGTGGTTGTTCTACACAATATCATGATGCTGAACCGAACACCCATGTCTGTCCGGTCTGTATGGGACTTCCTGGAGCACTGCCTGTTATCAACAAGAGTGCGGTCGAATCTGCTATTAAGATAGGGATGGCCCTCAATTGCGAAGTTGTGGAGCAGACCCAGTTCCATAGGAAGAACTATTATTATCCTGACCTTCCAAAAGGTTTCCAGACGACCCAGTACGATTTCCCTATAGTCGGGAACGGCAAGGTCGTTATCGAGGGCGAGGATGGGGAACATGTGGTAAGGATCACACGTGCACACATGGAGGAAGACCCCGGTAAGCTCATTCACATGGGCAGTATTGAGAAGTCGAAGGGAACACTCATTGATTATAATCGTTCAGGAATGGCCCTTATAGAGATCGTTTCAGAGCCGGATATGAGAAGTCCTAAAGAGGCACGCAGATACCTCGATAAATTGAGGAATATCCTTGATTACCTTAATGTGTTCAATGGCGACCTCGAAGGTTCCATGAGGGTTGATGCCAATGTTTCTGTCATGGGTGGGCAGAGGGCAGAGGTCAAGAACATCTCATCCCACAAGGGTGCAGAACGTGCTATCCTCTACGAGATCATGCGCCAGAAGAATCTTTTGAGAAGGGGTGGCGAGGTCGTTCTGGAAACCCGTCACTTCGATGAGGCAAGGGGAGTTACTATCTCCATGAGGACCAAGGAAGGCGAACATGACTATCGCTATTTCCCTGAACCTGACCTCGTTCCTATGAGGGTCTCTGACTGGGCTCCTGCTATCCGCGAGGAGCTGCCTGAACTGCCTGATGCAAAACGTGCCAGGCTGATCTCAGAGTACGATATTACCGAGATGCACGCAAAGGCACTGACATCTGATATTCGCGTGGCGGATTTCTATGAGGTGGTTGCAGCTGCGATCGACCCCCGTGTGGCAGGTACCTGGGTTGCAGATGTGCTTAAGGGTGAGCTGAATTACAGAGACCTGAGTGTCGATTCGTTCACAACTGACGATATCATTGAGATCATCAATCTTGTGGTCGAGGATAAGGTCACAGAACAGAGCGCAGTTGATGTCATAAGGACTATCCTTGATAATGGCGGCACACCAATGGAGGTTGTTACTGACAAAGGTCTCCTTAAAGTGAAAGGCGATGTCGTAACAGAGGCCGTTTCTGAAACGATCGCGGAGAACGAAGCTGCTGTTCAGGATTATCTTGGTGGTGCGGAAAAATCCCTGAATT
>JAIORD010000019.1 GCA_021108275.1 Methanococcoides sp.
TCCCATCTTGAAGCTAAAAACAGTGAAGTTCTTGATCTGAAATCCCATCTTGAAGCTAAAAACAGTGAAGCTCTTGATTTGAAAGCGACCCTTCACCAAAGGGAAAATTCTTTGTCATGGAGATTTAGTCAGTATTATGGAAAATATTTCAGTATGGAATCTTCAGCAACAAAGACTATTTCATCTATTCTTAATAATATGATGAATAATAGAGAGTCAAAATTTGATTCTAATAGTATTACTTTTGATGAAAATCATCAGTTTAAAAACGAAACAAAATCTAAAAAACCGATACAGATAAAAGAAAATCTAGAAATAAATGAAATATACTTTGGGGAAGAAAAGGGTAAAGTAAGCGTCGTATTACCTGTATACAACCAAGCAAATTTGCTTGAAGAATCCATTCAAAGTGTTTTAAACCAAACATACCAAAATTTTGAATTAATTGTTGTCAATGATGGCTCATCAGATAATGTTGAATCTGTACTCGATAAATATGCTGACCATCCTAATATCTTAATCGTGACACAGAAAAATCAAAAACTACCAAGGGCGCTCACAAACGGTTTTAGATATGCCACAGGAGAGTTTCATACCTGGACTTCAGCAGATAATATTATGCTTCCAAAACAGTTGGAAGAACAAGTTAAATTTTTGCAAGAGAATCCTGCTGTAGATATGGTTTATTGCAATTACGAAGCAATTGATGATAGGGGTAATCCCTTAGTAAATTCTAATTTCCGCGTTCATAATCAAAAGGCAACAGGTTCTAATTTCATTCATCTTCCAAGATCAACAGAAAAACTTAATGTGGTAAATGATAACTTTATTGGTGCCTGTTTCATGTATCGATGTATAGTTAGTAAAGTAATTGGTGAGTATGATCCCAATTCATTTGGTTGTGAAGATTATGATTATTGGATGAGAGTTAATAATTTATTTACAATAAAACATCTTGGAAAAGATGATGCCTTATATCGATATCGTGTGCATGATAATACCTTAAGTGCGAAAGCAGAGGAATTTGACATTTTTAATAAAGTCGAAAAATTAATAGAGTATGAGGCAGAAAGAAAAGAATTCTACGAAGATAATTTCGACATATTTTTCCTGAATGAAAGTTCTTCATTCGACATTGTCAAAAAAAATCATGAGTCATTTCACAATATTGTCCAAATTAATGATTTGAATGAAATTAAAAATTATGGGTCATTTAAAAAATGCATTCTATTTTCTAACAATATTGAAATGAATAATGTATTCAAGAAATTTAAACAAAATGAAGAGATTTTTAAAATAATTGTAGCTGAAAATGAAATAAATGAAAATAAAGTTGATAATGAAGCATTTGCACTAAGCGATTGGATAATTACATTAAATGAAAGAACTTTTAATCTATTATATAATATATATCCAGAAAAAATTATGTTAGTTCCTTTCTTTAAAAATAACGTTTTAGATGTAATATTAAAGTTAGCAAATAACAAAATATTCTATAGGTTAACTAGACCAGATGAAAAGTCTATTCCACCACAAATTTACTTTAATAGAAAATTAAATGTGCTAATAGAAACCAAAAGTTTAGATAAAGGTGGATTAGAGCAAGTTATTTTTGATTTGGCAACTAATATTGATAAAAATTCATATGAAATATTTATTGCGTGTATAGATAAAGCTGGTCATATTGCAGAAAAGTGCAGGAAAAATGGGATTCCCGTATTTTTAATTAATAATGACGAGAAAAGATATGAAGAAATAATTAAAGAGCATAATATTGATTTAATTAATTCTCATTATTCTAATTTTGGTGTTAACGTTGCATCGAAATTGAGCATTCCAATTATATCTGTAATCCATAATAATTATGTTTGGTTAGATTCAACAGAGTTATCTGAATTTAGGGAAGTAGATAATTGCATTAATAAATACATTGCAGTATCCAAAAATGTAAGTAGGTATTCAAGGCATCATTTTGAAATTGATGCAAAAAAAATAGAAATTATACCTAATGGACTTAATATCGAAAGATATAATAAATTATCAAAAGACACTCTTAAAACCAGAACCGATTTTGGTGTCAATAATGATGATTATATATTTTTACACGTAGCTGCATGTCAGGGGGCTAAAGGACATAATCTCCTAATTAGCGCAATGAAAGATCTAGTTGTTAAATATCCAAAAATAAAAATAATTAGTGTTGGTCATACTTTAGATTTTAATTATTGCAACACAATTAAAGAAAGAATTAAAGATGAAAAATTGGAAGAAAATATTATTTTCAAAGGATTTGTGTCAGAACACGATTTGATAAATATTTATCAGATATCTGATGCTTTTTTACTGCCTTCACTCTTTGAAGGATGGAGTATTTCAATGATGGAGGCAATGTATTTTGGTTTACCTCTAATATTAACTGACGTTGGAGCATCAAGAGATATTATTAAAGACAATGATATCGGAATGATCATTCCTAATTCATATGGAGACATTGTTAACCTAAATTGTTCTAATCTAACTAGGTATTATTCAGAACAATATCCCACAAACACTGATCATCTCAAATCAGTAATGATTGATTTCTATGAACGCAAGGAGGAATGGAAAATGAATGGAAAAAGAGGCATAGAGAAATTAAAATCTTATTATACCATAGACAAAACTATGAAAAAATATGAAGATATCTTTACTGCAGTTTACAAGAAGATTCCAATTAGCATAAAATCTACGGTTCATGCTGGCAATTACGACATTGAGAGAGATTATTCAAGTGAAATGGGATTTTGGGAAAATCATCTTGCAAAAAACGATGAGTATGTAGATTATTTGGAAATGATTCTCAATAAAGACCATAGAAAAGAAGTATTTCCAAAAAAATTACTAGGCTTAATAAAAGACTTGAGTGATGAATTAAATCATGAAAATATAAAATTATTAGAAGTAGGATCAGGACCAACATCAAATCTAGCTTGGGGAGTGGATAATGGATTATTTGAGATTACAGCAATTGATCCTTTGGCTAACTTTTATAATAATCTAATTGATAAACATAATTATAGTTTTCCAATAAGATCGATAGAAGGAGCTGGTGAAGATATTTTAGATTTGTTTAATGAAAATACGTTCCACATGGTTTATTCTCAAAATGCTCTAGACCATGCTGTATCCCCCAAAGAATGTCTAATAAATATGTATTCGGTATTGAAAAATGGTGGAATGCTTTATTTGTGTGGAAACGTTAAAGAGGGAACAAATGAAGGTTGGAAGGGGCTTCATCAGCATGATTTAATACCAATTGATAATCAGCTATTCCACTTCGATAAAGAAGGTAAACCTACAGATTTGACTGGAAACTTGGGATTAGAATTAATTAGCTGCAATAAAAGTGGAGATTCACCAGGTGATTGGTATAATATAGCTTTTAGGAAAAATGAATAAAAATAGCAAAGAATTTATTTATCTATTTAGTAGTGCAGATCGTATATCCTGTCATATTGTAAGGCCTGTTTAAAGGTCTTATAATACTTTTCTTAATTCTGAAGCATTGCACCATGTTTCTGAGGAAGAAAATTGGATCGATTTATAGCTAATTTGATAATCGCATATAAAATCAATAAATTAATGAAAATTTATTTGTGTTAGCTAATGTAGAAAAATTCTACAAAGCTATATTTTTCTATCGACCATATAATCCCACTTTTTATGCTAACGATTGATATAATCCTATCATTTCCTCGGTATCACCAATTCCAACTTGTTTACCATGATTCAACAATAAAACTCGATCACAAAATTGTACTACTGAACTTAAGTCATGACTTACGTAAACAACAGTTTTATCCATCTTCTTATAATTTTCGAAAACTTCAAAACATTTTTTCTGAAAATCTAAATCCCCTACTGCTAGAACTTCATCTAGTAAAAGGATTTCTGGTTCAATCTGAATTGCGGTTGAAAATGCCAGTCTTACAACCATACCACTTGAAAAATTTTTAATTTTTGTATCCTTGAAACGTGTCAGTCCTCCAAATTCAAGAATATCATCTATACGATCTCGAATATCATGGTCTGATAGTCCCATGATAGAACCATATATCTCAATATTTTCTTTTGCAGTCAAGTCAGGTTGGAAACCTATTCCTAATTCTAAAAATGAAGTTATTTTTCCATTTACTAAAATGTCGCCCTCTGTTGGCCGAATTGTATTTGCAATTAATTTTAGAAGAGTACTTTTTCCACTTCCGTTATGGCCGATGATTCCAAGCCACTCTCCTTTCTTGACACTGAAATTAATATCTTTTAATGCGGTAAATGTTTCATAACCTGTTTTACTATCCATTAATCCACACAAATTTTCAAATAATGTAGTTTTTTTTTCATGCGGGATTTTATATGCCTTCGACACATTTGTTGCTTCAATAATTTTCATTCTAATTAAACCTCCTCTGCAAATCCCGGTTCAAGTTTGATAAAAATCAAATACCCAACAATTAATATCATAATGGATGAAGCAAAACAAAAAGCTAGATCCCACATAGGTACAGTTGCATTATAAAGTAATGACTCTCTTGATATCAGTATAATCCTTGCCACCGGGTTCAAAAGTAATATATTTTTAATGTATTCTGGGTATGTCGAAATGTCGAAGAAAATTCCACTTGCAAAAAATCCTGCTTGAAGAACAACCGCCCAGATATATTGCACATCTCTATAATATGTATTAAGTGCTCCTATTGCGAGTGATGATCCAAATATGAGCATAAATAAGATTATGAAAATTACTGGGAAATAAATAATAGTTGAAGTTGGAATTACCCTTGAGACTGCCATAAAAATAAAAAATACGCCAAGCTCAAGCACAGCCATCATTAAAGCGGTCAGGGAAGAACTGAAAATCAAAACTTCTCTTGGGATATAAACCTGTCTTATCATTCCTGGCTTGCCAATTATACTATTCAGTCCCATACTTGTTCCCTTGGTGAAAAAATCCCATAAAACAATACCAATAAGGAGGAATAAGTGATAATTCTCTTGTGTACTTGGAAATGCATAGGCAAATACTATATAGAGTACTAACAACAACAGCAATGGCTCCAGCAATGACCAAAAGAAACCCAGGATTGAATTTTTATACCTGATTTTGAAATCACTAATCGCTAACCTTTTAACAAGACAACGATACTCCCAAAGATTTCGAATCATTTTTCTATAACTCCTCTTATTTTTCTAATAAATTCTGATGTATCAAAAGTTTTTGCTCTCTTGATGCATGCATCTTTATATCTTTCTGGATTTGTTGAAACAATCTTTATCACATTAACGATACTTTCTACATTTGCTTCAACTAATGTGCCTGTGGAGCCATCGATCATACTTTCAAGATATCCGCCTTCCTTCACAGCTACAACTGGCTTTCCTGCAGCCATGGACTCTATCGGAGTCATACCAAAATCCTCATCCATAGCAGTTGTGATATGTCCTTTACAGGTAGCATATAATTCGATCAGTTTATCTTCAGAGACACTTCCAAGTAATATTACGTTCTCAGGAAGATCGTTGATCAACTTTGATGCATATTCTGATGCATGATCTCCTTTTGCATATCCCCCAACTATAACGAGTCTTTGCTCAGGCATCTGTCTGAAAGCTTCAATCTGCAACTCAATTCGTTTTTCTGGATAAAGGCGATTTACAGACAGCCAAAAATCTCCGTATTCTTCGAATTTATATTTTGAAGTATCAACTGGGGGATAAATGACTTCTGCATCTTGATGAAAATATTTTTGTATTCGTTTCTGAGTATTTCTCGAGTTTGTTACTATTTTATTCACATGAGATAGATAATATTCCGAGATTTTTTTATGTAATTGTACCCAGATCATAAATGCTATGGAAACAAAAAAAGAATGGTTCTTCAGATACACCTCATATAGATCGTAAAATGCTCTTGTAGGTGTATGGCAATAATAAAGATTAGGTTTATGTTTCTTTGCTCCAAAATGGGCCCAGTTTCCAGAGAAAATAAAGAAATCATATTCTTTTGAGAAATCACATTTTGAAAACTTATAAGATGCATCCATTTGCTTTAAAGGGGATATTTTTAAAGTTTTTCCAAGACTGACTATATTTAGATCTTCATACCCCATTTTTTTAACAGAATCCATATCTACATCCGTGGTAATGACATCCGCACCAAGTCCTCGTGCAAGTGTCAGAACAAGTTTTTCCCCACCACCAATGGCTCCGATATAGTCATGGAATATAGCGATTTTCATTTCAATTCACCATATGTACACAGAAGTTCTGAAACTATATTGTTCCACTCATATTTTTCTGATTTTTCAACTGCAGCTTTAGACATTTCCTGAAGAACTGGATCGTTCTGTACTATCTTTTTAATTGAGTCTGCGATAGCATCCGGATCAGGCTCTGCAACGCATCCACAGGACATATCAACCAGATATTGGGCAGCATTTTTCTTTGCTTTGACAGTGATCACAGGTGATCCGCATGCAAAAGCTTCAACCACTACCATTCCAAAACCTTCCCTGATCGATGGTAAGACAAATATTTTTGATGATTTGATCCTTCCTATCAGCTCATCATATTCCATAAAGTCAAAGAACTCCACATTATCCTCTATTCCAAGGTCTTCAACAAGGTCTAAGAGATTTTCTTTCTCAGGTCCCTGTCCAATTATGTGTAATTTAACAGCAGGAAATTCGTTTTGTATTCTTAACATGGATCTTAGGAGCATATCTACGTTCTTCTCTTTGATAAGTCTTCCAGCAAAGAGAACATCACATATCTCATTGGCTGGAGGATTCACCAAAATCCTATCAAGATCGATACCGTTTGGGACAACTGTAATCTTCTGACCATCCAGTCCAAGAGACCCCAGGTTCTTCTTTGTCATATCTGATACTGCGATGGTATTTGATGATATTTTTGAAACAACTCTTTCAACAATTCTCCCAAAAATTCCCATCTTTCCCATATAATCATACCAGTAGTCATCCCACACCTCATGCCATGTAAAAAATGCTGGGCTCCTTCTAATAACAGACACAGCTTTTACAGTGAAACAGGAGAAATAAGGGAACACGCTCACATCGATGACATCGAACCTTTCCTTCAAAAGGTGGGGGAACAGTCTCACTGAGAATATCAAAGCCTCGGTGATCGAACGTCTGCCATTGACATACAGTTCCCGGGCTGCACATACGCCATGTAGGGTCATATACTCGTATTCGATAACATCATCGCCTTCCCACCATTTGATGCCAAAGAGGTGGACCTCGTCTCCGCGCTCTGCAAGCCGTTTTCCAAGCTCATAGATGCGCTTCTCAGCGCCACCTTTGACCCAGGGGTATATCGCATCATAGACAAAGGCGATCTTCACGTAAGCTCACCGATCCGTGTCTGTATCCAGGAGCATCACACTCAGGAATATCGCGCTGAAGACAAGCTGAGTCCCTATTGCACCAAAGACCATTGCCATGACCGCGTGTTCGATCTCTAATAGAGACCCATAGCCTGAAGTGATCCATGTATAGGCAACCTTCGCTCCAAGGACAATCCCTATCACAAACATAAAGGCACCGGCCAGCAGCTCCATTTCAAGGGAATGGTAGCTTAAAAATTTATAGTCGCTTTGATTTTTTCTTTTATATACGCCATGGATTATGCCATAGGTCTTCATATAGGTGCCTGTGGCCAGGATCTGACCGCCAATAAGCAGCAGCATGCTACCCAATATGAATGAATGCACTCTGTTCTCCACATTTCCTTGCAGAAGAAGGGAGAATGTTGTAAGAAAACCTAGTATGAAAACAAAAGCTCCGGGAATATATAGGAAAGGAACTGGACGATACAACATCATGAAACGTACATGCCTCCATCCGTCCTCGAATGAGCGAAGTTTTGATGGTGCTTCCCTTGGATGGTAGGTAATCGGAACTTCCTTGATCCTCAAATCCTTGTAGGCCGCCTCAATGACCATTTCTGAGGCAAGCTCCATCCCGTGGGTCTTGAGGTCCATTTTATTGAAGGCTTCCTTTGTGAATGCCCTCATACCGCAGTGGGCATCCGATATATTTGCTTTGAACAAAACATTCAAGAGCCAGGTCAAAAATGGATTTCCGATATATTGATGCAACCAGGGCATTGCTCCTTTTTTGATATTTCCCTTAAGGCGGCTGCCAATAACAAAATCCGCCTCGCCTTTCATCAGATAGTCAAGAAAACCCGGCAGCTCTTCAAAATCGTATGTATCATCCGCATCAGCTATGACGATATAGTCCCCTTTTGCATGCGATAGGCCTGTTATGTATGCATTTCCATAGCCTTTGACAGAATGAATGACCTTTGCACCCATTGAACTTGCGATCTGCGGGGTACGGTCTGATGAATTATCAACAACGACGACCTCCCCTTCGACCCCATAGTGTTCAAAAACCTTTTTGGCCTTTTCTATACAGGTCCCAATTGTACCTTCCTCATTCATTGAAGGCATAACTACGGATATTATGGGCATGTTAATATTCCTTGAAATTATATTTCATTATTATTTTCTCCCATATTCATCGTCAAATCGGACAATATTATCCTCTTCCACATAATCCCTAAATTGCACCTCAATGATCTCAAGCAGTAGCTTGTCCGAATTTGAGAGCCTATGTTTCACACCTGTCTTTATGAATGTGCTTTCTCTTTGTTTCAAGAACTGTTTAGGGTATTTTTCACGACCTAGGGGGCCAAAGGCGTGTTCCAGAGCCGTTTGCGAGAATAATCGGTTTCATTGTATGAGCCTTTTATTCTAGTAATCATGTTTATATCGTTCACTTAATTTTGAGTTCACTATAAGTTAATCCAATATAATTGTTCGCAAATTTTTATATGACAAATCCAAATTTTGATAACAATCAATTGATTAAAATACATATAATAATCAGTAAATAACCTGGATTCGCGAAAAAAGGGAATTTGAAAAGACGTCAGATCCCACTCATGTAGATTCATCTACTGGTTCTGGTACCCCCATCTTGGCAATTCAAAAACATGATGAATGCAAACTCCATTACGACCTTCTTTTTGAGGTAGATGGGGTCCTTAAAAGATAGGTTTTCCCACAGGCGATGCAAAGATCACTTCAGTTTATCATCTTCCTGCAAAGTGGGTGACACATACAGTTGGTCCGATATGGAAAGGAGGCACTTCAGGTGAGGACAATAAGTTGGCTAAATGTTACCGTAACTCTCTGAAGGTTGCTGTAAAGAACGGTGTAAGAACGATAGCTTTTCCCTCTATAAGTACGGGTGCATATGGTTTTCCTGTGGAGAAGGCGGCGAAGATAGCCATGCGTGAGATAGCTGGTTTTCTTGAGAAAAATAAGACCATTGAGAAGGTATTTGTTGTTTGTTTTAATGAGGAGGCTTTCAGGAGCTATTCGAATGCTCCTGAGGAAGTGTTGGGGAGGGAGTGAGGATAATGATCCCCTTTAATATCAAGTAGGTAAATTCATCGTTCTGCAAGCAAATATTTGTAATTGCAACTTGTCTTTCGACTTAATTATTTAATCAGGATGCGATATTTTATTCCAGCTATCAATATTAGGCCTGTTAATATGGTTGCTATTATGTAAACTAATTTGTGATCCTCTTCTTTTTCATTATTTTGGATCTTCCCCTCTCCAAAAGCAATCTGGTCCATTCCATCTGGTGATGGGGGTGTGGATGTAGATATTGTAGTGTAAGGACCATCATTTTTTCTTTTCTTTTCCTGGCTACCATAAACAACAGAATTTATAACAAAGCCTCCTGTCTCAGCAGGGTTCAGGGGCATGGAATTTCCGGATATTGTGTAAGGTATTGTATAATATATCCTTGCAAAGAAAACAGGAACTCCTGAATAATCATATGTGAATGAATCAGACCAAGTATCGTCAGGCTGGATGTTTACGTCCAGGTCATATTCCTTAATTAGGGTTGTTTCGTTCAGCAATGTGTCTGATACGTAGACCTCAGCCCTGTAGAGTGAATAATTAAAATCGCTTGCATCCTCTACGATAACTCCTACTTTCCATCTTCCTTCTGTGATCATTTGTTTTTCAACTGTAAATGTTGTTGTTGTAACAGCTGACAATGATAGGTTTCTTGATGCCACAATTGCAGGGCTGGTAAAAGACAGAGTTGAAGGTTGCAGTATTATGTCTGATTCGGGGCTTGTTCTGAAGAACAGGTCGAGGCTTTCACTGGAGTATGGTGATATCGTGAAATTCTTCCACAGTATCATATTATCTATCCAGTTAATGCTGCTTTCTGATGCGGTATGGCTTATGTAATTAAGTTGGGGTGGGAATGATTTTTCAAATGAAAGTATGTCGATCTCCTTGCTTCCAGGGTTGTTTATCTCAACCCTATAGACAAGTTCCTGTTCAGCATTCAGGTCGAGGGTGGAAGGTACCGTGGTCTCTATAACTGCTGGTAATGCTATTGTACCTGAGCCGGGTAGCTGATAGGATATTATGGTCGTGCTGTTTGGATCCAGCTCATTTATGTATTTTTCTGTGGGTGTTATCCCGTCACTGAAGCTTATATTGATATCAGATACAGTGTGACTCGAAGAGGGGTTTGTGATTGAGAGGTATCCTGTAATATTCCCGCAATCGTATGTTCCGTCTGAATAGAAAACAAGATCGTTGATATATTCGGTGGTGTCAAGTTCAAGGTTCAGGGACACAGCACTAGCCTGTGGAAGAAAGATTACCAGACTTAGAATGGTCGCAATAGCTATGAGTTTGTAACAATATTTCATACAGTATCAATCCCCACAGTGAATGCATCAGTTAGGGAGTATTTCCCGTTTCCCACAAGGGTATAATTGATCACCTTGCTCTCTCCGGCTACAAGGTCCAGGCTCCAGTAGAACATATTGTCCTGTGAATTGTTGTAATTGGGTACTGGATCTGTTATTGTGAAATTGGTTGGGATGAGGTCATAGGCTCTGGCATCTGTCTTGTTAAAGTCTACAAGGCTTGTGAGGTTCAGGGTTACACTATAACTGTTGGAAGTTGCTCCCGGTTCGATCGTCTTTGTGATGCTGAAGTTCATGAAATCTGGGATATCATTGACTGTGATCGTTACGGTCTCTGTATCTTCGAGTTGTCCGTCGGATGCTGTGAATTCCACATGGTAGATCCCGCTGTCATCAGGTCCCGGGGTCCACGTGAATACGTTGTCCGTCAGTGTTCCAAAGGTTGCGTTTGTGGAGTAACTGATTGAATTTTCATCTGGATCAGTTGCATTGAGTGTTATCGTCAGCAATTCAGATTCATTTATTCCGATTAGAAGCGGTTCAGTTTCCAGTTTGATCATCCATTCATCGTATATATTACTCCCAGCGGGTGATTCAGTGTTGCCCATAAATATGAACTCTTCTTCATCAGTCAGGGTGACAGAATGTATGTAATCATTACCAGTTCCACCAATTGTTTTGTTCCATAGCTCGTTTCCTTCTGAATCAGTTTTGAGCCCCCATCCATCGTATTTATTACTTCCAGCGGGTGATTCGATGTTGCCTGCAACTATATAGCCACTGTCCTTCATCGTCCGGATATCACATATTTTGCCAGGCATGGAGTTACCAAATGTTCTGTTCCATGTTTGATCTCCATTACTGTCCGTTTTTATCAACCAGATATTACTAGATGAATATGAGATCCCCTTTTCCCCTGCAACTATGTATCCTCCGTCGCTTACCTGTTTCACAGAATATGCTTTGTCACTATATGTTCCATCGATTCCATCAAAAGTTGAGTTCCACTGCTCAGCACCGCTTGAATCTGTTTTGATCAACCATGCATCATAGGAACTTTGTCCAAAAGAACTAGTTTCTCCTGCAATTATGTATCCTCCATCACCTGTCAACGTGACAGAGTAAGCGTAATCACTGCTTGTTCCACCAAATGTCTTATTCCATTCATGGCTTCCATTCTCGTCTGTTTTCACTAACCAAGCATAGTCTATAACTTGTCCAGATTCAAAAATATGAGTTCTGCCTGCAAAGATATATCCTCCATCACTTGTCTGCTGGACAGAACGTGCATAATCATCGATGTTATTTCCAAATGTCTGATTCCATTCTTCAATACCGCCTGAATCTGTTTTTATTAGCCATGCCTCAGGAGAACCTGTTCCAAAAGAACTTGTTTTTCCTGCAATTATGTATCCATCATCGTTTGTCTGCTGGACAGAATAAGCATAATCATTACCTGTGTTGCCAAAAGTATTGTTCCATTCTTCGGTTCCATTTAGATCTGTTTTAATCAACCAGGCATTGTGGTACCCTTCTCCAAAAGAACCCGTGTCTCCTGCAATTATATATCCTTCATCACTTGTTTGTTTCAAGGAGTATGCATAATCACTGCTGATTCCACCAAACGTCTTATTCCATTCCTCTGATGGTGCTATATATTTTCTATTATTGCTTAGAATTGAAAGTGTAGGTGCATGATTTGCTGGAGGCGTGGTATATGGTGCAGCCAGTGGTAGATAATCGTAATAATCCGGTGTTGCAATCGTATAAGTCTCGTCGCATATGCAATCACCGTTCACATCAGAATTATTGATCTGGCTAAACCCAGTACCATCTGGTGTAAGCCAGTAGTTACCGCCAAGATATGAACCGCCTGCGACATTCGTGCCTACAGTCTTTGTGGTGTTCCAGACATTGCCAGTATTGCTCCCGACAAAGTAAGTATTGACAGAGTTATTGAAGTGATTGTTGTAGATGAGATTGTTGTTGGAAGAAGACATTGCGATGCCGAAGTTGTTATTGTTCGATGCCGTATTGCCAGTCAGCGTGTTGTTGCTGGAAGAATTCATTACGATGCCGTGGGTATTGTTTGCCACCGTGTTGTTGGTCAGGTTGTTGTCGCTGGAAGTATCCAGCCAGATGCTGAAGTTGGTATTGTTCGCCACCGTGTTGTTGGTCAGGTTGTTGTCGCTGGAAGTATCCAGCCAGATGCTGAAGTTGGTATTGTTCGCCACCGTGTTGCCGGTCAGCGTGTTGTTGTCGCTGGAAGTATCCAACCAGATGCCGTATTGGGTATTGTTCAACGCCGTGTTACTGATCAGTGTGTTGTTGCTGGAAGAAAGCAGATAGCTGCCGTATTTATTGCTCAACGCCGTGTTACTGATCAGTGTGTTGTTGCTGGAAGAAAACATATAGAAGCCGTAGTTATTGTTGGCCACCTTGTTGCCAGTCAGCGTGTTGTTGCTGGAAGAAAGCAGTAAGATGCCCAAGTTATTGTTCGACGCCGTATTACCGGTCAGCGTGTTGTTGTCGCTGGAAGTATCCAGCCAGATGCCTGATTTTGCATAATTTGTAGCGCCGCTCACATTGAACCCGCTGATGGTCACTCCGTCAGCAGTGATATAGAATACATGATCACTAGCGCTTGCAGCGGTAACATTTGTGGCTGCAGTGCCACCTGTTGAGGTGATGTTCAGTTGCTTGTTCACATCCACATTCTCATTATACGTGCCTGGATACACAAGAATTGTGTCACCCGCGGTAGCAGCGTTGACCGCTGCCTGGATGGTGGTGTAGTCACCTGTCTCATCCTTTTTCACGAGTATGTATGGCGTTGTGGTTACAGTATCATTAACCCAAGTGGTGTTGATATTTTTGGAAGTATCAACTGTCCTTGTGCCGATGGTGTAACTGGTGGATGTTGTCAATTCTGTCGCTGCGTAAGAGGTACCAGTCACGTTTTCCATGAACTCATTATTAATGTAGACCATGGTATAATTGAAATCAGGATCATTGGGTTTTGTCCAAGTCCAGTTGATGGATGTTGATTTAACGAGTGTGTCAGCCAATCCGGTTACACTGGCGGGTGGTGTGGTATCCGGTGCAACATTTGTTTCCAAAGTATATGTTACAGATATGGGTATCCAGTCAAGATTGACAGTGTTATCTCCTATGTCCTCAACTTTAATTTGTATATTGTCGTCATTTATTTTTTCAGGAGTCCATTGTGTCCAACTTGCAACGTTAGTGAAATAAGTTGCCTGGGTGCCTGTCAATTCCTGAGAGTATGTTTGTGTTAACCATGTATTTCCACCATCGCAACTTAACTGAAGCTTTATGCTGTCAGGGCTTCCTCCGGGAGGATATGATGACATAGCATAAATTCTTACATTTACTGCGATTATATTTGCGTTATCAGGTATGTTAAAATTATAGCCCGAATAAATATTCCATGCCCCATTAAAAACTGAATAATTTCCATCGTTTGCATAAGCATTAGTCGGATCTGTGCAAGTTCCAATGTTGCTGGTGGGGGAAATGTATAGTGTTTTGGAGATTGGTATTGGATCAATATCGATTGGTTCAATGTCGATTGGGTTGATACCACTCAATTCCACACTTGAAGTCACGGTTGGTTTGGTAATTGTTTCTAAAGGTTGTGATGTACCGGCCGTCAGGTTCTCGACAGCAGGTGCATAGACCTCGAATCCTGTTGTGATCGTAACTGTTATATTTTCGACATCAATAGCTGTGATATTCACGATTTTTTGCCCAGTTGAGTTGGATAGGTAAGTCGCCGAAAACATGCCATCTAATGCATAGGTGCTAATGGTCAGGTTCTCTACAGTAATATTCACTGAAGCGTTCACTGGCATTTGAGTGGAAGCATCTGTGATATTTCCAGACAGGAGTATGTCACCTACAGGATATTGTTGCTCAATATCTGTGTTTATGGAAAGAGCTCGTATATCGAACTCTGATGTTTCACTGATAGATTCTCCACTAACAAGGATCGTATATGTCCCGAGCACTACACCCTGCTGCGGAGAGTATTCTGTAAGGTAGCCATTTTCGTATGGGCTTAGTATCAGTTCGGTCAGGCTGTTCCATGGATCGATGACATGGGCTGTGACATTCGCTGTTTCATTTATGGATATGTGCACGGTTTCCCAGGGGTTGTATGATGGCATGTCTGTGGTGATCATCGACTGATCTGCAAGTGCTGTTGATGGACACTGTAGTGCCAGTGCTATAATGACAAATAGTAACAGCTTTTTGAATAGCTTCGACTCCATCCATTTCACCCCCATTTTCATTTTAGTTCTTAAATTTCCATTGGCGGTATGACCATATTCCTATTATTCCAAACATCAGGAAAAAGAATATCTGCGACCATTTGACTGGCAGATCTGGGAGGGGCAGGGTACCGTACTCGAAGTTCAGCTCCCACCCATTGTCATTGATGTCACCGTTTGTCCAGATGATCTTGTCATCGGTCTTCATGGATTGGGAGTCTGAGTATGATACATGCTTTCCGTCAATATCGGCTTCTATTATTGCATTCTCTATGGGTATGCTGGATGGCTGTATCATATATGTGATATCATCAAAGAGTATTCCTTTATCGATGATGTCATCAGTTGTATATTCTATTATTATTGTCCTGCTCTGTCCTGGCATCACGGGTGTCCAGAATCCATAACGTATGGTTGTGATATCATCTTCTTCTGTCACCAGGATATCTGTTATCACGCTGCCATCATCAAGTCTGGCAGAGACCTCGGAGATCTCCATCCCCTGCAATTTTTCCGTGAATGGTATGGATATCCCCAGTAGATTCGAACTCTGTTCCTTGCTTAGGGTTATGTATCCATAACCGGGAACAACTGCCTTGTCTATGACATTTTTTATAGTCAGCTCTTCTGTCACATGGGTTGTGGTGGAATCGACCTCAATGGTCACATTATAGTTTTCCCATACTTCCACAGTCGTGCTTGCACATGCTGGCATGGTCATTTGTATAATTGCTATGATCAATATTATTGCTATTGTTCCTGTTTTTATGTGAGACACACCCTATTATATAGTATATCCATTCTTTTTTTAAAGTGAAATTTCATTTTATTAAAAAACTTTTATATACCATAACGATTTAATCTCTTGTTATCTCAATTATAATGATGATGATTTCAATATGACTCATAATGAGGTGTGAAATCAGTATTATCATAATTATGATATGTTTATAGTATTATTAAATAGTATTTATTTGTATTGTACTTATAATGTTTAATGGGAGGGAAGTTATTACATGTATAAAGTAACTGAAGGAGGCATCTTCAGACAAACCTTCATTGGGATTGTATTGATCTCAATCCTGACTTTACCGGCAGCTGCCACAAGTGTGCTGGATATTCAAGTAACGGAATCTTTGAATGTAGAGGATCTGTACAACGGGACACTTACTCAGGGGAGTGCCACAGGTTCAGGTGTGATCACCATAACAAATGAATTGTCATCAACACCCCTTTATGACATTTCACTTAACTTCAGCAATGGTACAACTCTTTCTTCTTCATGGATTGCTTCTTCGGGTATGACCCTTGACACAAGTGAAAATGGTCATGTCATCGTCCATATCAATTCTCTTGTTAACGGAGCATCGGAGACCATATCCTATGAATGTTCGGGCTCAAGACCAATTCTTTTCGAAGAAAGTTATGAGTTTGACAAGATACTTGTTAATGATAGTACCAATGTTACCTTGACGCTGAACAATACAGCAAGCTCTACCATTAGCAATATATTACTTGTCAAGACCGCTGTAGACAGTGATACTGACTCAACACCTGATTTTCTATTCTCCAATGCGGAATCTACTGTAGGACTGGTATTGATGACAATAGATAAGGATGTGATCAGATGGAATGGATTTAGTTTGACTGCTGGTGCAACTGCCACCCTCAACTTCACAGCTACAGAGAACGATGCGGATGCACATGCGAATTCAGAATCCCTGTCTGCAGTTGAATATTATATGGGTAATGCGAGCCTGCAGTTCACTATAAATGACGGTACAACTTCCGGTAGTGGAATCACTTTGAACGATGATCCGACAGCGGTTACATCTAATTTCGCAATAAGCCTTGATAAGAACCAGTTGGACCAGACAGAAGGTGGAAATGGTGATGGTGATGACTGGGGATTCACACCTGAGGTCACAAACACCGATTCAGAAAGTATCGATTTCAGCATATCGGCAGTGAATGTATATGTGACCAACAATGTGGACCTTGAAACTGCCATTGATTCTACAACTTATAATCCAGGAACCCTTTCAAGCGGAGCTACCTGGACAGACTCTGAGTGGCCGGTATTGGATTTCCCAGACCCTGTGCCAGTTGGTTGGATCGATGTGGACCTTTCTGTAGACCTTTCAGGGGATCAGTTAATAGATAGTTATTCCACGACCAATGGAACATACCAGCTCATTGAGAAGATATACATCATCAACGGCTACCTTGTGGAGGCAAAGAAGACCATCACCAAGAATGCCACAGAAGATTATTATGATGTCTCCCTCTGGGTACACAACAAGGGTAACCTTGCAACACCACCACATGTAGTTGTATATGATATTGTTCCACAGAACTTCTCTCTGGAATACAATGAGACCAATCCTACTGGTAACACTGCAGTAACATCCCCTATTCAGGGTGTAGCGCATTGGTGGGATGTTGGTTCGCTAGAGGCACATGGAACTGCGGACAACCAGACATACATCAACTATACGGTTTCAGGTGCGGGCATTTACAGAATGTCGGACTTGTTCATACTTGGTATTGACCCTGCCTATTCACTTGACCTGCCGAGCACACCTGTGCTGACAACAGGAACAAAGGTTGCAACAAGTACAAATGTTGAATCTGTTATGTCTGTGCTGATGCTCGTCTCCTTGCTTGTGGGGGTCGTGGGTATGCGCAGGAACAAGAGAGATTAATCTCACATTTAATTGTAAAGGGATATTTGCCTTGTGGCTTTTATCCCTCCTCCCATTTTGGTTTTTGATATTTTTTATTGTTCTAACCTAGGTTTGATATTTTAGCCTCCTTCATAAAGAGAATGTATTCTCTGCTCTGTAGTAAGCAGGTATAAAAAGTAAAATATAAGGTACTAATGCACAATATTGACAGGGGGTGGCAAAATTGGATGAGCTTTATTTGAGGATTACTACAGAGCCGATTTCTTCATTTGATCGCAAGTACTGATTAAATCCTATCAACTTTTCAATCAAGGTACTTGTTGGAATGTTAAGATGAGCCATTGAGATTTCTTTTGTGATTTGAAATACATGTAGAATAAATTATACCACACCTAAACACACCTTATGATCTCGCTTATATGATATTGAACTGAGATTCGCGAACTAATAATTTTTCATGATAATATAATGATGATGAATAACTTTATATTTAGAAATAGTATTATTGCTCCCATCTAATTTCTTTGCTCTATAATATAATTTATAATCGCAAATTTTTACAAATGAGGGTGCATTAATGGGTAATAGTTTAAAAAAACGAATCTTAACCTTTGAAAAAGAATTATTACTAAAAAACCAAGCGATTGAATCAAGTATTAATGCTATTGCGTTAGCAGATATTGAAGGAAATATCGTCTACATAAATACCTCTTTTATAAAGATGTTTGGATTTGATAACAAAAACATATTTTTGCGTAGAAATGCAGATTGTTTTTGGGATAAACAAGTTGAAGCAACAGAACTTATTGAAAATATTCATGAAAAAGGTTCTTGGTCTGGTGAACTCACAGCTCGAAAAAAGGATGGCTCTCATCTGATAACTTTAGCTTCCGCTAACATAATTCGGGATGATTTGGATGAGGGAATTGCTATCATGATATCGTTTATTGATGTTTCCAAGGAGAAAGAATTGGAAACAGAATTTGAAACTATATTTAATTCTGTTAACGATGGAATTTTGATATGGGACTCCAATTGTAAACTTTTGGAAATAAACCAGATTGCTTGTGATGGATTGGGATATTCAAGGGCTGAATTACTGCAAATGACTGTAATGGACATAACACCTCCTGAATTAGTAGAACCAATAGGTGAGCAAATAATTGCTAAAATGCATCTGGGGGGAGGGATCGTCGAAACGCTCACTAGATGTAAAGATGGTTTATTGTTACCAATTGAACTTAACATCCGTCCAATCAAATACAAAGGAATTGATGCGATCTTAGCCGTTGCCAGAGATACAAGTGAACGCAAGAAAGCAGAACGTAAGATCAAAGAAAGTGAAGCAAAATATCGCGCCCTGTTCCATTATAACAGTGCTGTGATGCTAATTATTGACCCGGATACCGGCAACATAATAGATGCAAATCCTGCTGCATGCTCATACTATGGCTACGATATAAAAGAGCTCAAGCACATGAAGATAAGCGATATCAACATTTTTTCAAAAGATCGAGTATTGGAAGAAATGGAAAATGCAAGATCTGAAAAGAGAAAACAATTTACCTTCACCCATAGGCTGTCCAGTGGAGAAATGCGCAATGTGGATGTCTACAGTTGCCCAATAGTGATTAATGACAAAAAGGTCCTTTGCTCGATAATTCACGATATCACTGATTGCAAGAAAGCAGAAGCTGATTTGATGACTGGTACAGAAAATTATATCAGTCTGGTAGAAAATGGAAATGATGGGATCATCGTAATTCAAGACGACCTGCTTAAATTTGCAAATCAAAAGTTCATGGATATATGCGGATTTTCAAAGGATGAAATAATCGGGAACTCTTTTTTTGATCTGGTTTCAACTGAATATAAGGAAATAGCACAGGAAAGGTACAATAAGAGATTTAGCAGCGAAAATGTTCCAAACAATTATGAAATTGAGATAGTTTCAAAGGATGGAAACTTTATTCCAGTGGAGATAATTGGATCCATTATCGTATATGAAGGCAAACCCGGAGATATGATAATAATCCGTGACATCACTGAGCGGAAGCATATGATGGAAGCTTTACAAAAATCAGAACAGAAGTTCAGATATATTTTTAACAACTCTAATGATTCAATTATCATATATGATCTAGATGGTAGTATCATTGAAGTTAACGAAGTTGCTTGTCAATTCACAGGTTATAGCAGGGATGAAATGCTGAGTATGTCGGTGATGGACTTAGATTCTCCTGAACAGGCAGCAAAAATGTCTGATAATATCAAGCGCTTACAAAAAGGAAAACGTGATATATTAGAGAGCGTAACTATTTGCAAAGACGGCACTCCTGTCCCTATAGAACTAAGTAACCGTCTTATTGAGTATGAAGGCAAAACTGCTGTACTCTGTATTGCCAGAGATATTACAGAACGAAAAAAACAGAACATAAAATAAGAAAGTGAAGCAAAATACAAAGACGTTGTTTTGTCAATGGATGCTAGATTCTATGCTGCAAGATAAGCTAAGATCAAACTCTTAAAAATGGTGGATCAAAAGATCACTCCACCATTTCCTCGTTCTCTTCTGCCCAGGAAGGCTGGTTTATAGCAAAGAACTCAAGGTCAACAGTCCCGGTGTTCTCCGTGTGCTGCTTTGAATTTGCAGGTATGTGAACAAGCTTTCCTTTCCTAAGCTCAAATGGTATATCCTCTATGTAGAGCAAACCTTCACCTTCAAGAACATAATATACCTCCGGGTTCTTCATCATGTGAGGTTCAATGGACTTGTCGGGCTTGATTATTACGTGTGCAATGCTGTAATTAACATCCAGGTCTCCATCAGCTTTTGCCGGGTGGAATAAATTACCAATAAATACGTCTCCAAAACGGCTGAAGTGCTCAAGATCTTCAACATCATCGGTGTAGATATAGTCATTAACGTAAAAGCCGGAATGCACAAGGTATGTGCTATAAAAACTATCTAAGGTATAGTATTTGGTGACTATGAAATCTTCAGGATGAGGTGTAAACTCATCTATGATCCTGGCTGAGATCTTTATATTTGCGACTGATTTACTGTTACTTGTGAAGATCTCATTATGTCAATACTTGTTGCAGTGCCCAAATTAATGTCTTCTTCCTGTTCGAGGGCCTGAAATATTTTCTGGACCAACATATGTTTTATTTTCCTTCGTTGGCGAGGGTCCACCACATATCTGACACGCATATCTATCCAGTTATCCCGGGTTGTCATGTATAGTTTGGTTTCCACGTCATAGGAGGTGATGAAATATTTCTCACTCATGTTCAAGAGTTCTTTTTTTGCAGAATCTTCAAAATCATATATGGCATCCTTTGCAACCTTTAATGTAATTTCTTCTGCTTTTATCCAGTTGCTTCCATATACCAACATGATCTGAACTTCGTCCCAAATGAAGGAGAAGTCCTTAGTGTAGTTCTTGACCGTACCACTTAGGATGAAACTGTTTGGCAGCTGAACGATACGTCCGGTATATTGATCCCCGTCAACCCATTCACGAATCTCCATTATGGTGGTGCTGAAATTCTTTATATCAAGCACATCTCCGATTATATCTCCCACTTCTATCCGGTCACCAGCCCTGAAAGGACGGGATCCAAAAATAATTATACCGCCAGCTATACTTTTTAACAGGTCCTGAAGGGCTATGGCAACACCTGCACTTAGTATCCCATAGGCTACTATCAGGCCGGTGGTTTCTCTGAACCACACGGCAAAAAGGGATGCCAGAACAAGGAATGTGATCATTATTGAGACAGTTTTGCGGAACGTGTACCTTTCCTTGTTATCATGTACTTTTACTCTAACAATGTCTTCGATGATGGCTCTTATTATGTAGAATGCCAGGACAATGAGCACGGAATGCAATATCTTTGTTAGCAGGGTCTCATAACCAATTAGATAGTCTGTAAAATAATTGATATATGTGATGAATATTGCTAAGGCTAGCAAAATAATCATATTCAGCCCTCTCAAAAACCCCATAAAATAATTTTATGAGCTGCAACCATATTAACCCTTTTGTCTGAAGAATGAATTACAGAAGTGATGTACAGATCTCTGCAATGTAGCACATACTGCCAATCATATAATTAATTAGTAAGGGTACTTTTCAATTAAAGTAAAGTTATGGAGAGATAGCATTTACAAATGAGAATGGGTAAAATGTTAGTTAAGGATCGAAGTAATGAAACTCAGGGTCAGGTATGCAGTTACCAGCATCACGATCCCTATGAGTATATAGGTAAGGATGTTTCTGTAAACTACGTTCTTTTCAGACCCTGCTTTGATCCCGAAACCTCCGGCACAGGTGCCAGTTCCACAACCTTTGGTACTACAGCTTTCTTTAGTGTTTTGTTCACTGTTTACCATGGGAAGTGTTTTGATTTCTTTGGGCATTATTAATATTCTCTTCCCGTTGAATATAAACGTTTGTATTTAGGCATTCTTTCAATATATGCCGACCTAGATGTCCTTTTTGTAAATAATTTTGCTTGATACTTATTCGATATAAAAGGTAATTGTCAGGTCTAAATAACTTTAAGATCGTAGCCTGGAGAGCTTCTCAATGTATGGATGCTCATAATTAGTGAGACGAAAAACCCAAAGATCCCTAAAATATTAATTTTCCATACTATTCTGTCATTCACTGGGTGAATATTTGATCGCTAGGATCCTTATTGCACCCAATACCAGTAGCACTACCGATAGGCTTAACATAAATTCATATTCAATTTTTTGGGCATAAATTCCAACTGCGATCTCACGCATGACGATCAAAATCGTGGCATCTGTTATATATGTAAGTCTGATTCTTTCATGTTCACGATAATCATTAAAAGCCTTGAAAAAGTCAATAAGAACAAAAACCGTGAGGACACTAAAGACTATGTTTGTAAAACTTATCTGAATAAAATTGCCATCAAAAAGCCCTATTAAAATTGAGCCAAGACTCGCAAAGATCTTTAACACTCCCACAATTACCGCTAGTAGCAGTATATAAAGAATGAGT
The DNA here is from genome assembly GCA_021108275.1 of Methanococcoides sp. GTDB lineage: Archaea > Halobacteriota > Methanosarcinia > Methanosarcinales > Methanosarcinaceae > Methanococcoides. The sequence continues at coordinate 22,837 of JAIORD010000019.1, forward strand.
GTAGTGACATAACGTATCACAATATCAAATATTTTGTCATGATTTAACATTTACTCCCTCCATTGAAGGGTTGATCAACAAGAATCTTCTAACTTACCTTAAAAATAAAAAAAGAAAAGTAGGGATTATTTCTTCTCTTTGGCATATGCCACAAGTGCTTCTTTGATACCCCACTTGAAAGCTACTACAACAGCTAATCCCCATGCAAGTGGTCCTATCAGCAGATAGAAGATACTCGTATCGATCAGCATTGTATCAAGTGCCAATAATACCAGTACCAGTGCAAGGAATCCCTTTAGTAATGGGATCCAAACATTACTTCCCTCTACTTCCATTCCTTCCATGATACCTTTGAGGTAATCTGTAAGGAGGTCAAGTACCAATAGTCCAACTACCAGTATGAGAACACCTGCAAATAAACTGGGTATGTAATTGAGTACAGCTGCCAGGAAATTAGATACAACATCCAATCCCAGGATATTAGAAGCTGCCAGGATGAAGATCAAGTACCCAAAGGCTTTTACAATACCTGCAATTATTCCCGAAATTTTCAAGTTTGCTGCTTCAAGACCTTTTCCTTTCATCAATACCTGATGCTATCAATATCGTCTTTACCAGTCCTGCCAGGAAATCAACGATAAGCAATCCAATTATAAGAATTATCGCTGCTGATATTACAAGAGGCAGGAATAATATGATCTGGGCGAGGAAATCTGCCACTATCTGTATCTTCAGTATGTCTATAATAATTACAGCAAAGATGATATAGACGAACCATTTGATTATGTTATCAAACATTGCCACGGTGGTCGATTCAGTTCTTTTGATCATACCGCCTAAGAATGTTTTATCAATAAGATCATCCAGACCTATCTTATCAAGGACCTTTGCTCCGATCTTTCCAAGTATTTTCCCGACAATCAATGCTACTATCATCAATATTATGACAGCTACAAGTGTCGGAATAAATGCAATGAACTGATCCACCATTCCAAATAAACTTGTCAGTATAGGTGATTCTACCATTATATATTCCCCCGTATATTTATTTTTGTAGAAGAAATATTCTAAACCCAGATATCTCTCCTACATCACTCCAAAGTTAAATTTAGTATGTTTGTATTTAAGGCTTCTGCCTAAAATATTTCGTACAGTCATTTAAAACAAAATATATTAAAAAATGGTTTAATATCTGGACTTGAAAGTTGGTCTTTCTAGCTCTGTAGAAATTCTTATAAGACGAAAAGGTGAAGTTTGCATAACTTGTACTTTAACAAAGAAATGGTGTCATAATTAGATATAAGTTTTTTACAGGTTCATTTTCTTCCATTTCCTTTTGTGATATGTTTGTAATACGAGGCTGTTCATTCTAAATCATCTATGTACTTTTAATTCCATTGATGTCTTTTTTCAGTCATTCAATTATATCATTTTACAAGAAAAACTTCGAAACATTAATGTATGGTACTTGTTAACAGATATCAACATCAGTGTGTGTTATGTGGTAGCATATATCAGGCAAAAAATGGCAAGTGATAATTATGTTAGGAATTGATGATCCTCAAATCTGGTTGGCATACATACTGTGCATTGTTAGTGCATTGGGTTGTATGGTGTATGGTCTTTTAAAGTGGAACGAAGAAGAAAGTGAGGAGTGGTGATAAGTGGCGGTAAATACTTCAACGCTTGGTATCTTCATTCTTGTATATCTTCTTGCAGTCTTCTATTGTGGCTGGTTGGCTTACAAAAGGACAAAGGATGTAGATGACTACATGCTTGCCGGACGGAATGTAAATCCTTATATTCTTGCTCTTTCTTATGGTGCTGCTTTCATCAGTACAGCGGCTATCATTGGTTTTGGAGGAGTGACGGGAACACTTGGTCTTGGAACTCTCTGGCTTGTGTTCATGAATATCTTTGTGGGTATCTTTATAGCGTTCGTAGTATTTGGTGCAAGGACTAGAAGGATAGGTTTGAACCTTGGTGCTGTAACTTTCCCTGAACTTCTCGGAAGGCGTTTCCAGTCTCGTTTCATTCAAGGTTATTCCGGTGCTCTCATTGCCCTTTTTATGCCTCTCTATGCAGGTATCGTCCTTATTGGTGGTGCAAGGTTCATGGAAACCGCACTTTCAATAGATTACAATATTGCAGTACTTATCCTGATAGTCATCGTAGCAGCTTATGTCATTACAGGTGGTCTGCTTGCTGTCATGTACACAGATGCACTTCAGGGAACTTTGATGCTTGTTGGAATGGCAATTCTTCTGGTACTGACCTATGCTAAGCTCGGTGGTGTCGTAGAAGCTCATCAGGCACTTACGAACCTTGCTCCAATGGTTCCTGAATCTCTTGCAGCAGGTGGTCATCAGGGCTGGACCGCAATGCCTGTATTTGGATCTCCGATCTGGTGGACAATGGTCTCAACCATCATTCTTGGTGTTGGCATTGGTGTATTGGCACAGCCACAACTTGCTGTCAGGTTCATGACAGTCGATAGTAAGAAATCTCTTAATAGAGCAGTTTTCGCAGGCGGTCCGTTCATTCTTATGATGGCAGGCGTAGCATACATTGTAGGTGGTCTTTCAAACGTCCATTTCTTCAATACGGTGGAAATGATCTCTATCGATGTTGCAAAAGGGAATCTGGACGTTATCATGCCTGAATACATTAACAGTGCAATGCCTGAATTGTTCGTTATCTTTTTCATGATAACTTTACTTGCAGCGGCGATGTCCACATTAAGCTCACAATTTCACACAATGGGAACAGCTATAGGACATGATTTTTACCGTGAGTTCCTCATGAAAGGGAATGCAGGTAATACTATTACTGTTACCAAATTAGGTATCATTGTGACCATTATATTCAGTGTCATACTTGCATACATTCTACCTATTAGCATAATTGCAAGGGCAACCGCTATCTTCTTCGGACTTTGTGCAGCAGCTTTCCTTCCGATGTACATTGGTGCATTGTTCTGGAAGAGAATGACAAAAGAAGGCGCGATCGCGAGTTTGATCATAGGTACTTTCAGTAGTCTATTCTGGCTGGCATTCGTGCATGTAAAGGAAGCAGCACCTCTTGGCATCTGCAAGGCTCTTTTTGGAACCGATACTTTACTTACAGGTACCTGGACAGTCGTTGACCCAATTCTTATTGCCGTTCCTCTTGCAATGGTAGCTGCAGTGAGTGTCAGTCTTTTGACAAAACAGCCATCAAAGGAACACCTTGATGCGTGTTATGGTAAGAAGTTCTGATCTCAGTTCATTGGAATATACGATTTTGGGCAGCATTTGGCTGCCTCTTTCTTTTTTTGCCTTTTTCAAATGATAGACACCCTTATTCATCCTAAAATGGTATATATACCATTAGTTCATATGTCCCATTAGTCACTGGTTGTGAGAACCAAGCAATCAATGGAAATATATGTCCACCTACAGGCGAATAAGGTCGTGGATAAAGTGTCGCTCTTGCTCGAAACATGTAAAGCCGAATCGAGATAGGGACGAAGACATAGTAGGGCAGGGACTGCCCCATTTCAAGCTCGTGGAGATTCCAGTAGGTAATCAATGAAACAAGAAGTCACTCATTTCAATGGGTGACAGTTCACATAGTTCCGATAATCAACATTATCCAGCTATTGTATGAGGAATAACAGATGCCTGTAATGAGTCTTATTGGATGCCGGATGTTCGAGGATGAGATAGTCCATCTGGTGGAGAACGATCCGCTGATAGATGAGCTTATTGTGGTGGAGAACAAGGATTGTTCCCGTCTGGTGGAAAAGCTTGATGATGTCGGAATTTCCTACAAACTTGCTCCTGCAACATCCCTGAACTCTGCTTACAAGGGCAATTGTGCGGACAAATACTGTTTTATTATCAATATCCTTGAGTTCGCTCTGCATGCTATACCTCAAAACCTTAAATCTGAGGTATATAAGGCAGTTGAGGACATGGCCGACTTTTCTGATGGTGTCCTGTTGTTCTACGGTCTTTGTGGGAATGTTCTTGGCAAGATCGAGGAAGATCTTGGTGATCTGGATTGCAAGATCTGTATCCTTAAAGAAGAGAATGGCGAGATCGTTGATGATTGCATTGGGGCTGTACTTGGTGGCAGAGATGCATATCTTGAACAACTTAAGAGTTTCAAGGGTGTAGGTACGTTCTTCCTGACTCCTATGTGGGCAGCCAATTGGGGAGATATGCTTGTTGCCGGAGGTTTTGGTAAAGACCCTACAGATGTTGAAACCTCGAAATGGGTGTTCGATTCCATTGGCTACAAGAAAGTTGCAAAATTGAATACCGGGCTTCATTACGAAAAGGAGTTCGATAATATCGTTAAAGAATTTGCTGATATTTTCGAGTTCGATATTTTGAACATCGAAGGTACCCTTGAACTTGTGGAGAGATGTTATCGTGGTTTCAGGGATGAAATTCTTGAAGGTCATCATGAAAAGCTCGATTGAGCATTCTTCTTTTGCATACTGTTATTAAGGATATTGTCAATGATTAAAGCAAAATTAAGCTATCTATAACTATGGTGATATTTCTTGACACGAGTACTTGCTACGGGAACTTTTGATCTTCTGCATTCGGGACATGTTTTTTTCTTGACACAGGCACGTAGTTTAGGCGATGAGCTTTATGTCCTTGTTGCAAGGGATTCCATGATAAAGCACAAAGCACAACCTATTGTTCCTGAAGGACAGCGACTTGAGATGATAAGTGCTTTCGGGGTCGTGGACAAGGCACTTCTTGGAAGTGAGAGTGATATCTTTGAGCCTTTAAAAGAGATAGACCCTGATATCATCGTTCTGGGACATGACCAGTTCTTCGATGCCGGTGAGCTTGAAAAAAGTCTGGGTGAGAAGGGCTTTAAAGCAAAGGTAGTACGTGTCGATGATGCGATGAAATGTGAACTTTGTAGCAGTGGAAGAATTATTAAAAGGGTACTTGAAAGGTACGGACAGAATGAGGAATGAAAGTTCTCTCAAAAATGTCTGGAAAAAATGCAGAAAAAATATGTGAGATCAGAGGAGTGTTTCCTCTATCCTCTGAAGTGCCTGTTTTATCCTTTCCTGTGAGGTTGCGTAGGATATTCTTACGAAATCCTTTCCACTGACTCCGAATGCTGATCCGGGTGTTACGGCTACGTGTGCATCCTGAAGCAGTTTTTCAGATACTGTATCACCGTCTCCAAATTCACTGACATCGGCAAATGCATAGAATGCTCCGTCCGGTTTTTTACACTTAATACCAATGGCGTTCAGTCCATCGATGAGGACATCACGTCTGGCTTTAAACTCTTTTAGCATATCATTGACAGGTTCCTGTGGACCTTCAAGGGCAGCTACACCACCGAATTGTGCGAAAGTGGTCGCACTACTTACTGAGTGTGAGTGTATCTTTTTGAATCCTTTCATGATCTCAGGTATTGCTGTTACGTAACCAAGTCTCCAGCCTGTCATTGCGTATGCTTTTGAGAATCCGTTGACCGTTATGGTACGTTCATGCATGCCGTCAAGTGAACCCATGCTGATATGCTTTTTGTCGTAGATGATCTTCTCATATATCTCATCCGATAACACCAGAAGGTCGTGGTCGATGGCAAGGTCTGCAATGGTCTTGAGCTTTTCCTTGTCAAATACTCCACCTGTAGGGTTGCATGGTGAGTTCACTACAATGAGCTTTGTCTTATTCGTGATGAGCTCCTCTATTCCGTATGGCATGAAACCGTTCTCGGGGTCAGTTGGTGCCCATACGGGGTTTGCACCTGCGAGTTTGATGCAGGGGCTGTAGGATACCCATGACGGGTCCGAAAGGATAGCTTCATCGTTATCATCGAGAACTGACATCATGATCTCGAATATAGCCTGTTTTGCACCGGGTGTGACAAGTACGTCATCGGAGGTTACTTCCAGTTTGTTCTCTGTCTGCAACTTGTTTGCGATGGCTTCCCTCAGTTCAGGTATCCCTGTGGAAGGTGCGTAATGAGTTTCACCGCGGTACATAGCATCTGCTGCTGCTTTACAGATGTGGTCAGGTGTGTTGAAATCAGGCTCACCGAGGCTAAAGCTGATGATGTCGATACCTTCGCTTTTCATCTTGTTCGCAGCGTTGGCGATCTTTATCGTAGCTGACTCTTCTACACGTTCAAGTCTGGAGGATGGCATTTCAGATCACTCTCTCTATATTCGTTTTTAATTCAAAGATAGCTCAAATATCACAGACGCTGGACCAGTTTCACCGCAGCTTCAACGGCACGCTTGGCATAGTCCACACGCTGATGTGCTTCCATACGTGTCATTCCCGGGCCTGCGATTCCAAGGGTCACCGGCTTGTCATATTCAAGTGAAAGGTCTATTATCTTCCTTGCTGCCTGCTGTACGACTATCTCGTCATGTTTGGTGGCACCTTCGATAACTATCCCAATGGTTATCACAGCATCAATATCATCCTTCAAACAAAGCTTCTTGATAGCAAGAGGCATATCATAAACGCCAGGAACAAGGATAGTTTCTGTAACTTCTGCACCAAGGAACTTTGCATGTTCAATTCCCATAAGTTCCATCTGGTAAGTCAGGTCTCTGTTAAATTCAGCTACTACAAATCCCAATCTAATAGTTTCACTATCACTCAAAGCATTAAACTCCTTTATAATGACTAAATTATCTCATTTATTAAACATCAATCTTGCATATAAATATACGTATAGGCTATTATAGCATCAAAATCTTATTATTTAAGATTATCATACGCAACAATAAATAGGAATACTTTCAAGTAACAATTAATGCTATCGAACGTCGTTATCCTGCTTATCGGTCTTATCCTGCTGGGCAAGGGCTCGGACGTTTTTGTCAGTTCAGCATCTGCCATTGCAAAAAAACTAGGAGTTTCAGAGTTCATTATTGGCTTGACACTTGTTGCTATTGGAACTTCAATACCTGAACTCGCTTCTTCTATGGCTGCATCACTTTCACATTCAAGTGGTATCGTTATAGGTAATGTTGTAGGTTCAAATATTGCAAACATAGCTCTTATAGTTGGATGTGCTGCGATCATCTCGGAGGTGAAGACCCATTCACAGATGATACAAAGGGATGGCTATATCATGCTTTTTGCTTTCCTTCTCTTCTTAGTTCTTGCATTTGATCTGCAACTCTCAAGAACTGAAGCATCCATCCTTATCCTTCTCTATGTAGCTTATATTTTCTTTTTGTTCGAAGAGACGTCAAAATACGAAGGTAAATTCTACTTTAAGGAGTTTATAACTTATTTCGTCAAATTCAAATATGTAAAGACCATGAACCAGCGTATACGAACAGGGATCAATAACCACAACTCCGGTGAAGGACAAGAAAATAATAAGGAACATAGTGATCTCTACAAAGATCTCCTTATCCTTGCCTTTGGTGGAATTGCAGTGATGTTGGGTGCTAAATACTTTGTTGAGCAAGCAATATTCTTTGCACAGCTCTTTCAGGTCCCTGACACTTTCATCGGTATAACACTGGTTGCAGTCGGTACATCCCTTCCCGAACTAATGGTGACAATATCTGCTGCACGCAAAGGCTATGGGAGCATTGCAATTGGGAATGTCATCGGTTCCAACATAACGAATATCCTCTTGGTAGTGGGAATCTCTGCATTCGTGTTCCCTCTTGAAATAACAGGACTAAGCATCATGTTCACGATCCCGTTCATGATCTTGATCAGTGTTGTTCTGTTATGGTTCATCCACACTCACTGGGAGATCAGGAGGATAGAAGGAATGGTATTGATATTGATGTATTTGATCTTCCTGATATTGTTGTTCAGTTTCGGACTAGCTATCTGAGCATTCCCCCTCAATTAACTTTTCAATTATTGGTCTATCGGTCAAATTACAGTATATATTGACATGATCACCACTTAAGGAAAGTCTTTGCAAGCAATGACCCCTTTCTGATGTAATATTTCCTTATCTCATCCTGCACGAACAGCAATATTGCAAAAGGCATTGCAAGTACAAGATATTCCATTGAGACCGGTGCTGTTCCAAATATCTTGTTCGCAAATGGATGGAACATTATCATGGAAAGTATCACTAATTCGCTCACTACCGCCAGTAGTATCATTTTATTCGTGAACATATTCCTGGATAATGCAGACTCAATTCTTGTACGGGATACGAGCAAATTTGCGATCTGGCATATTATGACCGCAGCAAAAAATGCCATTATGGCCTGTCTGTAGAGAAGATCATTGCTTAGCAAGGCCTGTCCCCAGGTCCAGCCTCCATCCAGAAGTACTGCAAAATAACAGGTAAAGCCTGCCAGGGCTTCGATGGGTCCTTTCATTCCATAGGATGTCAAAAGTACCTGTGGTGTCAGGAGCCTTTCATATTTTGAGCGGGGAGGACGCTTCATTATGTCCCCTTCCCCCTTCCCCCTTCTCAACAGCCAGTGCCAGTGCCGGAAGTATATCTGTACCAAGGTCGATGGCAAGGATCAACTGCACGTTCATGGGCAGGGTATCGAAAGGAGGACAAATGCAATGAATGGCAGTATTTCCGGAATATTGCTTGTAAGTATGTAGGCAATGAACTTCTTGATGTTGTCGAAAACTGTCCTTCCTTCTTCCACAGCATTGACGATAGTGGCAAAATTATCATCAAGAAGTATCATGTCAGCAGATTCTCTTGCAACATCCGTACCGCTTCCCATGGCGACACCCATGTCTGCGTTCTTTATTGCAGGAGCATCGTTTACACCATCCCCGGTCATGGTCACTATCTCTCCCCTTGACTGAAACGCCTGTACTATCTTCAATTTCTGAACCGGGGATGTTCGTGCGAATATAATATACGGAGCCTTCAGTTTTTTTGAAAGTTCATCAATTGATAATTTGTCCAGCTCAGCACCTGTGATCATCACCGGCTCATGGCCATTGCTACTAAAACCAACGTTCTTTGCGATGGAAAGGGCAGTTACCGGATGATCTCCTGTTATCATCACTACCTTTATTCCGGCCCGATGACATCTGTGAATAGCATCTTTGACCTCAGGTCTGTGAGGATCGACCGCACCGGCAAAACCGATAAATGTAAAACCTGTGTCGTATTCGATCTCCTCTTCTGCCCTGCGATATGCAAGAGCAAGCACACGTTCACCTCTTCCTGCGATCTTCAAATGCATATCAAGGAGCTCGTTCCGGTCATCTTCGGTAATAGGTACTTCGTCCCCGTCCATCAGGACATGGTCGCACATTTTAATAACAACTTCAGTTGCGCCTTTCAGGTAGGATTCCTGTTCATCCGAATCAGTATGGTAAATGACCTGCATTCTTTCTTTCAGGGAGTCGAAAGAATATTCCTTCAAGCGAGTATTATTTTCCCGGATCTGATCAATATCAGTAAACCTGGATGCGTACATCAACAAAGCACCTTCAGTGGGGTCTCCCTTATATCTCGAAGGTCCTTCAACGAGCCTTGAATTATTGCAAAGTACTGCTACTTTCATTAGAATGTCCGGTGGAACTTCCCCGTTGCTCACATCAATTTGTTCAAAGCCCAGGGTCATTGAATGTATGGCCATCTTATTCTGGGTCAGTGTTCCGGTCTTATCCGTACAAATGACCGTGGTCGATCCAAGGGTTTCCACAGATTCGAGCCGTTTGATAAGTGCATTCCTCTTTGCCATTCTTTTAGAAGCCAGGCTTAGAGACAGGGTCACAGTCGGAAGCAATCCTTCAGGTACATTGGCGACTATGATACCTATTGCAAAAATGAGATTCAACAGGAACAGGTCCTGTGTCACAAAACCTATAGTAAAGAATGATATTCCGAGAAATATTGCAATTATTGAGATGATCCTGATGAAATTATTAAGCTCTTTGCGAAGGGGTGTTTCAACTGATGTTGTCTGTTCCGTCAGGGTTGCTAGCTTTCCCATCTGTGTATTGTGCCCAGTTCCATAAACAACGGCTTTTCCGTTCCCTGTCAATACAAGCGTACCTGAGAATACCATGTTCCTGCATTCGAGTACATTTGGGTGGGTACATTCAAGTGAGCGTAACTGTGGCTCAGCCTCACCGGTCAATGACGAATTGTCAACCTTTAAAGTATTCTCTTCAATGAGCCGACCATCAGCAGGGACCTTGTCTCCTTCTTCAATGAATATGACATCCCCGACAACCAGTTCGGGTGCTAATATTTCCTTTATTTCCCCATCCCTCAGGACCTTGGCAACAGGGGGTATAAGTTGGCGAAAACTCGCCATTATCTGTTCTGCCTGATATTCCTGTATAAAGGTGAACGTGGCATTAAGAACTACAACTCCAAAAAGGGCGATCGCTATGTAGAGATTGCCTTTTCCAGGGTCCAGCAGTTCTGATGCATATGAAAGCAAAGCACCTGCGATAAGCAGGACCGAGAAAAAATTGTGGAATTGCTTTAAGTACTTCTTAAGAGCTGATTCGCTCCCTATATTCTCAAAAATATTCCTTCCACAGATCTCCAGCCTTTCTAAGGCTTCACGTGTTGTTAATCCCTCGATACCAGCATCGAACCTTTTGAGAAACTCTTCAAGAGAAATGCTATGCTCATCGCCTTTTATCTCGCAATCAAAAACTTTATTGTTGAGTATAATGTTACCCCCGTATTCTCAACATATTTGTAGATATAACTGTAATAATAGGATATAGATTATTCTATATGATCAAATTACAGGGATAAGAGGTTCAGAGCTATTTTATTAAAAAAGTGAGTATTCATCAGGCAAGATTTCCGATATTTGATCTATCTTTTCTTTCAGGAACAATAAGACTATTCCAGGCACAGCTCGTGCAGAAAACTTATAGAATAAGGAGGTGTCCATCCGTAACATATGCTTGCACAGTTACGGACGGGATGGGAATTATTTACCTATCATCACAAATTGTAACATGGGGGAATAATGAAAAGTCCCTGAAATAAAGAAGTTTCCGGTTCTTACGGAAAGCTCCTTTATTCAGAAGAGGGTAGCATAAGATGAAAGTCTGAGAAAGGCCATCAGAGCAATTGATACTGTAAGGGTGGCAATGAATGCTCCGTTTCCATCAATTTTAAGTCCTCTATTTGTCCATTCAAGGATGCCGTCTTCGTCTTCCATTGTGGAACCTGCGTAGTATGTTTCCATTTCTTACTTCCTCCTGGTTTTATTGGCAATGAGTGTCTATCACGATTAATCATTGCACACATCTATAATGATTAATCATTTATTAAGGTTTCGGAGTTCTGAGTTACTTGTTAGAAAAAATGAGGTGAATGGAGTATATCAAGGTATTTCCCTGAAAGAGATAGATGAAGAAAAGATCGTTAAGTTGCTAAAAGTAGTAAAGGAAGAATAATAAATCTAGTACTGATAGTATTTCCTAATATTATCAATACCAATATCCGTGACCCCAGATTCCTGCCTGATCTTAGGACAGGATCCTGTTGGCAAGCCAGGGAGATGTTGCTGTCACGATAAGTACAAGCAGCCAGATACGTCCTTCGAAGATATTGTAATCATGCAGTAGCTTCTCCCATGAAAGGCCTATGACAAAATGCCCGAAGAGGAATTCAAAGGATATTGTCAGGAACAGCCACATCAGACCAACATAAATGAACTGTAAAGAGGTTCCCGAAACACCTGAATGTTTCAGGAAAATATAGGTGATCGCAAATATGATCGTGCTGAAGATAACAGAACTTATCTGGTGGGCAAGAAGTTCACCTGTATAAGGTGCATATAGCCCTCTGGCTATTCCATTTAATATGGCAGGTATGATGAACAGCAACCAGACACCAAAGGAATACAAGTAAAGTTTTGAGATCATATTATTAATTTTGACATTTACAGATAAAAACTTATTCTCGGCTATATATAAATATTGTATGTTTTAACTGAAATTCAGAACGTTTAGTCAATATAGTGTGCTTATTTTGTTTGAGGGTCTCCACAGGGCCAATATCTTTACAAAACCTAATATAGTCCTCCTGCTAATCTTGTAGACGATTAATAAGTTCGGGGGTTAATGGGTGATCGAACGTAAATGTATTATTATTGCCGGCGAAGAAGCTGGTCCAAAGTCCAATAAGATGGGCGGTATATGGAATGTTATTGATGCAGAAGTAAAGAACCTTGCTCAAATGCTTGAAGACGGTACCATCGAAGAGGAATCGACTCCAAGGATCTTCGTAGTGGGTTCTTATTATGGGCATACTGGCTCGGATTGGAACAAAGGTCTGAACCGTATCACAGACATGACTGAATTTGAAGAGTTTTTCCCAGATGAAGAGCTTTCAATGATCATTGAAGAACTCAAGGTAAAAGGCATTGAAGTTGTTGTTGGGGCCATAAAGGTCAAAGAAATAGAAATTATTTACTTGATGTTCAAGACAAATGATTTTTGTAGAGTGGTTGTTGAATATAAAGGCGAACATATTTGTCTGGAAAATAAGGTCAAGGCTGAAGCTTATGACCTCATTGGCCTTGATTCCTTATCCTTTGAGGATCTGGGGAACAGGACCGAATATACGCATTATCTTAATCTTTCATATGCAATATCTGAATTTGTTCATACTCTCGTATCTCTCAGGGAAGAGACTGCCGGTGCCTATGAAGATAAACTGATCTCTGAATTTGCCAGTTCTTTGATGCCTACATTGTATGTTTCACTGCACTGCCACGAGTTCGGGGTCTTTTATGCAATTGCCAGACTCAAGAAGATCGGTGTTACGATCAATACAGTTGCAACCTATCATGCAACTATTCCAGGAAGGGGTGCAGGACATCTTTCTATAAAGAAAATACGTGAAAATGATAGTTCATTGGGTGATGGGGTTCCAAAGAATATGGCAACTCTTGAGTCGTTGTCCTCATATGCAGATGTTGTAACTGCAGTAGGAGATTCTACAAAAAAAGAGATCAAATTGTTCTATGGCATTGATTCCATTGTTGTAAGGAATGGTATCGATCTTGAGATCGAGGACATCGATGAATTATTGGATAAAAAGTTTAAATGCCGTACTAAGATCCAGGAATTAACTGCCAGTAAACTTTATAATACGCATCACAGTGTAGAGCTATTGCCGGAAAAGATAATTCCTATATTCTCTATATCACGGATCGAAATTGAAAATAAAGGCTATCCTGACCTACTGGATTCGCTCCTTCTTCTTGACAGGATGGTAAGGATCGAGATCAAAGCTGGTAGGCTTGATAAGGACTACAGGGTCGTGTGTTTCATCATAACTGCTCATGGTCCAAAAACAAATCTGCCGGAAAATTTCCCGATAATGCTCAATGAAGATATACTGATCGGTGAAGAATTACGGATCCAAAATATGATCGAGAACAGGGGACTTGAATGTTCCAAACTTCCAAATGGTGATAGGTATGTTTCTGCTATTCTTTATCCCCAGTGGTTGTCAGATCATGATGGCGGTTTCAACATGACTGTCGATGAATTCATGGCTGGTTGTATTGCCGGCATATTCCCTTCAAGATATGAGCCTTTCCTGTTAACTGGTCTTGAAGCTGGAAAGGAAGGAACACCCAGCATTGTCAGCAAGGTTTGTGGATTCAGTGATGCGTTAAGCACTGCCAAGCGCCTGGTGATGGGGATGGGTGGGGTACTGGTAGTTGATAATATCGATCTTGCCTATCTTGAAACGATAGCAGATTATGCACTTACCCTGGATTACTTCATAGACACTTACACTGATGACAAGACAAAATACAACTTCCTCTGTCAGGAAGCAAATCTCCTTGCTAAGGATATGAACTGGAAGGAGCCTACTAAACAATACTACGAGATGCTTACAGGTACAAAATTAAAATAAGATCTGTAACTGTTAACAAAGTATTGTTCTTATGAAAAGAAATTGAATATATCTATATTGGGGATGATGGGGAATATGTCAGAGATACGCAAGCACTATTTTCTGGATGAATATTGCATAATAGCACCAGGAAGAAGTAAAAGGCCTTCAGTGTTCAAATCAGAAAAGAAAGAAAAGGCCTCCAATAAATGTGTTTTTTGTGCCGGGGAAGAAGATAAAACTCCTCTTTCAACTGCGGTTTATAAAAATGGCAGTATTCTGAAAGATTCCGAAAGTTCAAGAATAACAGGATGGGATGTACGTTGCATACCAAATCTTTATCCTGCACTTGATCCGGATGCCAGTGAAGTTAATTCAGATAATGAGGTATTTCCAGGTTATGGTTTTCATGAAGTTATAGTTGAAACACCTGCGCATGAGAATATGATCCCTGATCTTTCAGATGAAGAGATGTCATTACTTATGAAGGTCTATTAGGATCGTGTAATACACTACGAAGCCATTGATAATATCGAATATGTCTCACTGTTTAAGAACTGGGGGGAAAAGGCAGGTGCGTCTCTGGAACATACACATTCCCAGCTAATAGCAATGCCCATTAAACCTCCGCTATTAATGCGAGAATTGAAGGTCATCGGATCATTTTCAAGATGTCCTTATTGTGACATCGTAGAAAAAGAAAGCAAAAGTGAGAGGCTCTTATATGAAAATGAACATTTTACGGTTATAGCACCTTATTGTTCAAAGGTCCCGTATGAGCTGTGGATCCTGCCTAAGGATCATATAAATCATATCTCAAGCTTTGATCAGGACCAGTTGGACTCGCTGGGAAAAGCAATACGTTCTGCTCTCTCATGTCTCCGGGACAATATGGGCGAGATACCTTATAATTACATGTTCTATCAGCTAAGAGATGAACCTGGATATCACTTTAATTTGAAGCTTCAACCGGTTACAACGAAGGCAGCAGGTTTTGAGAAAAATACCGATGTATACATTAATACAATGCCTCCGGAAACGGCTGTGAAATATCTTCAGGGTAATTTTCAGGATGGCTCTGAATGATACTTTTAAGTACTAATCTAAATATTTAATGAATACTATAAACTAATTGGATTTGAAAAAAAATGGGGAAAAATTTAATGATCGGGATGTTCTCTTGGGAGAGTTTACACTCGATAAAAGTGGGTGGTATAGCTCCGCATGTTTCCGAACTTGCTGAAGCTCTTGCGAAGACCGGACATTCAGTCCACATATTTACCAGAAATAATGGGCTGGAGCCATACGAAGAGGTCAATGGGGTTCACTATCATAGGTTAGATCATTCTCTCTCTGGGGGAATTGTTCAGCAAATGGATAGCATGTGTGATTCAATGTACTCAAGATTCATTGATGTTACGAAGGAATATGGCAATTTCGATATATTGCATGCACACGATTGGCATCCATTCAATGTGGTCTCAAGGATCAAATATGAATTTGGTATACCTTTTATGTTCACATATCACAGTACCGAATGGGGACGGAATGGTAACATACATGGGAACTGGTGGGAAGCCGAGGAAATATCCCATAGGGAATGGAAAGCTGGCTATGAGGCTACGAAGGTCATATCTACATCACAGCAACTTACAGATGAGATCAAGTTCCTGTACCAGATACCGGATGAAAAGATCTCGATCATTCCAAACGGTATCTTCCATGGAAAGATAAAAAAGGATGTTGATGCCGGTGAAGTGAAAGAGAGATTAGGTATCCATCCTCTTGCACCGGTCGTTCTGTTCATAGGACGTATGAGCTACCAAAAAGGTCCGGACCTGCTTGTTGAAGCTATCCCTGAAGTGCTGGATCATCGCTGGGACACTCAATTTGTTTTCATTGGTGAAGGTGAAATGCGCCCTCCCTGTGAAGCTCTTGCAAATGCTGAAAAAGTTTCAGACAATTGCCATTTCCTGGGGTATGTGGATGATGAAAGAGCCAAGGACTGGTTCAATGCATGTGATATTCTCTGTATTCCAAGCAGGAACGAACCTTTTGGAATTGTTGTCCTTGAAGGGTGGGATGCTGAAAGGACCATCGTTGCAACAGATGCTGTCCAAATAATCGATAATTTCGTAGATGGGATCCTTGTCTACAAAAAACCGGATTCTATTGCATGGGGCATAAAGTACGTGCTTGATGACCTCTCCAATGGCAGCATGAGAAAAACCGGTAAAGAGCTTATAGAGACTAAATATAACTGGCTCAAGATTGCAGAAAATACAAGTGAAGCATACCTTGATGCTCTCTAAAACTAAATTATGGCTATCAATAGTGCTGATGCCATCAATAACATAATAAAATAGGAGGCTTGGGAATGCAGTCGGTTTGCATCTGTTCAGAAGTACATCTTCCTTGTGTGCTAAAGTGGTACTGGCCATCGGAGGGCTATCGATCTCCGGAATTCGAAACATATTTTGATCAGCCCAAAATGTACTCTGCTTTAGAAAAAAATGTCCCGGAGATAATCCGTACCAATGAAGCTTTGCTGGATTCCATAGATAACGGTGCAAAGTATACCTTTGATATATCCGGGATCTTTTTAGATCAATGTAAGTGGAATCCTGCTGTAATAGAATCATTCAAGGAGCTAAAAGACAGGGGTGCCGGTTTTTCAGCATCACCCTATTATCATTCCATATCATCCCTTTTTCCTGATAATAAGGAATTTAAGGAACAGGTCACCATGCATCGGGATAAGATCAAGGAGATCTTCAATGTCAATCCCCGGACCTTCATAAATACTGAACTGATCCTTACAAAGGAGCTCAGTACGATCCTTAAGGAGATGAAGTTCAAGTGCCTTATTTCAGAAGGGTCGGAGAACCTATTGTACGGAAATGATCCAAATCAGGTTTATGATAATCATATACCAACGCTCTTGCGTCACATACCCTTAAGTGAAGATATAGAGATCCGCTTTTCAGATCAGAAATGGATAAGCTATCCTTTGATCGCTGATAAATTTGCTTCATGGATAGCTAACATGGAAGGCGATGTGACCACATTACATTTCAAATACAGTTCTATCCTTTCCCATCAGCAGAATAGAAGCGATATACTTCAATTCCTCATCGATCTTCCGGCAAGTTTTGAGAAATATGGAATTTCCATGATAACACCTGAAGAAGCTTTGAAGAATTTTAAGACAAAGGAACTTCCATCTATCATGAACAAGTCCACTTCTCGCTATGGGATGCATAATTTGATGGGTAATCACCCTCAGCACCTGTACCTGCATGAACTGATAAGTATCGGTGAGATCCTCCAGTCCAAAAAAGGTGCTCCTGAATATGATAAACTGAACTGTATCTATCGATACTTGCAGCAAAGTGAAATATTGCTGGAGATGGGGTCTGATAACCAGAATATTGGTTATGAAAAGGCAGTCAATATCTTCTCCGCACTTTCGGACTTTAAACGCGCAATACTGGAGGTGAAGGTATGAGATCCGTATGTATGTACTTCCAACTCCATCAGCCGTATCGTTTGAAGTGGTTCTGGCCGGATGATTCTAAAGGGTTTGAAAGGTATTTCGATGTTGCAATAAACAGGAGTATCTTCGAGAAGGTTGCCCGTAAGTGCTACCTTCCAGCCACGACCCTCCTGGCAGAACTCGTTGACCAGCATGAAGGCAATTTCAAGTTCAGTGTTTCAATAACCGGAACTCTCCTAAGCCAGTGCGAAAAATGGAATCCTGATGTACTTGACGTTTTCACCCAACTTGCAGACTCAAAACGGGTGGAATTCATCGATGAGACCAATTATCATTCCCTTGCAGGTCTTTTCGATGATAAGAATGAGTTTCGGGAACAGATTCGGGAACATCATGAGCTTACTTCAGACCTACTTGGTGTAAAACCACAGGTTTTCAGGAACACAGAACTCCTTTACAACAACAGTATTGCGGAAACAGTTTCATCCATGGGTTACAAGGCCATCCTTACGGAAGGTGTTGATCAGCTGTTGGACTCCCGATCCCCCAATTATGTCTACAAAGCAAAGGATTGTGGTCTACCTGTTCTTCTCAGGAACTATAAGATGAGTGATGACATAGGTTATCGTTTCTCAGCAAGATGGTGGGAAGAGTATCCATTAACTGCTGACAAGTGGGCAAACTGGGCATCCACAGAACAAGGGGATTGTATGAACATCTTCATGGATTACGAGACCTTTGGTGAGCATCAATGGTCCGACTCCGGAATCTTTGATTTCCTTAGGGCTTTACCTGGTGAGGTCCTTGACAAAGGTCTTGAGTTCAATACTCCTTCTGAGATCGTCGAGAAGTACGAACCGGTAGGAGAGGTAGATGTCGGGGACTTTAACACGATCTCATGGGCAGATATGGAGAGGGATACGAGTGCATGGCTTGGTAACGACATGCAGCGTAGATGCTTCGAAGAGGCAAAAATGCTTGGACCTTACGTGAAAAGAACGAATGATCCGAAGCTCATCAGCATATGGAGGCATCTTCTTACATCTGATCACTATTACTACATGAGTACAAAATGGTTAGGAGATGGAGATGTACATTCGTATTTCAGTATCCATACATCACCCTATGATGCAGCCATAAATTTCATTGCAGCATTATTGGATTTCAAATCCTGTGTTTTCAGGAAACTGGCTGAAATGAACAAAGAATGATCCTTGAAAAGGAGGGATATATTTGATCAGGCATCCAAATGCTATACTCGGCAATGATGAACTGCTTGTATCAATGGGTGAAAAAGGCAATCTTCTGGGATATTTTTACCCAAGGAGAGATTGGGCTCAACATCTTGTAGAGTCCAAAGCCTGCATTTACACAGGGGGGAATCTACTATGGACGGATTCTCCTGAATGGACCTCTAAACAGGAATATGTGGATGGTACGGATGTGATCTCAACCCATCTGTCCCATTTTTCCGGTGTTGAAGTATCAATTCATGACTTTATGCATAAGGAAATGCCTGTCCTTGTACGAAAGTATGAGATCACATCAAAAGAGCATATCAGTGGCAAATTCTATTATTATTCTAATTTTCAGGCAGGTGAGACCCATCTGAGAAACTCTGCTTTTTGTGATCCTAATGCCAGTCTGCTTGTTCAATACATGCAGAACTTCTACATTGGTACATCAAGTGCTCCGAAATTTGAGGAGTGGCAGGTTGGTAAGATACAGGAGAATGGGTGGGTGGCAAGTGCTAGAAGTGATATGGAGGATGGTAGTCTCCAGCAAAATGTCGAAGAGATCGGTGATCTGGACAGTTCGATCGGGTGGGAGCTTAACCTCTTGCCTGGTGAAAGTACCACGATCACGCTTTTTATCGGTATTTCTTCAGAAAGACAGTTGATATACGACCTGCTGGCTGATGTTCTGGAACAGTCCTCTGCTGACATAATTCATGGATATGAAGATCGTTCAGCTCGATGGTTATCAAAAAAGCGAGCTTTAGAATTATCCGCACTGGAAGATGATCCCCTTTTCAAAAAAGAGGTGACTAGCTTATACGTTCGCTCATTGCTCTCTCTGAACTTACTGAATGACCCTGATGAGGGATCATTTGTAGCTTCCCCTGAGTTCGACCCTGCTTTTGAGATGTGTGGTGGATATGGGTTCTGCTGGAACAGGGACTCGGTAGAAGTCGTTCTTGCTCTATTGAATGCTGGTTATCCTGAATTTGCGGCAAAGTTCTTTGAATGGTGTAAAAGAACACAACTTCCAAATGGTTCGTGGTTCCAGAGGTACTGGCTTGATGGAAAGGAAGCTCCTTCCTGGGGTAATTTTGATGATTCGACCCAGATTGATGAGACCGGTTCAACGCTTTATGCGTTTGATCAATATTACCTAAAACTGGAAGTGTCTGAAAGAGCTGAATTCCTTAAAACCATTTGGGAAACGGTGCGTAGAGGTTCAGAATATCTCATGGGAAGGACTGTCCAGGGGCTTCACGATCCATGCAGGTGCCTGTGGGAATCCGATAAAGGCATATTCAGTTATACGAATGCTGCTATCTATGCCGGTCTGAAAGGTTCTGCTCATCTGGCCGGGGAAAATGGTGAACCGATATTTGCAGAAAAATGGTTCGATAGGGCTGAACTGGTCAGGAAGGAGACCATTGAGAAACTGTGGCTTGAGGAAGGCTATTTTTCCCGTGGCATCATTGACAACAATATCCACAGGACCGTGGATTCGAGTATTGTCGGCACTTTTATTCCCTTTTCTCTTCTTTCACCGAACGATCCTGATGAAAAGGCCATGATACTCTCAATGATAGAGCATATTGAAAATGCTCTCAGGATTCCGGTCAATGGATATTTTGGGATCAAACGTTATGAAAATGACAGCTATATAGGTGGTAATCCCTGGGTAGTTACAACATTATGGCTTTCCCGTGCCTTGCTCACTCTTGCTGTATCGCTGAGGAACAAGGATGATGAATATGACCTGCTGGTGAATAAGGCAATTGAATACATTAAATGGACAATTAGAAGCACTACCAGCACCGGTCTTTTGTCCGAGCAAGTGGATAAGAACACCGGGCAAGCTACATGGGCCAGACCTTTAGGCTGGAGCTGTGCACTATTTATCGAAAATGCTCTGCTTCTGAATGAATTGAAAAAAGCGTGAAAGAGTTCGAGTTCGAACTGAATATATCTTAAGGTGTAATTCGGATGTCCTCATATACAATAAACAATGATGAATTCGATCATGCTTCTGCTATTTCCCGGGAATGGCTTATCACGAACGGTATCGGAGGTTATGCATCATCTACTATCATTGGTGAGAATTCCAGAAAATACCATGGTCTACTGATCGCTTCTGCAAATCCTCCGGTCGACCGTAGGGTACTGCTTTCTTCCCTTGATGAAGAGCTCATTGTTGGAAATGAGGTCTATCGTCTTGCAGCCCACAGGTATCCCAATACATTGTATCCTTCCGGTTTCAAATATCTCGAGCGTTTTTCTGCTTCTCCGCTACCAACCTTTGAGTACAGTATCGGGAACATTAAACTGATAAAGAATATCTTCATGATCCATGGGCAGAACACCACAATTGTCAGGTACAAACTAATAAATCCTGATAATGAGGACCTCGTTTTCCGTATATTGCCTCTTGTGACCAACAGGGATTTCCACCAGCTTAAAAGGGCAGATGAGGTCAGTTTTAGTGAAAGGCATGATGCTTCAGGAGTTCAGTTGAGAACTGTTGATGGTGTTCTGCAACTGCGGTCCAATATGCAATATGAACAGGAATCACAATGGTACTATAATTTAGAATATGATACTGAACGTGAGCGAGGGGAAGCTTATCAGGAAGATCTCTATAACCCTGGTCATTTTGAAAGACAGGTCTCGGATCATGTGAGTGAAATGTATGTTGTAGCTTCGACCTCTGTTTCAGAAAATATGGAATTCGATATCGAACTTGTTAATTTTGAATATGAAAGGGAACTTTCAAGGCAAAGCTCTCTGCAGGACTGCTGCAATTTAACAGATGATCTCGCACAGAAGCTCGTCAGTGCTGCAGACTCTTTCATTGTACAACGAAACTCTACCAGTTCAAAAACGATACTCGCAGGTTATCACTGGTTTGCGGATTGGGGACGGGATGCGATGATCTCGCTTCCGGGGCTTACTCTTGTAACAGGAAGGTTCAATGATGCAAAAGCTATTCTGACCACCTTTTCTGAAAATTGTTCACAAGGCCTCATGCCAAACCGTTTTTCAGATGACGGGCTTTCTCCTACGGATTACAATACAGTCGATGCTTCACTCTGGTTCATCCATTCCCTTGGGCGATATTATTCCTATACCAGGGATATCGAATTTGTTAAGAAGATGTGGGATACGGTTGGATCAATTATCCACAAATACATCGAAGGGACCTTATACGGTATCCGTATGGATGAGGATGGACTCATTGAGCAGGAAGGGCAGCTTACTTGGATGGATGTGAAGGTCGGTGATAGGGAGATCACACCAAGAGCTGGAAAAGCATGCGAGATAAACGCTTTGTGGTATAATTCCCTCTGTATTGCCAACTGGCTGGGGGAATTGATAGGTGCAGACACAAAGCAGTATCTTGAAACCTCTCAATTGGTAAAGAACAACTTCGTTGATACTTTCTGGAACCCGACGGAGAAGTGTCTTTATGATTACATATCTGTGAATGAGGATATGTCTGTCAGTAAAGATGCATCTATCAGGCCGAACCAGATATTTGCAGTTTCATTACCTTACACGATGCTTGATCCTGAAAAGGAGAAAATGATCGTTGAAAGGGTGACTGAAGAACTCCTAACTCCTTATGGTCTGAGGACCTTATCACCGGCTGACAGCCAGTATATCGGAAGATACAGAGGTGACAGGGATTCCCGGGACCGTGCATATCATAATGGCACGGTCTGGCCCTGGCTACTTGGACCATTCGTGGCTGCATATGCAAAGGTACACGACAGTTCTCCCTCAAGTCTGGAATATTGCAGGCAATTGTTGCTCAATTTTGGATCCCATTTTGATGAGGCTGGAATAGGAACAATTTCCGAGATATTTGATGGTGATATCCCGCACAGACCAGATGGATGCATTTCCCAGGCATGGAGCGTGGCTGAGATATTACGGGCCTATGTTGAAGATGTGAATATTCAAAGTTAACACTAATTGGAAAAATAGTAACTCGATAAAATGCGATTGAAGATAAAAAAGGGAGAATTGGTATCAGTTGCTTGTGATCATAAATTTGTAAAGTGGAGATCAATAAAAAGGCGATGAAGTAAAGGAGTTTCCGGTCTTACGGAAGGCTCCTCTACTTAGAAGAGGTTAGCATAAGATGAGAGTCTGAGGAATGCCATCAGGGCAATGGATACTGTAAGGGTGGCGATGAATGCTCCGTTACCATCAATCTTAAGTCCTCTATTTGTCCATTCAAGGATACTGTCTTCTTCATCCATTGTAGTGCCTGCATAGTATGTTTCCATTTCTTATTTCCTCCTGGTTTTATGGGCAATGAGTATATATCACGATTAATCATTGCACACATCTATAATGATTAATCATTTATTAATGTTTCGGAGTAAAGAAATATTTGTCTTGTTCATATTTATCAAGATCACAATATCCTCGCACAGAAAGTCTGGGATATTAGTAAATGAAAAAAGTGTACCCAGCACTATTGAAAAGAACGAGGTTTTTGAGGCAATAATAGATCACTTTGATGAACAGAATTGAGAAGAACGAAGTACTTGAAGTGATTATTTTATACTTCATCAGTTGAACAACTAGGCCATAGGCTCTGAGTTGAATGCATACTAAATATTCGTTTAGCAGGTAACACAGATGGAAAACCATCTGCGTTTATCTATTGTTGATCAAATGATACCAGATATCTTGAGAAGTAAATTTGGATCAGCTATCATTGGTCCGGTTTCTGGTTGGTGCAGCAAGTGCTCCAAAACCATTTCCAATTAAATTTCCATAGACTGACTGGGTTGGTGCTATCCAGACCTTCCCTGTACCTTCAAATGTTTGTAGCATTCCTTCTCCACTTGTTAAAGCACCAACAAGGTTCTTTGTTGATTTCTGAACGCTATAGTTAATTGAAGCAGACCTCAGGAATGCAAAATTTCCATCAACTTGAAGTTTTTCATTTTCCATTTCATACTTTACCACTTCACACATGGGGACTGGGATCTCAAGAACACATAATCCACTTCCTGTTATTTTGGTCTGGAACCAACCTTCGCTGCCAAAAAGACCTGAGGATAGGTTCCTTTGGTTTTCAACTCCAATCTTAAGGGTTTCTTCACAGCAATAAAAAAGACCTTTATCAACAACAATCGAATCATTGTTCAATTCAACAATTATGAAGTGACCAAAACTGGGCTCAAGAAATATCTCGCCAGTTCCCTTATAGTGCGGCTTAAAAATAGATTCATTGGTTAACTTGTTCTTGACAAGTTTTTTGGCAAACCCTCCCACACCCCCGGTCTTTGACTCAGCAGTTATGTTTCCTTTATGGAAATGAAGAGTTCCAGCTTCAGTTAATAGTCCGCCATCATCAAGGCTTATCTTTACCTGTTTAAGGGACATTCCTGCATTCTGGATATAAAATAAGTTTTTTGCAAGACCCTGGTCTTTGCTTCCTTTAAGGGATTTATATTCAAGTATCTCTACTTTAATACCATCTTTCTCAATAGAATCGATCACATTGGTGTTTTCATAAAATTGCTCGCTCATTTTATCCATCCACATATTTCGATAAGAGTTGTTTGCAGGAATTCAATAGAATATAACTATTCTTTTACAGCTGTCAACCAAATTATCATTTTAAATATTAATTAATAAAAGAAAATTATAAGTATATAAATAATTCTGAAAAATTCAGACTTAAATGGTTTTTATTATACAGTTAGGTATATACACAACCCATAATTAAAAAACGTAATAAGTTCCAAACTCCTAAATAAATTATACGTGACAAAATGAGCATTTAGTACCCTGACTCAAACAGATAAATAATTCAATGCTTAACTGCTCGTCAATACATACTGAACTTACAAAAAATACAGGTGGTAGATATGGCAGATAATGATTTTCCGGCACCAAGTGAGGGTTTTGTGCTCACACATACGTTGATAGTGAGTGATGTTAAGACTTCGTGCGAATGGTACAAGAAAATGTTTGACGGCAAGGTGGTCATGGAGCCCAGTGCTGATGGTACCCCGTGCATTATGAAAGTGGCAAATAGTTGGATCATACTCAATTTTGGTGGCGGCGAGCCGACGGATGACAAGCCCGATACCATCGTTGGCGTGAAGCAAGATCATGATATTTTGAGTGCGTTCTTAAATGTTCGAGTGGCTGATCTTCAAGAGTTTTATGAATCACGAAAGAAACGCGGAGCTAAATTTATAACAGAGCCCAAAGATCACAGTGCTGAATATCGTTGCTATATGGTAGACCCAGACGGCTACTTGATAGAAGTCGGTGAAGCTAAGTCTCGTGAATAATTTTGCACTCGGTGGATCATCTGATCCACTTTAACTCATTTCCTCTCATACTCAAAATAACTACAAGCATCCCCAACACACCTTATCACCCTACCCTTTACCTTCCCCTCAATTATGTCAAGTTCTATGGCGATGGGTTCAGCAACTCCAGGCACTATCGCACTGCCCGGGGAGAGCAGAAGGACCTCGTAATCCTCGATGATCGGATGGTGGAAATGCCCGAATATCAGAACATCCACGCCCATTTCTTTTGCCAGATAGCGCAGCCCGTCCGGGTTATCTGATGTCAGTTGGCCTTTGTGAATGACCCCTACCCTGACACCCTCAACCTCAATGACCTGTCTTTCAGGCAAGAGTTCCATCAATTCGGGTACATCAGTGTCTCCGTGGACTGCCACAAGTTTTCCTAAACCTGCCAGTTCATTGTAACATTCCAGTGTCTCAAAATCCCCTGCATGGATCAATATATCACTATTCTTCATAATTGTGACCAGATCATTAGGCAACAACTCGATCAGCGACTGCCCCGATTTAATATGAGTATCTGATAAAATGATTAGTTTCATGTGTCTCCCCCATTAACTTATTAAAATCTTGTATTACTGGCATATAATGATTCCCCACATAAAGTCGAAGTACATTGTTGCAATGTGGGAAATCTTTCAGTTCAACATGAAGATTATCTTCTTTCTTCGATCCATACTTCTCGTAGATATCATTTTGATCCTCTGTCAGTTGGAACCCCGATGATCCTGTTGGCAAGCCAGGGGGATGTAGCCGTTACAACTAACACAAGTAACCAGATGCGTCCTTCAAAGATATTGTAATCATATAGCAGGCGCAGCCAGATCAGCCCAATATAAATAAACTGCCTGGATATCCCGGAAACACCCGAATGTTTCAGGAAAAAATAGGTGACTGCAAATATGACCGTGCATAAGATCACCGAACTTATCTGGTGGATAAGAAGTTCATCTGTATAGGGTGCATAGATCCCTCTAGCTATTCCATTTAATATGGCAGGTATGATGAACAGCACCCAGACACCAAGGGAATAAAAGTAAAGTTTCGGGAACAAATTAGTAATTTTGAGCTTTAGTAATAAAAAGTTATTATTCGATTTAAAAATTAATATTTCAAGTTTGCAGATTTAATTCAGCATCTTTGTTTTTGTTCTGTTCTATTTAAAGTTGCGTAGATGAGTTCGATTAGTGAGGGGAAATAAACGTCTTCTCAAATCGATGAGTTTGAAGTATGTAATTCTACAAGTCGCCCAAGTCCCTTGTCCTGAAACTGATGCCATGATATGTCATCCATCATTTTTTTATACCATTCAAAAGGCTTTGTAAAATTTTAAAGGCGTTGTCCTTTTTGAGACTCATTCCATTTTTCACATCAGACGCCTATTATAACGGGTTTGGGCTATATCTTAAAGACACCAACCTATCTATTAGGTCAAGAGTTCCTGTTGTAGCTACTCTTGATCGACTCGCTTATGACTTTTTGAAGATTGGGGTCTTCAACACACAACAAGTCGGGGATATAGTTAAGGGAAATTGTGGGGGGACTTTGATGAGTGATCTATCTATCGAGAAGGGGCTACTGGAGAGTGAAGATATATACAAAGCGTTGTTTGAAGGTACTGCCGAGGGGATACTTGTTGCAGATATTCAAACAAAAGAATTCCTGTTTGCCAATCCAGCTATGTGCAAAATGTTAGGTTATACAGAAGAAGAATTGTTGCAAATGAGTTTACTTGACATTCATCTGAAAAATGATCTGAAATGTGCTATATCTGAATTTGAGAGTCAGGCACGAGGGGAGAAAACCTTATCGTCATCCAGACCTTGTTTGCGAAAAGACGGAACAACGCTATATGCAGATATTAACACAACCAATATCTTGATAAATGGAAGAGAATGCAATGTAGGTTTCTTCACAGACATCACTGAGCGTAAGGATGCAGAGGAGAAGCTCAAATGGGAGTCCGCTACCAACAAAGTATTGGCGGAGTTATCGAATGCACTGGTCGATCCTAAAGAGACAATAGAGAATATTACAAAGATGGTTATGGATCTCGCCATGGATCTCACTACGAGTAAACATGGATTTGTTTCTACCATTGACCCTGAAACAGGTGCCAATGTTGCACATAGTCTTACCGAGATGATGGAAGTGTGTCAAGTCTCTCTGGAGAACAAACGGATTGCTTTCCCGATAGGTGAGGTCGGAGTCTATCCCAGTCTCTGGGGGCATGCGTTGAACACGAAAAAGGCGTTTTATACCAATTCTCCCCGGACTCATGAAAAATCCGTTGGAATACCAAAAGGGCATATCGTACTCAACAATTTCCTCAGTGTTCCGGCTGTGGTAAGGGACGAACTACTTGGACAGATCGCACTTGCCAATTCCGAAACAGGTTATACAGAACGGGAACTTGATCTGATCAAGAGAATTGCTGATCTCTATGGCCTATCAATGGAACGCAAGCAGATGGAAGAAGCTCTACGTAAGAGTGAGGCCAGTTTGTCCAACGCACAGCGTATTTCTCATGTTGGAAACTGTGATTGGGACATTGTCAACAATGAGCTGCACTGGTCAGATGAGGTCTATCACATCTTTGGGCTGGAACCCCAGGAATCCAGGGCTACTTATAATGCGTACATAAGAGCCATCCATCCTGATGATAGAATGCTTGTTCTGGAACATATAAATAAAGCAATATATGAAAATAAACCGTATAGTATTGACTACCGCATTCTTTTACCCGATGGCTCAGAACTTATTGTTCATGAACAGGCCGAAGTCACGTTTAACGAAACCGGTCAGGCCATTCGAATGGCTGGCACAGTGCAGGATATCACAGTTCGTAAAAAAGCAGAGAATGCAATGTTCAATGCAAAACTTGTTGCTGAAGCTGCCGACAAATCCAAGGCAGAATTTATTGCAAATATGACCCATGAGCTAAGAACACCTCTCAATGCTGTTATAGGATTTTCTGAAATGTTAATGCTTGGAACTTTTGGAACACTCAATGAGAAACAAACAAAATATGTGAACAATATTACTTCAAGCGGAAAACACTTGCTGGATGCGATCAACGAGATCCTTGACCTTTCAAAGATCGAGGCTGGAAAGATGGAACTGCATCCTGAAGAATTCGAAGTGTCTTCTGCAATAGAGGAAGTGAACATAATGGTCGCATCAATGGCCGAAAAAAAGAGGATCGCGATCACTGCCGATCTTGCAGACAATACTACTGTTATTGAGGCTGACAAGACCAAATTCAAGCAGATACTATACAATCTGCTGAGCAATGCCATTAAGTTCACGGATCAGGGAGGGTCAGTGACAATTGGAGAAAAAACCTTAGATGACCTTGTGCATATTTCTGTAAAGGACAGTGGTATTGGTATTTCCCCAGAGGATCAGGATAAACTGTTCAACCCTTTCTTTCAGGTGGATTCTTCAAGTACCAGGGAGTATGGGGGTACCGGTCTTGGCCTTGCCCTTATCAAGAAGTTTGTTGAAATGCATGGCGGAGAGGTCTGGGTGGAATCTGAAGTTGGAAAAGGCAGTATCTTCACGTTCTCAATTCCAATGGCGAGCAAAGTGCAATAAAATATTATTCAGGAGTATTAGTGATATTATTACTGGTTATATAGCACCTGAATATTAACATAAGTAATATTACTAAACTCCTCTGTTGCTATCGCTATTCCTTTTTATCCATACAAAACCTGTATAAAAGTAAGTATTGAAACGATCAAAAAGATCAGCGATAAAAAGACCTTCTTATTTTGATGAGAAATAAGCTGAGATGCACGAACTCCAAGTTGGGCACCCAGTATGACACCAGGTCCTGCAAATATGATTATACTGAATACATCAGCAAGGAAAGATGTGTCACTGCTAACAAAAATATCTAGGACATGAACAAACGATGCTATCAATGCGGTTACAATAACAATAAAGACACTGGTCCCGGAAGCTATTGCCGGAGGCATCTTCAAACGCTGTTCCAGATTGTACTCGTTTGCTTCCCCAAGGCCGGATGAAACCATTCCAACAAAAAGTCCTCCAATAGAGCTTAAAATGTAGAATAGAATATCTATTTTTTCAAAGTGGAAACGCCACGGATGTGTGTGTGCTTTTTGATCGTACAATGATGGGTGCTTTGGCAGAATCTTTTTTTCTGGCAGAATAAATACAATAGACAATAAAAGCATACCTGCTCCAAAAACAGTGAGTAAGAACAATGGTCCTATGAAGCCACCCAGAATAACTCCTGCTATAGCAGATGGGATGGAAACGATCAGCACATGTTTTGCACACCTGAAATCGATGAGTTTCTTACGTGCATAACCCAGAGCTCCGCTACCAAAACCAAATATCTCAAGTGAACTACTTCACGCTTACGTATGGAGCTTCTTGCTTCATCCTTTGAACCATCGTTCACAAGTCTGCAAGCCCTTCCCCTCGTTCCGAAGGTGTCAAATATTTAATAAATTTTGATGTTGAAGTGCAAACTTCTTGATATTGATCGCGGCATTAATATCCCTGTCGTGTTCTGTATTACACTCAAGACAGCTCCAATCTCTATCTTTCAAGGTCATTTTACCATTATGATGACCACATACACTACATAATTTTGAAGATGGCTCAAATTGACCTATCTTTAATAGTGTCTTCCCGTACCAATCTGCTTTATATTCGAGTTGTCTAAAAAACTCACTCCATGAAACATCACTGATCGCTTGTGCAAGACAATGGTTTTTTATCATACCCGAAATATTCAGAGTTTCTACTGCAATTGCTTGGTTCTCGCTTATGAGTTTAGAAGTAGTTTTGTGCAGGAAATCAGTTCTCTGGTTTCGGATTTTTTCGTGGAGTTTTGATACATTATGTCTGGCTTTATTTCGGTTCTTTGAACCAATTTGTTTCTTACTCATCCGCTTTTGTAAGATCTTCAGCCTATCCATACTATTTCGAAGGCATTTGGGATTGTCAATTTTTTCACTATTGGAAAGTATAGCGAAGTGAGTAAGTCCAACATCTATTCCCAATGTTGATTTTTCATCGAACATTTCTTTTTCAGGCAATTCGTTTCCATCATCTACTAGAATACTGATGTAGTATTTTCCAGCAGGTGTTCTGGATACCGTAGCGGTTTTTACTTTACCTTCAAACTTTCGATGTAACTTTGCCTTTATTGGTTGCTTCAACTTCGGAAGTTTGATCGTATCAGTTTCGAAATCCACTGAATAATGTTGTGGTATCTGGAACGATTGTACAGGATTTTTCCTTGATTTGAAATTAGGAAATCCTTTCTTCTCCCTGAAAAAACGAGTGAAAGCAGATTCGAGATTGATAAGCGTATTCAATAACGATTGAGAATTGACCTCTTTTAACCATTCATTGTTTGGTTTCAGGTCATGAACAAGTCGATGCTGTAATTCGAATCTCGACAAGTGTTCCTTATCAACTTCATACGCTTTGTTCTTCTGCTCTAAAGCCCAATTATACGTAAACCTACATGCACCAATATGTTTTATAAGAACCTCGGTTTGAGATTCAGAAGGGTACAGGCAGTATTTGTAGGCTTTAAGCATCAATACACCATATTTTTTAACAATATATTAATGTTTTGTAAAATGATGTTGTATGTGGATTGTACGCCTTTCATCCCACATAAAATCGAAGATTTAATGTGCATGTTTGATCTTCGATTTAACATGCCCACCTTGCGGAAGGGGACTTCTCGGCTGAAAGTTAAAAGCCCGGTGGCAAAAGCAACCTGGGGTTCAAGGTGCAACACCAGAAAAAAGAAAGGGCTGAAGAATACGGCACCTCCGATCCCTGCAGCCATTGCGATCATAGAGATCAGAACGCCCACCGGAAACATGAAACAATATTCGATCATATTGATCCTGTTGATATGAAGGGCTTAAAACACACCCTCATCAATTATTTTCCATTCTGGTCAAGACAATAATACTGATCTGAAAGGTTATTTTCAATATATACTTCGCATTCCCCGCATACGCATCCTTTTTTATCGGTTATACATTTACTTTTTCCAAAAGCGCAAAATAATCCTTCCATATGTTCAGCTTCTGAAACATCACCTTTCATCATGTGCACCATATTACCTGGCATAGACTTTACCTTGCACGCAAACGTATAGCTCGGGCATTTCATACACATACACTTACTTAGATTTTCTTTGCTTTTTTCTACATTTCCCATTGTACCACCCTTATTTGATGTAAATCACATCATTTTCTAAAAAACGACTATGTATGTCACATGTCGTCTACTTATAAAATTGTAGAGTGTTACTATTTAGTCTTTTTGGCCTTTGAGGAAGCCGGCCACAGAGGAGGCATCAATTCGAGTTGCCGTTTCCATTCTCTGTCAATGGTGTACCTGAGATACAGGAGACCCATTGTTCAATATAAAAATATCAATACTTCCTCCCTGATATTTTAGCATCAAAGCTGCTTACAAGTAGGTCTCCTAAAATTAAGAGAGCTATCAGGTTCATTGTTGATCATCCTGCTATGAACCTGCTATGAAAAGAATGTTGATGGAATATTCGGATAGAGTGGAATAAATTATCAATTATTGAATCTAGTTATACTTATGTTGAATTGTTTATTAGAAATCCCACTTTTTATATATTCTTGGTTTTACAAAGCAGTTTGCTATAAAATTTAAAGAGTTCGGTTTTTCCCAGTTACCTATATCCCCGCACAATAGTGTGTCGATGCCTATACGAAGGGAACTTCTAAAATAAACCACAATCTATATTAATAGCCATGTAATAGTGTAGCCGATGAATTGGCCAGACATAATACAGTGGACTATAGTTTTGGTTGGAGCATTTATTGTGTACAGTGCAGCATTGCAGGATATGCATGATGGTGTGTATAGAGATAGACTGTTCTCTACAAACCGTAATAAGTAAAGTACATTTAAAAACGGAGTAATAAGATGGATCTTAATGACCACCTGTTCATCTTGTCAGAAAATATTCCGAACTTGATCAAGAATAAAGATCTCGATGATGAAGAAAAGGAGATCACCGCATAATCATTTGGAGTTCATTTTTCTTCTTTTTCCATGATCTCTTTGATCTTTTTATCTTCCCAACCTTTAACGAATTTGCTCACACTAATTCCTTGTATCACTACAAAGGTCCCCCATCCAATAAGTGGCCAGTGAAACCACCATCCTCCTCCATCAGAATAGTCGATAAAAAATAGTATGGCCATTATCACCAGGTATACTGCCAGATGGTTGTAGAACTTCTTGAGTTCCTTTACTCGTTTCTGGGCACGTAATAATTTATCATCTTTTTCTAACATTTGCTATTCCCCCCATAATAAAATTAGTGAAAAAAGTATTTGATGTTTTTGGATGTGTCAGACTTTGCAGAGATTCTTGTTTTGTCCTTTTTTGTTCTGATTAGAAGAAGATGAGTTTCTCTAAGGGTACATTGCATTACATGAAGCAGAATGCAAAGAGTGATAAGTCGTTTACTCTTAATGCTCACGTTAGGGAGAGGTTGGAGATGTGGTGAAGGTTATTGAGAATTTTTTTTGATGTATCAAGATTGATACATTTTACAAACCAAGGCGATGATAAACCAAGATCAATTTGAAGGAGTTCTTTATCTTCCATAGTGATTGAATTGGAGATCTGAATATTAAATTACCCACTCAATGTTGATGAGATTCATTTATTTTAAGTATTGATGGAATGATGTGTATTTCGGTTTCAGTGGATTAATAATTGGTTTTTTGTTATTCTTTTTGTTCTTTTTTTTATTCATTCTTTTTCCTTTTTTATTATTTTTTTCAATCAATTCCATATATGCATCAGATCTTATATTAAGGCGATATTCTGGTTTTGGCTCAAATGATTTACAAATACACTTTTTTGAAACGACAATGCAGTTTTTTCGTAAGCATGAATTATCTAAACTCATGTAATAACTACAAACTGCACAACAATAGGTCTTATCTTTTAATTGAGATGCCACCCGAGTAAACTTAATAAAATGATTACCTCGATCATATTTCAGGTCATAATACCTTATATTGTATATTTTACTCAAAATCGTCACCGGTGCAGGTGGATTCCAATCAGAATACGGCGGTTTATCATTTATACAGTTAGGTTTTTTATCTTTTACAAGAGTTATGCAATCTTTAGATTTTAATGAGTTTAAATCACTATTTTTTGACTGTATAGTATAAACTATTGATTTACAGGTAGGGCAGAAATTTATAGAATCTTTATGCTTTGAATTGCATTTTTTGCAGATTTTCATTAGTGCCACCCATAAATTATATTTCAAAACGAAATTGATACAAACAAAATTAACGATGTATTATACAATCAGCCCTGACATAAATAACAGAAACCCCATCAACGGCAAGCCTGTCCTTCACAAGCTCTTCAAGTTCCTTTATCCTGCTACCAGCAAGCTCCGGATCATTGAACTCAAAGACAGTGACATCATCACAGAGTGCTTTTACAGCTTCCGTAAGGTCAGGTGTGGATTGTCCGCCTGTCATTGCTGCTGTCCTGTTGTCCAGCACCATGACGAGCACGTCACGTTTGGTCTCGACAGCATTTATCAGGCCTAAGATGCCGGAATGTGACAGTCCGAAGTCACCTATGACAGCAACGGACTTTTTATCGAAACCTGCAGCTGTGGAAATAGCAGCACCAAGTGCAAATCCGACATCAACGGCTTCAAGGGGTGCAGAGGCACTGCGTATGGAGCAGCCCATATCGCCTGCTATGAAAATATCCAGATCATGAAGCATTCTATAGACCGGCAGGAAAAGACAGTCCTCGCACAAAGAACGTGAACCCCTTTCCCCAATGGTCTCAATAAAAGTATATTTAGTTACCTTATCTTTATCGATGTTCTCGATCGCAAAACCGATCTGCTCTTTTTCAATGCGACCATATGGGAGATGCCCGGTCATTTTTCCCAGTACGTTCTCGCAGATACTGATGTGGGATTCGATAAAGGCTTCACTTTCCTCAATAACGAGAACTTTTTCATGGTCGGATATGAAATCTCTTAGTTTCCTAACAGGAAGCGGAGATACAACATTAAGTGAAAGATGCGAAACCTCAAGCTGTCTTTCGGACAATAGCTTATCCACAAGCAAAGAGGGATAGCCAGAAGAAATTATGCCTGTCTTGCCTGCTTTAACATATCGTGTCAGAGAGGTGTTCTCTGCTTCATCCACAAGCAATGGCTGTACATTTATGTGAAAATGCTGGTGCTTGCCACGCATTGTCAGCTTCCAGACAGACCTGTCAAATGTAGCTTCTGTCTTCTTAATATCCTCGGATCTTTTAACAGGACCTGTGGCTTTTTCCAGACGATCCGTTATCCTGACTATAACAGGGGTCTTTGTATTTTCGGAGAGTTCGAATGCTCTGATAAGTGACCTGTATGTAGCATCCGGGTTCGACGGGTCGAACACCGCGACCTCTGCCACCTCACCGTACCATCGTGAATCCTGCTCGTTCTGGGATGCTCTGACCCCGGGATCATCGCCTGCTATTATTACAAGTCCTGCGCCGATCGTATGTGTGACAGAGGTTATGAGAGGGTCGGAAAGGACATTCATGCCGACGTGTTTTGTGATGGTCAGTGCCCTTCTGCCTGAAACGGAAGCACCGAGTGCGGTCTCCAGTGCGGCCTTCTCATTGGTCATCCACAGAGTGGTTACGTCAGCGGGACTGTTCTTTTCAAAATGTTCGATCACGGCTGTCGTGGGAAATCCGGCAACTGCCGTTATCATCTTTACACCACAGTCCATGGCTGCAGCATAAAGGGCTTCAAGTCCCGTGACCTCCACAGGTCCATTCTGACCCTCAGGAACGTTCATAGCTTAGCTTCCAGATCAATTGATTCATCAGGACGGGCAAACCATGCAAGAGATCCCAATGCACCTATGACACCATTGCCATCGAGCCAGACCTCAACACCATTCTTGCGTGCATGTTCCATTGCAATGTCCTTGGTCAGTTCTCCGCTGCGACACATGGTGCTGTATTCTTCCATATGGGATGCCTCGAAAGAGGACAGTACCACCATGCCGGTCTCATCGGAAACACTGTATTTGAGCAGTGCATTTTTCATGTCTTCAAGGAGCTCTTTCTTCGCTTCCTCGCTTACACAACCAAATTCAAGCACTGTGGATACGCAATTCTGTGTTTTAGCCGAGACCGGGAACAATTGGACAAGGGAATGTGATAGATAGACGGATTCATTGCTATTAAGTGCTGTAGCAATGTTGTGTGTCATTGACCACGTAGCTCCCTCTTCCTTCGTATCGGTGTCATCTATCCCGATAAGCACACGCTGCCGTCTTGGAACGACTATGGTGCCTTTGGCAGCCTTTCCGCCACCTGAGTCACCCACATCATAGCGTAGCACTCCCTGTGCGAATGCTCTGCATTTCGTGGCACCCACGCCTCCGCCTCCAAGACCTGCATAGGTGATGGATACTTCATCCCCGTCAACCACAACCGATTCGATCCCGGCAGCAGCCACTGATGGCTTAAGTGTAAGATCGCAAACATCAGCTTTCACGAGATAGCGGCTCATGTTGCCCACTGCACGTGCCTTCTGTACAAGGGGTGACCGGGCATAATGGAAGCGTGACCATGCAGCACCACTATAGCAATTCGTATGCTCGATTATCTCTGCATACTCGTTATTTTCATCACAGACCACATAGATTCCCCTGTAGGGGATCGTATAGGGATCTGTAAGTTCTACTTCTTTCATCTGATTGGATTAATTATGAGTAATGGTTTAAAGCTTTTGTTAAAAGCTCATGATTTGTGAAGAAGAAAAACCATTTGTTGCAGAAATATTAGACATGTACTGTCCTGATAGGCAGCATTTTTATTTTGTGAAGGCATAAGGTTTGAATGTAAAGTTTCACACAATAACAGGGGATAGAGTTAACATCAAAAAACACTCGTTTTTTCACGATATGTTTTGTCCATCTTATTCTGTGTACTGAAAAAAATTGATTTTAAAAAAAGCATGTCAGACAGATACTGATCAATCGGGAAGATTGCAGTTTATCTGTCTTTCATTAAAATATGTCAGAATTAAATTATATCAAGATATGATTAGTTTCTGGCTGGTCTGTGATTCTGAAAACATTCCCTGCAGTATACAGGTCTGTCACCAGACGGCTTGAAAGGTACTTCAGTCTCCTGTTTGCAGTCAGAGCATGTTGTCTTGTGCATTTCTTTTGGGCCGTTGTTTGAACCAAAACCACTGCCGCCTCTGTTATTGTATTCCATTTGTTTATCTCCTAAATACTTTTATAGTCCGCACAGTAGAACCGAGGCTGAGAATTATCGAATGACCAGTTTTACCTTGTCTTAGTCAAATGGCTCATTCCGATACTACTACTTCTTGCTATCAGCAATTGTTAAAAAAAACACAAAAATTGAGTAATCTTTCATAAAACCGTTGAGCAATCGAACAAGTACTTACAGCATTTTGTAGCATAAATAACCTCTTCTATCAAACAGCACATTAGCAAAGTAAAAAGCATAAATTAAGTGAAACTAAATTTTTTATTGTTCAAATGTTGCTGCACATATTCACAGTGCAAATTATATCAAAATGTATTTAATCAGGTATGTTAAAATTAATATATCAAATTGTGAAAGGTAGTAGAAGTTTTTCAGTAACCATTATCATACATGGAAGCCACTTCTGAACCATAATTTGAAAAGTTTTATTCATATTAATCATTCTGACAGCATTGACATTATCCGGTTGTGTCGAATCAACTGAAAATACACTTAATACTGCAGAAGAAACACTCGCAGCTGTTGAGGAGACGATTGAAGCTGTGGAAGACATCGCTGACCAAATCGAAGATAAGCCTACACCTGAAGAGCCAACTATTGCAGCAAGCGATTCACTTGTCATAGGTGCATTTAACGTGCAGGTCTTCGGAGTATCAAAAGCTGACAAACCAGAAGTGATGAATGTGCTTGCAGACATTGTACGAACATATGATGTAGTTGCAATCCAGGAGATCAGAGATAAATCACAGACTGCTCTTCCAGAGCTTGTAGATCTTGTAAACTCCGACGGATTACAGTATGCCTATGTAGTCAGCGAAAGGCTTGGCAGAACGTCAAGCAAAGAACAGTATGCATACATCTACAACACACAGACAACAGAAATAACTGGTACTCCAGAAACCTACCCCGAGCCTGAAGACACTGATCCATTCCACAGGCAACCATACATTGCAGCTATCGTTCTACCCAGTATAACTTCGATGCAGTCTTGATGGTCATCCAGAAGAGAACGACTTTGTCATCATGGGTGACTTCAATACAGAATTTTAACCATCAGTTTATGTAGCCTTCCTCTTTCAAACTGACATATCTGCCGTCCCCGATGATCACATGGTCGAGAACATTGATACCAAGGATCTTCCTTGCAACAAGCTTCTTCTCGGCTACACCGATGATGTTCTTCCTGACGGTTCTCTTTTCTTCAGCGGTAGGTGCTGCCAAGGTTGATCATCTCCTTCCTACCTGTATCCAGATGTCTCCCGCGGCCCCAACGCTGGATTTGGCAACCCCAACATTCTTTCGCAGGTGCCGACTTTGACAATTGGGAGAGTGACTGAATTACCTTCGATGATTGGTTTTTCAGATAGAAGAGTGGATTGAAGTTGTGACATAAAGTAGGCTGTCACTTTGAGTTATAAAAAGGAAAGTTGAAAAGTAAGCAAAATGATGAGAGCAACATGCTCTCATCATCACTTACCATTAAGAACACCATAAAGTGTCCCACAAACCATACCAACTGCCCCACCAAACACCATATATTCATTGATCATAATGCCTCCTATTAACCCAGCCACAGGCACGATTATGCCCGTAAAAGCTTTAACAAAAGTTCTGTGCTTTTCAGATGCCTCTATAAACAAATAAGCAATGCCGGCCCCTATAAAAAAGGCAAATACAATATAAGCTAATTCAAAACCATTCATGATTTAAGATTACCGGAGAATTAGAAGCACTTACCAAACAAAAAGGTTTCCAATGTTTGCCATACCCTCAACCCACCACTCATGAAAAAAAGGAAAGTTGAGTTGCACATAATCACAAAATGTTATAATACATTAGTTGCAACTTCATAAAACATCGTAATTTTGCTTCTGGTGATAGGAATGATATCTGGAATAATTGATGGGCTTATTGAACATTACAGAGTTGAAATAATACTTTCAATATTGACACTGGTTATTTATGGTCTAAAATTCATCACATGGCTCCTGCAATTTATTCCAGAAAGTCATCAAACCTCTGCATTCTTGATTCTTTGTATAATCATTCCATTAATTGTTGCAGTTTTTTGGTGGGTAGCAATTGAGACCATCAGGAATCTGCCTGCTTACGTTAGGGGTTTCAGCCGACAATGAGATCTTACTTAAGGCGAACAGGAAACGAGACAACATGTCAAATTGGATATTAACATTAAATGTTAACTCTGGAGCAATAACTGCAATCGCCACAGTAGTGCTTGTAATTATTACAGGAATTTATGTATATTTAACTCATAAAATTGCAAAGGGTTCAGAAGAGGTAATTGAACAAGCTTCAATTGATAGAGAAATCGCATATATACGCGACCAATTGGAGGAGTTTTATTATCCATTGTTCTTAGTTGTAAGTGAAATGAACGATGTTGAAAACCCTGGGAAAGCAGTCTCTGATTTATTTAATAAATAGTATCTAGCACATGACAACATGAAGTTAACCACTGCGGATACACCACTAAAATCTAGCTGCTTACTAGATGCTTTAGTGGATAAGAATGTTGTAGCAGTTGGCAAAGATATGATAATACTCAATGAACGATTGATAACACTTTTAAATCCTTAACCCACCGCTCACACCAAATCCACCACTGAACCGAGGCAAAGGTTTCCCAGGCTTCTCAGGAGGAAGTAGTTCAGTCAAGACCCAGACCAAAGCATCGATTCGATCAGGAGATCGGCCTTCTCCTGGAATCCAATCACACATCTGATTCTCAAGAGCCGGGAATGTAGCCACATGATGGATCCGACCTTGCTCATAGTATGAGGATATCGGTTCAGCTCGAGTCTGCTTTCCTCTGCTTGCTCTGACCGCCTGGTAAGGAATTGACGGATCTACTAATCTTAAATTGGCTTCTACAAGTTCACCACCGTTGTTGACTTCACCGATGATACGGTCACCGTGATGCTTCTCAAAAGCTGCGATTGCTTCAGCTGCCCATTTTCTTGGTGTGGTGTGACGTGTGTAATCACCTAGGACATACCCATGTTTCTTCTTGTAAATACCAGCAACCACGATGCCAGTATCATCAGTATCATCAGCACCATCCTTTGAAGTCACAGCATGATCTACACCAACAACGATGCGAACCAGATCTGGAATCTTCGATACATGATGTAATCTTTAAAGATATATCCATTCCACAGGCAGCCATACATTGCAGCTATCAGTTCTACCCAGTATAACTTTGATGCAGTCTTGATAGTCATCCACACTTATCCAGACGAGGTCACAGAAGATATCAACGCACTGGATGATGTACTCACTTATACTCAGTCCGTTTACAGAATAAAATAGTTTTGTCATCATGGGTGACTTCAATGCAGAATTTCAGCCATCAGTTTATGTAGCCTTCCTCTTTCAAACTGATATACCTGCCATCCCCGATGATCACATGGTCGAGAACACTGATGCCAAGGATCTTCCCGCCTTCAACGAGCTTTTCCGTTACAGCTATGTCCTCCCTGCTTGGTGCGGGGTCGCCTGAGGGATGATTGTGCGTTAATATAACGGAGGCTGAAGACTCCATGAGAGCTGATTTGAACACTTCACGCGGATGCACGATGTTTGCGTTCAGGCTGCCAATGGAGATTACCTCTTCCTTGATGATATTGTTCTTCGTATCAAGATAAAGGGCTGTAAGATGTTCTTTTTTCAATTCGCGATGTCTGGGATAGAGCAGGGAATATACATCGTTTGCCGAGCGTATCTTTCTTTTAGGATCATCAGTGAAGATCTCCAGTTTTCTTGCAAGTTCGAAAAGGGCTGCTATCTGGGAAGCTTTGGCAGGACCAATGCCCCGTATCTTTGTGAGCTGGGTAATGTTCGCCTGGCTCAATTGTTTTAGATTGTATTCCGAGAGGATACGACTGGACATACTGACCACATTCTCATCCTTTGAACCTGTACGAAGGATTACTGAAAGCAGTTCCGCATTGGAAAGGAAACCGGGACCATGTTTCAACAAACGCTCTCTTGGCCGATCTTCCGATGGCATGTCATGAATTCGTACCTGATAACCACACATGTAACAGAGTAATATTCTTTATTAATATAAAGCAATCGACATTTCAACTTCTGTTTTATATTTTTAGAAAGAATAAACTTTTACCACCCGTTCACCGTACTTATATATATTATTCAGGAATAGGAATGGGCATGAAAGTCATTTCAGTTATAGGTTACAAGAACACAGGGAAAACGACCTTCGTTACCCGAATGGTAAAGGAACTTTCAGACCTTGGTCGTGTGGGAACGGTCAAACTGATGCTTGACCATCGTCTTGATGATCCGAATACTGATTCCGGTAAACATTTCGATTCCGGTGCCGATATGGTCACTGCCGTCACGGACAGGGAACTGGTGACCATCAGCCGTAATCCTTCTTTTGAAAAAGCACTGGATGAACTTGCTGATGCGGGAATGGATTTTGCCATAGTCGAAGGTGCAAAGGACAGTGATGTTGCAAAGGTCGTTCTCGGTGATCTGGATGAAGATATTTCCAATGTCATCGCAAGACTTCCTGAAAAGGTCGACTGGGATCTTAAAAATATTGTAGCACTGCTAATGGAACAACCGGACCACATTACGCTCAATTCCCTTATAGAAAAGGTCAGAGCAAATCCAGAGATAGTAAAAGCAGGTGGAATTGGTACTTTTATCGGTATCGTAAGGACGGATAATGAGGATTACGAGACCAAAATGCTCGAATTCGAGAAATATGATAAGGTCGCAGATGCCAGCATCCAGAAGATACGGGAAGAAATGATGCAGCAAGAGGGTATCATCGATGTCCTCATTCATCACAAAGCCGGAAGGATAATGCCACTTGAAGATATTGTATATATCGTGATAGCAGCAGGACACCGCCAGCAACTGTTCGCAGCTCTTAGTGAGACATTGGAACGAGTGAAATCAGAAGTGCCCATATGGAAAAAAGAGATAACCATCGATGGTAATTTCTGGGTCCATGACCATGCCTGAAACGATTTGAATATCGAATATAAAAATATGAAAATGATGTGTGGTTCAATGACCAGGCATCATTTCAATTGCGATTCTCAAGAAGCACTTTCAAGATCAATTGGAATACTGAACCCAAATGTACTTCCTTTTCCAACTTCACTTTCGACCCAAACCTTACCATTGTGTATTTCCACAAACTTTTTCACAATATTGAGACCCAAACCAATGCCCCCGTGTTTTCGGGTAGTTGAGGAATCAGCTTGGAAAAATTTATCAAACAATTTGCTCTGATTAGTTGATGAAATTCCAGATCCTGTATCTTTTACAAAAAAGCACATTGAATCCCCACATACCTTTGTCTCGATCGTAACATGTCCACCACTGGGCGTGAATTTAATGGCATTGTGCACAAGGTTATAGATTATATGCTTGAATTTAAACTTGTCAGCTTTTAGGATAGTATTATCAAGATCGATTTTATGGGTCAAAATGATATCCTTTTCCAATGCAAAGGACATCATGGAAGTTTCAACTTCATCAATGACATTGTTTATTAAGAATTTTGTTGGTCTGAATTCCATAACTCCGGATTCGATTTTTGAAGTGGTAATGATCTCATTGAAGATCTCCAGCAAATGTTTACCATTAGACAATATATTTTTGACATATTTTGCCTTTTTTTCATCCAGGCCTTCGGATCTTTTAAGCAAAACATTTGAGAAGCCTATTATCGAATTCAAAGGTGTCCTTATCTCATGACTCATGTTCATTATAAATTCAGATTTTGATCTATTCGAATCCTCTGCCAGTATTTTTGCTTGTAGCATTGCTTCCTGCGCTTTAACAGTTTCAGTCATATCAGAAATAATTCCATTCAATGAAAGCGGTTTTCCCTGTTGGTCCTTGTCCCAACTTAATTTTGCTTTTACCCACCGTATATTCCTGTCTTTATTTATGATACGGTATTCTAAAATGCCATCTTCTAATTTTGTTTGCAACTCTTTAATTTTTGCAATTACCCAGTCCATATCTTCAGAATAAAGCGTGTTCTGCCATAATGTAGGGTTATTTAACCACTCTTCTACAGTATACCCGTAAATTTGTTCGATGGCTGGATTTACATAGGTTGTTACAAGCGTGTCAGGATCAAGACAGAAGATCATATCATTTATGCTTTCGGAAAGGCGATGATATTTTTCTTCAGAGATCTGCAAAGCAT
>JAIORD010000053.1 GCA_021108275.1 Methanococcoides sp.
AAGGATTTACAAATGCCAAATAAACTTTGAATATTTATGGGCTTTCACACCCAATGGCGTTCTACCTTCTGATTCACTGCCTCACCGTACTATTTATGGTACGGTAATAGATAATATGTTTTAAAACTATTAATTGATTTTGATATACAACCTGGTAACAAAAAAGAATTTGACTTTGTCTAGATATTATTTCCTAAAACCGAACTATCATATATATATTTAATCATAAAAAGTTTCATGAGCATGTTTTTAACAAAAAACATAAGGTGATGAATTTGACGTATTGGTATAACCAGTTTCACTTATCTCAATCAAGATCGGAAATCTACTAACTTATCTCACATCAGAAGCTTGGCCAGTATCGGAGCAAGGAAAACTGTAACCAATCCGGCAATGCCAATTGCCATCCCACTCATGGCTCCCTCGGTCTCTCCCATCTCAACGGCTTTGGTCGTACCGAGGGCATGGGACGAGGTTCCTATGGCAATTCCCACTGCCACTTTATCGTTTATTCTGAACAACTTACATACCAAGGGACCCAGTAGAACACCTGCTATTCCTGTGAAGACTATGGCTGCAACAGTTATGGATGGCATACCTCCAAGCTGGCGGGATATCTCTATTCCGATGGGCGTTGTAACAGATTTTGGTATCATGGATAGGCTTAACAGCTCATCAAGCCCGAACATCCTGCACATGACTATTATGCTCACTATACCTG
Organism: Methanococcoides sp.; assembly: GCA_021108275.1. GTDB lineage: Archaea > Halobacteriota > Methanosarcinia > Methanosarcinales > Methanosarcinaceae > Methanococcoides. The sequence goes on from JAIORD010000053.1 coordinate 722, forward strand.
CTGCAGAGCCGACACTGATCCCTGCAAGTATTGGAATTACATTCTCCTTAAGGAGGCTAATCTTCTTATACAGGGGAACAGCCAGGATGACAGTAGCAGGCCCAAGGAAGAAAGAAATGTATTGCCCTCCTCTGTTGTAATCATCAAAGGTTATGTGTAAGCTCAGCAGAAGACCAATTATCATCAGCATGCTCAGTACCAGTGGGTTCAGTAGGAGGGAGCCTGTTTTTTTGTAGAGCAGGTTGCCTGCATAGAATGTTATTATGGATATCCCTATGCCAAAGACCGGCGATCTCACCAGATAGGGGACAAGTTCACTCAACAGATCGTCTCCTTTTGATCAGTATCTGTACCGTCATGCCGGTCACCACTGTAATGATGAAGGTCGAGATCACGGATATGAAAAGCAGGGCAGTCCATTTTCCTTCAAGTATGGAAAAACAGGTTATCAGTCCCACAGCTGCAGGTATGAAAAAAAATGAGAGATGCTTTAGCAGGAAGTTGCTTACATCTTCGATCATGGATAGTTTTAGGATACCAGTTAACAGAAGGACCAGTAATAGCATCATTCCCAGTATATTTCCGGGAATCGGAAGGTTGAGATAATTATGGAGGATATCTCCCATAAAGCATATAGAGAGAATTATAACTAACTGGATGATATACCTAATTGGGATCATTTTCGTTTTTTTGGAGGAAGGTCAGTAGCAAACAGTAGCATTTTCAGTCCATGAATGGGGATCCATGAACTGAATTAAATGCTCAATTACTGACTGCTTTTGGGCTTACCTGCGCCTCGACCCGAATTTCGACCTGAGTTCTTCTTGGAGGTAGTACTCTTAGCTGGGCCTCTATTGGTGTTCTCTGATCGTCCACCTTTATTTTTACTATCCTTATTAGCACTACTACTTCTACCGCCTTTACCTTCGCCTTTTTTGCCCCTGCCCCTTTTAGGCCCGGCGCTTCCGGTTCGTCCTCTCTGTTGCTTGGGAGCTGGCTTTGCTGCGTCCCCCGTGGCATTCTTCGCTTTTTCGGAATGGTAATTATGCTCAGCGACCTCGATCTCCATATCGGTGAGTTTTTCGATATCGCGAAGGAAATCCCTCTCATCTGCTGCACAGAATGAGTATGCTGTTCCTTCAGCTCCTGCCCTTGCTGTACGTCCTATGCGGTGTACGTAGCTTTCAGGGATATTTGGCAGGTCATAGTTTATTACGTGTGATATGTCTTCGATATCAATTCCTCGGGCAGCTATGTCTGTTGCGACCAGTACACGCAGTTGTCCAGACTTGAAATTCTGAAGCGTTTTTGTACGGTGGGTCTGGGACTTGCTTCCATGGATAGCACCCGCATTGATATTGCTCTTGTTAAGCATCTCAGTGACCTTATTGGCACGATGCTTTGTACGTGTGAATATGAGAACGCATTCCAGATGCTTGCCTCTTAATAAATGCAAAAGTAATTCGTTCTTGTTATCCGTATCCACGAAAAAGATGAACTGCTCTATGCGCTCAACAGTTGTCGCTTGCGGAGTAACCTCTACCTGTGCAGGATTGCTGAGCATCTTCCTGGCAAGTGCGGATATCTCCGGGGACATGGTGGCTGAATAGAAAAGGGACTGACGCTTTTTTGGCAGCATATCGACAATTTTGTTCACATCGTTGAGGAAACCCATATCAAGCATCCTGTCCGCTTCATCAAGGACAAAATACTCCACACTGGAAAGTCGAATATGGCCTTGTTGTATCAGGTCCAGCAGTCTGCCCGGGGTTGCTACAAGGCAATCCACACCCTTTGAGAGAGCTCTTACCTGTGGTGTCTGTCCAACTCCTCCGAATACAACTGTATGCTTGTAACGGGTGTATTTGCCATACGTGGCAAAACTATCCCCTATCTGTGCTGCAAGTTCCCTTGTGGGCGCAAGCACAAGCACTCGCGGACTTCTTGGCTTCACTGTCTTGTGGGATGCAGACATATTCTGGAGAATAGGTAATATGAATGCAGCTGTCTTGCCTGTACCTGTCTGAGCGATACCGATCATGTCCCTACCATCCAATAGATGGGGGATGGATAGCTCCTGTATCGGAGTAGGTGTTGTATATCCTTCTTCGGTTAATGCCCGCTGAAGCGGGAATATTAAATTTAAATTATCAAATGACACGTTATACCTCTGGTTATAATGTAAAAATCGTTGGAATTTATCTGACCCATCTTATTGATAAGAGATAATCTTGGTGGTTAATGAGCCAAGATATATAATTAATTCTTTACAGTAAAGGTGAAAATGAGGCATTTTTCATGTTCTTTAGTTTTTGAAGTCCTGTTATTCCTCACACTGATCGGAATATTGGGGGTCAAGAGAAATTCAATACTTTTTTAATATTGTCCTTTGAAATGAGGAATTATCCTGTGAACCCGTTCTTGATATTCCCTGTATTCATCACCAAACCGTGCCACAAGTCTTCTTTCCACATGCAGGGACCCCAGATACACGTATAGGGTGGAAAAAATGTATATTACGAGCAGATTGACGGTCATAAAGGGAGTCAGCCATATAATGATCAATCCTGAGAGCAGGAAGGGATCCCTTATGAATCGGAAAATGCCCTGAATATTCAGGGAACCTGCTTCAGGAGTATTTGGTGCAGATAGCTGTGCACGTATCTTGAATCTGTGAGGCGCATCCAGCAGACCTCTGGCACCGATGAGTGCACCGATCAACTGTCCACCCACCATGAACCAGCGCCAGGGAGATGGTATTATGTAGAGTATCGGTCCCGGATATTTGTAGATCAGATACACGAGTGGTAATACTGTTAGCACTGAGATCAGGCTGTATGCTAGCATATAATATTTTTCTGACCTGGAACCCATTACCCGCAAGATCATGCCTTTAAAAGGTAGGCTTGCGGTAAGGCTATGAATAACTGCAAATGCTATCAGGCAAAGAACAAGGATGATCGTGGATGAAACCAATTCCAATACTCTCCATTTTCTAATTTTAATTGTTCTAATATTTGTGACTTTATGGGGCAGTCAGATCTTCAGTTGTCAAAGAATTCTCTAAATGTTCCCTCAATAATATCTAAATATATTACTTTATACTCCTTGGTAAACATTAGAAGTTCACGTAATATAAAGCAAACCACTAAAATATCGAAGATAATTTTGTGAGTGTCCTCCGGAATTTGATGATGTGCCCTGCTCTTTCGAATCATACATTACCGTCCCCTGATCTCAAAACAACAGGAACGAGTCCATTGTATTCAGCAGCCGTCATTATCCAGACAATACCATCATAGATCCATCCATGAAAAAAGGTTAAAGAAATAAATACTAAACGTGCGTTTCCTTCAAATTTCTCTGACATGATCTTTGTTCTATGAGAAAATAAGAGTATCGATGTAAATATTCTGACTACTGGTTATGTCAATAATATATCCAATATTAATTATATATATGGGGTTTTCAGAGACAACATATATTAGCTAATCGAATGTATATTCTATTGGGGGTTTTAAAAATGTGGAGTTATTCAAAAATTGACACCGAAAATCTGAAAGCTATCAATGAGCTGGAAAGTAAATTAGGTATAGCCTTAATTGCTTTTTCAGATGAGAAGATCGAGTATGCAAACTTAAATGAAGACGCTGCTAAAGAAGTAAAGGATCTGGAAAAGAAACTGGGTCTTTCACTGCTTGCACTTAAAGCATAATAAAATAGTGGATTGCAATATTTTGCACCCACTACCTTTTTTTCAATTTTAATGATTCCTACGTTAAAGTGATGAAAATACCTTTGTTCATTGTTCAGATGATCAGCAAGATCGTCAATGCTACAGATCCCGCCCGAAAATAATGTAAGTATATTTCCTGGATAGCACATTTTCTACTATGAAAATCTAATGCATGGGGCATGTTCAGTATGTTCAACGTACTGCATTATTGTTCTGTTCAATGGTTTGAAGTGATGGGAAAACAGTTTCAATAACTATTTATTTTAAGATTAGCCTAAATTATATTGAGGGGGACATATGAGAATCCAATAGATCGTGGGGGTCTGTATTTGAATCTTTTTACTATATCTACATATTAGATCTTCTGGAAGGTATTTTATGGATAATGAAATAAGATCAAAACGTCCGAGGGACATATTCAATGAATTGAAATGGAAGGATGGCATGGATATAAAAGAATGTAGCATTGAGTATATCCATAGGGGTGTGCCTGGTAATACAAAAACGGTTTCAGGAGAGGATATCGTAGGTATTGGGCACTTATTCTTCACGCTTTTTCCAGATACTATGATACCATATCATAGGATACTTCTGATCAAGTACAAAGGGGAAAACGTATACGTAAAGGCTGAACCCGAACATGTTTGATCTGTAAACTTTTCTATAACTAATCCATTCACAAATACAATCGTTCGCTAATTTCAGTTCAAACTCGTATAAATACCATCATATGATACATTTGTATGTGGTTAATTCAAAAAAGAATCTAACTCAAACTCCAAAAATAATTTTGGTGTCCAGATCGGGCACCATTTAATTTCATCTTCATCTAACGGCAGATTGCTTATTTTGCTACTACGCTAACCATATCAATGAACGCATCTTCATTGTAGCGAGACATCTTTCCTCTGAATTGGATATTGAGTCTGTTTATGTCGGTTACTTCAATGCTCTCCTCGTGCCAGGTGTTTTCAGTGTCAACATTTCCTCTTAATATTGCCTTTTCAGTCCAAGTATTTCCTCCATCTGTGGAAACATCAAATGCAAGATATTCCCCGTTGTCGAGGCCACTTTCAATATACCAGGAGAAGGTAATTGTTGTGCTTGTTTTGCCACCCAGATCTATATCTTTAGAGGTTAATGCTGCATCCAAAGCCCTGCCATCGATTTCAGCAGAATAGCTGCCGTCTATTGCCCGCTGAGTTGAATCAAACCAGTCTCTTTGTTTATCTTCGGTCCACAGCCCGTTCCATTCACCCTGCTCAAAGCTATCATAGAATACCTCTGGTTCACTTGCCACAGGGGCCTCGTTAATGGTCAGAGTCGTATTTTTGATCAAGACACTTAGAGGATTTCCTGATGGGTCACTTACGATCACGTTTTTCAGACCAATTGTTGATGTGCTTGTTGCCTGCTCTTTTGCACTCATTGTGATGCTTGCAAATGACTCAGGTTCTATGATGCTTGAAGGAGCCAGTATCAAACCGTAAACATTTGAAAGTGTTCCTGCATTGTTGTCTGTGTTTCCATTGCTGAAAAATGTTGAAGCTCCATTCTGGCTTAAAAGTATGCCTTCAGATACACTGTCTATTTGTAGCTTTGAGCTGTCAAAATCGAGATCGAACTGTAATCCTGCAATTGCAGCATCCGGTGTTACAAAAACATCGATTGTGAAGTCTTCACCGGTTGTGGCGATTTGAGTTGATGATTCGAGCGTTACGTCTGCTGCAGCTGAATTGAAACAACTACAAACAAGCAGAAGTAAAAATATAGTAATTATTGTAATGACTTTAATAGGTACACCCTCTTTATTTTAAAGGCTTGTAGATTTATATGTATATATAATTATTCGATGGATTGGATACTAAAAAATATACTATACTATTCTAATAATTATTTTGTAATGTTTCAAATAGGATTCATAAAAAAGTTAATAGAATCTATTTTATTTAATTAATTACAGCAGAAACGATTGCTTGAAAATTAACCTGAATACTCCGATTTTCTCCAAACAATAGGATTATTGAAAGTTTACGGTAAACTTTCTGTTTAATTCGAATTTGACAGTTACCGTGGATTCATAGCAGAGAAAATCAAAAAAGTATATTTATGCGAATTTTAATGTGATAAATAGGTTGATTTTGGAGTATAAATTACCAATTTCGTGAGAATCTAGCCAAGAATATTGAAACTGTCCGATAAGATTTACTGAGTAAAATATGTAGAAATTGGGTAAAAGAGAAGAGATTCTATTTGAGTAAAAGTTGAAAATGTCAAAGTTAGGCTTAACCTAAAAAACAGTGACTTTCTTAAATAGTTTGCACCAATGTTTAAATAATATGATCTATAAATTTAGAGTGTTATTGGGGAATAACACAAAACATATCTATGATCGAGGGGCGAGCAATTGGGCGATGACATCTCTTTTTGAATAGTGTGAACTATATATTTTTTAAAAGTGGGGGTGGTTAGATGATTCTATGTGAATGCGGGGAGTTTATCGAAGATCATACATTCGATGATTATACGAAAAGTTCAGCAAGTCCTTCTACAAGAACCATAGGACATGAGAATTGTGACCTGATATTCATTGCGAATTAAATACATTTCATAGGTAAAGCACAGATATTCTCACAGAAATGCTTTTGTTGAAGATGCAGTGGTTTCACAGTACACAGAAAGAGTAAGTTTGAAAATAAGTGCGGGGGGAGGGATTCGAACCCTCGAAATCCTTCGATACCAGATCTTAAGTCTGGCGCCTTTGACCTAGCTGGGCGACCCCCGCATGAGAATTAGAACGGCTGCCTTACGCTTTTGGTCACCCCATAATTAAAGTTAAGTTACTTAAGCCTTATTCTAATGGAACATGAAGATAACATTTCTTGGAACAGGTGTGGCGATACCACAGAAAGGCAGGGTACAGTCAGGTGTACTGATCGAGTTCGGGGAAAAGAAGGTACTTTTTGACTGCGGGGGTGGCATTCTTAATCGGATATTCGAAAGCGGGGCATCACATACTGAGATCGACACAATTGTGCTTTCCCATCTGCACCTTGATCATGTGGCGGATGTCATGTGTCTGCTCAAGGCTAACTGGCTCTGTGAGAAGCTTGATTCGGTCATTTATGGACCTGTTGGGACACAGGAATGGTTAGGACGGCTCATGGACATCTATCCGTACATGAAAGAGAAGGTCAATGTCGAGGTTCGGGAAGTTGCGGCAGGTGATGGATTTGAGCTTGCAGACGGGTGCAGTGTCCAGTGTGGTAATGGGATACACAGTGTGCCTTCGCTTGGATATAGGGTTGAATACGATGGTAAGGTCGTTGTCTATTCAGGGGATACTGAGCCATGTGATGGCATCATGGAGCTGGCACAAGGTGCCGATATGCTTATTCACGAATGCTCGTTCCCGCTGGATTTTCCGATGACCAATCACGCCACACCTGACATGTTGCGACCATATCTCGAAGGGTCTGGTATCTCAAGGGTGTATCTGACACATCTTTATCCTCACATGCAGGGGCACGAAGAGGAAGCTCTTGAATACATAAAAGAAAAGTTCGAGGGGGAAGTGCATATTGCTTCCGACCTCATGAAAGTTGAGCTCTGAAAACTAGTCCGGGCATTTTTTCTAGTTCTAATTGGATGGGCTGTCCTTGTTCAGACCTCAATAAAGGACACGCTCACATTGTCCTGCTCAAGCTCAATAAGGGCCGCATATCCATCTGTTGCCATGCCGGGATTAACAAGGAATGTATCTCCTGATCTGGCAAATCCCCTTGCTTCGTGAATATGTGCACAGATGACCAGCTTTGAGCGGTCAATGAACTTGGCAACTGCTGCACTGCCCACATTGTCTCCTGAGATGGAATCCAGAAGTCCTTTTGGGGGTGCATGTGAGACCATTACTATATTGCCCTTACAATCACCCTCACAGGCATTGAACATGGGTTCAAGGGCATCCTCGATTTCCTGTTCCTCAAGTTCGAAAGGAGTGTTGAAAGGTGTTGGACTGGAACCTCCTATTCCTACGAAAGCGAACTCTCCTATTCTTTCGGTTGCCTTGTGCAAATTCACTATTTCCGAATCATCGAGTACTTCAAGGATATCCTTTTGATCGCAATTTCCGGGAACTGCAAAGACCGGTACATCAAAAACACCATTTAGTTGTTCAACTTCGCTGGAAGGTCCAAAGTTCGTAATGTCACCACTGATGACCACTACATCGATCTCACCGGCTTTTTCTTTAATATCTTCCAGATGGGAAAAATCACCATGTATATCAGCAATTGCAAGTATTTTCATTTATTTCACCTCATATAGACCGTTAGAACTTCCTGTCGCCACCGAGAATGCCGCCCAGTGCACTTTCACCTATGCCTGCAATACCGCCTTTTTCGCCCCTGTTTGAATCACTAGGGCCAATGGCTGCTGCTATCCTGTCAGCAAGGCGTGAGAATGGCAGGCTCTGAAGATATACTGTACCTGGTCCTGAGACCGTTGCCAGAACGATACCTTCGCCACCAAAAAGGGCATTCTTGAAACCGCCTACGAACTGTATGTCGTAGTTAACACTCTCTGAGAATGCCACCAGACAACCTGTATCTACCCTTAGTGTTTCCCCCGGAGCAAGGTCTTTCTTGATTATCGTGCCGCCTGCATGTACAAATGCAAGGCCGTTGCCTTTGAGCCTCTGGAGAATGAAACCTTCTCCTCCGAAAAGCCCTGCACCTATCTTCTTCGAGAATGCAATGGAAATATCGACTCCATCTGCAGCGCAGAGGAATGCGTCTTTCTGACAGAGGAAACTGCCACCTTCTGATGCAAGGTCTATGGGTATGATCTTACCGGGATATGGTGCTCCAAAGGCCACTGTTCCCTTGCCTTTTCCGTTCTGGGTAAAAGAAGTTATAAAAAAGCTCTCTCCTGAGAATGCACGCTTCAGACCTTTAAGCAATCCTCCGCCAGTGGACGTTTCCATCTTGATGCCATCTCCCATGAACATCATTGCACCTGCTTCGGCCCTTACGGTCTCACCTTGATCAAGTTCTATCTCAACAAGCTGCATTTCATTCCCGTGGATCATATAATCAATATCATGTGCCATTGTTATTACTCCTCTATGGGACGGGATCCTCAATCGGGAAAGTCCCCTATGCAGAAATATTGCATTTAACAACACATAAACGTATTGTAAGGTTCACATAATGTCACAGTTCAGGCATATCGAAATATTGCAATATTCTCTAAATTTATAAGATCTCTAAAGATGAAAAATTTGCTATTACTTTGGAGGGGTACTTTTCATTGATGTTCACGAAAGATGCTATGAATATCAATAACAGCACCTGAAGACTTCAAATTGAACTGTAGTTTAAATAACCTATAAATAGTAACTTGATGTATTTACATTTAGAGAAACCGGAGGTTATCAGATCATGAATACACAAAAATTATTATCCATTTTCATTATCTTTGCCGTACTTACCTGTACCTTTATGGCAGTGGGTTGTACTGAAATTGATAATGAGGACGACATTGTTGAGGCCGAACAGGGCGAAGAAACGATTGTATCCCTTGAAGAGATCACCGACATTCAATGGCAATGGTCCAGATTGACCGAGACACTTCCAGCCAGTCAGTCCGTAGTTCCTGATTCGGAAAACTACACACTCACTTTGAGATCGGACGAGACATACTCCATTAAAGCCGACTGCAACATTGGAAGTGGGGGCTACACTCTGGATGGAAATGAGCTTACCTTAGCACCAGGGCCAATAACGCTTGCATACTGTGGTCCTGACTCGCTGGATAGTCAGTATCTTTCCCTGTTGAGCAATGTAACAACCGTCTCAATGGAAAACGATCAGCTTGTTCTCGGTATCGGAGACAATGGCGATAGGATGCTCTTTATTAAAGGAGATGTAGTCGAGCAGTAAAACAACTGTTCCGAATATATTTTTCAACTGGGGATGGAGGGGATATAAATCTCTTCATCCCGCTAAATTTATACTTAAATGCTTTCTGATAAAATAATATATGGGGACCTTTCGCTATATAAATCTCTGAATCTCAGTACTACTTGATCCTATCAAAATTATAGATTAAGAGTGGTTAGCAATAAAATTATTCGACATTATCATTTGCTGTGGGTATTAAAGATCTCCAATTACATAGAAATAGTTTTATTTCGTGCCCCCTTATTATTGTTTAGTAATTTTTCTTACTTTGAGTGGGTCAATAATTTATGAATAATATCATCATCTGGATACTTATCACTCTTTGTCTGGTCCAATCAGGGATTTTTTCGGGGTTGACAATTGGTCTTTTTGGACTGAGCCGTCTCAGGCTTGAGATCGAAGCTGAAGCTAATAACATACATGCACAGAAGGTCTTAAAACTAAGAAATGATCCGCATTTACTCCTTTCTACCTTATTGTGGGGTAATGTAGGTGTCAATGTACTGCTTACCCTTTTAACAGATTCAGTTATGGTCGGTAGCTCTGCGTTCATATTCTCGACAGTATTCATCACTTGCTTTGGAGAGATAATGCCTCAGGCATATTTCACAAGAAATGCTTTAAAGATGGGTGCTTCCTTAACACCTCTTGTCAAATTGTACATACTGCTATTGTATCCTTTTACAAAACCTTCTGCAATGATCCTTGACAGATGGCTTGGTAAAGAGAAACTTGAGTATTTCAAAGAAACATCTCTGAGGATAATGCTTCAGAAACACATGAGGTCAGATTCAAGCGATATTGATAAAATGGAAGGACTTGGTGCTCTTAATTTCTTGTCACTGGATGATCTTAGTATAAAAGAGGAAGGTTCGCTCATAGATGAGAAGACCATAATCGAAATTAATACAATTAACGACCTACCGGTCTTTCCGGAAGTCGGTACTCCGGATTTTGAGATCTTGCTTCATAAGATCGCATTTCCAGCTAAAAAATGGATAATAGCGGTTGATGAGAACAGGTATCCGGTTGTGGCAATAGATTCTACCTCTTTCATAAGAGATGCTATCTACAAAAAAAATAATTTCCATCCACTAAAATATTGCCATACTCCGCTAATCGTAAAGAGCCCTAATGTAAAGATAGGGGATGTACTCCATAAACTGAAGGTTTATCCTGTAGACTCCGAAGATGATGTCATAGATAATGACCTGATCCTTTACTGGAATGATGATGATCCTGAAAAAATAGTCATAACAGGTTCTGATATACTTGGTCGCCTGTTCAGAGGCATCGTTTATAGGGTAAGGTGAATTCCCTTCATTTTTTTGTTGAAAATAATGAATGCTTTTAATTCATGTTAATTGTCAGCATTCAATATTGATCAGGGTAGATATGTTTTTATTCTATATTCTTTATTATGAACCATTCCACAGTACAAATTAACTAAATAAAAAAAGGCTTTGTGTTATCCAAGGGTGCATTTAATCTAATAACACATGGTAATCACCAAAAAACAAGACAGGATAATGAAGAAAATGCGAGATTTTGTGATAATTGCTCATAAGGCTTTGACAACAGGTGACTTTTCCCTGAATGACCTCCCTGGTTCAGCAGGGCGTATGGATATCCTTTGCAGGTGCATCAATTCATGCCTGTTCCTTTCACATGACCTTAGGCGGGATGTTCAGGTACATCTGTTACTTCTTGGAGAACCGGAGCCCGGAAAGATCATACGCTTTGATAGTGAGCATGTCAGATATCTCAATCCGGATGAAAGGAGTGCCGGCTCACTTATCAAGAAAGCATTACAGAAGACTGCCGGGGAATATGAGGCACGCTCAACTCCAGGTGTTTTCATCAGAAGCGGGAATCTTGGGACGTTGCTTAATGAGTTCAAAGATGCAGGACGCAGACTCATCTATCTGCATGAAGATGGTGAGGATATCCGCGAGCTTTCTGACCTTACGAACAATGCTGTTTTTATTCTTGGTGACCATATGGGAGTTACCGAAGAGGAAGAGCAGTTAATAAAAGAACATGAAGCTAAGACCATCTCTCTTGGTCCGATCCCGCTACATGCCGACCATTGTATCATACTTATCAATAACGAGATAGACCGGAATTTGTCAGGTAGATCCCAGTAAAACAGGAAGAAGGAAGTGATCAGTTGAACGTGCTCGATATTGCAAAAAAGATCGTCCGTGAAGGACCGATATGTGACCATTGTATGGGAAGACAGTTCGCAAAACTCTCTACCGGACTTACCAATGACAAACGAGGGAGTGCAATCAAGCTCGCCCTTGCTATGGAAGGAGACCGCATTAACAAGGACGAAGGTGACAAGGAGATACTGGAAGACCTGAGTACTTCAAGTGTGAATGCACGCAAATCCCTTAGACTTAAAGGCGAGGACGAAAAATGCTGGGTGTGCCTTGGTCTTTTCGAAAAGCTTGACACATGGGCAGAAAGAGCAGAGACTGCATTGAAGGACTATGAGCATTCCACTTTCCTTGTTGGAACGAAGATGAGCGGGCTTTTGAGCGAGAACGAGGAGATCATCTGGACCGAATCCGGGACCACCTATGCGGAACAGTTCAAATCCGAGATGAACCGTGAGGTAGGAAAGCTCATTGCAGAAAGGACCGGCAAAGAGGTCAAACTCGAAAATCCGGACATTCTTGTGACGCTCGATCTTGCTGAAGAGAAAGTTCATCTGCAAGTACGTTCGGTCTATATTCTTGGCAGGTACCGGAAAATGGTGCGGACCATCCCGCAGACGCGCTGGCCATGCCGGGCATGCAGAGGGAGGGGCTGTGAGACCTGTAACTTCACAGGAAAGCAATATCCCGAATCTGTTGATGAACTTATTAAGGACCCTGTCGTGGAAGCCCTTAAGTCAAAGGACACGAAGTTCCATGGGGCAGGGCGTGAGGATATCGATGCCCTGATGCTTGGAACCGGTAGGCCGTTCGTGGTTGAAGCGGTTGAACCCATGCTGCGCACATGCGATCTTGCAAAGGTCGAAAAGGAGATCAATGAGCGCGCAGGCGGGAAGATCGAAGTGGTAGGGTTAACATTCACTCCGAAGAGCACTGTCGAGAACCTTAAGACTGTAAAGGCGGATAAGGTTTATAAACTTAAAGTTACATTCAAAGAGCAAATTCCAGAGGATAAACTCAGGACTGCCATCAACGAACTTATTGGTGCGCAGATCCAACAGAGAACACCACAGCGTGTTTCACACAGAAGGGCCGATCTGGTTCGTAAGCGAACTGTTCATGACATGAAGCTTAACGAATTAACAGATGACTACGCAATGATCGAAGTTCATTGTGAAGGTGGCCTGTATGTAAAGGAATTGATATCCAGCGACGAAGGAAGGACCATACCAAGTCTTACAGGACTTATCGGTTCACAGGCTTTCGTTACAGAACTGGATGTTGTCGGGGTCGACATATAAGTCGCCCGAATATCAAATTTATCAAATACAGGTCTATCCACGACCTGAACTAATGGAGGAAAACAATGCCAACATCACACGGTGAACGTAGCTGTACTAGGTACAAATTGAAGAAGACAGTAAGGGAACGAGGTCTCTCCCCTATAAGCAAGGCAATTCAGGATTTCGAAGACGGCCAGATGGTCCACATCGATATCGATCCAAGCGTACAGAAGGGAATGCCAAACGCAAAGTTCCAGGGCAAGACCGGTAAGGTACTTGGAAAGCGCGGAAGAGCTTATCTTTTACAGGTAACAGATGGAAACTCTAAGAAAGAGGTCATCTCCCTGTCACAGCACTTGAAACCACAGAAATACTAAATTCAACATCCAGGCTAGTAATGGCCTGGGCGTGACCTTTTATTGTCGATAGTTATATCTGTGCGGAAGTCCATCTGACAGATAGCATCTGCTATTACTTTAGCAGGTACAAAAACGTTAAACATACTAATTCCAAAGAGTGTATTTTAATGATAGTCAAACACATTCAGAGCGAAGAATTATTGACCGTTCCTGAGGTCAAGGAAATACTTAACAGAATAATGGAAGAGCGCGTGGCACGTGAAGAAGAGCTTGGATATGAACTTCGCAAAGCTATCAACCATGCGGACATGTTTGCAAAGATGGATGCAAGCCGATCCAGAGAACTTGTTAACAAGCTTCTTGAGATGGAGAAGATGAAGCCTGAGATTGCAATACATATTGCTGATATTGCACCTCTGACAAGGGATGAGCTCAGGACAGTCTATGCTAAAGAAAGATTCACATTGACCGAAGAAGAGCTGGACGCAATATTGACTCTTGTGCTCGAGGCAATGGAATAAATTTATATCTCATACTTTACTTTTTTTAGTGGAAACAGTAAGTTTTCAACATTAATCCATAACATACTGGAGGATATCTATGAGCAAGAGGAGCACGCCGCCTGAGAAAGAGGATTACGCATGGGTTCTTGACTACCTTCCGTACGGAAGTAATACTGACAAACGTCCAGCATATCAAAAGAAACCTCTCGTACAGGCAATTGGTGACAAACACTTCGTTCTTATGGAGCTGGTTCCTAAGGAAGGAGCTAATCCTGAGATACAGTCCAAAGTCTATGTCGGCGATGGGGATCGGGATGTCATTGATCACGTTAAACACAGAATCCACTTTGATAACCTAAGCCACGGAGCACAGCTCGAGCTACCTTTTGTTCTTGAGATCTGCGTCAAAGACCAGGAAGATAAATTCGTTAAATTCTTCAACGATGCACATTCAATAACAACAAGACTGCACATGCTTGAGCTTCTGCCTGGTATCGGAAAGAAGCTGATGTGGGCTATAATCGATGAACGCAAGAAAGGTGAGTTCAAAGATCTGCAGGACCTCCATGATCGTGTAGGTGGAGTACACATTCCGCAAAAGATCATCGTAAACCGTATCCTTGAAGAGCTCAAGGATGATAACATCAAATACAGGCTCTTTACAACAGCAATGCAGCAACATAAGCGTGACTGAAAATAAGGTGTTATTAACTTGGTCCGAAAAATATTACAAAAATATGGCATCCGTGGTGGATGTCATGACCAACATTTTTTAATCGATGAACGATCACTTGATTCCATTGTCGATCAAGCGGAGCTTTCTGAAAAAGATGTCGTGCTGGAGATCGGAGGGGGTATTGGAAATCTTACCGAGCGTCTTCTTGAAAAGGCGGGTAAGGTCTACGTCATCGAACTCGACCCTGCACTTGTACATGTCCTCAAAGACCGCTTTTCTGATAATGAGAAAATAGAGATAATCCCTGGCGATGTCCTTAAATTGGATCTTCCGAAATTCAACAAGGTTGTCGCAAATCTTCCATATTCAATATCATCTCCTATAACTTTTAAGCTCTTTAAGCACGAGTTTGAACTGGGGATACTGATGTATCAGTATGAATTTGCACAGCGCATGGTGGCTAAAGCAAATACTGAGGACTACAGCAGGCTTTCAGTGAACACGCACTATTTTGCCGATGCAGATATTATCATGAAGATACCACCATCTGCATTCTCACCGCCTCCGGAAGTCTGGTCCGCCGTTGTGAAAGTAGTTCCAAGGCCATCTTCTTTCCACGTTGAAGATCCTCAATTCTTCCTTGATCTGGTAACCGCAGTATTCCTCCAGCGTAGGAAAAAACTAAGGAATGCCATTATAAATGGTAATCATCTGTTAAATGTTCCAAACATCAAGCAGATAGTGGCCGAACTGCCTGAAGAGTTCATGTCCAAGAGGGCCGAAAACCTTGAACCGCACGAACTAGCGGAGATCGCTAACCATATCTTTAAAATGAAAGCTACCTCCTAAAAGCATGGCGACCATAACATATAGGGATGCAGACATCGAACTTGATGAGAATGTCTACGATCCTGCCGAAGATTCATATCTGCTTGCAGATGTTGCAATAGATGTGGCACAAGATGGAATGAGTGTACTCGAGGTTGGTGCAGGGACTGGTTTTGTCTCAGCGGTCCTTCAAGCCAATGTGGGTGTGGGCCTCGTTGCCACTGAAATTAGTCCCTTTGCAGCCGAATGTGCCAAACGCAATGGTGTCGAGGTCATCCGGGCAGACATGTTCGGGTGTTTCAGATCCGGGACAAAGTTCGATCTTATTCTTTTTAATCCTCCCTATCTTCCTACAGCAGAAGATGAAAAGATCCCTGGCTGGCTAAACTATGCCTTCGATGGTGGTATTGATGGTCGTGAAGCGGTTGTTCGATTCCTTGATGAGTTTCCTCCCTACCTAAGTGATGGAGGAATTATCCTTATATTGATATCGTCACTTACCGGCATAGATGAAGTAAAAATCCATATGCGGGGGCAGGGGTTAGATGTTAAGGTCTGTAATATTGACCGGGATTGTTTTTTTGAAGATCTATTAGTCCTAAAAGGTAGTTTTAAAGCGTCAGAGCAGCTTTAAATCAACTATACAGGTTTTGCACAAACATCACACAACTCTTATATACAAGCCCTGCTCATCTTATATTAAGAAGAAGATAGTTTTCAATTGACCTCTCTATCTGATCTGTGAATTACGATTTTTAAGAGTTGCAACAAAGGAGTGATAAAAATGCAATACAGCATGGGCATTGATGCCGGTGGGACATACACTGACTCGGTTATAATTAGGGACTCTGACGGTGAAATAGTAGATTCTAATAAAGCACTTACGACCTATCCGAACCTTCTCGAAGGCATTAAGAACTCTCTGGATGGTCTTGACCAGTCATATCTGGGAGATGTTAAGCTCGTCTCCGTATCAACGACTCTGTCAACCAACACTATTCTCGAAAGTACTGGTTATCCGGTTGCACTCATCATGGCAGGCGATTATCTTATCCCTGAGACTCATTCAATTACTAATTATTTCGTTGCTGAAGGTGGCCACGGTCCGAATGGTGAAGAAACAAGGCCATTGGACATCACTGGTATCAAGGACTATGTTCTTCAGAACAAAGACAGTGTATCAGCTTTTGCGGTATCCTCATATTTTAGTATCCGTAATCCTGATCATGAACTTCAGATAAAGGAACTGATAAAGGACCTCACAGGTCTTCCTGTAGTTTGTGGTCATGAACTTTCTCAGGATCTCGGTGCTTATAATCGTGGGATTACAGCATATCTCAATGCACAACTTATTCCAATAACAGATCATTTTATCGAGACCATTATCAATGAATTGGGACGAAGGCAGATTGAAGCAAGGGTCCTTATGCTCAAATGTGATGGTTCCGTTGTGGGTATCGATGAAGCTAAGGAAAAACCAATTGAATCTATCTTTTCCGGACCTGCTGCAAGTCTTGTAGGTGCAGCTTATTTGAGTAAGTCTGATACTTGTGCCGTGATCGATGTCGGTGGTACGAGTACAGATGTTTCAATGATAAACAATGAGCTTCCTGAACTCTGTGATGAGGGTGCCATCGTTGGTGGCTGGCAGACAAAGGTCAAAGCGATCCGTATGGAGACATCGGCTATGGGTGGTGACAGTCATATATGGATAAAGAACCAACGCCCTAACATCGGTCCCAGAAGAGTAATTCCTCTGTGTGTGGCTGCTTCAAAGTACCCTGAGCTGATCGATAAGCTGAAAATGGCAAGGATTCCTTCAAGGATGCTCTTAAGTGAAAATATTCAGCCAACCAAATATTTCATCCGTACGGGGAGAGAACCGCAGAACGAACTCAGTCATTCTGAAAAAGAGATATTTGATAAAATTGATGATGCACCTGTATCTATCAATGAGATCTTCATAGACCGACTTCCATCGCCGGTATTTCTTGACCTGTTGATACAAAAGCGTCTCATACAGGGAATAGGCTTCACTCCAACAGATGCACTGCACGTTCTTGGTGAATACACCGAATGGAATTCTGAAGCTTCCAATATTGCTGCTAAGACACTTGGAAGAATGACCCATCAGGGTAAGATCGAATTTTGTCAGACCGTAAAGAAGGAAGTTGCAAAGAACATGGTCATCTATCTGATGTCCTACTTGCTTGAAAATGTACATCCGGATGAGATCCGGAAAGTAATTGAAGGAAATTATCACACAAAGTTCAAGCTCGATATCCCTGTAGTGCTTCTGGGGGGACCTGTCAGGGTATATGTGGATGATGTCAGAGAACTCCTCGATGCTGACATTATTTTGCCGGAGCATTCCGAGGTCGGGAATGCTGTCGGTGCTCTTGTAGGCAAGGGTATCAAGCGTATAGAGATCCTTATCAAGAACGTAAGGAAGAGGACCAAAGCAAACATCACGGTGTTCGCACCAGGTGAGAGAAAGGTCTTCATGACCCACCCTGAAGCCCTCGAATATGCTGATAACCTGGGAAGGGAACTGGTGCTAAGTTATATGGGCGAAGCAGGACTTAATGCAGACGATGTGCGTATTGAAGTTACCAGGAATGACATTGCTATGCTTGGTGACAGCTTGCCAATTGAGACAAAGCTCATCTTTGTAGGTATTGGCACTCCGAAAAGAGAGGTCAGTATCTAATTTTAATATTGGATCGTTGTTCGTTCTCATGGGGTGCAGGATGTTTGGGCCGGATGATGTATTGGCTATAAATGTCTAATGTACTTCCTGCATTGCAGAACAAAATCCTAATGTTCATATACATCTACTTTAATACTAAAGGCATACGAAGCGATCTATGATGGTTATTTCATAAAGAATCCATCATAATAAATCGTTCAGCAGAATTGGATAACAACTATCCAAAATATCAAAATTTACTCATAAAGGAAGTATATCATGAAATATAGCCTTGGTATTGATGCAGGAGGAACTTATACAGATGCCGTTCTTATCAACGATGAGGACGGAAGCGTAATCGGAGCCACAAAAGCACGTACGACCTATCCGGACCTGCTTGTGGGAATACAGAATGCTCTTGATGGGGTCGATCAGGAAATATTGCAACAGGTAAAGCTTGTTTCAGTTTCCACAACCCTTGCAACAAATACCATTCTTGAGAAAACAGGATATCCTGTGGGCCTGATACTTGTAGGCAATGCTGATATACCTAAAAATTCCGCCATCAAATATTCAATCTCAGTGGATGGCGGCCACAGTTCCGGTGGAAATGAGACTGCACCACTCGATATAGATTCAGTGAAGGAGTTCGTTGAAAGTGTAAAGGCGAAGGTCTCAGCTTTTGCAGTTTCATCATATTTCAGTGTGAGGAATCCAGAACATGAACTAAAGGTAAAAGAGGTCATCGTAGAGCTTACTGGAATGCCTGCCATTTGCGGACATGAGCTTTCCCAATCACTAGGCGCTTATGATAGGGGGATCACTGCATTCCTGAATGCACAGTTACTTCCTATCACTAACCAGTTCATGAACACCGTTGTTTCGGAAATAGAACGTCGTGGCATCGATGCCAAGATTATGATGCTAAAATGTGACGGGTCCATTGTAGGGATGTCGGAAGCTCTCAAACATCCTATTGAGTCTATTTTCACTGGCCCTGCAGCAAGTCTTCTTGGTGCTGCTTATCTGTCGAAAGAGCCGACCTGTGTTGTTATCGATGTAGGTGGTACCAGTACTGATGTTTCATTGATCGTTGACGGATTGCCACAGATATCCGACACAGGTGCTGTTGTTGGGGGATGGCAGACGAAGGTCGAAGCTATAAAAATGGAAACTTCGGCAATGGGCGGGGACAGCCATGTCTGGGTGCGTAACCACGTGATAAATATTGGGCCAAGAAGAGTGGTTCCTCTTTGTGTTGCTGCTTCCAAACATCCTAAGATCATAAAGAAGCTAAAAGAGGGACAATCCGTAACACGTAATCAGCTTGGAGAAAATCTCCAGCCTACCAAGTTCTTCATCAGGACGGAACAGAAGCCTATTGAGATCACACAAAGGGAAGAAGAACTTCTCAACAGGATCGGCGATGAGCCTGTTCATGTAGCCGACATATACTGGGAAAGCAGGAAGATGCCTTCTCCTATGCTTCTTGACAGCCTCATTCAGAAGAGACTTATTCAGGCCATAGGATTCACTCCAACTGATGCACTGCATGCCCTTGGGGACTATGAAGAATGGAGTGCCGAGGCAGCTATTCTGGGTGCTGAGCAGATGTGTATCTTCGCTGATATGAAAGTAAAGGACCTGTGTCTTGATGTCAAGAAGAAGGTTGCAAAGAACATGGCTTTGAACCTGCTTTCCTACTTGATGGAAAACGTAGCTCCTGCTGAAATTGAAAAAGGACTTGATGGTGATTATCTTGCAGGTTTCAAGACGGATGTGCCTGTGGTGCTTCTTGGTGGCCCTGTACGTGCATATACTGAAGATATCAAGAAGTTCGTTGATGCGAATATCCTTCTGCCTGAGTATGCAGAGGTCGGTAACGCTGTTGGTGCGCTTGCAGGAAAAGGTGTGAAGAGGATCGAGGTACTTATCAGGGTCACTTTTGGTGAATCGAAATACAATCTAAAACCTACCAGCATAAGTGTATTTTCGCCACAGGGCAAGCATGAGATGGATAATTACGATGAAGCTGTCCAATTTGCGGAGAAACTTGGTAACGATATTGTCATGCAGTACATGAAAGACGCCCAGCTTGATGACGGTAGCATAAATATAGAGGTGAGCAAGAGGGAGATAAATCCGATGAACACTGGCATACCTCTGGAAACAAGATATGCATTTTTGGGCATTGCTGAACTTAAAAGATAAGTCAATTCTTAAATATCAAATTCCCATATATACTATCGGGAATTTGATATGACATTTACAGGACAAGCTTATGCACTAGGTGCCGGAACGGTCATAAATGCCATCGCTACCTGGAAAGGGGCAGCCTTTGGAGTTGACCTGAAAACATTTGCTGATGTTGAACTGACAAAAGGGAGTTCTTCTTTTATCGGTACTATTGAAGGTGTGCCTCAGGGGGACACTACGCTTATTGAAAGGTCCATGGAGCTTGTCCTCGAGCACTTTGGCATTGAAATGGGCGGAACCATTGTCACAAGGAGTGAAGTACCCCTTGCAAGCGGTTTGAAGAGCAGCAGTGCTGCTGCTAATGCTACTATTCTGGCTACGCTGGATGCCCTTGGTGAAACCCTTGAGCCACTTGATGCAGTTAATATGGGTGTCAGGGCCGCAAAGGATGCCGGTGTTACTATCACCGGTGCTTTTGATGATGCCTGTGCCTCATTTTTTGGCGGGATAGTTGTTACGGACAACCGGACGAACGAGCTGGTCCAGCGCACTGAGAAGGAGATGGATGTGGTCATTTTTGCACCGGACAGGCAGTCATTCAGTTCACAGACGAATGTGCATAACTCTGAACTGCTAGCTCCCTGGGTAGATATGGCGTACGATCTCGCACTTGAGGGGGAGTATGAAAAGGCCATGACGCTTAATGGTTTCCTTTATTGTGGTGCTCTTGGTTTTAGCACTGATATAATGATGGAAGCATTGAAATGTGGTGTGAAAGGGGTAAGTTTGTCAGGGACTGGTCCTGCATATTCCGCTCTTGTTGACAGGAACCTGGCTGACACTTTGAAGAAAGTTTGGGAGGATCTTGGAACAAGCGGAAAAGTGATAAATACCAAGATTAATAATGAAGGATTAACTAAACCTTAATTTGCAGTGGAAACCATGACCGCAATAGAAGAAGTCCGCAATAAGATCGAACAGATCGACTACGAGATCATAAAACTTATTGAAGAGCGTATCGATTGTGCGACTGATGTTCTTGATATAAAAAAGAAAGAGCATATGTCCATCAATGATGGTACGCAGAACCATGTGGTACTCGACAGAGCCACAAATGCAGCAACCGAAAGGAACCTTGATTCAGGCGCAGTGAAAGAGATCTTCGAGATCCTTATCAGAATGAGCATTGAGCGCCAACATGAACTTAGCGGGGAAGGAAATCTTCCCTGAAGGAGAAAAAAATGGTAGATATTTCAATATTAATGGGGTCTGAATCAGATCACGCAATAGCAACCCGAGTTACGAGTGTCCTTGAGGATACCGACTACTCCTTTGAAGTGGAAGTTATTTCAGCACACCGTGACCCTGAAAAACTTGAAGAATACATTGCCAAGAGCGATGCAAATGTCTTCATTGCGATCGCAGGTCTTTCTGCAGCACTTCCTGGTGTCATTGCCTCTAAGACTATGAAACCTGTTATTGGTGTGCCTGTTAGTGCAAAACTCGGTGGACTTGATGCACTTCTATCCATAGTTCAGATGCCACCTGGAGTTCCTGTCGCAAGCGTAGGTATCGATAATGGTGCCAATGCTGCAAAACTTGCTATAAGAATACTAGATCTTGTTAAATGAAATGAATGTAGTGGAAAAGGAAATAGCTTTTTCCATCCATTTCAAACTGATTTTTTTCTTTATGGTAAGTTGAGTTTTTCGAGACTCTCTCCATATGGCCTTATTACTTTTTTCAAAAATTCAATTTGAGGTATTTTTCTTAACAAATTATTGAACATACAAATATCGATGTCTATCTTTTAACGATCCTGGCTAAAAATAATCACAACATACTGCTCTATTTCTATCTTCTTTTATCTATCCTCTATCAACAAATTTCCTATGCAATTCCAATATATATTTTTTTATTAATATATATGTTTAAAGTAATGAATAGCATGTATCGGGTAGCCAAAAAGAGTTAAATATATTTAGTTGAATGGCTCTACTATAGTATTAACTATAATTCTCTAATAGTATTAACTAAAATTCTCTAAATATCACTCTATATCATAATTCATGTAAAGACTTCATATCATACTGTTTAAATGTGAGTAAACCATGGAAGACGAAATGACTGCTACGGAAGAAACCGAACTTTTCGGTGATGATTTTAACACTACAAGTTCAATAGATGTACCTGAACTTATGATAGATCAGGTCATCGGGCAGGAGCATGCTGTCGAAGTTGTGAAAAAGGCAGCCAGCCAGAGACGTCATGTCATGATGATAGGCACTCCAGGTACCGGTAAATCAATGCTTGCAAAAGCAATGGCTGAACTTTTACCAAAGGAAGAGCTTGAAGATATAATGACATACCCCAATCTGGAGGATAGTAACAACCCAAAGATAAGGGAAGTGCCTGCCGGAAAGGGAAGGGAGATTGTCCTGGCCCACAAGATGGAGGCTCGCAAAAAGGCTCAGTCACGTAACATGATGATGATGTTCCTTGTATTGGGTATTGTCATGTACTCGTTCTATGTAGGGCAGTTACTTTGGGGTATCATCGCTGCGATCATGATACTTATGCTGACACGTCAGTTCATGCCAAAAGAAGAGCTCATGATACCAAAGCTCGTTGTTTCCAATTATCAGAAAGAGCAGGCTCCATACATCGATGCGACCGGAACACACGCAGGTGCACTCCTCGGCGATGTAAGACACGACCCATTCCAGTCAGGTGGTCTTGAAACACCTGCACACGACAGGGTCGAGAGCGGTGACATTCACAAATCACACAAGGGAGTACTCTTCATTGATGAGATCAATACCCTTAGACTTGAATCCCAGCAGAGCCTTCTAACAGCATTACAAGAGAAGGAGTATGCTATCACCGGGCAGTCAGAACGCAGTTCAGGTGCTCTGGTAAAGACCGAACCTGTGCCATGTGATTTTATCATGATAGCAGCAGGTAACCTTGATGCAGTGGAGAAAATGCATCCTGCACTTCGCTCACGCATAAAGGGATATGGATATGAGGTATTCATGCGTGATTCCATGGAAGATACACTTGAGAACCGTAAATCACTCGTTCGCTTTGTGGCACAGGAGGTCGTACGTGATGGCCACATCCCACCATTTGATAAGAGTGCAGTGAACGAGGTTATCAGGGAATCGAGAAGAAGGGCAGGCAGGAAAGGTCATCTTACTCTGAAGTTCCGTGACCTTGGTGGTCTTGTAAGGGTAGCTGGAGACATTGCTCATTCCGAGAATGCAGAGATCACTACTGCAACACATGTTCTCGCAGCAAAGAAGATAGCACGTTCCATCGAACAGCAGCTTGCAGACAGTTATCTCGAAAGGCGTAAGGATTACCAGCTTTTTGGCAAGCTGGGCGCTGCTGTTGGACGGGTCAATGGTCTTGCTGTCATGGGTGGTGATTCCGGTATCGTCCTTCCGATCATGGCTGAAGTGACACCGACGCAATCTTCCGCCGGAGGTCATGTGATAGCAACAGGTATGTTGAAAGATATTGCAAAGGAAGCTGTCCAGAACGTTTCAGCTGTTATCAAGAAGGTGACCGGTGAGGATATTTCCAATCATGATATCCACATACAGTTCATAGGCACATATGAAGGTGTGGAGGGTGACAGTGCATCGATATCTATTGCAACTGCCGTTATATCTGCACTGGAGAATATTCCTATCGACCAGACCGTTGCTATGACAGGTTCACTATCTGTAAGAGGCGATGTCCTCCCTATCGGTGGGGCTACCTACAAGATAGAGGCAGCAGCTCAAGCAGGTATCAAGAAAGTGATCATACCTAAGTCCAATGAAGCGGATGTCCTTATCGAGGATTACTATAAGGATAAGGTAGAGATAATCCCAGTTACAACAATAGCGGAAGTCATTGAACACAGTCTTGTGGGAGAGGATAAGGCCGGTATTGTTGAAAAGCTCAAGAACATGAGCAACAAAAAGCTCGATCTTGCAGCAAGTAGCAAGAAGGTCGCAGGTAGTGACGATGTCTGAAGTTGGGTTTTACGATGTCAGAATGATCGATGCAACATCTACATCGATCGTCCTTGACAATGGCAATATCGAGGAAATATCGGTCAATTACAGCAAAGGTTGTGGTGCTCGTGCTTTATGTGGTGGGTCATGGGGCTTTACCACTGCAGAAGGGGAGTTCGACCTTAAAGCGGCAATCGATTCCGCTTCAGAGCTTGCAGCACAGATGAATAGTATTTCTCCAAAGGATGAAGTAAAGCTTAAGCCCGTGGAAAAGCCTGTTATAAAGAGCATCCCTACTGCAAAGATCGATCCTGCAGATGTTCCTATTGAGGAAAAGGTACAGTTATTGAAGGATATTGAAGACCATGCAAAGATGGATGGTGTCAGCAGTACTTCAGCAGTCTATTCCGAAGCTTCCGTAAAAGTTCATTATATCAGTTCCGAAGGGATCGATTGCGAATACAGTCTTATCAGAACCGGCTTTGCAATAAGCGCTGTTGCTACTGAGAATGGTTCATATCAGGTTGGAAGGGAAAGTCGCTTTGGAGTATGTGGTTTTGAACTTTTTGAAAAGAACGATGCTCTTGCACTTGCAAGATCTGCCGGTGAGACCGCAGTTGAACTGCTTGGGGCTGAACAGGCGAAGGGAGGCACATTACCGGTCATACTTGACCCCGAACTTGCAGGCGTATTTGCACATGAGGCAGTAGGCCATGCATCAGAGGCAGACCTCGTGCTTGAAGGAAGTTCCATTCTCGCAGACCGTTTGGGAGAACAGATAGCATCCCCTTTGGTCAATATCATTGATGATCCTACATTACATGAATATGGATACTATCCTTTTGATTCCGAAGGTGTCATGTCTTCGAAGACCACGATAATAAAGGATGGGGTCCTCAATTCATATTTGCATTCAAGGGAGACAGCACAGGCCCTCGGTGGAACTCCGGGAAATAGTAGGGCACAGGGTTATTCTGAACCTGTTGTTAGAATGAGCAATACTTACATTGATAATGGCGATTCGAATTTTGATGAAATGCTTGAAGAGATTGGCAATGGGATGTACCTGACAGGTTCAAGAGGCGGTCAGGTGAACACTGGAGAGGGTATCTTCCAGTTCAATGCCGAGAAAGGTTATCTTATTGAGAATGGGGAAGTTACAAGATTGCTCCGTGATGTATCCCTTTCGGGCAAGACACTTGAGATATTGAACAATGTTGCATTGGTCGGTAATGATCTCAAGATGCACTCTGGAAGATGTGGTAAGAGTGGTCAGCTTGCACCGGTATCGGATGGTTCGCCTCATATATCTATCTCAAAGGCATTGGTAGGGGGAGTCTGATATGTTCGAACATGCACAGAAAGCTATTGAGCTTGCTGAAAAACTGGGTGCTGATGAAGCAGAGGTATATATTTCCTATAATCACTCTATTTCTGCAGATATCAGGAAGAATACCATTGAATCGGCAAAAGAGAATGTTAGTCAGGGTATTGGTATACGTTCGATAATCAACGGCGCGGTTGGTTTTGCAAGTACGAATAATGTGAGTCGTATCGAGGATGTCATAAATATCTCGGTGTCTTCTGCAAAAGTGAGGGACAGTGATCCTGAATGGACATCACTCCCATCAAATGCAAAATATCCTGCAGTCTCAGGTACATACGATAAAAGAATAAGTGATATCGGACTGGACGATTGTATAGGTCTCACAGGAAAGATGATCGAGGGTGCATTATCAGTACCTGATGTCAATACAACCTCCGGAAGCTTTTCAACATCATACAATAAGCACCTCATCATGAATACGAATGGTGTTGAGATCGTTGATGAAGGAACGGGGGTTTCCGGATTTGTGGATGTCATCACTACTAAAGGTGATATCTCAACAGCTTATGATTTTGAAGTTTCGAGATCACTTGATATAGATGTTTTTGGCATAGGCGCAAGTGCTTCAAGTCTTGCCATCAGATCACAGAACGGTATTTCCATAGAGCCGAAGAAGACGAACGTCATTCTGCATCCGTTTGCGTTCTCCGATATTTTCGAGAACACATTCGAACCATCCATAGATGCGGATAATATGCAAAAAGAACGCTCTTCACTAATTGGCAAGAAAGAAGAGACCATTGCTACGCCGAATCTGAACATTATTGATGATGGATTGCTTGAGGGTGGAATTGAGACCTCCATATCCGATGAAGAAGGAACACCATCTCAGAGGACCCAGATAATTGAAAATGGTATTTTCAAGTCGTTCCTCTATGATAATTATACCGCAGGAAAAGATAATACTTCCAGCACAGGAAACGGAATGAGGCATTCTTATGTATCGTCTCCTTCGGTAGGTCCCAGAAACCTTATCGTGGAATATCCTTCAAGTGATGTAATTGCAGGTACAGATGAGGGTGTGTTCATCAATACGGTCATCGGTGCACATACGGCAAATGCGATATCTGGAGATTTCTCGGTAGAGGCCAGAAATGCATTTACTATCAAGGATGGGCAGATTGATAAACCGATAAAGTCCCTGATGTTATCGGGCAATATATTCGAGATGCTGAACAAGGTCACAGGTGCAGGCAGCGATGTCCGTAAAGTGGGAGGTACTGTAGTGCCATCTTTGCGAATCTCGGAGATGAGTATTGTAGGCTGAAATCGAGTGATCACAGAACAACATAAACTACTATAGGAATTATTATATATTATTCATTACAATAATGATGTGATATATTTAATTTCATCTACCTAGTAATCTATATACTTTGGTAGGGATAATATGACCAACATTGAAGTAAAAAGATCAGATGTTCTGCTCTTTAGGTGGTAATATGGCTGAGAATGACAGAATAAGAATACTCGTAGTCGACGATGAACCTGATAATGTCGAATTACTTACTGCATATCTATCGTACGACTATGATATAGTTCCAGCATACAGTGGGAACGAAGCTCTTCAAATACTGGGTGACTCAGAGCAGGTCTATCCTGATCTTGTTTTAATGGATATCATGTTAAAGGACGGTATGGATGGGGTGGAAGCTGCTAATCAGATCCATATCAAATATGAGATACCTGTAGTTTATATCACAGCTTATGCCGATGATAGTATCATGCAAAGGGCAAAGTTAACGGAGCCTTTTGGATATATACTCAAACCATTCGAGGAAAGCGAGCTTCGCACGAACATAGAGATCGCACTCTATAAGCATAAGATGGAAAGCAAGCTTAAAGAAAGCCAAAAATGGCTTACTGCGATCTTGAACAATACCGGAGATGCTATGATCGCAACTGATAAAGATGGGTTGATAAAATTTATCAATCCCTTTGCAGAAGCCCTTCTCGGCAGGAAACAGTTGGATATCCTTGGTAAACCGCTTAATGATGTTTTCTGTGTCGAAAGTGAAGACAGTGGTGTTATTGTCGATGATCCTGTTAAGAAGGTAATCCGCGAAGGTATGTTCTATGGACTTGCAAATCAGACACTTCTTGTTACAAAGGACGATACAAGAGTTCCTGTTGACATTATAGGATCTCCGATAAAAGGGGAGAACGAGGATGTTATGGGGATATTGATAACTTTCTGTGATATTTCTGATAGAAAGCGCATCGAGAACCTTATTTATTCAAAAGCTTCAGAATCGGGCTTCTAAGTTCAGTTCTAGTTGATGTCGAAGAGGGGGGTTCAGCCGCGATTTCGACATTTTTTTACTTAGCTAATTATTTCAGATATTTCTTGTTCACATTCGAAAGAATGCCGGATTCTTCCAATTCCTTTATTTTTGCTGAAACATCAGATCTTGTTATCCCTACTTTGGGAATGGCTGTTTCAGGCACTGGTTTTTCTGAAGAGCTACTCGAAATAGTGGGATTATCGTTAACATTACCTGTATCATTGATCTTTTCGGCTTTCATTTCTTCGAGGAAGGCTGATATTTTTCCCTTTGCTTCTATGTGATGGCCTCTTTTAACTGCAACATAGGAGACTGAAATTATAGTAAGTAATGGTATTGCAAATAGAAGAAATTTCATAGGGGAACCTTTTGATCCGGTCTTAACAACTGGGACAGTACTTTCTACATCCTCTAAAACCTCATTTGATGGAGAGGGCTTGTTTGTATCAGGAACAACAATATTTTCTGGTGAAGGGGGGTTGTTTGTATCTGCAGCCGTCGTTTCCTTTTGAACAGTTTCGACTATTGCAAATGATGAGTATATTTCAGAACATGTAGCTTCGTAATAGATGTATGTATCATCTTCACCTATTTTATATGTGGGCAGAATGTTCCAGCTACTACCCTTATATACGCTCATCCTTACAGAAAGTTCAGGTATATTGTTTTCTTTAAGCCATGATTTCTCTACTCTGAAACCAATAGAAGAATCAATTATCTTTTTTTCAAATAAGTAATCACCTAACCAGATATTGATATTCTTATATACTCTTCCTTCCGGTGAATTGGACACAAGAGCTGAGGTCGTATTTAGTGATTCGACTATTGCTTTGACATCACCAACGGTCAAGTCGGCTGTGACATTGATGTAAGTAATATCGATCACTTCGGTGAACGTGAAAGTTTTTTCTATATCATTAACAATATACCTGGTCGCAACAGTTTTCGCTAAGATGTTCTCATATCTCTCACCGGTGACACTTGTCCCTTCACCAAAGCTACTACTTCTAGGATCAGTAGAAATGGTTGCGTCAGTAGTAGGTGATGATGCATCTAAAGCTAATGCTGAAAATGAACACATTGCTGCTATAATCGCAACGATTGTGATCTTTAAGATCATATCAGATAGATTAATGCTATTTTTTTGCAATTTCATATTCCACCACAAAGGTGTTTTGAAGATTCCCTACAGGGACTTGATAATCTAGATCTCTTTTTTGCTTCTGTGAGCCTTGCAGTAGCAGCAATTCCAGAGGGATTACCTGCACTCATCACGATCACACTCGCTATCGGAATAAAAAAGATGGCAGACCGAAATGCCATTATTCGTACAATGCCAGCTGTAGAAAGTCTTGGATCTGCAACAGTGATCTGTTCGGATAAGACAGGTACACTTACAAAGAACGAGATGACCGTCCGGAAGATATACACGGATGAAGGTCTGTTCAGTGTTACAGGTCTCGGATATGAGCCAGAGGGTGATTTCGAGCTTAATGGAAAGAAAATAGATCCCTTTGATCATCGGGCATTACTTGGAACACTAAAAGCAGGTGCACTTTGTAATGATGCTTATTTGCGTGAAGAAGGTGGCATTGACGGTGACCCTACCGAAGGAGCACTTCTGGTTTCAGCAGCAAAGGCTGATAAATTCTACATTTCCAGGATCGATGAAATACCATTTGAATCCGAAAAAAGGTTCATGGCAACACTTCATCAGGATGATGCTGGAAACTCGTGGGTATATGTAAAAGGCTCTCCGGAGATCATCTCTAAACTTTCCAGCATGCAATTCAATGGAAAGGACTTCTCAAGGATGGAGCCTGAAAAGATACTTCTTGTTGCCGAAGACATGGCATCCGAGGGGCTTAGGGTTATTGCAACTGCATATCGGAAGCTCGAAAGAGGGAAGACCGAACTTGAAGATGCTGATATTGACAAACTCATCTTCCTAGGATTGCAGGGTATGATCGATCCGCCAAGGGAGGAAGTAAAACAGTCGATCTTCAAGTGTAATAATGCTGGCATCAGAGTTATAATGATTACGGGAGATCATATCAAAACTGCTCACACCATTGCAAGACAGCTTGGGATACGTACAGAAGGAGCATTATCAGGCAGTGATATTGAAACAATGACCGATGAAGAGCTGATAAAAGCATTAAGGTCAGTCTCTGTTTTTGCAAGGACATCCCCTGAGGATAAATCCAGGATAGTCGGGCTATTAAAGCAGGAAGGCGAAGTTGTCGCAGTTACGGGGGACGGTGTAAATGATGCGCCTGCACTTGAAAATGCTGACATAGGGGTTGCAATGGGACGTTCTGGGACCGAAGTTGCAAAAGAAGCAGCTGACATGGTCCTTGCTGATGATAATTTTTCATCCATTGTGAATGCGGTAGAAGAAGGCAGGGATGTCTATAACAAGATACAAAAGGTGATCCTCTGGACATTACCCACGAACGCTGCAGAAGGATTGGCGATCTTAGCTGCGGTTCTACTGGGTTTTGCAGCTCCACCACTATTGCCATTACACATCCTGTGGATAAATACCGTAACGGCGTTGGGGCTTGGAGTTCCTATGACGGTCGAACCTATGGAGAAGAGACTCCTCAATAGGCCACCAAGGCCACAAAAAGAGCCACTGCTTCTTCCAATTATCAAAAGAAGGATAATCACTGTGGCATTACTAGTGGTCACTGCTACTTTCCTGCTATACATCTTCAATATCAATAATGGTATGGATATCAGTACTTCACAGACAATAGCGTTGAATACTATCGTATTTTTCGAGATATTCTACCTTTTTAATTGCAAATCCATTTATGAGAATGTTTTTGGTCAGATGTTCTCAAATAGATATATGCTTCTTGGGATCTCTATCGTGATCGGTTTACAGATGTTCATCACTTACAACCCTACGATGAACATGATCATGAGAACAAGTCCTATCAGGCTTATTGATTGGGTTGTGATAATAATAATTGCAAGTTCCATCTTCTTTTTGATAGAACTGGAAAAATTCATAAATAAAATTAGGGATAAGAAACAAATCAATAAATAATGAAATGTGAGGGTTGTCTGACCCTCAATCCTCATCACCACAGCAGCTACAGGAAATATTTCCTTTCATGATCTCTTTCCAGTCTCCCAGGACATCATGTGGCCAACAATCATTCGCCCCTGCTGCTTCCCTCATAACAAGAGCAAAAATGTAGGATAATTATTTAGCTGTAGCTCCCGCTTCCAGAGCACCTTTAAAGTGCTTAAGGGCACATGATTTTGACTTTGCTTTGATGGAAATGGAAAAACAGATGAACTGGTATGTTTTCTCATCTATCGTTCGATTTTCAGTATACAAATCATCGATCTCATCCAGTTTTTCTGTAAATTCCGGGAAAAATTATTCTAACATTTTCATTTCGATCCACTTCAATACATTTTTTCATTTAATGTTCTGATATTTGCCAGAACATCGAATAAGATGAAACTTAAGGTCACTTAAAAGAAAAAACGTGCAAATCGTGGTGAATAAAATAAAAAGACTTAAAGTAAAACAATAAGATATTGTCTAAAATCGGGATGAATATCAGAAAAAGAGGATGGCATTAAGATAAATCTAATATGCCATCTACTCAATAATTCTGAAAAAAAGAGAATCACTTCTTCTTTAGTTTTGCAAGTTTCTTCTTTGCAGCAGCATCGCCTGAGGATGCCTTCGCTTCAAGTCCTTCTATTTTCTCTTTTTTCTTGCCACTTTTCCTTGCTATATCCTTTTTAGACATTGCCATAGAAGCTCTTTTTTGAAGCCTATACTATATAAAATGATGCCAGTAGAGAATTAAAAAGGATGTACCGTTCAGAAGCCTTATAATTCAAAAACTGGCAATATATAATGTGAATAAATATGAGATCACTACACTTGGTAGAAAACTGGATCCGGAATATCCAAATAATCGCCTGATAATCCAGTTAGCAACTCTTGTAACAATTTCAGCTCTTGTATTCGATCTCATCATAAACACAGAAATTTCTGCCTCATTTGTCTATGGCATAAAAGCAGGGATAACAACATTCCTGCTCTGGGCGATCTCAAGGGAAATTGATCCTGACCATGAATCGGCAGCTTTCATTCCGGTCATATTTACCCTGCCGCATGTGATCATTTACGGGCTACACCCAATCTTTCCTTTAACTTGGTTCTTATTGTTACTAAGACTGGTAAACAGATCGACAGGTGCAAAGGCTGGTATTATAGACTCTTTGGCCATTCTTTCCATTGGAGCTTTTCTTACATATCAGTTAAGCTGGGTATTTGGGACGATCTCAGCACTCGGTTTTTTTCTTGACGGAAAGCTATCCTCGCCATACAGAATTCACCTCATACCTGTAGTACTATTGCTCCTCTGTTCTGGTCTTGCTCTGATGCATGAAAGTACTGATGTGGTCATGGACATATCCCTGTTGAAAATAGTTGCTTTCACTGTTATGATCCTACTTGCTCTACCGCTGTTCACTAACAGAGATACTATCATTAGTATCGGTGACAGGACAGGAGAAAGACTGGATGAACAGAGGATAAAAGCAACGCAGTTGCTGGTGGTATTCAGCGTATCTGCATTTATGCTATTCTCAACTGCCATTGATGGGCTTTGGCCGCTCGTATGGACCATACCAGTAAGTGTTGGTCTGTACAAGGTATTATTGGAGATAAAGCAGATGCGAACATAAAGCATTATGAAATGATGACAACAGCTTAATATGGCATGCATTATACATAGTGTATATATTATATTTGTCAACATATTATATAATTTGTTTTTATTTAGGGTGATGTTATGATAGAACTTCTCAAAGCTCTGGCACTGGGATTTACGATAGGGATCTCAGCTGCACTTATCCCTGGTCCAATGATGTTCGCCACTGTTGGCATATCACTCGAAAAAGGATGGCGTACAGGTCCATTTGTATTTCTTGGGCATTCAATGGTAGAACTGATAGTGATCTTATTGGTCATTGCAGGAGCTTCTTCTTTCATAAGTGACTCCACGATTGGCTACGTATCAATATTGGGCGGTATTGTAATGATCCTTTTTGGGCTTGTTATTCTAAAAAGTGCCAAAAGCGTTTCAAATATCAATATCGCTGAATCTGCCAAAAAATTCAAATCAGTAGGTCCGGTGTCTGCGGGCATCCTTACCACAGCACTAAATCCTGCATTTATTCTATGGTGGCTCACTGCCGGAAGTGCAATTATATTACAAGAATATCTTTTAGGTATGCTGGCCATAGTTGCGTTCATGATCGGTCACTGGCTTGCAGACTTCAGTTTCCTTCTAACAGTTGCATCATCGACATCTAAAGGAAAAGACCTCTTCTCAGAAAGGACACACAGAAGGATACTATATTTTTGCAGTGTTTTCCTCATGATATTCGGTGTATGGTTCATATCGAACTACAACAACCTATCTTCATTTGTATAAATCCGGATATCACAAAAAATAAAGAAGTCAGATGAAACTATCCAGCAGCTCATCGACTTTTTCAGGGTCAGCTTTGTTCTTTACAAAGGGACCTGAAGAAAGAACATCCAGATGGTCCTCGAAAGTTGCTTTCTCATTTACATAGAAAACACCCAGGGGTATCCTTTCATCCCATTCAAGAGACCTTTCAAACGCTTTAACACGATCTTTGGGTGAATGGTCCTTCTCTTCCATTCTATAGACCCTTTCCGAATACCATTTGAAAGTGTTCAGCTTATTAAAGGAAACACATGGCTGTAGAACATCCACTAAGGAAAGACCTTTGTGCTGTATCGCTTTTTTGATAAGCTCTGTAAGATGTTCCACATCCCCTGCAAATCCCCTGCTCACGAAAGAGCAATCAAGGGATATTGCGAGTGATAGGGGGTTTAAAGGTGTATTGAAAACTCCATGGTTCTGGATCTTTGTCTTCATACCCAGCTCACTGGTGGGAGATGCCTGACCCTTAGTAAGACCATAGATCTGATTATCATGTACAATGAGGGTAATGTCAGGGTTTCTCCGTATGTTATGAACGAAGTGGTTCCCCCCTTCTCCATAACAATCCCCGTCACCGGTCACAGCAAGAACTGTCAATTCATGGTTCGCTACCTTCGCTCCAATGGCAGGAGGTAGTGAACGTCCATGGAGGCCGTTGAACACGTTGCATTTGAGATAATGCGGGAGTTTGCTCGATTGCCCTATACCTGACGTCAGCAAAACCTCGTGAGGTTCTTTTCCAAGCTCTGCAAGAGCACGCTTGATAGCTTTTAATATCATGAAATTACCGCAACCGGGACACCATTCGGTCTCGTACTCACCAAAATCTTCCACGCTTACCATCTCAGATCACCTTCTTCTGTTCAAGAGCTCGTATTATGTGTTCGGGAGTGTAGGGTTTCCCATCAGACCTCAATACATTCTCATCAATTCTTAATCCAGTCTCACACTCGAAGAGCCTCGCAAACTGTCCTGTTGCATTGTTCTCCACGCAAACTAGTTTTCCAGCATTAGCCAACATATCTTTTATTGCATCCACCGGCAAAGGATATACATGGGTAAAATGCAAGTGATCGACAGCAAGACCTTCGCTTGTGAGGATGTCTACAACTTCCAGAAGTGGGCCGTATGTAGAACCCCAGCCTATCAAAGTGATGTCAGCTTTCTTATAACCATAAAGCTTTGGGGCTTCCATTTCCTTCTCCAGAAGCTTTAGTTTCTTCATTCTCTTATCGTTCATCAGGATACGGTTATCGATCGTCTGGTCAAGATGACCTGTCTCATTATGTTCATCACTGTCAACGACAACTGTAAATCCTGCCTGGCCTGGAATGGCCCTTGGGGATATACCGGTGGGTGTTAATTCATATCTGTTGTACTCTTTCTTGTCCTTAAGTTCATCATCAGAAAGCAGATGCCTGTCTATCTCTATCTTCGAAGTGTCGAACTTCTCACAGGTGAAAAGAGAATCTGCAAGATACTGATCACTCATTACAAATACCGGTATCTGGAACTTCTCTGCGATATTGAACGCTTTTGCTGTCAGATAAAAACAATCATCAGGTGTCCCAGGTGCCAGTATGCATCTTGGGAACTCACCCTGAGCGGCTGTCAGAACGAATTGGAGATCACCCTGTTCTGTCATTGTAGGCAGACCTGTGGCAGGTCCCGGTCTCTGTGAGAGGAATATCACCGCAGGCGTTTCGGTTATCCCTGCAAGGCCCAAAGCTTCGGCCATAAGGCAGAAACCTCCGCCTGACGTTGTGGTCATAGCTCTCACACCTGCATAGGATGCACCAAGGACCATGTTCAAAGCAGCGATCTCATCTTCCGCCTGTTCGACAACAACATTGAACTCATCGGCCTTTGCGGCTATATAGGCCATAACACCTGTCGAAGGTGTCATGGGATAAGCTGCCAGGAATTGAACACCTGCTGCAAGAGCGCCAAGGGCAACGGCATCATTGCCTGCAATGAGCATTCTTCCGTCCTTGTCAGAAGGTTCCTTTACATCAAACTGACATACTAAAGGGAAGTTCATTTTGGCGTGATCATAGCCTGCACGTGCTGCTTTTATGTTATTCTCAACGATCTCATCACCTTTTTTCCGGAAGGTGGCAGTCAATACACGTTCGAGATACTCAAAATCGAAGCACATAAGGCCCAACGCAGCACCGATTGCAACGGTGTTGGAATAGATCTTGTTCCCGCAAACATCCTTTGCGATCTTCAGCATTGGAACATGGAAGAAAGAATCATTCATCTGTTCTATCTTGATAACATCAGTGTCAACTATTACAACACCATCAGATATCTCGTTCAGGTGTTCTTCGATGGATGCCTCATCAAGAGCGATCAGTATATCGACCTTCTCGGTCATTGCCCTTATCGGTTCATTGCATATACGCACCTGATAAGTATTGTGTCCACCCCTTACCCTTGAAAGATAGAACTGAGTAGTAAAAACGTTGAAACCACTTTTCTTGAAGGTTTTTGCAAGTACCACGCCTATGGTCTGTAAACCCTGGCCTGCAGCACCGCCTACTTTTATCACAAGGTCTGTGTTCATATTTTCCCCCTTTCATAATAAGATCGTTTCGATCAGAAAATTGTCTTATACTGAATTCTCATCAACTTCCCACAATCCGAAGGTGTTCTCTTCGGTATCCATGCAAACTGCAAGGTAGCCCCAACCCGGAACAGGCATCTTTGGCTGTAGCACTGTCCCTCCGAGTTCTTCAACGCGAGTGGAATATTCTTCAACCGATGCAACTTCGATGAAATTGGTTATTCTCTGTTCAGGGCTTCCACGAAGTCCCATTCCTCCGCCAACCCCTTTCTCACCATCGAGGGATTCTGTCTCTATGAAATAGTAGTCCATAGGTCCCGGTACTTTTTCAATTTTCCAATCGAACAGTTCGGTGTAGAACTCTTTTGCCCTGTCAATATCGTCTACGGGCAAGTCAAAATGTGCAATCGCTGGCATAACTAGATCACTCCCAAATTAAATATGACAGTGAACTGATTTAAGTTTAAGGGATAAGTATGAAATCTGTCAAAAAAGAAAATATAGACTGGAAATTCAGACCAGTCCCAATATTTCACTGATAGTAAGCATTAATTTGCCTACGCCGAACTTAACAGTGTTCCCGAAACCAATAGGTTCGATCTCGATATCACCATTCTGGTATGCTGCAAGGAAATCATCTTCAGGAGTCGTTGAAACCATTAATAAGTTTAGGGTTTCTTCATCAGATCTCATCAGTACTGTAGGATCAATTTCAGAGCTTAGTCCGACCGCAGATTGAAGGATAAGCCTTGAATCAATGGATGTTACTTTTCCATCAGCATCAACATCAAGGCCAAGGTCTTCAGGGATCTTACCAACAGCCATTTTTACAGCTGAAAGGGAGTCAAGTGCAGTTAGTTTACCATCGGAATTGTAGTCACCTTTTCCGGCTTCAATCTCAATGGAGATCTTACTGAACTCTACGACCGCACCGTTCAAAGTGACCGCCTTGAGTTCGAGTGTACTATCATCATTCATTTCAATGACGCCGTAGACTTCTTCATTACCAAGCATGTTCTTTACAAGATCAGGCACAGAATCAAGGTTTGTATTATATGCAGAAACTCTCTGTTCCATATCTTCATATAGATCTGCCTGAGCAGGAGTTGCCAGCAATATCAAAAAAAGGAATGAAAGAGCTATGATCTTTTTCATTCTATCCCCTTCCTATGCTTAGTCCCTTCTTCTCATGAAAAGTGCACAAATGCAGAGTATGCCAACTGATGCAAGCATCATGCTACCATATCCTACACTCTCGGAACCGGCATCTGTTACAGTTACAACACCATCTGCAGTTTCAGCTACAATTTCCACAAGTCCTACATTATGGAGGACAACTTCTTCAACACTAACAGTGCTTGAGGTGCCTATGTCTCCTAGAACAATAAAAGATACTGCTATAACTGCGCCGTCACCGGTAATACCAGAAGAATCTGCAAGAGCAACAGTCACTTCGCCTGGAATTGCAACGTTTGATTCCATAAATGAATTACTACCAAGATCTGAACCTGATATACCTGCAGCCTGCAGTACATCACTATCATATTTTAGCACAAGGTCCATGCTGCCTATTTCTGATGCTCCTGTAAAGTAGACAGGAACTTCCACTGAACTACCGCTTGATGCTTCTACATCATCTGTATAAACTGTCACCGGGACTGCACCTGCAGATGCACATGTAAACAGACATACCATTGCTACCACGAACATACATACTTTCTTCATTTTATTACCTCGATTAATTGATAGGCTTCTTTTCAGAAGCCATCTTCAGTATAAGTCTTGCATCAATGGAAGATACACTTCCATCATCATTTACATCCATCGATTCATGCATTTCGATCTTATCTACGGACATAAGTAGTGCATACAATGCATCGTATGCAGAAAATTCACCGCCATCACCGGCAGCATCTCCTTTTCCTTCATCTTTTCCAAGAACCGTGAAAACACCATCTGTTGATTCAATCTCGATCATTGAAAGGTCGGATGCACTATTAGATACGAGCTTATCTATTCTAAGTGGAGATGTTTCGTCTTCGGAACCGATAACATTGAACTTAACATAACAAATCGAACCATCCCCACTAAAACCTTTCATGTCCACAAGGCTTATCTTGACAGTTTCTGTCATAATATTGTACTCAAAGAGTGAGTTTTCCGTTAATCCTCCTTTTACAAGTTCCACACACTCAAGCACATTAGGGTCATAACTTAGTGTAAGATCCATGTTGCCAATAGCCTCATCTGTACCGGACATAGTAAGTGGGATTTGCACACTTGTTCCAGTTGTTTTGCTACGTGATTCGAAAACAAGTGTATTCTTCTCTTCAGAAATAAGAATCGGTTCTACTACATTTTCAGGTACATGGACTTCAGGAAGCTCCCCAGAATATACTACCTTCGCAGAGTAAAGGGCATTTGGAGATGTTGCCGGAACTTGTTCAGTATTGCTATAGAAATGACCTACATACAATGATGTAGATGAATAATCATCTGTTGTGACAAGGAACGAAACAGTGTCAGCATCGTTGTTAATGTAAGTTCCATCAATACTTCCCACAGCATCTTTAAGATTTTCATTTAGTGAAAGTTCAAAGACCTGTTTGTCATTTGTACTCACAAATACAGTATCTTCCTCATTTGAAGTAAACATGATGGAACCATCATAGTTCAAGTGCCCCCAACCTGTAAATGAACCCAGTTTTGTTAAATATTTGTTTCCAGGTCTGAAAAGATAAGTATCTTCTTCAACTCCATAGATAATGTAAGCACCATCACCACTCATATCAAATAGGAATTTAGTTATGCCATTGTCTTCTTCATCATCAAATGTCATTTGATTAGAATTGCCATATTTAGAAAAGAACAATTCAGTCAATTCATGTGAAGTTCCATTTTCCACATAGCCCGGTGGTATGAATGCAACATTAATTCCATCATCAGAAATGCGGAAATCAAGTATTTTAGAGATTTCTTTATCATCCACATCTACATCCTCTCGATCGACAACAACAGCATCATGGGTTGCATCGGAATTAATTTTCCACACATTCCCAATACTCTCGACAGTCATGTAAACATAATCACCTTTATCGGTGGTTTGAAGCATCCAAATATAGTATTCATCATCAAATGCTACAACTTCATCAATACTTCCGTCTTCGATTATATAAACAGCATTGAGACCGTTGAAATAAGCGATTGAACCATCTTGATTAGTTACAATGTTCATGGCCGAACCATCGGGAGTAGGATATGTTTTCAATCCAGAACCATCTGAATTAATGTGACCTACAATCATTTCATCGGTTTTTACATCAATTCCGTTGAAATATATCACATTCTCATTATTGCTCATAGCAGTGTGGAATATTTCAATACCAGAAACGTCACTGTCAATTATCTTTTCATAAACTGCAACAGCATAAGCATCAAAAGTAGTTGATTTTGCTGAAGCAATAAAAGGACAAAAAGCTAAGATAAAGATCATAATAAATATTTGTTTAGAAATAACATTATAACTCATATAAACACCATATCTAAATATACTAATCCATTTATTTAATTATATCTGATATATAGTTTTTAATTTATTTAAACCATCATAATTTTTGTATCCGGCAGCGTTTACGAACAAACTGAAAACTGAAATTCGCATCAGTAATTCAGATATCATAGAGAATATCGCTGTTGATATCTTCAAGGGTATTGCAGGAGGTCATTATCATTGCTTTTTCAATATCTGATCTCATATAATCGATCAGACTTCTAACCCCTTCAGCACCATGGGGTACAGCCTCACGTACTATTGGACGACCGGTCAATACATGATCAGCTCCCAGAGCAAGCATCTTCACAACATCAAAGCCGGTCCTTACACCACCATCGGCAGTTATCACTACTTTTTTCCCTTTTTTAGTGTCCCTGATAGCTTTCACTATATTAGGAAGAACATCAGCAACTCCGGGAGTGGAGTCAAGAACACGTCCGCCGTGGTTTGAGATTCCTATTATATCTGCACCTGTTTCCAGTGCTACCAGTGCATCGCTTTCACACATGATGCCTTTGACCATGAAAGGAAGGGAGGTAGAGCGTTTCAGTTCCTTAAGGTCATCGATGTTTTTCCTGACCACCGGTTTTCCAGCAAGGGTAAAATTAACCGAACCGGCACCATCAATATCCACGCCAACGGCTATAGCTTTGGACCTTTCGGATTCTTGTATAAGTTCAATAAGAGTATCCTGTGAGCGTGGTTTGAAAATGTTGACACCATGTCCTCCCACACTCTTTATTGCAGTAATACCAGGATGGACCTGAAAATCCTTTGCTGTATCCCCTGTAAATCCAACAGTACCGGCAGCTTTGCATCCGGTAAGAACTGAGGTCATAAAATCTTCTTCTTCTATGTTCTCAAAATAGCTCAATCCGCCTGTGGGGGACGCAAAAAGGGGAAGACTTAATCTGATTCCGAAAAAGTCCTTCTCCATTACTGGTTTTTGATGGTCACAAATAAGACGTGTTCGAAGCTTAACTTTCTCGAGAGCCTTGAAATTGTTGAGATAGGATATGCCTGAACCGATACCTGCAAGACCAAGAGGTTTTCCGTAATCCTGAGCCAGTTCAGGTTTTAGTAAAGGGTTATCTGCACCTTTTTCGATTATGATCTTTATTTTATGCTCTCTTTGAGATGTTGAATTTGTAGTTTCTGCTTCCGTTTCCACTAAAGGTTTAAGTTTATTCTTAGTAGCACCACAAACCGGACATTTCCAGTCAGAAGGGAAATCATCAGGCATTGTACCTGCTTTTATTCCCATTTTTGGATCGCCTACTTCATCATCGTAATGGTAAACATTACATACAGAACAATACCATTTTCCCATGCTTTTCCCGCCCGTTGTTCCTGGTGACCAGGTCTGTAAATTATCTGAACATTATAAATATGTATTTTTTATAAGACTTAAAAGTATCTGGGATACAAACTCATTAATAGAATTGTATCAGATTTACTTTACTGAAATATCGTGGGGGTATTCAATGGAAGATAAATTTGCAAAAGGACTCGAGAATGTAATTGCTCTTGAGAGCGGGATATCATTTATAGATGGAGAAAAAGGAATATTGGAATACCGTGGCTTTGATATCGCTGAGCTTTCAAAATTATCTTATGATCAGGTCTCTTACATGCTGATAATGGGGAAAATGCCTGGTGAGGAAGAGCTGGAGGAGTTCTCTGATAATCTTAAGGAGCTACGAAAAATAACAGACAGTGCTTTCAAAGTGATGAGATTCTGTAATTACAACATTGAAGCAATGGACGCTTTACGAACAACCATATCCTACATGTCACATTGCGATCCCGATCTTAATGATAATTCTCCGGAAGCGAACCTTAGAAAGGGTATGAAAATGATAGCACGTTTTCCCACAGTTGTCGCTTCATTTTCAAGGGTCAAAAACGGACTTGAAGAGATCGAGCCTGACCCTGAGCTTAGTCATGGGGCTAATTTCCTTTATATGCTCAGGGGAAAGAGGCCTACAGATCTTGAATCCCGTATCCTTGAAACGGATTTCATCTTAAGTGCTGATCATGAGCTCAATCCATCCACATTTACTGCAAGGACGATCACTTCCACCCTTTCTGACATCCATTCTTCTGTCATTGGTGGGCTGTGTGCATTGAAAGGACCGCTTCATGGGGGTGCTCGTATGGAAGTGATGGAAATGGTGGACGAGATCGGTACCGTTGATGAAGTTGAAGCCTTTGTAATGGGGAAGGTACAAAATCACGAGAAGTTGATGGGATTTGGCCATCGTGTTTACAAAACGTATGATCCGCGTGCAAAAGTCTATAAAAAATTGGCAAAACAGATCGCAGAAGAACGAAATGATATGCTCTGGTTCGATATTGCAGAAAGGATAGAGACCATCGCCTACAGGGAATTCGTGCAAAATAAAGACAAACCGATTTACCCGAATGTGGATTTTTACTCGGGTATCGTATACAAGTATCTGGATATTCCTCCAAAACTTGCAACTGCGGTTTTTGCAATAGGGAGGATATCAGGCTGGATAGCACACTGCCTTGAGCAATATTCAGACAATAGGCTAATACGCCCGCGTGCGAAATTCATTAGATCAAAATTGTGATCGATCATAGGTGTAGATGATGAGCGAAAAATCAGATGCTTTTGGAGCAAAAGATACTTTCAGTTTTAAAGGGAAGGAAATAATTATCTATCGTCTGAGCAAGCTTGAAGAAATGGGTCTATGCAACCTTTCTTCCTTACCTTATTCTATCAGGGTATTGCTCGAGGATATTTTAAGGAACGTTGACGGTAAGGCTGTGACAGAAGAAGATGTGAAGAACCTTGCTTCCTGGAGATCAAATGATGTGCCACAGACCGATGTTCCGTTCATTCCATCAAGAGTACTTCTACAGGACTTTACAGGAGTTCCTGCAGTGGTTGATATTGCAGCGATAAGGTCTGCAATGGAGAGGCTTGGGGGAGATCCGGAAGATATAAGTCCTGTCATCCCGGCAGACCTTGTCATCGACCACTCCATACAGACAGACTGCTACGGTTCTTCTACAGCTATCTCATGTAACGAGAAGCTTGAGTTCCAGAGGAACAGGGAAAGGTATGAACTGCTCCACTGGGCACAGAATGCTTTTGATAACTTTAGGGTAGTTCCGCCTGCAAGCGGTATCATCCATCAGGTAAATCTCGAACATCTCGCGCCTCTTGTACATTTCAAAGAGATCGATGGGGAGACTGTCGCATATCCTGACACACTGGTCGGTACTGATTCGCACACCACCATGATAAACGGACTCGGTGTGCTTGGCTGGGGTGTCGGCGGTATCGAGGCTGAAGCGGTAATGCTCGGCCAGCCATATTACATGCCGATCCCTGAAGTTGTGGGATTCAAACTTGCCGGTAAGCTCAACGAAGGAATTACAGCAACCGACCTTGTACTTACTGCTACCCAGATGCTCAGGGAACACGGTGTTGTAGGCAAGTTCGTAGAGTTCCACGGACCTGGTTATCGCGACCTTGCTCTTCCGGACAGGGCTATCCTCGCTAACATGGGACCCGAATATGGCGCAACCATGGGATTCTGTCCTGTTGATGATAAGACCTTGGATTACATGCGTATGACAGGACGTTCCGAAGAACATGTGGAAATGGTAAAGGAATACCTTGTTCAGCAGGGTCTCTTTGCTTCTGCTGATAAACCTGATCCTGAATACAATTCAACGCTCGAGCTTGACATGAGCACTGTGGAACCATCCCTTGCAGGTCCGAAAAGACCACAGGACCGTATTCCACTCAGCAAGATGTCAGAGAGCTTCCACCAGACCATGAAGGATATCTTCGAGCTAAAAGACACTGATGAATCCGAATATGCTAACTGGCTTGAGGATGGAGGATATGCAGTTGTCGAGAAGATACACCCAGAACACAGTGGTATCGGGAAGATCAAATGCGAGGAAGATGTCTCTGCATTGAACCACGGTTCTGTCGTGATCGCTTCCATCACATCATGCACCAACACCTCTAACCCATCAGTTCTTATCGGAGCAGGTCTGCTTGCAAAGAAAGCTGTTGAAAGAGGTGTCAAGGTAAAACCGTTCGTTAAGACAAGTCTTGCACCGGGTTCCCGTGCAGTAACCGACTACCTTGTAGCAGCAGGACTTATGCCCTACCTTGAGGCATTGGGATTCCACCTAGTTGGCTACGGATGCATGACATGTATCGGTAATAGTGGCCCACTCAAACAGTCCATCGTCGATGAGATCGAAGGTAGGGGCCTAACTGCAACAGCAGTTCTT
Organism: Methanococcoides sp.; assembly: GCA_021108275.1. Classification (GTDB taxonomy): domain Archaea; phylum Halobacteriota; class Methanosarcinia; order Methanosarcinales; family Methanosarcinaceae; genus Methanococcoides. The sequence goes on from JAIORD010000053.1 coordinate 44,718, forward strand.
AGCGGAAACAGGAACTTCGAAGGCAGGATCAGCCCCCAGGTCAAAGCAAACTATCTCGCATCCCCAATGCTTGTAGTTGCATTCGCACTTGCAGGTACAGTTGATATCGATATGACCAACGAGCCTATCGGATGCGATCCGAACGGTGAGTCGGTCTACCTTAACGAGCTTTGGCCAACCAATGAAGAGATCGTTGAAGCATCAACAAAGTACGTCAAACCGGAAATGTTCGAGAAGACCTATGCGAACGTCTTTGAAGGAACTGAACTCTGGCAGAAGATGGATGCACCAAAGGGACTGCTATACAACTGGGACAAGGATTCCACATACATTCAGGAGCCACCGTTCTTCCAGGACTTCCCGCTTGATGTCAACAAGATCTCAGATATCAAATGTGCACGTGCACTTGTGTTCGTTGCAGACAGTATTACCACCGATCACATCTCTCCGGCAGGAGCGATCCCAGCTGAATATCCTGCAGGTAAATACCTCCTGTCGAAAGGGGTTGCTGCCAAAGATTTCAACTCTTATGGTTCAAGGAGGGGAAACCATGAGGTAATGATGCGTGGAACATTTGGGAATGTTCGCCTCAAGAACAAGCTCGTTCCAGGTAAAGAAGGCCCATGGACAATGCACATGCCAGATGGAAAGGAGGCTTTCATCTACGATGTTGCAATGCAGTATATGGAAGACAACGTACCGCTCGTGGTCATTGCAGGAAAGGAATATGGTACTGGAAGTTCACGTGACTGGGCTGCAAAGGGCACTCAGCTTCTCGGAGTAAAGGTTGTAGTTGCTGAATCCTACGAGAGGATACACCGCAGCAACCTTGTAGGAATGGGCGTTGTTCCCCTCCAGTTCAAACCGGGAGAAAGTGCTGAGACCTTTGGTCTTACAGGTGAAGAAAGTTATTCCATCATCGGAATTGACAATATACAGCCAGGAGGGGAAGTCAAGGTCATTGCAACTGATGCTGATAGCAATGAGAAAAGTTTCAATGTGGATGTCAAACTTACATCCGTCATCGAAGTAGAGTACTGCAACCACGGCGGTATCCTGCACAAGTTCTTAAGAGATACCATTAAAGGGAGAGTAAGATATTTCCTTGATTCTTTTTCTATAGACTGAACTTTTCAAGAAGATCGATCATTTTAAAAATAATGTATGAATGATTAAAATGTGGAGAATGGGCGTTGTGTGCCCATTATTTTTAAATGCACTTACTTTTGCACATTTGATAATTCTCCATAGGGGTTTTATATTTTGTATTACAGGTAGTCTTCCATTTCATCGAATTGAAGATACTTGTAGATCTCATCCAGTTTTGGCTCGATCTTCTCCCTGTAAACTTCCATGTACTCATCTACTGTGGGTATCCTGCCAAGGTTGGAGATAATCGCTCCAAGCTCTGCTGAGCCAAGGTAGACCTGGGCTCCGTCACCCAAACGGTTGTCGAAGTTACGGGTGCTGGTGGAAAACACTATGGAGGCATCCGGCACACGAGCCTGGTTCCCCATACACAGTGAACATCCCGCTATCTCGATGCGGGCACCAATCTGGCTGTACACTGAAAAAACTGACTCCTCTCTGAGCTTTGCCTGGTCCATCCGGGTAGGGGGGCATATCCATGTACGGACATCAGGGTTGAACTTCTGGTCACGCCATATCTCGGCTGCAGCGCGGAAGTGCCCGATGTTTGTCATGCATGAACCTATAAAGACGTCCTGAATAGTTGTGCCTGCAACCTCGGAAAGCAGCTTGACATCATCAGGATCATTTGGGCATGCAAGGATTGGTTCCTTGATATCTGCAAGATCTATCTCTATGACGGCGGCGTAATCTGCATTCGGATCTGCTTTTAGTAGTTTCGGATCTTCCAGCCACTCCTCAACAGCTTCTATGCGCTTTTGGATGGTCTGTGCATCGTTGTACCCATTCTCGATCATCTTTTTCATCAATACCAGGTTGGAGCGCAGATAGGTGGCTACGGGCTTCTCATCAAGCTGGATGCAACCGGCGGCGGCTGAGCGCTCTGCAGCAGAGTCCGTCAGCTCGAATGCCTGTTCAGCTGTGAGGTCGGGTAACCCTTCAATTTCGAGGATCCTTCCGTTGAATATATTGATCTTGTTCTTCTTTGGCACGGTCATAAGACCCTGCTTGATAGCATAGTATGGTATGGAGTTTACCACATCACGAAGGGTGATTCCAGAATTAAGCTTTCCACTGAAACGTACCAGCACGGATTCGGGCATATCCAGAGGCATGAAACCCAGAGCTCCGGCAAAGGCTACAAGCCCGGAACCTGCCGGGAATGATATGCCTATCGGGAACCTGGTGTGAGAATCGCCACCGGTACCTACGGTGTCTGGGACCAGCAGGCGGTTAAGCCAGCTGTGGATCACTCCATCCCCGGGATGCAGGGAGACTCCGGCACGCTCTGATACAAAATCTGGAAGTGTCTTTTGCATCTTCACGTCAGCAGGCTTGGGGTAAGCTGCGGTGTGACAGAATGACTGCATGAACATGGGAGCCTGGAACTTAAGGCAGGCAAGTTCTGTGAGTTCGTCGGCTGTCATTGGACCTGTGGTGTCCTGGGAACCTACAGTTGTCATGATCGGCTCACAGGCGGTGCCAGGCAGAACTCCATCTACATCGCATGCACGACCAACTATCTTCTGTGCCAGGGAGTAAGCCTGTCCGGGTTCTGGAACCGGATTATCAGGTTTGACGAATATGTCTGTCTCAGGCAGACCCAGTACCTCGCGGGTCCGTGTGGTCAGTGACCTACCAATTATGAGGGGAATACGACCGCCTGCGCGGTATTCGTCTGGAAGGGTGTTGGGTTTGAGGTCAAAAGTGGAAAGTACATTGCCTTCTTCATCTGTTACTTCGCCCTTTGCGGTGTTGATGGTAATGATATCGTCGTGCTGGAGCTTGCTGATATCCATTTGCAGAGGCAGAGCACCTGAGTCCTCGGCTGTGTTAAAGAAGATAGGGGCTATGGCAGTACCGATGATCACACAGCCACGGCGTTTATTTGGAACGTGTGGTATGTCCTTGCCGATGTGCCAGAGCACACTGTTGCAGGCGGATTTACGGGAGGATCCGGTTCCTACCACATCAGCGACAAAGGCAACTTCGTGTCCTTCCTTACGCCATTTTGCCATTTCCTCAATGCCTCCTGAGAAGCGGGTATTGCCCATTTCCAGTGCATGAAGGGGTATGTCGGGGCGACTCCATGCAGCACTGGCAGGGGAGAAGTCGTCGGTGTTGATCTCACCGTCAACCTTGAATACCCTTACAGTGGTGGTCTCAGGGATCCCTGGTCTGCTTGTGAACCACTCAGCGTTCGCCCAGCTGTCAAGAACTTTTCCGGCAGCGTCATTTGTCTTTGACAACTCCAGTATGTCTTCAAAAGCATCGTAGACGAGGGTTATGCCTGAGAGTGCACATGTAGCCTCATCTGCGACCTCAACATCCCCGAGTGCTTCGATAAGATATTTGACATTATAGCCACCTATCATTGTTCCCAATATCTGGATCGCTTCCTTTTTGTCTATAAGAGGTGAGGAGACATCTCCTGCCAGTATATCACCAAGGAAATCTGCTTTGACCTTTGCAGCGGGGTCCACACCAGGGGAGATCCGTTCCGTGAACAGGTGGAGAAGGAACTCTTCCTGGTCTGCAGGAGGATTTTGTAATAACTCACAAAGTTCAGAAGTCTGTTCCGGATTCAGAGGAAGTGCGGGAATACCCTGACCTTTCCTCTCTTCTTCGTGTTTTTGATAAGCTTCGATCATTTTTTATCCTCCATGAGAAATTGCGTTTTTGCTGCATTGGCAACTGAATAGCTTTTCCTTGTCTGGTTACCTTAAAAAAGCATTAATTATGATATATGATGCTGATAATCGTTTTTGCTGTATATGACATTAACGGGGCACAAGGGAATGTATTTCGTGAATAAGGCGAGAATACAACTTCCATGACTTCTTGCTGGACATCGATTGCTGTAATTATGAAGATATTTTTCAAGAATAGATGAGTTCAAAATCGATGAGTTCAAAATCGATTCTCAAAAGGGGAAAATCTATGATTTCGATCTCTAAAGAATCAGAAATACATAACGAATTGATGAATAAAATGAAAATTGGGCGAGATGTTCTATCAGATAATGATTCTGAAATCATTTTTCAGCTATCCTGAAAAATTAAATAAAGTAATTCATTAATAATATTTAATCGTCCAGCCCTTTCCTGCCAAAAATGTAGTTAGCCACCCTCAAAGCATCCTTATCTCCAGTTGCCTTATCCTCAGAATCGCTCAGTTTTACCACCGGGATACCATCGATCTTGTGTAGCTTGATGACCATGTTCAGAGGAGGGTTGTAACTGAAGAAGTCCGAATTGTTCGTCAGGGTCGTGCCAATGCCGAAACTACAATTTATTCTGCCACTACAATATTCTTTCAGTATCACAGCATCACTTACATGAAGGGAATCGCTGAATACGAGCACTTTTTTCATAGGGTCGATACCAAGCTTCTTGTAATGTTCGATAACCTCATCTGCGAATTTGATCGGGTCACCACTGTCATGTCTGACACCGTTATAAAGTTTCGCAAGCCCAAGGTTGAAGTTCCTGAAGAATGGTTTTGAACCAAAAGTATCACTAAGGGCAATACTAAGATCACCTTTATACACTTTTACCCAGTTCTCAAAAGCAAATTTGTTCGCATTCCTTAGTCCAACAAGAGCGGAGTTCCCCATTATCCATTCATGGCCAATGGTACCTATCGGTCTCACACCATACTTCTTTGCAAAATATACATTGCTGGTGCCGGAAAATGAATCCAGTTTATGAAGGACCTCAACTACTTTATCATGTAATTTGAACCCTCTTCGGCGTCGGGTCCCAAATTCAGAGAATATACAGCCATTGGCATCCAATTCCCTTCCCATCTCGCCTATGAAATTACCATACTCGTCCATTAGAGCATTTTCAGGTTCGTCGGAATCAGATGCAGATATCTCTCTCCCTTTAGTATCCACTACCGTAAAATAAAGTTCAGAAATGGTTGACATGAGTACGATCTCCCACAATATGGAACTGTGCCATGGACCATCGATACAGATCTCTAGCTCATTATCTTCTGTGAGGACTATCTTCACTTCTTCCGGATTAAAACGGAAGTTCTTCAGGTATTCAATATATGAGGGCTTAAAAAAAGGACAATTGTCTTTGAGCCAGATAGATTCATCCTCGGAAAGTGCCATTTTGGAAATATCCTCATCGATGATACGCCTAAGCTCATTCACGAACTCATCTGTAAAACTCTGACCGCCCCTATTGATGAAACGGTATTCTGCGCGTGCATCTGGGAACAGTTCTAACACTGCCATCTGCATTGTAAACTTATAAAGGTCATTGTCGAGTATCGATCGGGTCACTTGAGGTCTTCCCTGATTTGAATTACCTATAGGATTCTACATATAGAAACCAATATATAAAAGGACAGGCTCTCAAGAGGAACTCGCTAAAAAACGGAAATCACGGGGACAAAATAATGGAAGATCGGACAAAAGGCATCATCTACATGCTCACGGTCGTTATCTTCTGGGGTTTCTCTTTCATAGGTACAAAGGTCCTGTTGAATTATCTGGACCCTGCGACCATAGGTTTCTTACGTTTTTTCATTGCAACAATACTTCTGTCTGCCATTTGCAAAAAAAAAGCGGATTATACCAGAAAAGAACTACAATACGTCATGATCGCCGGATTTCTGGGAATTACAAGTTTTTACATGTTCGAGAATGTGGCACTCACCTATACAACGGCCACGAACGCATCCTTAATAGGTGCTACCGTGCCGGTGTTCTTCTTGCTCACAGTTGATACGCTAAAGCGCACATTTTCAAGACCCATCAAATACCTGGGAGCGGTCATTGCTTTTGCAGGAGTCGGATTACTGATACTTAACGGAAAATTCAACCTTGCACTTAATCCCCTTGGTGATCTTCTAATGTTCGGCTCGGTCTTCTCATGGGTCTTCTACACTACCATAATAGATAAATTAAGGTCGAAGGATATGCTTACCCTTTCCCGTGACATCACTATGTTCGGTACGATCTTCCTGTTCCCATTTGCACTTTTCGAGGCAAGGAACATGAGGATAGACATTGTTTCCCAGTCAGATCTTGTAATAGCTCTTGTTTCCCTCATGTATCTGGCTATATTCGCTTCTGCTCTCGGCTTCCTTTTGTGGAACAAAGCAATAGACCTCACTGGATCAAGCACAACTACCAATGGGCTTTACCTTATCCCTCCAATAGCCATTCTTGGAGACAGCATAATTCTTGGAAACATACCTAATATATACGCTCTTGTGGGGGCGGTATTGGTTCTTGCAGGTGTGTATCTTTCAGAAAGGACTTAAAAGCAATTATGCATCATCTTGATCATATAGTTAATTTTATATGACATCGGAACTAATAATATATTACTCATGGGGGTGAGGGATTTGATTATGGTTACTTTCAGTTACAATGGAGGTAATACCATGGAATCAGTAGTAAAACAAACATCATATGGACCATTTGTTCTATTCGTATCAATACTTCTGGCAGCTTTTGCAGGATTTGCAATACAGATGTATTGATCATCTTTTTTTTGCAAGATCGTTTTTTGCTTGAAGTAACTTTGGAATACGCCATATTATTGGAATAGGTATACTCTTAAGATATTCAGAATAAATGAAATTCCCTTCCTGGTCCGGGACATAAAATAAAAGACTTGCCAAAAAAGGGATGAGAAATAAATAATATCGGTTTTAACTTCTCATCATCAATTAATTTTTTTCACTCATATCTCAAAGCATCCACTGGATTCAACTTCGCTGCACTCTTTGCCGGCATGAAACCTGCGACAAGACCAACTCCTATGGAAACTAGGGTAGCCACAATTGTAGCCTTAACGCTCAAAGTGAATACGAAAGGTATCTTCAATTGCATTGATATCAGGTACACTATCACTTGTACAAATGCGGTTCCAAATATGATCCCTATTAAACCGCCTACAAGCCCTATCAATGCAGCATTGCAGAGGAATATCAGAAGAACATCCTCATTTCTGGCACCTATGGCTTTCATAATGCCTATCTCTTTAGTCTTTTCAAGCACGGAAGTGAACATGGTATTGGCAATACCAACAGAACCCACTAATAATGAGATCCCTGCAATGAACGCAAGGAATGCGGTCAGACCTGATATCAATTTATTTGTGCTTTCCATCATTTCCTGCTGTGAATAGATATAGAAATCCTTTGTGTCCTCATCAACACGTCTTGACAACTTGAGCTTTTTATCCATTTCATCAAGTGCAGGTTGTAGTTCTGCATTCTTGTAGAGTTTAACTTCTATGGAGCCATATACGTCCTTTTGCAGATTCGAATATTCATCATCCTGAGCCATTACATATATGTCCTCATAGGGCATGAATACGCTGCTGCCGAAAAGACCTCCCATTCCACCAAGAAGACCATCACCCTTTGCGAGAATGCCTACAACACGATAGGACTTTCCGTTCAACAGGATCAGCTGGTTAAGTCTTATCTTCTTATCCTTGAATGCTTCATTGGCAAGATTATCAGAGATAACGACCACGTTTTTGTCACCTGCTTTAAGCAATCGTCCTTCACCTATGTCCTCGGTGGTCATTTTTGACCAGACCTTCGGGTCAACACCGCTTATATATACCGATGTCTCTTCATTACCCATGCTCAGCATTGCAGCAGAATCGACTTTTACATTGATGTATTCGATAGCAGATATTCTTTCAAGGGTCTGCACATCCTTTTTTGTCAATTGTGCTTGAGATTCAGAACCGGGATCATCAATGAACTGGTTCGTTTCCTTATCCTCGACCACAGGTTCGCCAACACCTTCATCCTCATTCATTTCAAAAGGAATGGAAGCAACAATGGTTATGGTGTCTCCTCCAAAATCTTCAAGTGTTTTCGTTACTTGATCCTGAAAATATTCGCCGGTAGTTACAACTGTCATAACAGAAGCTATGCCGATAACAACACCTATAATGGTCAGCCAACTGCGTAACTTGTTGGCCTTGACCATATTCAGTGAGATTTTGAATATCTTTTTCGGTTTCATTTTTCCACACCTCAGGAACGGACCTATCAGAGCTTTTTCTTCTTATATAGAACAAAACCTGCACCACCAAGAAGCGCAAGTGTCAGAAGAAGTAAATTGTTGACACTTCCTGAAGAATTGCTCTTAACAGCGCTTTGTGATGCATCAGGCCTTGATGCATAAACTGACAATTCCTTGTCCTGTATCTCTCTTTCGCCATCACTTGAAGTATAGGCTATCTGGAATTTCAAAGGCAAGGAATCGCCATAGTTGTCAGGTATCAATCCAAAATCTGCAAGTGTATAATCACCTTTCTGAAGGCTGCCCAGAACTACAGAATTAGAACCACTTCTCAAACTCCATCCCTCCTGCTCAGGGATGGAAACGGTAACTGAACTTGCCTGATTGTTACCAATGTTGGATATTGAGAACGAATAGTCCCCACCCATTGTCTGTTCAACGAATACTATATCGAAATCCGTTCCACCGCCAATGTAGATGCCTGCTTTACTTTCAATGGTCTTACGTTTCTGGTTCTCAAGTGTTCCAGCCTGTGTTATTGTTTGTAGTTCTTCGACATCATCATAAGTGAGTGTCATATCGAGTTTATACAATCCGGGTTTAGTGTTAACATTGGTCAACACCTGAAAATCAATTGTTGCGTTCCCATCGATATCAATAAAATTGATGTATTTCACATTACTTGAACCGACAGGCAAAACAAGGTCGCTTGTGCTTTCCCAGGAGAACATTGCGTTCTTTAGCGGAGAGTTACCAACATTCTTAACCACGAATGACAGATTCGTTTTCTTGCCAGGTACCAGTTTTTCAAGGCTGATGGATTCGATCTCAGCATTTGATTCACTATCAACATCGATATAGAACTCATGGGAAATACAGACATTGTCTTTGTTGCCCTGTTCATAGACCAGCACTTCCAGAGGATACTGGCCTGCATTGACATTGTTATCAACAAGCATCTCGAATTTTACGACCTTGCTTCTATCATCCTCATAGCGTCTTCCCAATTTACCGATATTTTCAATGAGGCTCGAACCTGATACTTTCCTAAAAGGATATTTTGGAACCACTTCAACAACAAGGTTTCCTGTTTCACTTGAACCAGTGTTCTGGATGGAATACCTTATTTCAAGGACATCACCCGGTTTTACAGGATCAGGTTTCTGGTTGAGCATATCTACCATTATTCCTTTATCAAGGGCATTTATGGCCATGGCACTTTGCCCGAAAGGCACTGTAATGACCATGCAGAGGATCATTATTTTAAGGATAAATTTTAATTTCATAACAAGGTCTCCTTTTTTCAAATATTATTATTTTGATCATCGTTCTTCGAAGAATTGTCATTTATCTCATCGTGAACCACCATACCGTCCTTTAGAACGATATGTCTTGCAGCATATTGTGCAAGGTCCATGTCGTGGGTCACCATCACTACTGTCTTACCTTTCTCTTTCCACAAACGATAGAGGATTCCCATTACATCACGCCCGGTCTTACTGTCTAGGGCCCCGGTGGGCTCATCCGCAAGAATAAGTTCAGGATCACATGCCAGGGAACGTGCAATTGAAACACGTTGTTGCTGTCCGCCTGAAAGCTGACTTGGTCTGTTGTTCAGTTTGTCAGACAATCCTACAAGTTCAAGGGCTTCTGTTGCTTTTTCCAGAGCAATGTCATCTTCAACTTCCTGTATCTCCAATGGCAGGAGGACATTCTCAAGAGCTGTCATTCCGGGAATAAGGTTGTACTGCTGGAAAACAAAGCCGATGGTCTTGCCTCTGAGCGTTGAAAGATCGGACTCGGTCATGTCTGCTATATTTCTGGACTTTAAGAAAATATCACCTTCGGAAGGAACATCGAGACATCCTACAAGGTTCATCATTGTGGATTTACCACTACCTGAAGGGCCGATGATAGCAGCGAATTCGCCGTATTCTATCTCGATACTAACTTTTTTCAGAGCATCTACCTGCACTTCACCCATTTGGTATATCTTCCAGACATCACGAAATTCTATCAGCGGTTCTGTCATATCTTGCATAATAATGGTACGTGTATAAAAGCAAGGGGTAGTTGAAAAATATAGTTCAACTACATTTTCTTTATATATTACCCAGATTATAGTGACACCCATGGATCTAAGTGTTCTTAATTCAACAATACCACAAGAGCTATTGGATCTATCTACCGAGATTAATTCGAGCTATACTGCAACAGATATTGTACTTGATCTGATCTCATATCCATTGATGGCGATTCTTGCACTGATGATATACTTGGAGATCTCGAAGATATATTCTATCAGTCAATATCAGGGACTTAAACATTTCAAGAACGCTTTTTTATTCTTTGGAATAGGGAATCTTTCATTCCTTACAGTTGTGATCTCATTTATAATGCTGAAATTCTCCATTTTAATAGGAACATATTTTTTTCTTATTGTGGGAGTACCTGCATTGGTCCTTGCTTTATTTGGATTCTGGATAGCCAGGTCTGAATTGCTTTACACAATTACATGGAGGCATTTTGATTCCATCTCGACAAAGAGGGCAATCAAAGCATTATTTTTCATAGGTCTGATGTTCTTTGTATTCATAGATCTGATAATCTATAGTTTATTGAGCGAAGCATATGGATTTGCAGTGGGAATGATCTATAAATGTTTGATTTTTGCTTTGATACTATTATTAATTAAGATCAATCTTAGGTCTTTTGGAAGGATGGGGTCAATAAAGCATCCATATTATCTAGGGCTTATCATGCTTTTTACATTGAATTTTTTGGGGATTTTTGCAGACCTCATAGCAGAGTCCAGCATTGCGACAATTTTTATAAATGGGCTTACAATTATCGCTTACATAATTATCCTTAAAGGTATTAGAAAATGGAGTCGCATTCTAACAATATGAAACCTTTCCAGAAAAGAAGCCGTCTGGAGATTATAAGGGATATTCTCAAAGTTATACGCGAATCCAATAACTCTATCAGTCCAACAAAACTCCAAAGGTTCTCCAATCTTTCTTTCCAGATGTTCGAAGAATATGTTAATGATCTTGAAAAGAAGGGGCTTATTGAAGCCAAACCCTATAAGGAAAAAAGGAAGATCTATTCGCTTACAGATAAGGGAAGAGCTTTTCTGGACAAATATCAGGATTTTGTGAATTTCCTTGCAGATTTTGGTCTCTGAATAACGCATACCTTTTTTAAAATCGCTCTGATATGTATTTATGCATCCTCCTCCTAAAAAATTAAAGTTCTGAGAACATGTACTAGTATGTAGATACAATATTTTTATCAGTATTGATTTCCAAACATGATGGTGGAAAAAGCTATGTATAAGTTATATCCAAAGTTATATGTTAACTATCGAAAAAACAATAATTGAAACAATCGTAATTCTGGAGGTCTATATATGACATTCTTAGATGATAAAATGCCAGAAGCTTCTAAAGCCTTTGGAGATCTGCGATCTGCTATATTCAGGGCAAACGCGCTTGACATAAAAACAAAAGAACTGATTGCAGTTGCATCAGCAGTCCTTATGCGTTGCGAAAAATGTGTGAAGATCCATTCAGAAAGGGCAAAAGAGAACGGTGCAACTGAAGAAGAAATAGCTGAATCTATCTCCATTGCAATGTTCATAGCGGCCGGATCACAATTACACTGGACAGATGCATATGACGAAATACTTGATGGCACAGAAGAGTGAGAAATAAAAGTAGGACTATCATATTTTAAATGATATGATCAGGCTTTAGTGGGGGGTCTGATCGTGTTGTGCAGTTCTGGTATGCACTCTATAAATAAACACTATATATATTTAATAACTTTTTTAAAAAAGAACAAATGGGACCTATATAATATTTTAGAGGATAAAAACATTTGATCAGGAATAATATTTATATATGAAAAAGTGAGATATATCTGTGATTTATTTTTATATTGGAGTGGTACATTAATGAATAAATCGGTATTTAGTCTAGTTATAATTACTTTTATAATATTAACAACAAGTATTCCTGCTCAATGTATGGGGTATGATGCCAGATCCTTCAATGATGAAGGGGTAGTTCTAACATTGAATGGAACCTATGATAGGGCCATTGCGAAATACGATCTTGCACTTGTATCCGATCCTGATTCCCTAGTTGCACTTGAAAATAAGGCAGCAGCTCAATTTCTTTTAGGAGACTATGGCGGGGCTATCCTCACTTACGATCATATTCTAAGGCTACAACCCGAATCTCCACTGATTCTTACTAAAAAAGGCATAGCGCTGGAAAAAAAAGGAGATTATGGAGCTGCTATTGAAACATATGATAGAGCTCTTATGTATCTTACTAGATATATTTCAAGCAACGTTCTGAATGAAACAAGCGAATTGAACGGATCAACTTCCACAACTTCTATTGTAGAAGAGATTGGAGTTGACGAATCAATGATACTGTATCATAAAGCCAAGTCTCTTGAAGGACTTGGAAGGAATGATGAAGCAATTCTACTTTATGAAAAATTCATTGAGATACAGCTTGAGCATTCAACAACCCTTTATGAAAAAGGTCTTAACTTTGCAGAAGGCGGTAAGTCGGAACAATCTATTGCATTTTATGATGAAGCACTACAGGTCGATCCTGATAATACGACCATCTGGTATTCAAGAGGGCAGGCATATGATAGTCTTGGTCTCTATGAAGAAGCTATTGTATCCTATGACAAAGCGATAGAGTTCGGTCCCAACGATGTGAATGCATGGTGGAACAAGGCGCTTGACTATGACAAGCTCGATAAAAAGGAAGATGCTATTGTCTCTTATGAAGAAGTAATTGTTCTTGATCTTTACAACGCAGAAGCATGGTTCAACCTTGGGGTTGCACTTGAAGCTACTGGCAATTATTTCGAAGCAATAAACAGTTTTGAACAAGTTATATTACTCGATCCTGACAATCTTGATGCATGGCACAAAAAGGGACTTGTTCTCAATAAAATGGGAAGGTTCGATGAAGCACTGGTCAGTTATGATAGTGCATTGAAGATCAATCCGGACAACATTGCTAAAATATATGCATCCAATCCAGCAATAGCAAGCTTGAACACCAGTCAGCTTACTGGATCATTTGTGGCGCCACCTTCATTTAATAGTGATTCTGCAAAGATATGGTACGACAAAGGTACTCTTTATCTTGAACTAGAAAACTATGATGAAGCGGTCCTTAGTTTTGAAAAAGTTCTTGAAAATGATCAAAAGCATGCGATCGTATGGTATAAAAAAGCTATTGCACTCGACAAATTAGGAAATTATAATGGTGCTATCATATGTTACACTGAAGCATTGAAAAGAGATTCATCCTGTGCAAATGTATGGTATCAGAAAGGATATGACCTTGATACTACTGGAAGGTATTCAGAAGCTGTTTCCTGTTACAAAAAAGCTGTAGAACTCGATCCACAGTTCACTCTTGCATGGTATGCACTTGGTCTTGATCTTGCTCATATGGACGAACACAGCGAAGCGATCGCTGCATATGATCAGGTTATTGGACAGAGCCCTACGTTTGTTGATGCCTACTATCGAAAAGGGAGAGCTCTTGACAAGCTCGGTTCGTATCAAGATGCGATCGGAAGTTACAGTACTGCTATTTCATTAGATGGTTCCAATTCTGCTGCAAGTTTCCAGATGGAGGCAGATATCAGTCGAGTTGAAAGATCAAACCATTCATCTACCATTCCGAAACAGGATATAAGCCCTATAATCGATATTTTTGAGATCATAAAGAGTATCTCAGGCATTAGTGATTACGATAAGGCCATAATGAAACAGAATGAGTTCGATCTTATTGGTGTCGTTCCCGATGGACACGATGCATGGGTCGCCAAAGGTGGTTCTTTATTTTCAACCGGAAGTTATAATGATGCTCTGTCAGCATATAATAAAGCTATATTGATCAAGCCAAACTCCAGTACCACTTGGTATATGAGAGGGCAAACATATGAAATTCTTGGGGATAGATCCAGAGCAATAAACGATTACGAAAAAGCCGTTGATATCGACAGCAACTATAAAGATGCATGGTTCGCTCTCGCACAGAACGTCTACAAGTCAAGTAATTATTATTATGCGATCCAGGCGTATGATAGCCTTTTGAAGATCGATCCGGAAAACAAGGCCGCATTGCTCCAGAAAGGTCAAGCTTATGATAAGATAGGTCTCTATAGAAGTTCACTGGCCTCTTACAACAAACTTCTAAAGATCGATAAAGGTAACACTGAAGCATGGTATCTTAGAGGAGGTGCTTCCTATAATCTTGGAAATTTTGAGGATGCTGTGTATTCCTATGATAAGTTCCTTTTATCAGATCCACATAACATTGAAGTGCTACTTGAACAGTCTCTTGCACTAGAGGGTCTTGGACGCTTTGAAGATGCGATCACCAACTATGATGAAGTATTGACGTTGCAAGTAAACGATTCAGCAGTGCTTATGAAGAAAGGCAATGTTTACGAAAAGCTTGGGCTTTACAAGGATGCGAATGATTGCTACGATATCGTTCTGGCAAATGAACCGGCGAACAGTCTTACATTGAGCAGGAAAGGTTTCAACCTATACATGCTCGGAGATTATACTGGTGCAATGGACCACTATGATAAGGTAATTACAGTAAATCCATACGATGCTGCTGCATGGTACAATAAAGGAAATTTGGCTTATATGACAAGTAGCTCCGCAGGTTCAACACAGTTCTATCTCAAAGCTGTCGAATTGCAGCCAAATAGTATCACTGCGTGGTATAACCTCGGATATATCGCCAATATAGACGGGGATGTGGAAGCAGCTATAACATACTATGAAAAGGCACTAGCCATCGATCCAAATGCAGTTTCTGCAATGTATAACAAAAGGTTTGCACATTACAGGGTAGGACAATCGGTTTCTGCGGAAACTGAACGTAAGAAATTGGAAGCACTTGATCCTGACTTCATAGCAGCGCTTGACGATAGGGGGACAAAGTTCTTTACGCCGGACAAATATGATCCAGCGATCGTGTATGAACTGCCAAGCAGATGGTATGATGGTGAAGACATGCTGGAAACAAATTCAGTAAAGGAATGAGATCTTAAAGGTCCATTCCTTTTTTTAAAGCAAAGAATACCTTTTCTGATAATTAAAATAAAAGAGAACAAAAAAGAAAAGGCATATCCTGAAATTGAGTTTTCAGAATATGCATAGCTTCATCTAAACTCAGCTGAAATCCTCAAGACCCTCAAGGTCAAGGGTTGCAAAGTGATCTTCAATTGTTTCTGCTCTTCTGATCAGGACCACGCTTTTGTCCTCTCTTAACATTAATTCAGCAGAGCGAAGCTTTCCATTGTAGTTGAATCCCATTGCATGCCCGTGAGCTCCAGAATCATGGATCACAAGAAGGTCTCCACGCTCAATTTCAGGGAGCATTCTGTCAATTGCGAACTTATCGTTGTTCTCACAAAGGGAACCTGTAACATCATAGAGATGGTCTTCTGGTTCGTTCTCCTTTCCAAGAACGGTTATGTGATGGTAAGAACCGTAAAGTCCTGGTCTCATGAGATTTGCCATGCATGCATCGGTACCGACATAATCCTTGTAGATATGCTTAAGATGCCTTACTTCAGTGACAAGATATCCATAAGGACCTGTAATCGTCCTGCCACATTCAAGGTATATCTTCAATGGATCAAGACCGTTCGCCTTGATGCTCTTCTCATATTCATCACGGACACCTTTTGCAATGACGTCATAAGGAACAGCTTTCTGGTCTGGCCTGTAAGGAATGCCTATTCCGCCACCAAGATTGACGAAATCGAAACGAATATCAAGCTCTTTTGATATCTCAACTATAACTTCAAAGAGCAGTTTTGCCGTTTCAACAAAATATGATGGTTCGAGTTCGTTCGATGCCACCATTGTGTGAAGGCCAAAACGCTTGACACCTTTTTCTTTCAGAATTCTGTATCCCTCAAAGAGCTGCTCTTTTGTAAATCCATACTTTGCTTCTTCTGGATTTCCAATGAATGCATTACCTCCCTTCAATGGGCCGGGATTGAACCTGAAACAAACAAGCTCAGGAAGCCCCGCTTCCTTTTCAAGGAACTCGATATGACTGATATCATCAAGATTAATGATCGCACCAAGTTCTTTGGCCTTGACAAATTCCTCTGCAGGAGTATCGTTGGAACTGAACATTATACCCTCGCCAACAATACCTGTCTTCTCTGCAAGCAGAAGCTCAGGAAGTGAACTGCAATCAGCACCAAAGCCTTCTTTTTTCAGTAGCTTGAGGATATAGGGGTTTGGGAGTGCCTTAACAGCAAAGAACTCCTGGAAGCCTTCTACTATACTAAAAGCATCTTTGAGTTTTCTTGCATTGGCTATGATCGCTTTTTCATCATAGATATGGAATGGGGTTGGAAACTGTTCCTTTATTTCCAGTATCTGTTCTTTTGTGAATGGAAGTGTCTTTGATACCATGTCCTTTAAGTCTCCTTTATTGTTTCTGAAGCACTCTACTAACTTTAAAGTTAATACTATTTTCGATAAGGAAAATTGTTTCCGGTCAAGAGAGAAAGTAATAGGACAACATATGCAGGTGCTATAATGATTTTTATATGATGAAAGTTGGAATCTATCTATGAAAGAGTTATTCAGTCTTCTGGAAAACTCCAGCTATTGTGTTGTCCTTACAGGTGCAGGAGTATCAACATTTTCAGGTATACCGGACTTTCGGGGAAGTTCCGGAATATATAATGAATTTGATGCTGACCTCATTTTTTCGATCGAGCACTTCAAGAAAGAACCATCATATTTTTACGGACATTCAAAGGATCTCATCTACGATCTTGAACACAGACAACCAAGTATCGTACACAGAGTGCTCTCTGAACTTGAAAGGCGAGGGATAATAAAAACTATAATAACCCAAAATATTGACATGTTGCACCAGAAGGCTGGTTCAAAGAACGTCATTGAAGTCCATGGTTCTCCACAAGAACATTCCTGTCTTGCCTGCGGAAAGAAATATACTTACGAATATGCTGCAATCCTGCTTAGAACAGAAGAGGTTCCAACCTGTGATGAATGTGGAGGACTCATAAAACCTGACATTATTTTCTATGGGGAAATGCTAAAGCAGGATGTAATTGAAAAAGCAATCGAAGAAAGTTCAAAGGCTGATCTTCTACTGGTTCTCGGATCGACCCTTGTGGTTCAACCTGCTGCCAGTTTGCCACTTTATACAATCGAAAATGGGGGAAACCTTGTTATTGTTAACAATATGAAAACACCTCTTGATGGATATGCAATAGGGCTATACAAAGACCTTGGAGATGTGTTCATTTCCATTGCAGAACATTTCGATATTGACCCTTGATAAAATTTTAATCAATAAACTATAATAATATACCTGCAATATAGGATTTCAAGATGAATTTAATGCCAGATTTTATCAAACGGAACGATCCATGTGCACACGGGCAGTTGGTACTGTCTATGATCTTCATGTTCACGTTCCTTGCATTCCCTTTTATTGAGGTTAATGTTCTGATAATCATATTTCTGGTTATGCTTATAGCTTTCAGGTATCTTGAGATCAACCCACATCTATTGAAAAGTCTTGACACGATGCTCAGGACGAGATCAACACAGGCATTTGTCGCCTCGATATTAATACTGTTCCTGGTAAGTTTCGTACTTGATTCCTTTGCCTACAACTATCCGATATTCGTTATAGGACAGGTCGTTGCCATTTCAACTATAGGATTAGGTTCTGCAACGTTGGTTCGCTGTCATAAGGAATCAACATACATGAAGGGGAAATCTCCGGAAAGGGGTCTCAAAAATGATGAGATGAGGATCAATTTCATACCCTCAAGCATTACGATGCTTATAGTCGGAATAATCTTTGCATCACTGGCTGGTTTTTGGATAGTCTACTGGCAGGGTGCGAACATATCTTATAATATGATATTCTTCGTAGCAGTGATAGGTTCAATAACTGCCGGATTGTTCGAATCGATCCCTTCAAAGATAGATAAGAACATATCCATTCCACTTGGCTCAGGTATGGCAATGTGGTTGTTCTTCTCATTTGGATATTCGATCCCAACGAACCAAATACTGTTCGCACTCCTCTTTTCGATGTTCCTCGGTTATCTTGCATATTATGCAAAGATAGCTGACATCTCTGCTTCCCTTAGTGCAACCCTTATCGGTGTACTGATAATCGCATTCAGTAACATCTACTGGTTCGTACTTCTTCTGACAT
Organism: Methanococcoides sp.; assembly: GCA_021108275.1. GTDB lineage: Archaea > Halobacteriota > Methanosarcinia > Methanosarcinales > Methanosarcinaceae > Methanococcoides. The sequence goes on from JAIORD010000053.1 coordinate 63,171, forward strand.
TTTTCATTCTTGGCGGGATGTTCACTAAATATAAGTACAAGCTCAAAGAATCAATGGGCATCGCAGAAGGAAAGGGCGGGGTTCGCACATACGAAAATGTGTTCAGTAATAGTACAGCCGCCCTTATACTTGCGATTGCATATGGTATCTATCCTCAGTACGGTGAACTGATCATATTTGCATATCTTGGTACAGTAGCAACAGCTGCGGGTGATACTCTTGCAAGTGAGATTGGTACGACTGCACAACAGCAACCAAGGATGATAACAAGTCTGAAACCCGTAAAAACCGGGATCGATGGCGGGGTGACCTTACTTGGTGAGCTCTCATCGATCGGCGGGTCTGCAATAATTGCAATTTTCGCTATCATGTTCGCAATGGTCGACAGTTTTTATGCAGCTCTGATCATAACAATCGCTGGAGGATTTTTGGGCACGAACATCGACAGTCTTCTCGGAGCAACCCTGCAGAGTAGGGGTTTGTTGACCAATAGTGGTGTAAATTTCGTTGCTACTTTTGCAGGTGCAATTATTTCTGCAGG
>JAIORD010000026.1 GCA_021108275.1 Methanococcoides sp.
GCGATTATAAGCAATGCCAGAATGTTAGGAGCTACAAAACCCCAAATGGAGCCCATTCCAAGTAGCATAAAGAAACCAATAACTGCTAATATCCCACCAGCGGTCAGCCATGATGCGGCAGAGGAAAATCCGATTCCTATTGTGCCGATCTTACGTCCTGCCAGCCAGAAATCAGTTACTGTTTTCTGTCTTTTTGTAAAGTACCAACCAATGCCTATGAGTCCACATATGTAGACTGAAAGCATTGCCATAAACAATTGATATCCATCCATAATTGAAACCTCTGATAATTAAATTAAAGCCCACATGAATGCAGTACCTTGAACCATTAATATATTTTTAATACCCAATACAGGGCACAAGGAACATACCTTATTTAATATATAAGTCCTTTCGAAAAGAAGAAGAGATGTACTTTGTCAAATTTGGCAGATACGGTCACTGAAAGAACATTTACATCCATTCATAGTGACGCATTACCTCAAGGTTCATGTCATACATCATACTGTTCTCAACATAACCGAAGAAGAAACAGCCTTCACAATTTTTGGTCACTTCATCCTGCTGTGAACGTGAACGTTTCCAAACAGTTTCAATCCCTTCATTGATATTTCCCAGAGGTTCCCTGTGGACCCGACAATTCTCAATGGAGCCATTGAGGGTCACATCAAGAATGAAATTATTGACATGGCAATTGAATCCTTTTTTCAGGTCCTTTATCATTGAAAGATAACTGATGGAATTGATTATTGGATAGCCCTGTCTTTTCATATCGATCACACGATCGATAGTGCGCCGATATTTATCCATGTCGCGAATACCCATCGATGACCAGACATCATCATCGATCCCTTTGAACTCATACATTGGCTCAAAGGATATCTTTACCCCAATGTCCTGTGCAAGTTGTACAAGCTCTTCAATATCATCGAGGTTTTTCCCACTTATAACGCAGTTCATAAGAAGCGGATTCTTAAGTTTATCCTTCACATTCATTATAGTGTTAAGGAGAACATCAAGATCGACCCCTCGGATCTCTTTGTAACTTTTGGTGCCATCCACGGATACCGAGAGATAATCAAGGTCTTTAAGATCGTCTATCCTTTTCTCGAGAAGTTTGCCGTTAGTAATAAGAGAGGTGATCATGCCAAGCTCTTTGGCAAACCTGAGTATCTGGGGAAGGTCATCGCGAAGAAGAGGTTCTACAGTCCATGCATTATAGACACCGATACCAAACGACCGGGCATCCTCAAGCATTTTGAATATCGAATCAAGGCTCATCTCTTGCCCGGGAGTCTTCCAATAATCACAGAATTTACAACTCATGTTGCATCTGGAATTGATCGCATGCGAAAGAACAAAGGGTCGTTTGCGAACCCTCATCTGCCAGACAGCACGTGCAGCTATAGTTGGTGAAAACTTGGACATGATCATCAGTGCTCAATTTTGGTGCTCTATATCTTGTAAAGGAGTTGATAAAACTTGGCATACCGATCAACAATTTTGCAAAGAAAATAAGATGGAGAAAAATTTAAGGAGAGATTGCATGTTGGGTCAAGCAGCATAATAAAAAGTATTTCACTTGCAAACATGAGCTAGGAACATAGAGAATCCCTCAATACGTCCATAGGCTTTCCTTATATGGTCCAGACTAATGTTTTTAGTGAACTCAATGAAGAAACAGGACCGATATGCAAGCAATATATTAGTAGCAGAAACACTTGCCTTGGACAGGTTTTTGTTGAGATGCATAGCGCAATGACTTGATAGAGTTTGAAGATGAGAAGGGCAATACGTTCATTTTCAGCATTTCGGGAAAATCTTCGTATCAATGATTAAAATATTCGAATTTTAGGACAATGTTTATAAGTAGAAAGATGTATGAGAAGTCTACTTAAAAACGTCAGAATATAGCCCATCATTATCAACATCCCAATAATTTTTTGAACTGGTTTGTGATGGGAAATAGTAAAATAAAGGCATTCCGTCTTTTTTTAAGCATTAATTAACAGGTAATCATCATGGAATCATTCAAAAAATTAGGTATCGAGGATGCGATTTTAAGATCGATAGAGGACAAGAAATTTGAAGAGCCTACTGAAATTCAGAAAATGGCCATTCCTCTAATCCTTGAAGGAAAAGACATAATAGGTGGAGCTGCTACCGGATCAGGTAAGACGCTCGCTTTTGGGTGTGGAATCATCCAGAAGATAGAAAAAGGAAATGGAATCAGAGCACTGGTCCTTACACCAACAAGAGAGTTGGCAGAGCAGGTTCAGAACTCATTGAAGGAATTTTCCAGACATAAACAATTGAGAGTAGCACCAATATACGGCGGTGTAGCTATCAATCCACAGATACGCCAGCTGGAAAGAGCGGATGTTGTTGTTGCAACCCCAGGAAGATTATTAGACCATATCGAAAGGGGAACTATCGACCTCAGAGATGTTGAGATGCTTGTCCTTGATGAAGCGGACAGAATGCTTGACATGGGATTCATTGATGATGTTGAAGAGATCATCGACGAATGTCCATCTGACAGACAGACAATGCTGTTCTCAGCAACTGTTTCCAAAGATATCCAGTACCTCTCAAGCAAATACATGAACAACCCTTCAAAGGTATTTGCGAAGGCATATGTTGATTCAGATAAACTGAAGCAGGTATATATTGACGTTCCTAAGAAGATGAAGTTCTCACTTCTTGTACATCTCCTGAAGAGCGAAAAATCAGGACTTGTAATGGTATTCTGTAATACGAGAAGCAATGTTGATTTCGTACAGAAGAACCTGAGAAAGAACGACATTGATGCAATAGCTATCCATGGTGGGCACACGCAGGCAAAGAGAAAGAGCACCCTGAGCAAGTTCCATTCCAGCAATGCACATGCACTTGTGTGCACCGATGTAGCTGCCAGAGGACTGGATATTCCTCATGTGTCCCATGTTTACAATTTCGACATTCCTGACGACCCCAGTGAGTATGTTCACAGGATAGGAAGGACAGCAAGGGCTGGAAGAGAAGGAAAGGTCATCAATGTGGTCGCTGATGTGGATAAGGGCGGCTTTACCAGGCTCGCTAAACAGAACCGCAATTTCAAGATCGATAGGGAAGATTTACCGGAATTCGAACGGGTACTCATAAAAGATGATGACAAGGGGCCAAGGAACCATCGCGAGACCCGAGGCAGAAGAGAAGACCGTGGAAGAGGCGGCGGTCGTAGCAGTGGCGGCTATGGCGGCGGAGGCGGTCGTAGCAGTGGCAGTGGCGGCGGTGACCGACGTAGCAGCGGCGGTAGCAGTGGTGGCAGAAGTGGCGGCTATGGCGGTCGTAGCAGTGGCAGCAGCGAAGGCGGTAGCAGCGGCGGTAGCAGTGGTGGCAGAAGTGGCGGTAGCAGTGGTGGCAGAAGTGGCGGTAGCAGTGGCGGCTATGGCGGTCGTAGCAGTGGCGGCAGCAGCGGTGGCAGAAGTAGTGACCGTGGTAGCGGTGGCGGTCGTAGCAGCGGCAGTAGCAGTGGCGGTAGCAGCGGTGGCAGAAGTGGTGACCGTGGTAGCGGCGGCGGCAGCGGAGACAAAGCACGCACCGGTTTTAAGAAAAGGACAGGCGTTCAAAAGAAAAGAGAATAACCTAACCGGTTATTTTTTATAACACCGTAGAGTATTATTTGCATGAGCTGGTTTGTAGTAGATGCGGTCGACGTGGCCTTTAAAAGAACACGGGTCGCACTACTTGAGCCATTTGACATCTGGAAATGGATAAAACTTGCCATTATTATAGCTCTGGCAAGTGGAGGAGGAGGGCAAGGTTACAACGGACCTTCTTCAAATTCAGATTTCCAAGATAAAACCTCATCACCTTTTTCTGAAATCCCTACATTGAGCTCATTTATAGATCAGATATCGATGCCAGATCTGTCATGGGTGATCGCAGCATTCATAATAATTGTTGTATTGGTATTGCTATTTGGATACTTTGCATCAGTTATGGACCTTGTTCTTGTGGAATCCGTCACAAAGAATGACGTTCGATTCTGGGAATATTCAGCTAAGTTCCTACGCATGGGACTGAACCTATTCATATTAAGGCTGGCACTGAGAAGTGTATACCTGGGAATATTTCTGATGGCGGCTTTGCCCATCATAATGCAGATCTTACATTATCCTTCAACAAACCTACTACCCCTTTTGATAACTTCCAGCCCCAGCCTCATTGCGGTAGTAATAATTCTCTCCATAATAAGCAGTATAATTAATTCGTTCATCGTTCTTTGTATCCCTGTTGCAATGTACAGTTCCACAGGATTTATTGAATCCCTGGAAAGAGTTATCGCAAATTTCAGGCGCGATTGGAAACAAATGTTTGCATACTGGATAGGAAGGATGTTCCTGTGGGCATTCGGTAGTATAGCTGTCATAATTCTTGTTTTTTTATTGATATTGATACCGATCTTGCTATTTCTTATCATCGATGCAGTTATCTATTTCGTTCTTTTGATGATGGTAGGGGAAGCATCATGGATAATTATTGCACCGATCGCTTTTATAGAGATCATACTGTTAATACTGGTCTCAATGATGGGAGCAGTTCCTTTACGGGTCTTTATGAAATACCATGTGCTTACATTCATTGAGAAATGGGACCCCGGAATGAACATCCCATTATTTGATGTTTTAAAAAATAGCGAAGAACGAGCTTAACGAATATAAGTTGAGCTTTCAAATTGTCAGAGATAAATCTCAGACACTTTTTTAGAACCGAATGAAAGGATCACAGAATTGAAATTATATTAAAAAAAAGAATTGATACTCGCATAATGCGAGTATCGGTTTGAAAATAGCTTAGCCAAAGAGTGCGCCGAGACCAGCCATGCCGCTCTCTTCTTCTTCTTCTTTTTCTTCTTCTGCAGGTGCTTCCTCAGCTGCTGCTGCTACTGGAGCTGCTGCTGCTGCTGCTGCTGGTGCGAATGCTGCGGTTGCCATTGCTTCCTCGATATCTACATCTTCGAGTGCTGCAACAAGTGCCCTTGCGCGTGATTCGTTAACTTCTGTGCCTGCTGCAGAGAGTACTGCGGAGACTGATTCTTCTGTGATGTCTTTACCTGCGTTGTGCAATAATAGTGCTGCGTATATGTATTCCATTGTAATTCACCTTTTAGTTATTAATATTATATTTAATAGTTAGTTTATCCAAAGAGTGCTCCAAGACCGGACGCCATGTCGCTTTCTTCTTCTTCTTCTTTGACTTCTTCCTGCTCTTCAACAACTTCCTCGACTGCTGCTCCAGCAGCTGCAGCAGAACTTGCTGCACCGAGTGCTTCCTTTAGCTCATCGTCAAGAGCATCATCATTGGAGGATGCTGCTGAAGCGATCGCCATCATCTTGCTGTATGCCTTACCAAGCAGAATATCCATGATTCCTGGCTCGTAAACTGTAGCATTGACTGCAACGTTCCTTGAATCGGATGCCGCCTTAGCAAGCAATGTGTTGATGTTCATAGCAGTTGGATATGCTGCATTGACAGACATATTGAATGCCTGCTGAGCTGCTTGTACGAAGTTGGAGAATACCTGTTCCTCATCGATAGCAAGTACATCAGGAGTGAAGATAGAACCTTCTTCCAGAACTGCCCTAAGATCAAGACCGACTTCAAGTGGATAAATCTCCAACCTTGTCAGCATAGATGCAAGTTTCTGAGATACAACCTCGCCGGCCTTTGCAACAGCCTTTGTTTCCTTGATGACAACCTTTCCGCCATCAATAGCTGCAGGAATACCTGCACCCTGCATGTCACCAAGTATAGGACCTGGTGGGAAGCTTGTTGGGCCTGCCTCTACAATAATGTCGCTAGTAGCTACCATTCCCGCTTTAATAGGGGAAGGAGTCTTACTTTTCTCAAGCAACTTGTAGAGTTTGAAAGGGTTCTGTTTTGTGAATATGAGTGCAGTCTGCACATCAACATAATCATCCATCTTCTTGACATCATCAGATGACTGGTCAAGTGCCCTTCTTGTTAGAGTGTTTCTGCAAACTTTAAGGACTGCAAAGTCCTTTAGGTCCCTTCTCATTGACTGAAGTTGCTTTGCAGGAATTCCTTCAATACCAATAACACCAAATAATGGATATGATTCAATGAGGCTCTTAATTTCCTCGATCTCATCTTTCTTCCATTGAGGAATGTGTTCACTGTGGTGAAGTTCTCCCATTATACCAACCTCACAGAATTACCCATAGTAGTTGTAACATAGACTGATTTAAGGTTGTGTTTACCTTTCTCAAGAGAATGTTCAACTCTAACAAGAACTGTTTCGATGTTCTCTGCAAGTTTCTCGACAGCCATGTCCCTGCGACCAACTGACACGTGGAAGGTCAATTTATCCTTTGATCGGATACGTATTGAGTTCTTTGTGCTGTTTATAAGATCAGCAACGTTCCTGTCAGGGGTCAATGGCACAGGCATCTTTCCGCGAGGACCAAGAATAGCACCAAGGGCTTTACCGATCTGAGCCATATACTGGACTTCTGCGATAAAGAAATCACACTCGTTTGCGAGACTTCTTGCCTTTGATTTATCCTCGCCGAGCTCCTTGATGTCCTCTTCTGTAAGGACATAGTCACAGCCAGCGTCCTTTGCGTTGAGTCCAACCTCACCCTTTGCAAAAACAGCGATCTTCATGGTCTTACCAAGGCCGTTAGGAAGGATTATCTCCTCATCCACACGATTCTTAGGCTGACTCATATCGAGATTCTTTAAGTTAATTGCGAGATCCAAGCTCTCGGAGAACTTACGTTCCGGGGAACCTTCAATTAACTGTTTTACTAGATCTAAAGTAGTTTCTTCTACCATTCTATTCCTCCCGTAGTTTTTGAACATGTGTTCTGATACAGATATTATCTGCATCCGGTAGGCACGCAATAATTGCATACCAGCCCATACGGCCGCTCCGGCCTACTACGGTAAAGTAAGGAGATTTTCATCTCAATTACGAAGCTTCAATATTGAAGCATATGTTTAAAACTTGTCGGTCAGCCAAAAGACTGACCAACTTGTTTGAATTTGATATAGATATCAAAGAGATACTAGTATCTCTTTAATTACCATGCTTCTGCTGCGAGAGACTCGTCGAACTTGCCCTCATCAACAGCTTTCTGGCATTCCCTTGGATCAAGGTCTTCAATCGTTACACCCATAGGAACACAGGTTCCCATGACTTCCTTGATTGCAGCCTTAAGCGAATAGGAAAGAATATCGTCTTTCTTCATGCGTGCGATCTTTGCGACCTGTGCGATCACAAGATTGCCGACAACAACGGTACCGGATTCTCCGGAACCCTTCTCGATGTTAAGTTCCTTAAGGATCAATGCGGATGTTGGTGGAGTACCCACTTCGATCTCAACACTCTTATCGTCATTAACGATAACCTTAACAGGAACCTGCATCCCATTGTAATCTTTTGTCTTTTCATTGATCTTTTCGATCACGTCTTTAATATTAACACCAAGAGGTCCTAACGCAGGGCCCAGTGGAGGACCAGGATTTGCTTTACCGCCAGGAACCAATGCTTCTACTACACTTGCCATTCGAGCAACACCTTTTTAAATTTTATAAATTAATTAAATAAGTTTATAGATTAGATCTATGAATAGAATCTATTCACTCAGGAATTTGTTTCCTCTTTCCTAAGTATCCGTACAGTATCACCACGAATAGTTATAGGTATTGGTACGACTGCATCGAACAGTTCCACAGTGATCTCTTCATGGCCTTCATCAACACGCTTCACACGTGCCTTTTCGCCCTTGAAAGGACCAGAGGTCACTTCGATGATAGCACCTTCCACAATACCTGTAACGGTTGGCTTTGGCGTAAGGAAATGTTCGATCTCCGCTATACTGGACTGACCTTTTACAACAGTCCTTGCATGAGGAACTGTCTGGATCGCCTGTTCAACGGCTCCGGAATCGGAAGATTCCAGAAGTACATAACCTTTGAGCTCATCAGGAGCAATTATTGACCTGATATCAAGATTATCCTTCTTTGCAACCTGAGCCAGCATAGCAGCAACCGAACGTTCCTGATTTGCAGTTGTCTTTACAACAAATATAGCGGCATCTTCACCCATAAAATTACACCCACTGTGGAACTACGGTCAACAGCACATAAATAAGGAAACCAACAAGGCCTATCACAAGAATTCCGGCACCAGCGACCTTAGCGATCATGAGGAATTCCTCTCTGGAAGGCTTCTTGGATAATTTCAGTACCCTAAGATATGACTTAAGGACCTGAACGACATTGCGGTTTATCTTAGCCGATTTTAACATATTCTCTGCCAAACTTTTCACAACCAGTTTTAGTATTATTGATATGTACGAGTTGATACGATACAATTCATCAACGATCGATCCGACTAAAAATTTAGTGGCTTTAAAACACCGTACTAAATAAAATACCTTTCGATTGAACAGCGTCGTATCATACAGAACAAATTAAAAAGATAAGGAGATAGATCCCCTGATCATTTTACGAAATCGATCCCGTATTTCCGCGTAACGTTCTTGGAGTTCCCACTTCCATAGATCTGTGGGGACCTCACACCAGTAACGACAAGCATAGTACGCACTGCATTTTCAAGATCAGGGTCCACCTGGGCACCCCAAATCAACCTTGCATTCGGATCGATCCTGCTATATACTTCCTGAACAACGCTCTCAGCCTCTGCGATAGTCATATCCGGACCACCGACCACATTCACAAGAGCAGATGTCGCACCGGAGATGTCCACATCAAGAAGTGGACTCCTTAATGCTTTCTGAACAGACTCAACGGCCTTGTTCTCACCATCAGCCTCACCAAGACCTATCATTGCAACGCCACCGTTTTGCATAACGGTCCGTACATCAGCAAAATCAAGGTTCACAAGACCCGGTTTTGTAATAAGCTCTGTAATGCCTTTCACAGCCCTCATCAGAACCTCATCGGAAACCTTGAACGCTGCCTGCAATGGCAACCTTGGAACAACCTCAAGAAGTTTATCGTTCGGAACGACAATGACAGTATCAGCGACATCCCTGAGCCTTTCAAGACCTGCTTCTGCGTTCTCACGCCTTACATGCCCCTCTACGGAGAATGGAAGAGTGACCACAGCGATCGTCAAAGCACCAGCATCCCTTGCAGCCTCTGCGACAACTGGAGCGGAACCTGTTCCGGTACCGCCACCAAGGCCTGCAGTAATGAACACCATATCGGAGCCATCCACTATCGAACGCACCTCATCGATGCTCTCAAGTGCAGCATCCTCACCGATCTGAGGCAGACTACCTGCACCAAGACCCCTTGTCTTCTTCTTACCAATAAGGATCTTCCTTTCGGTAGTAACATTCAGGAGATGCTGAGCATCCGTGTTCACAGCAACGACTTCAGCACCTTTGATGCCTTCCTGTTGCATACGCTGAGCGCTGTTCGAACCCCCTCCGCCACATCCTACAACCTTGATGTTAGTCTGCAGATCTTTCAGCATTGCCTCAAGTTCCGCATTAACATTATCAGATTGTGAAACGTCGCTGGAATGGATTTGCGTCTCTTCTACAGATCGAGCTAATGCCTCTTCTACTATGGATTTCATAATATATCCTCCACTATAGCAACATGATCAAATGTATGGAATATTGATATTCGTAATATATAGAGATTAGTATTATATTTATCTACATCGTTTAAAGGATGTCATTCCTTAAAACAAGACTCTTCCGTGTCCCCTCATAGACCATTTCTGGCCGGATAGTATTTCCTTCGACCATAACTGACTGACCTTTTGCCAGTTTCCCAAACATAGGACCGGAAGGAACTCCACACTTTCGCGCAAGTTCAGGACTGAATCTCTCAATTGTAATATGCAACACATTTTCTTCGAAAACATATTCAGTATCATAACGCCCTTTTAGTATTTTAATGCATTCATCTACAATAAAGGAAAGGAAGTCCTCTGCATCACGATTCCAGAAAGTATAGAAATGATTTGATATTGTTGCATCATCGCGTTCCGAATAGACAACATTCGACGTATTAAGCAACCTTTTCACACCACCTACATCAACAGACCGTACCAATTTGAGAAGTTCATTGTCAACTACAACAGTAACAACATTAGACACATCGAACTCAAAAATATCGCAAGCATTCTCACTCAACTTATCTTTCATCCCAGCAGGGACCTTAACCCGCCCGGAAAGACCCTCATCCCGAACCTTATGCCAAAATATCCTGAAAACATCCCAGCAGACCCCATCCATCTCTTTGATGTCACTTTCCCTCAATACCTCAAGCCCACATTCATCTGCAAGCACATTGATCCGATTCTTCTCCTCAGATGACATCGCCTTCCTGTCACAATACACAAGATCTGTACCCGACCTCTCAACTGCCTTCCTGAACATATCCCCATCAACAAATTGAAGCTGATAGTTCGGGAAATTATGACCGAACGAAACATCCGAGCCCAGAACGATCCCGGATTGTCTTGCAGCGTAGTGCCCACCCCCAAATCCAAGAGCCACAGGACAACTTCCAGGCCTCACGGAAAGGATAGAACGTGCAACGACCTCCCCTGCATCCCGATCGACCCACTCGACCCCAGAACTACCTATCTCCGCATAGACCGAAGGAACATCAAGGTCAGAAGGTCCATGATGAGTGGACTCCATTGAAACATCGAAACCGATGCCATCCGACAGCTCGGCCATATTCCTAAGCAAGCAGCGGAGCGCGAACGGAGCAGCCTTAGAAAGCTCACCAGGATACCCACCAAAATCAGCAGAACCTGGATTCCCCGTAAAGTGTGCGGTCAAAAGCCGCCTGCCATCAGCACTTTTATGTTTGGAAGCGAAAATGAGAAGATCGCATGGCAAACCTGCCTCTTTGATCTTCCTGTCGATCCCATCCTGATAGACATGATGTTCAGTAACCTCGACAATATGAAAATTCCCACTCCGATACACCGCAGAAAGATCATCAAAGATACCATCTGGAACACTCATTTCGACCCAATCTCTGAGCTTTAGCAAATGCTCTTTTATATTCTGACTTGCCGGGTCCACAGTAGAACAAACTATAACAATACTCATACCAGCGATCTGAACCTCATTATCTTCTGTCATAAAAATAACTCCAATACACAATATTTTATTAACTCTTTTTCACTTCATAGGTCTTCACGAACGAACACCCATCCCATTAAGAAATGATAATTAATGGACTCTCACAATATTTCTGAAACATTATCACTCTTTGACCATGTCGAACGCCCAACGGCTAATACTCGGCGCAATATTTCCACACCTTCGATGTTCAACAACATCAAGCCCCATATCAGAATACCCTTCCACCAATCCCTCTATTTGAGATCGTTTCTTAAAAGTATAAAAATGAACATTCCCACCCTTTCTCACAAAAGGTAACAACTTCTCAAGAAAACCATCCATTCCATAAGGAGTGGGAATAATCGCACGGTCGAGCCGAGCCTTAAGAAAACTGCCAATGTCCGATGCATCCCCCAGAATGGGATGAATGTTCTCACCAACTTGGTTCAACCGCACATTCTCAAAAAGCCACCTACATGCATGAGGGTTCTTTTCAATTGCAACCACTTTTGCACCCTTTGCTGCAGCAGGTATAGCAAAAGGACCAATGCCACAGAACGGAACAATGACATCTTCACCTGCTCTCACTTTTGAGGACACCCTCTGCCTTTCGAACGCAAGCCTCCCGTTAAAGAAAACGTCACGCAGGTCCATCCTATAACTGAAACCAAACTCTTCATGAGTGGTGACCGGAGCGTCCCCCAACAAGACCTCGAACCCGGCAACCCGATGCTCACCTTCAAGTCTGGTGATCTTATTGAGCACTCCCCGAATATTCCCCCTCATTGAAGCGATATGTTCTGCCACAGGTAATTTGTAAAGCTCCAGCTCAGCAGGAACCGAAACGACCGCAATATCTCCGACAATATCGAATCGCTTGGGAACCTGACCAAGAAGCTCTTCAGGAATGCCAGCTATTTTTTGGACCATGCTCATTGAATGAATATCCACCTGCAGTTTATTAAAACAACACAGTAGACCTGACGTTCATGAATTCATAGAACCCGAATCGAGAGAGTTCCCTCCCAATGCCACTTTTCTTGACCCCGCCAAACGGCAGGTCAGCTTCCGGTTTGAAAAAACCATTCACCCCAACTACCCCGGACTCTACCTTAGACGCAAGGAATGACGCATTCTCCTTATCGCTGCACCAGATACTTGCGCCCAGACCAAACTCTGTGGCGTTGGCAACCTTCAGAGCTTCCAGCCCATCCTCCACTGAGATTATCGGGGCCACCGGACCAAACGTTTCCTCCTTCATGACCTGCATATCAAGAGAAACGTTAGAAAGCACCACAGGAGAGAAATAATACCCATCGCCCTCCATCCTACCGCCTTCAAGTTCCACTTTTGCACCCATCGAAACGGCATTCTTTATCTGGCCTTCGAGCAATGAGACCTGCCCCTCACGTACAAGAGGACCAATATCTGTTTCCTTGTCTAGAGGGTCGCCTATTTTGAGCTTACGTGTGTATCCCACAAATGCAGAAGTGAACTCATCGACCACGGAACTTTCAATGATGAAACGTTTGGAAGAGATACATGTCTGTCCGGAATTGAGGAACCTCCCGGCAACCCCTGCCTTCGCAGCCTTTTCAATGTCTGCGTCCTCCAGCACAATGAAAGGGTCGCTTCCTCCGAGTTCCAGCACACATTTCTTAATGTTGCGACCGGCGACCTCAGCAACCTTCTGGCCGGCAGGCAAACCCCCTGTAAAGGATACCGCTGCGACCTCCGGCCTTGAGATCAATGAAGAAGCAGTGGGTCCATCCACAAGAAGGGTCTGGAAAACACCTTCAGGAAATCCGGCCTTCTCAAAAACTGATTCGATCTTAAGCGCACACATGGGAACATAACCGGAGTGTTTTAGCACCATGGTGTTCCCGCCTGCAAGAATATGGGAAGCAGCACTCAATACCTGCCAGAGAGGGAAGTTCCAGGGTTTGATGGCAAGCACTACCCCCATTGGCTCGTAGGAGATAAAGGAGGAAGGACTCTCCTTCACAATATCAGGCTCAAGGAAAGAACAGATATTAGCAGCAAAGTGGTCGAACATGCTGGCACATTTCTCAACCTCTGCAAGTGCCTGCCTTATAGGCTTCCCCATCTCCATGGTAATGGTCTCTGCCAGATCCTGTTTATCGTTTCGAAGCACCTTTACAACATTTTCAAGATACACAGCCCTTTCAGCACCCTCCAGAGATCTCCAGTACTGGAATGCTTCGCTCGATCTTTTAAGAATAAGGTCTACCTTATCAGGAGAATGAAATTCGAATTCACCATTAACAGTCCCATTTGCAGGATTGATCGATGTTATTTTTTTCATGGAGGATAGTTAATTCTGATTTGATTTAAATAAGTGGGATGGAAGCTAACATTTAAATATGAGATTACTGATTAGAGGGCGGAGGTACTTAGTTGATCAATATCCCATATAGGCCACTTTCCGCAGCTAGATAGGCATTAGCGATCTGGATGGTCGGTTTTATCTGGGAGAGCATAGTGCACATTACACCTGCGCTTTCAGCGATCCCATCAATAGAATATATCTCAAAAACACCTGCTATAGCTTTACCTCTACTCGTAATCCTGCCGATCCTTACAATATATCTCACAAAGACATATCTCAAGGATACAAAGGACAAAGTCGAAGAAGCAAAATTGCTTGGCATCACATTTCTTAGTGTGAATCTGGCACTTGACCTTGCGATGTACCTGATGATATACGACAAAAGTTACCTCCCATATCTCTTGATATGGATACACTACGCATTGTTACTGGCAATTCCTTACTATATAGGAAAACGCATTCAGGCATCGGAAATGGCATAAAGCGAATACATATAAATGCCTTCACTTCAAATATATTGATATGCAGCAATTACTTGATACTGCGGAAAAGATTCGCACGATGGAAATAAGGGGAGCCGGAAGGATAGCTGAAGCAGCATCTGCAGCCCTTCGTGATTATGTGCTCGGGATTAAAGTGACGAACATCAAGGACTTTAATAAAAAGGTAGATGAAGCTGCCAGCATACTTATCCAGACCAGGCCCACAGCAGTATCCCTCCCGAATGCAGTCCAGCTTACAAAGCGCCACACTGCGACCGAAGTATCAGAAGCAAGGGAAGAGATTCTCCGTAACGCTGACAAGTTCCTGGAACAGGCAGGCAAGGCCCTTGAGAAGATGGGGGAGATCGGTGCAAAGAGGATACGCGACGGCGATGTCATAATGACACACTGCAATTCCCATGCTGCCCTTTCGGTAATAACAACCGCTTTTGAACAGGGTAAGGACATATCCGTCATTGCCACAGAATCAAGACCAAGAAGGCAGGGCCTCATTACCATAAAGGAACTTAACGATCATGGCATCCCAACCACGCTGATCGTGGATTCCGCAGTAAGATATTGTATGAAGGATGTTGACACCGTAATAGTAGGCGCTGATGCAATAACCATCAACGGTGCACTCGTGAACAAAGTGGGTACATCCCAGCTTGCACTTGCTGCAAATGAGGCAAGGAAGAACCTCTTGTGTGTGGCAGAGACTTTCAAGTTCAGCCCGAAGACCATCTATGGAGAT
Source organism: Methanococcoides sp. (assembly GCA_021108275.1). Taxonomy (GTDB): domain Archaea; phylum Halobacteriota; class Methanosarcinia; order Methanosarcinales; family Methanosarcinaceae; genus Methanococcoides. The sequence continues at coordinate 14,722 of JAIORD010000026.1, forward strand.
CTTATCGATATTGAGGAAAGGTCACCGGAAGAGGTTATCGACACCGAGGTTCTTGCAGGAATGCCAAATGTGAAGGTCAAAAATCCCGCATTCGACATAACCCCTGCAGAGTATATTGACATGATAATAACAGAGGTAGGTGCATTCCCGCCACAGATGGCCTACACCATCATCAAAGAGCACCTCGGATGGGAATTTACAAAAATGGGATGAAAAGGTGAAAGGTCTCAAAGGAGACCTTTTACATCATTATCGATTGACTGTTTAGCCTCATCCAGTTCATCAACGAACTTAAGCCCGGTATCATCAAGCTTTTCTGAAACTGCAGACCAGAGGAGCTCATAGCTCGAGCCTTCTTCCACACCCAAATCAGCATTCTTCCTGTTAGCTGTTTCAAATATCTGTTCCTTAAGGTCTTTCCTATATCGTTCTATATCACGTGAGAACTCATCCCTTAGCTTGTCCACCTGCCCAACTACCCTCCTTTGAGTAGAACGGATACCTATAGAAGAAAGATAACTTGTCCAGGTAGCTCCAATAACAAATGACTCTAAAAAATTGGACACGCCTTCAGAAATGAACGTGATATTTACCTGACCGGAAAGAAGGGTTCCAAATACGCCGCCCAGAACAATATAAAAAAAGAATCCGAGCCCGCGAGAGAGGAGCTGACCATTCTTTATCTCCTTTTCCAGAACATGCAAACGGACCCTTTCAGCTTCTACTTCCGTCAGATAGCTTTCCAATACCCCGGACAGGACCTGTGCATCATCGGATAACGAAGCAGAACTCAATCGATCCTGCAAAGAATCTATGTCCGACTCGGTTTTCTCTATATGCTTGCGATGTCTGCGAGCTTCTCTTTGCATATCAGAAATATCATAAAGAGGACGGAATTCAGGAATGGCCACATCCTTGGATATATAAACCAGCAATAGAGCACCAAACGCACCAAAAAGGAACGTTCCGAACTGAGCACCTTCCAACATCCATATCCCCCAGAGATGAACTTACATCATTCGATCAAATATCCCACCGGACTTTCAGTATAATAACTCGCTAGCTGCTCTGCAGCCTGTGAGGACATCGTTTCTTCCGAACCGAACAGTATGCTTGAAAGAGATGGTTTGTTAATATAATAGACCACAGGTTCACCCTCGATACCACCAAGTTCAGCCGCTGCATCAATGGCATCATAGAAATTACCAAGCTCATCCACAAGCCCGAGCTTCTGTGCTTCCTTACCAATGTAGATACGACCATCTGCAATATCTTTCACTTCACCCTTTGTCATATTACGGTTTTCAGCAACACTGGTAACGAACAGATCATAGACATCAAGCACAACATTATCCACATATTCTTTCTCCTCAGGAGTAAGTCCCCTCCAATCGCCACCCACGTCCTTGAATGAACCCGATTTGGAGACATAGAACTCAATACCTTCTTCATCGTAGTACGCAGACCTATTTGTGTAGACACTGATGACACCGATACTTCCAGTGGTCGTGGAAGGATTTGCAACAATGAGATCCGCAGGTGCAGAGATATAATATGCAGCACTCGCCGCCACGTCACCCATGGAGATGACCACAGGGATACCCATATCCTGCACTCTCTTGATCTCAGTGACTATCTCTTCTGCGGCCACAGGGGATCCACCACCGCTATTTACTCTAAGTACAATGGCTTTTACACTATCGTCCTCGGTTGCTTTACGCAGACTGTTACAGACATCTTCAGAAGTAGCATAACCAAAGCCAGAGGGGAGGTTTCCTGTCAGCATGAAACCCTGCACATAGATAACTGCGACCCTCTCATCGGTAGTATAGAGGTCCCCGCCGAATGACAGATAGATAACTGCGAAACTGCCGCCTATAATTAACATCAGTACTGAGATGACCGCAATATATTGCCATTTGCGGTCCTTCTTTTCAGGAGTTGCGTGCTGGGGCGGTTCCCTGGATGACATCGGTTCATTTCCATATGGAACCCTTTTATCCCCCATATCTACGTAAGGGACCTTCTTCAAAGTACCAGCATCCGAGGGTTCGGAAGTATCCACAACAACATTATCCACTGAGCCCCCTTGCTCATGAACATTGTCCAGTATCTCCGTATATTCAGGCTCCGGCGAATATTCCAATGCACCAAGATCGGGAGTTCCCAATACGGATTCTTCAAGGAGCTCTTCCATAAGCTCATTTTTATCCTCATTCTCATTTTTTGGATCTGTGTTATAGCTCATCCAACACCTCTAATATATATTGTAAATTGTACCTGACCATTCAAAAAGCTTCTCTTATGGACACATATAAGCGAAATATATTTTATGATTGCACACTATGCAAAAGAAAACTAATGATCATGGAGACCAATAATGTCCAAATTCCCATCAGAGAAACCAGTTCTTGTCACATGCGGACTGCCTTATGCCAATGGAAAAGCGCATGTAGGTCATTTGCGCACATATGTTCCCGCAGACATATTCACAAGGTCCTTAAAAAAGACAGGACAGGAAGTCACATTCGTTTGTGGTTCCGATACACACGGAACTCCCATAGTGTTCAATGCAGAGGAACTTAAAACGACGCCTACCGAGATCATAAAGGTATATCACAAACACTTCGATGAGACCTTCAAGAAAATGGGGGTCATGTTCGATGCATTCGGCACCACAGATGATCCCACCAACCATAACCGTACAACCGAAATAGTGAGCAAACTCATAGAGAACGGTTATGTTTACCCAAAGACCATCGAGATAGCATACTGCCCTTCCTGCGACCGTTCCCTTCCGGACAGGTACGTAAAGGGAACATGCCCTCACTGCAAAAAAGAAGCAAGAGGAGACGAATGCGACCAGGGGTGTGGAAAACATCTTGAACCGGGAGAACTTGAACATCCCGCCTGTACCACATGCAACGGACCTGCTGAATATAAACAACAAGAGCATTTCTTCTTCAAGCTTTCACAGTTCAAGGATTTCCTTTTGGAACATCTTGAAGGGCTTGGCGGAACCCTCAATGCAAGAAATTATGCCCTCGGCTGGGTAAAGCAGGAACTTACAGACTGGTGCATCACAAGGAGTCTCGACTGGGGCATCAAATTCCCGGGACATGATGACCTTGTGGTTTACGTATGGGTGGATGCACCTATCGGATACATCGCATTCACAGAAGAATGGGCAGAAGCAAATAATGAGAGCTGGGAGAAGTTCTGGAAAGATGATGGAAGTATCATCCACTTCATCGGCGGGGATATCATCTATCACCACTGCATCTTCTGGCCTGCAATGCTCAAAGGTGCCGGATATAATCAGCCGGATGCGGTCGTCGCTTCAGGAATGGTAAAGATCGAGGACAGGACATTCTCCAAGAGCCGCGGATATGTTGTCTGGGTGGACGAGGATTACCTTGACCACGGATTCCATCAGGACCTGCTACGTTACTATCTTGCAAGCTATACCTCACATACAAAGGAGCTCAATTTCTCATGGAAAGTGTTCCAGGACAAGGTCAACACCGAACTTGTAGGTGTTTTCGGGAATTTCCTGTACAGGACACTGCTTTTCACACACAAGAACTTCGGAGAGATACCTGAAGGAGAAGTAAAACAGGAGATCCTTGACGAGATCAACACGACCATTGAGAATGCAAAGGATGCCATGGAGAACTACGAGTTCAAGAAATATGCTGACACTGTAATGGCACTCGCTTCATACGGAAACACATATTTCCAATCTAATGAACCCTGGAAGCTCATAAAAGAGAGCAAGGAAGCATGCGGAGAAGTTGTCAAGAACTGTGCCCAGATCACAAAAGCGCTCTGTCTGCTCTTTGAGCCCATACTTCCTGAAAAGATGGAAGAGGCATGGAAACAGATAGGCATGACAACAGACGTCCATGAAACAAATTATACCGAAGCCACTGAACTCGTAAAGAGTGGAACCACACTTGAAAAACCATCCATCCTCTTTGAGAAGATAGAAGATGAGAAGACCGAAGAGATGGAAGCCATATCTGCTGCAAGGGTAAAGGAAGCAATTGCAAAGGAAAGTGGCACAGAAGAAGTAGAAGAAGTTAAGAAAATAGAGGAGATGAAAGATTTGATCACATTCGACGATTTCTCAAAAATGGACATACGCATTGGAACCATAGTATCCGCTGAAGCTATCAAAAAATCAAAGAAATTACTAAAACTCCAGGTGGACCTTGGAGAAGAGGAAACTCGCCAGATAGTTGCAGGCTTAAAAGAATCACATGAGTCTGAACAGCTTATAGGAAAACAGGTCGCAGTCCTCACAAATCTTGCACCTGCAAAACTTTGCGGTGTCGAGTCCAATGGAATGGTACTTGCGGGAGTGGATGCTGCGGATAACGCAATCCTCCTGCAGCCGGAAAAGGAAACTAACCCGGGCACCTGCATACACTGAGAAAATGAGGGGGACTTCCCCCTTAACGAATAATAATTAATTAGTCCATCAGCATCTCAAGATAAGAAGTCCTGATGGAATCCTCTTTTTTTGACCCGATCATCTCAAGGAAGGCGAAGAGCTTTTCCCTGTGAGCCTCGATGTCTGAATCCGCAACAAGTTCAACTTCCACGAACTCTCCGAGACCTTCGACATTATCAAAACAGATAGTTATGTCGTCGTATTTGTAGATATCACGCGTCTTCTTCACGACACCTGACTCAAAAAAACCAAGTGCATTGAGGATACCCCGGGCGGCCACTCCATCCACAGGGGTCTCAAATTCCTCCCGCGTCTTGGAAATCTCGTCCAGTTTCTTACCCTTATAGGTCATGCGTGTGCCACCATCGACACTACGCAGCCTCAATGCTTCGTCCGTTTTGGCAAAATCACGATGAGGTGAATTGTAGTACACATCAACGTGATCTTCCGTACGAACTTTTTGCGCACCGAGCTTTACGGCCCTGTCCTTTAAAGGGGCATGTTCGGCGCGCACTTTTATTTCAATTTCGATCATTATCCGGGACGTACTTCGTTCCGTAATAGATCATACCCTTGTCACCGCTCTCGCCGAGCTTTCTGAACACAGGCTTGACCCTCATACCAATGGAAACTTCCTTAGGATCACAAACCACCTGACTGGTGAACCTTGGACCTTCATCCAGTTCGATAATTGCAAGCGCATATGGTGCCTGCATTTCAAATCCTTCTGCTGCGGTGTGGATTATAGTATAGGTCACTACATTGCCCGGACCAGCGAACTTGTAAGCCTCGATATCACCATCACGCCTGCATTTCGGACAAACGTTTCGTGGTGGATAGTAGTGTGTATCACAGGTCTTGCAGTGAGTTCCCACAATATTGTACCTGTTGATCTGCTTTCTCCAGAATCTTGCTACAGACATTCTTAATCACCTCTTCCTCGATAAGATGTTTACAACTGCTGTCGCGCCGGATCCTCCGACATTATGGGTCATTCCGACCTCTGCGCCATCGACCTGACGAGGACCTGAATCTCCACGAAGTTGCTGTGTGACCTCTACGAGCTGTTTGATACCAGTAGCACCGACCGGATGACCACATGATTTCAGGCCACCGGAAGTGTTCACAGGGATCTTTCCGCCAATAGCAGTCTCACCATCTTCGGTCATCTTACCGCCCAGACCTTTCTTCACAAAGCCAAGGTCTTCGATAGCACATATCTCTGCAATCGTGAAACAGTCGTGAACCTCCACAAGATCGATGTCTGCAGGGGTCATCTTCGCCATCTCATAAGCACGCTTTCCTGCAGATACGGATGCATCCAGTGTTGTGATGTCACGGCGGTCATGCAAAGCAATTGTATCGCTTGCCTGTGCTGTCGCCTTCACATAGATAGGAGTGTCAGTGTACTCGTGTGCAATATCCGCAGGAGCAAGTACCAATGCTGATGCACCGTCTGTAATAGGTGAACAATCGAATATGTGCAATGGGTCAGCCACCATGATGGAATTAAGGACATTGTCTATGGTGATACGATTCTTGTACTGTGCGATCGGGTTCATTGATCCATTCTGGTGGTTCTTCACAGCAACTGCCGCAAGCTGTTCGCTTGTGGTCCCATACTGATGCATGTGCATCTTTGCTATCATTGCATAAAGACCCGGGAATGTCGCACCCATGATGCCTTCCCATTCACGGTCTGCTGCTGCTGCCAGTGCTGCTGAAGCTGCCGTTGATGAAACATCGGTCATCTTCTCCACACCTGCTGCCATCACAAGGTCCTCGTGACCAGAAGCTACTGCCATTACAGCCTGCCTGAACGCAAGACCGCCTGAAGCACATGCTGCCTCGACACGTGTGGATGGAATGTGAAGGTCCAGGGAAAGACCGGAATAATCAGCTATCAGGGCACCAATGTGCTCCTGTTCTACAAACTGTCCTCCGCTCATGTTACCAACGTACATGCCGTCCAGTTTTTCACCGGATATGCCGGAATCCTCAATAGCTCCGACACCTGCTTCGACAACGATGTCCCTGAAGGATCTATCCCACATCTCACCGAAATTTGTGTTCTTAACACCAATAATTGCTACGTCTCTCATATCAACACCCTCATGCAAGCCTTATCTTACCTTTGTGTTTGGCATACATTGCATAATCCATGTACACCGGATCTTTCAAAAGTTCTTGAACCTTTGGCGCAGCATCACGGACCTCATCGATCTTGTCGGTCACTCTGAAACTGAACGCATCTCCGCCTGCACCGGAACCGAATGCCGTTGCAAATATCCTGTCACCCGGTTTTGCCTGGTCGAGTGTTGCGGCAATACCCATCATACATGAACCGGAATATGTGTTCCCAAGCCATGGAACTACCAGACCGGGCTTGATCTGTTCTTTAGTGAATCCCAGCATCTTTGCCACCCTTGAAGGGAATTTCCCATTTGGCTGGTGGAAAACAGCATAGTCATAATCAGAAGGTTTTGTACCCATCTTTTCCATCAGACCGTTTGCAGCTCCGGTCACATGCTTGAAATAACCAGGCTCACCTGTGAACCTGCCGCCGTGTTCCGGATATGGCATACCTTCACGTCTCCAGAAATCAGGAGTGTCGGTGGTAAAGGAGAATGTGTCTTCGATAACTGCGATCATCTCAGATTCCTTGTTACCGATAATAAAGGATACACCACCTGCTGCTGCAGTATATTCCAGTGCATCTCCCGGAGCGCCCTGAGATACATCGGCACCTATGGCCATCCCAAGGTCAACCATTCCGCTACCGACCAGTCCCATACATGCCTGCATAGCTGCAGTGCCTGCCTTACATGCGAACTCGAAATCCGCAGCGGTCAGCGCAGGAGTTGCTTCAATAGCTTCGGCAACGATCGTACTGGTAGGTTTTACAGCATAAGGGTGACTTTCAGAACCCGTATAAACGGCCCCTATACGCTTAGCATCTATATTGTGACGTGAAACCGCAGATCTTGCAGCTTCCACTGCAATGGTCGCAGTATCCTCATCAAGGTCAGGAACTGATTTTTCATATACCATCAGACCTGCACTGAGAATATCCGCATCATCTCCCCATACGCGGGCAATATCTTCTACTTTTATCCTGAATTTGGGGATATAAGCACCGTAAGAAACAATTCCTACACTCATTAATCATTCACCTGTTTATATGTTCAAGTTTTTCAAAATCGATCACAAAGCGATCATTATTCTATCACATGATACTGGCTGTACTTTTTCAGCACTTCGACCAGTTCATCAATGTCCATCGTTGTTGCGAGAAGTGGTATCCTGTCAATCTCTGCCATCTTCTTTGCCATCGGATCGACCTGGTTGCCACGAATCCCATGGATGACAACCGCTCCCGGTTTCAGATTGGTCACGCGAATAGCCACCATTGGTGATTTTCCTGTGGATACCTTGGTGAATATCAATGCACGTTCGGTACTCCACCCATAGAGTTTTTGGAACTCATGGGAAGAAAGCTCAAGAATGGCCTTCTTACTATCCACAACCGTAAAACCGTAAAGGGGTTTTTCCACACCTTTGTTCACAACATCCGCTTCGATCAGGGTAGCAAGTTTGGCGAGCTGTATAGGATATGTATATTCATAGGTCGCATACACCGCCTTAGCTCCCGGATCGGCATAAAGCATACCTTCATAGCTGTGTATTTTCTGTCCGCCCTTTGAAGTATCGATCTCCAAAAGAGCAGCGACTATCTTGCTGACAATGAGAGTTCCTGGAGACTTTCGCCTTCCACTTTCATAATCACTGATCACAGAAGGAGATACTTTTAGATAGCCAGAAAGATCAGTCTGGGCAATTTCGAAGTTAAGTCTCCATTTTTTCAGCGCCTCTCCGGGTTTCTCGGATAAGGTGATCTCGCCTGCCATTTTTTCAGCGAGACGCTGACGAATATTTTCATTGGCCATATCTTTGGTCATGCTTCAATAAACTGTATGAGTGTCACACATATATATGTACCGAACGTTCGTTCGACAATTGTCGAATAAAACCAATTATATGGTTCAAGTATTTATAAAATGCCGATAATCTGTTATAAACCATGTCCCTGGCAGATCTGAAATTGCATGCTAATGTATCAGAACTCCTTCTGTACTTAAAATGCCCCAGACAAGTATATTATACATACCGAGAGCAAGAGCTTCTGCCAACCATCAGTTCAGGATATATTGAACATATGATGATAAAGGAGCTAGCCATGGGTTATGCAGACATTATCAAAAAAGTAAAGCCCACAAAAGAAAGCATTTTGGAAGAACTTAGTGCGGAATTCGAACGTGTAAAGAGCGAACTTGACATAATCTACTCCACTGAGCTAAAAAATGTCCCTTTTGATGTGATAGAGACTGCCGAAAAGAACGTCTTTGAACTGCTTGATAATATTGCAACAAACCTTTCCGACGCGATCTTCAAGAGAAGCGAAATTGACGTCATACAAAGTATAATGCCCCATAGAACAGAACCTGTACTTCATTCAGACAGATTGAAACTGACAGGCATCCCTTCTGCCATAGTGCAATATGGAGAAAAAATGGCACCCCTTTCCATAAGAACCGGAAGATGCCCGGAAAACGGAGTTTGGGGGAACGATAGGATACATATGGCAGCTCTTTCAATGCTGGTAGAGGAGAACAGCGGGGAAACTGTAGAGCTAGGTTTTGTGGAATATGCAAAGGAAGGAAAGATACGAAAAGTGAAGGTCAGACCAGAGGACAGAAGACAGGTGCTTAAGATACGCAACCGCGTTGACAGAATAAAGGACGGAAACCTGCCTGAACGTAAAGAAGGAAAGATCTGTGAACATTGTAATTTCACACATTTCTGTACAAACAAGTCCACCCTTGCCTCTAAATTCTTCTAAGAAATCCGAACACCCAACACCTATTTATGTATTCTTCCAGTGTCCATCTACAATGTCAAAACCTGTATATCTGGGAAAACTGCTTCTGCACTGGTGTAAAGACTGTAATGTACCCGTACTCGGGAAAAAATGCAGCTGCGGCAAGACAACTACGAAAGTAGGTGTTACCCCGCCTGGCGACATCAGACCAGCATTCCAGTATGATATAGACAATATAAATGCGGTCTCACTGGAACAGTTCAATGCAACCCTGATACCTGAAGGACACTTAGCGGTGCTCAATAAAGCACCCTACGATGACAGGATGGAAGAAGTTATCGTTGATGGTGAAGTCCTTGCAAGTTTCCGTTTTGAGATGGATAGTCTGAAGTGGGTACTCCTGCCTAGACTGGCCGGTGCAAGACGCCTTTTTGAAGGCAAGGACCTGAAAGAGATGAAAGGCTGGGTGGTGCTTGATAGCGGTGCGGTCAGTTTTATCTTGAAAGGAGCAAGCGTACTGGCTCCGGGGATAGTAGATGCCGACCCACAGATACAGGTGTCTGACGAGACTGTTGTGCTTACACCTGAAGGTGAGATAGTTGCGGTCGGAAGGGCACGCATGAGTGGTGCGGACATGGTCGAACACAAAAAGGGTGTTGGTGTCAAGAACAGATGGAAAGGCAAACCTGAAAAGATAGATGTGCCTGAAGGCGGACAGACATGGGATGATGCGGTCAAAGCGAATTCCGAGATACTTGCGCTCTTTGAGGATAAAGCACACCAGTTCATCAAACACACTAATGAAACTGTGAACCGACCGGTCAGCGTGTCATATTCTGGAGGTAAGGACAGTCTTGCAGTATTACAACTTGTAAGTGAATGCCTTGATGATTACGAACTCCTTTTCGCAGACACCGGACTTGAATTCCCTGAGACCATAGAGAATGTGAAGGACATAGTGGAACATTATCAACGCCCTCTTAGGACAAAGGATGCAGGAGAAGCTTTCTGGGAATCTGTCGGGGACTTCGGACCTCCGTCAGTGGAAGCACGCTGGTGTTGCAAGGTCTGTAAACTTGGACCTATCTCACAGATAATCAATGACAATTATGAGAACGGATGTCTCACTTTTATCGGGCAGAGAAAGTACGAGTCCGCTGCAAGGGCGAACAGTGAACGTGTCTGGAAGAACCCGTGGGTAGGCAACCAGATCGGAGCGTCACCCATACAGGACTGGACAGCAATGCACGTCTGGCTCTATATTTTCAAGACCGGTGTACCCTATAATATAATGTACGAGAGGGGATTCGATCGTATAGGATGCTGGTTATGCCCATCATCTTCATTGTCAGACCTTTACAGGCTGAAAGAAACACATCCTGAACTAGAACAGCGTCTTACTGACCATCTACTTGAATATGCGGAGAAGATGGGACTCTCGAAAGAGTGGGTAGAGCACGGACTATGGAGATGGCAGACCCTGCCACCGGCTATTGCAAAAGTAGCAGAGGAAAAGGGAATCAATATCATACCAAAGAGTGATGTTAAAGGTGAGCTGAAATTCAGTGTAACCTCAGGATACAGACCATGCCGCGAAGGTGGAATGTCAGCTGAAGGCAGTTTTGGTATTGCACTGGACATGGAACTTCTGGAAACCACCGGAATGCTCCGTTCAGCAGGTAAAGTTGCCTATATCGAAGGTGTTGCTTCTGTGCATCACGAAGATGACCGTGCACAGATATTCGCATCAGGGACAGTAACTGCAAGAGGCAATAACGAAACAAACGCAAGAGAGTTCATGACCCAGATCGAAAGAGCTGTAAGACGGTCTTTGAAATGTATGGGTTGTGGGGTCTGCGTAGGAAAGTGTCCTAAAGACTGTATCACTATAGAGGATGGAAAGGCGATCATAAGCAGTAAATGCACTCATTGTGGTGCTTGTGTTACAATTTGCCCGGTTGTGAAATTTGGGTGAACTTTGGAATTGACGGTCATAATGACCAACCAGAACATTTATACAACATATATAACAATCTAACTTGGTGATTTTTTGGTAAAAAGGGCACTGCTAAGCGTCTCTGACAAAACTGGAATCGTGGATTTCGCACGGGGACTAGAGCAACTGAACATAGAGATTATATCGACTGGCGGAACTGCGAAGATACTTCGCGATGCGGGTATTGAGACGATCGACGTCTCAGAAGTTACCGGATTTCCTGAAATGATGGGAGGACGTGTAAAGACACTCCACCCAAGAATACACGGCGGATTGCTGTGTATGAGAGGAAATCTTGAACACATGGGAGAAGCTGAGAAGGAATCCATCGAGCTTATCGACATGGTAGCTGTCAATCTTTACCCCTTCGAGATAACAGTCTCGAAAGAGGGTGTGAACCTTGACGAAGCTATCGAGAACATCGATATCGGAGGACCAACCTTACTTCGTTCTGCCGCTAAGAACTACAAATCTGTAACAGTAATATCAGACCCTGAAGACTATGGAGAGGTCCTCAAGGAATTGAGATCTGCCGGCATGGTCTCTGACACAACCCGCGAGAAACTTGCGGTCAAGGTATTCAGGCACACTGCAAATTATGACAGCAATATTGATACGTACCTGAGCAAGACCCTCCTCGATGAAGATGTCCTGCGTATGAACTTCACCGAGGGTACAAAGCTCAGATATGGAGAGAACTGGCACCAGGAAGCTACATTCTACAAGGATGAAGCGATCATTGGTCCTGCACTCTCAAATGCAAAGCAATTGCATGGAAAGGAACTTTCATACAACAACTATGTAGATGCGGACAATGCCCTCCAGACAATCAAAGAGGTAGGCAACGAAAATCCCGCAGTTGCCATTGTCAAACACAATAACCCATGCGGACTGGCAACTGGTAACACTCTTTGCGAAGCTTTGGAGCATGCATGGGATGGTGACCCTGTATCAGCATTTGGTAGTATAATCTGCACCAATACCACATTCGATCTTGAATCCGCAGAGTTCCTTAAGGGTAAGTTCGTGGAGATCATACTCGCACCAGGATTCGAGCATGATGCCCTTGAATATCTGAAAGATAAGAGCTCAAATCTGCGCCTTCTTGAATTGCCACAGTTCAACGAAGCATTTGATACCGAGACCACATACAAATATGTGATTGGAGGAATGCTGAAACAGACAAGGAACATCGGGCTTTACGAGAAGTGGGACTGTGTTACTGAAACTGCGTACCCTGAAGAGAAACGTGGACTGTCCGAATTCTGTATTTGCGCCTGCAAGAGCACAAAATCCAATTCTGTGACACTTGCATACGAATACAAGGACGGATGCTACGTTATGATAGCAATGGGAGCAGGACAGCCAAACCGTGTTGATTCCATACGCAAACTTGCAGCAACAAAAGCAAAAGAGAACCTTGAGATCATCTATGAAAGGGAAAAGCCGGATATGAGCTTTGAAGAATACTGGCAATCTATACTTTCAGATTCTGTCATGGCTTCTGATGCTTTCTTCCCATTCGATGACAGTATAATTTATTCTGATGAAAGCAATATAAGATACATAATTTCACCAGGCGGATCCATAAGGGACGATGAGGTCATAGCTACTGCAAATCGTCTGAACATCTCAATGGTGTTCACTGGAATGAGACACTTCCTGCACTGATAACATATTGGATGTGTGTTTTTGCACACATTCGCTTCTTTTTTATGACCGATTTTTCCTTTAGAGCTATCGCTACATATTTACAGTAGAAGTAAGATAATTTTCAATTGTATATGTGGTGAAACGGGGAGTACGAACCATTGATACGAACTTATCGAGTGGATACTATCAAAACTTAAAGAAAAAGGGTAGCAGGGTTTTAAAAAATCCAAGTATGTAATACTAAATATTTAAAAGGTGTCCATTAATTATATATGTAATCGGCACACCCAACAACATGGAGCTGAGGGAAATGAAATCAAGTGGATTGCTAAGCGTTCTCACATTTTCAGAAAAAAGAAAAGACCTTCTTTTCTTTATAGAAGAAGAACCTCGTACATTATCACAAATAAGAGAATATTTCAAGGTGAGTTCACCAGAGATATCCCCCCGAATAAAAGAGATGGTAGCTTCAAACCTTATAGTTAAAGATGAAAAAAAGTACCACATTACACCGATCGGAAAGGTAGCATCCAAGTATCTAAAACCACTGATAAAAACCCTTGATTCAATAGAAAGGAACGATGATTTCTGGAAAGAACACTTACTTGATGGAATACCACAAAAGCTTCTTGATAGGATCGGTGACCTTGGCGAATGCTCTGTCCACCAGGAAGGTCTGGAAAACATATATGATTCCCATAAGAATTTCCTTGGAAACATAAATAGATCAAGTGAAATTGATGGGGTTTCCACTATATTTATCCCGGTATATCCGGAATTCTTTGTCAGTCTAGCCAAAAATGATGTTCCTACAAAGCTTGTTCTAACAACAAATGTTTTCGAAAAGGTGAAGAACGAATACAGAGATTCACTGGAGACGTATCTGAACTCTGACAATACAAAGCTCTACCTGATAGATGAAGCAAAGGTCGCATTTATTGTAACCGACAATTTCTTTTCCATGTCATTGTTTTTCAAGAATGGAACATATGACCCACAAAACGATCTAATAGGACACGATGAAGCTGCTGTGCAATGGGGAAAAGAGTTATTTGAGCATTATAAAGAGAAAGCAAGGGAGATCAAATCCCTTTGATCTTCCATACAAATATCAAACTCCCATGATCGCCCTTAGCCCTACGATCATACTCGATTCGCCATCCACAACGAACAGTCGTTTGTACAACCTGTTCTTTGACTCTTTTTCAACCGGGGCTGCAAAACGATTGATACAGACAAGACCTGCAATGAAGCTGTAGACCAGTAACATCGGTTCATAGGCAAGAAGCTCTGACATTATCAGGATCGATAAAAGGGAATGAGAGAACAGGTGGATGCCCAGAAGGATAGCACGTGTCTTTTTTTCGCCAAGACTTACAGGAAGTGTTTTTATTCCTGCCAGGGCATCGCCTTTGAGATCTTTGAAATCATACACTGAAGAGTTTACGAAAAGTTTGCACCCAAAATAAAGGAATACAGCAAACACCGGCAATATGCTTTCTGCATACCAACCTGCAATACCGGCAATGAATGCACCCCAGGTTATGCCGACAACGAGATTCTTCACACCGAGGCCGCCTTTAAGCTTGAGATGATGTTTTCCGACCTTGATCCCTTTACTGTAAAGGAAACCGGTCACCAAAGGCAAAAAAGCAAGAAGCAATAAACCGTCAAGGAACAGTAAATAAGCACCAATAAGGAATGTCAACAATGACACAAATAGTGCAATATCCCGTCTCGCTCCGATAAGCTCAGACCTGTTAACTGCGTCTTCCTCAGAATCAAGGGCGCGATCGAGAGTATACACAGAATATACCACCAGGCCGCCACCTATACAGGAAAGTACATTGAATTGCAATTGTAGTAAAAGGAAAGCAAGGTATATCCTTAAAGCGCCGGATACCGACACAAGTGTAGAACTATTTAAAAGATGTAGCGTTGGCCACAGACTTGAAATGTCCGGGAAATGGTAGGAATTTTGGTTGTTTTTCGGAAATCTGACATTATCTAATGATAAAGATGTTTTTTCACCCATAGGTATAAAATTGCACAACTAACTGATATTATTAATTTAATATATTATTATACCATTGAACTACTTTTGTAATGCCGACCGGTTAGGTCATAATCCTAAAAGTCACACTAAAAGAGATAAATACGGAACTGTTTTATAAGGTGTTTTCTTTTCATCCCCAGACTTCTGAGGAAATACCTATGAACGAAAGATCCAGAATGCTTTCAGAAGATAGCATTAAAAAGGTCCTTTTTAAGCTTTCATTGCCTGCGACCGTTGGAATGATAGTTCAGGCCCTCTATAGTCTTGTAGATACTATTTTCGTAGGACGGGCACTTGGAGCGGAAAGTGTACAGGGTATTGCAGGGATAACCATTGCATTCCCGATCCAGATGATAATCATGGGAATAGCACTCACAATAGGCATAGGGAGTGCGTCCATTATCTCCAGAAGCTTAGGTGCAAGGATACACGAACGTGCAGATATCGCACTCGGAAACGCCATAACTGCCATACTTGCACTTAGCATTATTATGACGATATTAGGTGTTGTTTACATTGAACCCCTGCTGAGAATGTTCGGTGCCACAGAAACCATCATGCCTTTTGCATACGATTATACAAAGATAATCCTCTACGGAACTATATTCTTTGCATTTTCCATGACACTCAATAACATCGTTCGTGCAGAAGGAAATGCAAGGGTGGCCATGTTCACAATGGTAATATCAGCAGGGCTTAACATAATCCTTGACCCCATATTCATCTTTGGACTGAATATGGGCATAAAAGGTGCAGCTATTGCAACCGTTATTTCACAGGTGGTAAGTGCCCTCTACCTACTATATTATTTCACAAAGGGAATGAGCAGTTTTCATTTCCACATAAGGTATTTCGTACCCCACCCCGAGATACTGAAAAAGATGGTCACCATCGGAACGTCCTCATTTGCAAGAAGTGCATCGGGCAGCCTGATGGTTATCGTGATAAATAATGTGCTTGCTATTTACGGAGGAGATATTCCCATAGCAGTATTTGGCATAGTAAATAGATTGTTCATGTTCACTTTCATGCCAATGATAGGCATTGTACAGGGCCTGCAACCCATCGTAGGGTTCAATTATGGTGCAAAGAACTACGAAAGGGTCATCAGTTCTACAGCACTGGCCATGAAAATAACTACATTGGTATCAATTGCAGGGTTCTTACTGCTCTTCATATTCCCAACTCAGTTGTTCAGCATATTCACCACTGACCAACAGTTGATAGAGGCAGGAAAAACAGCAATGAGGATAATGGCACTTGCACTGCCCCTGGTCGGATTCCAGATAATAGGAGCATCCATATATCAGACACTGGGAAAAGCGAAGCCAGCATTTTTCCTATCGATCAGCAGACAGGTACTTTTCCTGATACCACTTGTCCTGATACTTCCTCGTTTCTTTGAACTTCAGGGAGTATGGATGGCATTCCCATTATCTGACGGACTCTCTTTTCTGGTGACCTTTGTCATGCTGGCAAAGGAATACAGTCTTTTCAAAAAGGACATCCATCCGGACCTTTCCTGAGCCTTTTTCAATTATCAGAATCGTTGTCCCACCACATACGGACCCGAGTAGTATCCCCAAGGTGCAGTATGGAACCATCTTCATTGACCGGCAGGATCTCTTTCAAATATTCCCGGAGTATTGAGACCTGTTCATCAGTGTATGCCCTATAATGCGGAACATAGTGTTTGACAGCTTCATCCATGGAAGAAAAGGTCATACTTCTCTGCATTGGGAACACCTCCATATTGGGAAATAGACCCATGTCATAAAGGACATTGTACATGACATTACATTTAGGAGAACTGTGGTATTCCTCATTATGCAGAGCAGGCCATATGGCACGGTATTGATCATCCCAGGAGGTCTCCCCTGCAAACCAGTAAACGTAAACAGAGCCACTAGAAACATCCTGTATCTTTTCGAACGTTTGTCTTATATCGGGCACATTCAGCGAATAGGAAGCAATAATTATGTCAAATTTCCCGCCAAGTTCATCAATATCAATATCTTCCCACCCTTTGTGAATGCAATTGATGTTGCTGATGTCCAGTTTTTCGATATTTTCCTGCAATACGGAGATCATCCCGTCCGAGGGTTCAACTGCAACCACTTCCCGAACAAGTTTTGAGATCGGGATTGCAAGAGCACCTGGTCCGGAACCAATATCAAGAACGCGCAAATCAGCTCTAAGATCGAGCTCACTCAAAGTCTGCTCAATGCGGTCAGCACCCTTGTTCTGGGACATTTCCCAGTATCTTCTAGCATTTTCCTTGCTTTCCCAGATATCAACTTTTTCCAGAGTTCCCTCCACCTCATTATAAAGCCTCATCTGTTCTTTCCAGACATCGTTCCAGTCAATTTTATTCAGGTCCATAAGAAATTGAATTGAACTCATATTGCATAAATGTTCTTAAATCGAAAAAATGTAAGTTAGAAGAAAGACATTATTTTATTCACAAAGCTGGTTAAGAAATTATAATGGGAACTTGAAGCTCTATTTTTATTTCCATTAACTATTGTAGATCTTGAGGAAACGTTCTTAATAGGATTCTGTCTTTCGGCCTTCAGAATTGAAGACTTCCTATCGCCACTTGCATTATTCATTTGTACACTTTTATTTCTTACATCATTCATTGACACACTTACATTCCTTAAAGCAGCAATTCGAGCAACAGACGTTTCTTGGTTGCTCATAAAAATTTGTTCGAGATCTTCGGAAGAGTTTTCCATTAGAGAATTGAACTTATTAAGGGAAGATGCAAACTCGCGCTCATTAGAAGCTTCCCGAATTTCATCCCTGACATTTTCCAGCTCAAATATCATGATCCCAGTTTCTTCAATGAACGATAGATCATCGCTGTTTTCGAGCTCGTTCTCAAGGAGCTCTATTTTTGAATCTATAAGGTTTGTAAATCCATTGACTCTGGGGCCAAATCCGGCTTTATCAGACATATTCCCCCTTGCATAAGCAGTCCCCGATATTGAACATAATAAAATTAGCAGTATGGAGAAAGTTGCCAGACCTTTTTTCATATTAAACAACATTGTATCAATTCTTTATTGTATCATAGAACAAACATCAAACACACGAAAATAAAGATGGAGCTGTTTGCTCCATTTTTGACTGAAAGATGTTTCATAATTCAATGACCGATACTCATTCTTCAACTGAAACCATGCCCCTTGAATGCATGCCGTTCATAGATCCACGAAAATGCATTTTGGAATTTGATCTTCTAAGTTCTTCAGGCATATCTTCAAATATGGAAGACAATGATCCCATCACTTCATTAATTTCTTCTTTGTCCTCAGCAGAAGATATGAGCTCCTTTGCGTCTTCAAGCCGAACTATGTGCTCATCTATAAGTTCCTCAGTGATCTCGTCATTACCAATATCATCGAGGTTCTCTTTTAGAGTCTCCAACCTTTCGATCCTTTTATCAAAGGAAGTGATCAAACGCTCTTTGTGAAACTCAAATGCATCTTCTTCACTTTCGAACTCCACTGGACATACAGGGCGGTCATCAGAAAGGAAAGAGCCTCCACCGATCCCATATCCCATCCTATTATTTTCGCCGAACTTCATCATTGGGAGATCTTTTGTCGTACTGTCTTCTGCCGCGAGCGCACCTGTTGGAAACAAACTGAATACCATCAGGATAGCTGCAAAGCAACCAATTGTTTTCAATGTTTTATTGTTCATATTATCATCTCTGTGTCCCGGCAATACCCGAGTATTCACAATGCATCCACTGACAGTCGAGAATATAAGCATACTTTCAGATAAAAGAGAAATAAAGCTTTTAATTGTAAAAAGGAAGCTTATTAAATCTCTAAAACCGATATTTGGAATCAATAAGCCTTTAAATTGAAAAAATAATACAATAAATCGATACTTTTGTATGTAGAATAATTTGAATAAGATCATATTGATCGATCATCAAAGAAACTTAATAATACGAATAAAAGAGATATAAATGAATAATACAGATATAAAAATGAATTTTATACATATTTAAGCTCTCTTTTTATCAATGAAGGATAAAAAAAGTATATTGAAGTTAAAAAGGCTCACAAAACACATATTTCAATATACGAAAAAACAAAATACGGTCCCTTCATAAAGTATGTTTATATCTTCAATAGCAGAACTGGAAGTAGTCATTGATCACATTGATCTGGGAAAGAGGATTATCAAAATGAAAAAGGTATTAGGCATTACATTGGCTTTACTGACATTCATACTACTGACTTCCGGTTGTGCTGATAGACAGGATAATTTACAACACGAGGTCGTAAAACCCATCTGGTTCACATCGGACATAGGGCATGACAACAGTTACTGGCCATTTGATAGCGAACATAAACCACCATATAAACATAAAAAACTATTTTTTGTAGATGATCAGGATATTGTCAATATCATAGACAGGGATATAGAAAGATCCGAAGGTGCACTTTACTATTTCGAGAAAGAAGTGGAGAGGCTGGAAAATGAAGGAAAGGATGTTAACTTACTGACCAATAGAATAGGAGAATTTCGCCAGCATCTCGAAAATGCTAAGATGAACAAGACCCTTTCGGATGAACTTTCGCAAAACAATGAAAGCTACACGACCATTAGCGTAGAACAGAAAGAGTACCTTTTCAATGCACTTGAAGAACTCCGAATTGTTCATGAGATAGTGCCACAGATATTCAATGACGAACGAATAATGAAACCTGGACAGGTCAAACTAAAGGATAAAGTATACCTGAATGCAAGTGGAAATGGAACTGCGGTTCTTTCAGGAAACATCGAAATAGCCCTTTCGGTCCAAAACGCTGTGGTCACAATCAGGGATGAAAATAATGACAAGAACGTTTTCATCGATGGAGAATATACAACAGAAGGTAACATCGATCCTAAAATTGTGTCTTATCGCAATGTGAACGGCACAATGGACATCAATGGAACATCCACCATAGTTATGGTACGCGGACAGAGTATTAATTTCAAGGCCATAGGAGATGGCTTTGCAGCACTATCCGGAAACGGGACCTACAGTTACGAAGAAGGGAATGGAACAATTCCAATGGAATGGATGTCCCATGTATTTATCAATAAACGTCAAAATAATTAAATAAAAAATGAAGCCCATCACAATTATATTCTGGATAGCCATCATCCTGGCATCAATGCCATTAGCAAGTGCAGATAGCACTGCTACCATACATGGAGTGGTTTATGAGTGGGACACTTTCGAACCGACTGACAATGCATATATAGAGATAAACACCACGCCAATCCAGTCCATAGTTCCACAATACGGCATCTACTCATTAGAATTACCTCCGGGAAATTATCTGATCACAGCTACTTCATATAAAGAGAACAAACTCGAATATTCCACAGAAGTTCCACTGACCATCACTGACAATGGCACCTATGTGATCGATCTTTTGCTTATGCCTGTTTATTCAGACATTGTGGAGAGTGAAGAAAATGAGAATCAGCCAACTACACAGGCAGGTACCATTTCAATAGTCTTCTACCTTTTACTTGCGATCATACTGATGGTAACAATTGAGAGAACAACATCAAAGACTAAAAAAGATAAAAAAAGGCACCACTTTGAACCGGAAATAGAAATTACAGAATATTCAGCACCTGAATATGCTGAAGAAGTTCTATCGGAAGACGAGAATATGACATATCCTGAATATATGAAGGACCTACCTTCAGACCTGCAGGAAATTGTGAAAATACTCCTGTCCAATGATGGCCGCATGACACAAAAGGACATTCGAAGCAAGATCGATTATTCAGAAGGAAAGGTTAGTATGATGCTAAACGATCTTGAGAAAAAGGACTGGGTTGAAAAAATGAAGGAAGGAAGAGGTAATGTCATATTCCTGAAAGATGAGCATAAACGCAAATAATTAATTGTCCTACATACTCCTGCTTTTGAACGGATCTGCACTTTATTATGACCATCTATTATCAGCACTTTTTTATGATCTGCAGTATACCACAAATAGCATATTTTTTGAATTAAATACACTAAAACAATCCTAATTCAATTATAATGCAATTAAATAGTTTTTTTAAGAATAAGAAGTCTTTAAGAAGCTTCATCATCAATTTAAATCTTATTTTTTACTTAAATTATAAAGTATGCTTATATTCAAGACCACTAATGCAGGGTTGTACAAAGTGGTACTGGAACAGTGCCATTAGTACCACACCACCCCATGAATGGCACCTGTACCCCCTCCAGATTTACCTTACAGGTGCTTCCATGAAAACAAAAAAATAGACGAGACGATTGAAAATATGAATGGAACAGAACGTGTTGAAATGCAAGAGGACAATACCCCACTGATAAAGCTCAGTGATGTCTGGAAAACATACCAGATGGGAGAAATTGAATTTGATGCATTGAAAAATGTGGATCTGGACATATACAGTGGAGAATTTGTTGTGATCCTTGGACCCAGCGGAAGCGGGAAAAGTACAATGATGAACCTGATAGGTTGCCTTGATGTTCCAAGTAAAGGTATCATACGGCTTGAAGATCAGGACATATCAAAGTTAAAGGAGTCAGATCTTGCACAGATCAGGGGGCAAAGCATAGGATTCATTTTTCAGCAGTTCAACCTGATCCCCACACTCAATTCTTTAGAAAATGTAATGCTACCCCTCGAGTTTCAGGAAGTAGCCCCCGATATTGCTAAAAAGAGAGGGCAGGAACTTCTGGAGATCGTGGGTCTCGGAGATAAACTTACAAACCTGCCGTCCCAGCTTTCCGGAGGACAACGCCAAAGAGTGGCCATTGCGCGATCACTGGCCATTGATCCACCGATAATCCTGGCCGATGAACCAACCGGCAACCTCGACAGTAAAACCGGAACATACATACTGGAATTCCTGAACGAGATGCACCAGAAAGAGAAGAAAACAATCATTATTGTCACACATGATACCGAACCGGTACAGTATGCAGACAAGATAGTCTACATCAGGGACGGACAGGTCGAGAAAATAGAATACAGAAATAAGATGGAGAATTGATATGAAAAAAATGATACTATTACTACTACTTGTCTGCATGAGCACTGGAAGTGCTTCTGCAGCAATTTATGTGGATTCCTCAATGATAACGGTTGATATGTTAAATCAAAACCCAGATCCTGCAAGGCCGGGAGAGACCATGGAAATCACCCTTAGTGTGATGAACGATGGAAATTCAGACCTTGAAGACGTTACAGTTACCATCGAACCGGAGTATCCATTCTCAAAAGTGACCGGTGAATCCCTGACCCAGACAATACCATATCTGAACTCACGGCAGGACGAAGATGATGCTGCCATACTCAAATATAAACTTTTTATAGATAATGACGCGCCAGAAGACCTGTATGAACTGGATATAGTTGTAACTGATAGTGAGAACGGCGGTACGATCACAACGACCGTCAATATTGACGTCCGTGGAAAGGAATACGCACAGATCGTCACCATAACTAAATCAAACATCGACATAGCAACCGAAGAACCGCTTGAGTTCATTGTGACCAACACCGGAAATTCACCCCTGAAGAACATGGTAATATCATGGGATGAAGAAAGCGGAGTTGTTCTGCCGGTATATTCTGATAACACCAAATATATCGCATACCTCGATGCCGGTGAATCTGCAACTGTAAGCTACACCGTTATGGCTGATGTGAATGCGATTCCCGGGCTTTATCAGCTGGACATCTGCCTGAGTTTTGAGGATTATGACTCAAATACAAATGAGATCACTACGAAAGCCGGACTTTTTGTGGGAGGAGAAACCGATTTTGATGTTTCGTTCTCCGAGAGTGCAAGTGGGGAAGTCTCACTTTCTGTTGCCAATGTGGGCAACAATGAAGCATATTCTGTGAAAGTATCAATTCCTGAGCAGGATGGGTACACAGTTACAGGAAGTTCCTCGACCATTGTAGGAAACCTGGAAAAAGGAGATTACACAATCACTTCTTTCAACATTGTTCAATCTGCAAATGTTGCAATGAACGAAAATAGTGATGATGAAAAAACTGGTACTGGAGAAAATATACCTGCAGGCCGATCTGCCAGCAGAAGTTCAGGAAATGAACTGACAGCTATTATCGAATATACTGATTCAACTGGTCAGAGGCTTTCAGTTGAGAAAAACGTTGATATTTCATTTACCTCGGGTGCAAGTGGAGAAAGTGATGTGGCATACGCCAAGAACAGGGATACAAGTAGCGGGACCAGCACTACCACATACCTTCTGATCCTCGGCGTAATCGTTGCAGGAGCTGCTGTAGTATATAAAAAGAGAAAGGACAGGGAAAGGGAACAATGAGGTTCAAAACATCTCTTAAACTTGCAACCAACATCCTTCTGCACAGTAAGATCAGAAGCTGGCTGACCATCATTGGCATCGTCATAGGTGTCGCATCAGTAGTTAGTATAGTTGCTCTTGGAGATGCAATGACGGAAAGTGTTGAGAGCAGCTTTGAGGATATGGACCTTACGATAATAACCATCACACCAGGATATTCCGGCGCTCAGTCATCAATGGGACCAGGTAGAGGCGAAGGCGGAGGAGGTGCTACCACCACCACTGATGAAGATGAGCTTACGGATAAGGATATAATAGCACTCCGATCGATCGAAGAGATCGAGTACATGTACGGCCAGATCAGTGGGAAAGCCGACGTGGAATTCACAGGGGAGACCGCATCCCTATCAGTTACCGGCGTGGATACACAGGTATGGAAGTACACATCGGAGATGGACTATGATTCAGGTCGTGCCCTTGAGCCATCGGACAATTATGTAGCGGTGATCGGATACAATGTCGCAAATGAGCTCTTCGACCAGCCAATTGGAGTGAACCGAGTTATCACCATAGAAGATAGATCTGTAAGGGTGGTAGGAATACTGGAAGACGGCGAGAGCAATAATGCAGTAATAATGCCCATAGATGCTGCAATAAATGTTATCGATGATGCAGAAAAGGACGTGTACGGATCAATTGTGATAAAGGTTGAAGATGAAGATGTCGTGGAATCGGCTGTTGAAGATATAGAGAGTAACCTTCTGATCTCACGTCATGTTGCTGAAAAGGACAGGGATTTTTCAGTAACAGATTCAAAATCACAGATGGACGGAGTATCTGACATGGTTTCATCAATGACGTTCTTCCTTGGTGCAATTGCAGGAGTATCTCTTTTAGTAGGCGCAGTGGGAATTGCAAATACAATGTTCACTTCCGTAATGGAAAAGACAAAAGAGATCGGCACAATGAAAGCCATTGGTGCGAAGAACAGGGATATCATGATGATATTCGTTATGAATTCTGCACTTGTGGGTTTTGTAGGTGGGTTTTTAGGAATCGTTCTTGGAGAGATCGTTTCACGAGTTGTCATACCCATGAGCGGATTGCAGATCGGACGTACTGCCACGAGTTCAGCAACCGGCCTGTCCCCAGAACTAATAATCCTTGGAATAGGACTTGCAATGCTGATAGGAGTTATTTCCGGTGTTATCCCTGCATACAGTGCATCCAAGATGAAGCCGGTAGATGCTTTGAGATATGAATGAACAGACTGTAGACATTACATAGTTCCTGCCAATAAACTGGCAGGAACACTACTCTTTTATTTGTCACTATTTTCTTACGACTTGCAAATCAGCGTATTTAATAACCATCAGGATAATCTACTTCGCATGAATTTTACCAAAAGACCTTTTCTGTTGACCATACTTGATGGCTGGGGATATTCCCCTGAAGTGGAAGGAAATGCTATCCATACAGCCAACACCCCCAACCTTGATGATCTGCTAGAGACATATCCGAATACACTCCTCAGCGCTTCAGGTGAAGATGTGGGACTGCCTGAAGGACAGATGGGGAATTCAGAGGTCGGGCACTTGAACATAGGTGCAGGACGTGTTGTCTACCAGGACCTTACACGCATCAACCGGGATATCGGGAACGGGGACTTTTTCAAGAACCCTGTATTGAAACAAGCAATTGAAAATGTAAAAGCACAGGGTTCTGCATTGCACCTTATGGGACTGTTCTCTTACGGTGGTGTCCACAGCCACATGAAGCACCTACGTGCGCTTATTGAATTTGCAAAGGCTGAAGGTATTACTGAAATATTCGTCCATGCATTCCTCGATGGAAGGGACGTTCCTCCAAGAGCAGCGCTTGAGGATATGAAGGAACATGTGGAATACTGCAACAACCTGGGAGTCGGAAAGATAGCCACAGTTTCAGGGCGTTATTATGCCATGGACCGGGATAACCGCTGGGAACGGATCGAAGATGCATACAATGCGATTACCCGGGGCGAGGGAGTGTATTATTCAAAAGGACCCATTGATGCCATTTCGGAAGGTTATGAGAGAGGCGAGAATGATGAATTTATCAAACCTACGGTGATCGTCGATGAAAATGGTAGACCCATAGGAACTGTGAATGAAAAAGATACGGTCATTTTCTTCAATTTCCGCCCTGATCGTGCAAGGCAATTGACCTATGCTTTCGTGAATGATGAATTTGACAATTTTGAACGCAAAAGCCATCCAAAAGTGCATTTTGTATGCATGACAGAATACGATGAAAGGCTGGATGTCCCCATAGCCTTCTCTTCGGAAGAACTGAAGAACACATTGGGAGAGGTGCTCAGCAAAGAGGGAATAAAGCAGTTGCGTATAGCTGAGACCGAAAAATATGCACATGTGACATTCTTTTTCAACGGAGGAGTTGAGAAGCAGAACGAAGGAGAGGACAGGTGTCTTATCCCATCCCCAAAGGTGGCAACCTATGACCTGAAACCGGAAATGAGTGCCTATGAGGTCACCGAAGAGCTGATAGAAAGGATAGGATCTGGAAAGTATGATGTGATCGTACTCAATCTTGCCAACATGGACATGGTAGGACATAGCGGCATAATGGAAGCGGCCGTGAAAGCGGTCGAGGTCGTTGACGATTGTGTAGGAAAGATAATTACTGCAATAAAGGAAGCAGGTGGCGAAGCCATGATAATGGCAGACCATGGCAATGCCGAAAAGATGGTAGAGTTCTGCAACAATACGGACAGGCAATGCCACACGGCCCATACGCCAAATCCGGTCCGCTGTATCTATGTGACACAGGAAAAGGGAGTTGAACTTCAAAAAGGAAGGCTTTCAGATGTTGCACCCACCATACTGAAGATAATAGGCATTGAAAAGCCACCGGAAATGACCGGGGTTCCTTTAATAAAGAACACTTAAAACCACTGATCAAGAGTGCTTTGACTGCCACCCATGTTCGCTTCAAGGCGGTCAAGTGCTTTATTGACCCGGTCCTCTGAAAAATCGTGTTTTTTGCAGAGAAGATCAATTACCCCGGCACGGTCAGGCTTGATCCATTTAAGCTCATAATCATCTGTGACCGGCGGGTTCATGAAGAAATCCCTTTTAGCGTCAAGGTCTTCGATCTCTTTGCCAAGTTCTTCAAGTACAGCTTTTATATCGCCGTGTTCCTTCACCAGTTTAAGCGCTCTTTTCGGACCGATGTTCTCGAGACCGGTATTATAATCTGTGCCTACACACATGGCAATATCGATCAATTGCTGTCTTGTAATGCCAAGTTCCCCAAGGGAATCCTCAAGGGATAAGACCTCAGGTTTAACATCCACATAGATGTTCTTTTTCGGAAGCTTTCGCTTACCGGTAATAGTGAGATTTCGAACCACCCGTGGTGCACCGAAAAGAAAAGAATCATAGTCCTGTGAACCGATATAATCAGCATCCCCTTTTTGGACCATGTATGAGGCCTGTGCCTCCCCCTCGGATGGTGCTTTCACATAAGGGATACCCATCAATTCCAATAGTCTGACAGAATCATCGATCATCTCACGGGTCACTTTTGAGGAGGCCTGTGCATACTTGTAGGCTTCTTCCTCAAGCCCCTGTGCTTTTGCATCTTCCCATTTAGCAGTTGCATTTTCCCGAAACTCATGCCGTTTTGCCAGAGTATCTGATTTGAAATCAGGAGGTTTACCATCAAAGACAAAAATAGGTTTGACACCTGCTTCGATGAGACTGGTAAGCCTGTAAAGGATACCCGAAAGATGAGAAGTGATCTGACCGCTGGAATCCTTTAGAGGGGTTCCGTCACGTTGCCTGATTATACTTAAGAACTGATAAAGAGTATTATACGCATCGATAGCCACCACTTTATTTGAAAGCCCAGCTAACTCGATGGCATCTTTAAGAAGTAGATCCCCAATATCCGTACCCATGTTCAAATGATGTAAATATTATAGATCTCCAGAGAGACCATCGGTAATGGAAAGTCTGATATCGATGACAGAATCATCGTTTGCATTCATTTTTCCAACTTTAAGGACATTACCATCTCTTTCAACTACCTCTGTCCTGGTCACTTCGACCTGGTGTCCATCGCTACTAGTACAGTTCTTATGCACCACTAGAAGCTCCTGACCACCAACAGAGCCTTTTCCCACCATTGAGACCAGATTTTTTATGATCTGCTCAAATTCAGAATATATCAATATTTCTGAATACTTTCCAGCCTTTTTAATTATGCCAATTGGTTCTAAATTGATGCGCATATACGCACTCCCTTGAATCTTAGCAATATTACAAATCCCATATATACTAGCACACATATATGGGTTTCGACATATGACGACAGGCACAATATAATAGAACAGTTTGTAATGCAACTGATTCTGCTTAGTTCAAAGAAAAAAAGAGAAGGAATTAACGATATGATTTCCTATTAACTACGTCCATTGCCTCATCCACTACAGTGATAACTTCGTTCATCTTCTTGTCCATTGAGCCCTCAATGCTCTGTATATTGATACGAAGAGAACGTTCCTTATCATCCAGCGTCTTTTCGATCCTCCGAAGCCTGATATCCAGAGAAAGGATCATCGCAGCCAATGCACCTACCATTACAATAGCAGAGAGTATTATCAAAGAATTAGCAGAGTTGGGTTTGAACCTGCCAAGCCATTCATAGGTCAGCACAAAAGAAGATACAACCATCACGATCGAAAATACAATGTCCCGGGAATCCATCATTTTACCTCATTTACTAAAATACAGCAATCCTATCGATAACAACATCGATGTATAACTGATAACACCTATTATAACAATTACATACTATTAAATACTGTGCCGATATTTCAAATTTGCACTACATAGATATTTTGGGTACAGGGAGAATTATATTGAGTTCCGAAAAAGACACATTCAAAGATTATCTGCCAATGTTCGCAATGGCCGGGTTGATCCTAATAGTACAGGTTCTCGCATTGATACTGGCATCCCCAATGGATAAATTGGGAATGCAAGCCGTAGAGAATCCCGAATCAACTGCCAATTCGTTCTATTACATAGGATTCATCCTCGCATTCACATTCCTGTTACTGCTTGCCATCAAACGTAACATGAAATGGGTAATACAACTGACAATATTGCTTGCAGTAGGAGCCACCATATTCTATGGATTTTATCCGATCTTGTATCTG
Source organism: Methanococcoides sp. (assembly GCA_021108275.1). Taxonomy (GTDB): domain Archaea; phylum Halobacteriota; class Methanosarcinia; order Methanosarcinales; family Methanosarcinaceae; genus Methanococcoides. Next base: position 43,330 of record JAIORD010000026.1, read on the forward strand.
CTTGGAATAAGTGAGACATTGAGCAGTACACTGGGAATTATACTGGCAATTGCACTCACCATCGTCCTTTACAAGTTCCCGGAATGGTATGTCATAGATACCATCGGCATAATAATCGGAGCTGCTGCCAGTTCGATATTCGGAATATCCTTTGGCATCCTGCCAGCGATCGTCCTGTTATCACTTCTTGCAATATACGATGCCATATCGGTCTATAAGACAAAGCACATGATCGATCTTGCGGAAGGTGTGATGGACCTCAGATTGCCAATACTTTTCGTCATCCCGAAAAAGCTGAACTATTCATTCATAAAGGACGGCATGAAAAAAGAAGGTGAAAGAGATGCGTTCTTTATGGGACTTGGGGATGCGGTCATGCCAACCGTTCTGGTGGTATCTGCAAACGTATTCATTGCCCACACAGGGTTCATATCATACCCTGCCCTTGGAGCAATAATAGGAACACTTATCGGATTCATCGGACTTACAATATTCGTCATGAAAGGAAAGCCACAGGCAGGACTTCCATTCCTGAACGGCGGAGTGATCCTTGGGTACATCGCAGGTGCACTTCTTTAGGGAATCCCGCTTCTGGGATAAGATAGAATCGATAAGATGAAATTATAAAAAACAAATTGAATTAAATATAGATGATGCTTAAAACAGCATCATCATGCTTTTTTTAATCGTGATTCGCGATCTTGCAAACATCACAATCATCGTTGCCATCACATTTCCTGCCATTGAACTCTGCATCAAGGGCACGTGTGCCTTCCGCAAGTACGGATGCATTGGAAATGGCACCAGCGATCAGAACAGCATCAAATATCTCTTCCTTGGTAAGCCCGAGCCTGTTTGCCACACGGATGTGCATATTCATACAATGGTCGCACCGAAGGGCAGATGCAACACCGATACAGATCAGTTCGATCGTTTTCGGATCAAGCCTTTCGAATTCACGCATGATCGAATTGTCATACATTACCTTGGGGAGAAGGAGATCCGGCATATCCCGCATGAACTCCAGAATATATGGGATCTCACCGTAACGCTCCTTCACGCCTTCCAGTATATCAGAAACTGCCTCATCAGGCTCTTTATCTATGATTTCACGGATCTTCTCAATGTCCATAATAATCCTCACTTAAACTACAGATATTTTAAATATTTGCTACCTCAGACCTGCGTTTGATCTTTACAAGAATGTAATCCTTCATCTTGGAAGGAAGGATGTTCGCCACATCCGAAAGGAGGAAGCCTTCATCAAATACGATATTCCCGACAGCTTCATGGTATCTATCATAAGGCAGTTTTATCCTCATGCCGTCAAGCTGAAGCGTGATCGGGGCAGGTGTCAGCACATTAAGAATATCAGGAACCTGCTCCTGAACCTCTTTCATGAGCCTTGCAGGAAGAACTGCAAGCGGGTCCTTTGCAATATTTTCCCTCTTGAGATTCACGATCTCCCCCACTTTTTCGTTCATAACGTCCATTGCGTCCAGTTCGTGACCTTTCCTCATCCTATGAGCAACACGCCCGATGCCACCAACATATATGTCAGCTCCGGAAATCTCCTCAGTTCTGATGTCAGGGCCACCGGTCACCACGATAGGTATCTCGATGCCTTCGAAGAGCTTTGGCTTCTTGTTAATTATACAATCCTTGAAAGTGCCGAACGAGAAAACAGCAACATCATGCTCATTAATGAGCCTTCTCTCATAATCAGCAGACAATGCGACCCTTCGGCCCATTCCCCTTGCAAGCCCGATCATATTAGTATTCGCTCCTCCGCGACGGATATATTCCGCAATATCACATGCTGAATGTGGAAGATGATGTGATGCGAGTGTAGGAGACACTACCGCTACTTCAGTACCCGTAAGCGGTGCCGAGGTCAGCTTACCAAGAAGCTTTTTGCAGAGATCCTCGACAAGATGGACATCCTTTTTCGGAATGAGCATAACAAGAGTGACCTCTGTTGAAGCAGGGGTCTTCTGAACGAGATAACCGCCAAGGTCTTCCAGAAGCTCAAGGATAAGACTGTGTTTGTGAATACCGCCTTCATAGATATACGGCTCAAGTACTGCTCCCATCAGGAATCATCCCCTTCCAGTTCTTTCAACATAACATTAGCCTCATCGATCCAATCCTGTTGCATCGTATCCTCCGATGCCACGAAAACGAATTTGCCACTATCAAGGGAATGATAACGTATCCTGAACCCTTCCGGGGTGGCACGTATAGCCATGTCGGCAAGCCTTTCCCGGATCGTTTTCTCCGGGTCATCCACGATAAGTTCAGCGATGAACTTATCCACGGTCTCAATATCGGAAGCAACCTCAATAATATTTCTCTGTGGCTGCATAACGTTCTGCCTTCCAAACTCTTCCCAGAGCCTGTCCAGAAACTGAGGAATAGTCTTCTCATCCCTGACAGTAATGACCACCTTTGCGTGTTCCCGATCGAACTCAGTATCCGAGATCTCACCTGCCTTAATAGGAGGAAGACCTCTGCGAAGAAGGATTACCATCATGAACAACGAATCTTCCGGCCTTATCCTCACTTTTATCCTGCCTATTGTTCGGGAGAATGCAAGTTCGGAGATGATATCCTTAAGAATGCTCTCATAAGATGCAGCCTCGGAAGGTTCCGTAGTTTCAACAGTGAATATCTCAAGAGGTTCCATGAGGATCACTCCGAAACATAACCTGATGCCAGAAGGGCTGCGCCCACAGCACCAATGAGCTGTGAATGCGGTGGCACTATGACATCTATTTTCAGGAGGTCACCAAGGGCCTTTGGAACCCCTGCAATAAGGGATGACCCACCAACGAGGATAAGAGGCTCCTTTACCTCTACCTCCTGCAGCTGTTGTTCGAATATCTGCTCGACAACACTATGACAAGCTGCCGCTGCAACATCTTCCGGCGAGGAACCTTTTGCAAGGGAATTGACCAGTGACTGAATACCGAAAACGATACAGTAACTGTTCATTTCAACGTTCTCACCCATGCCCTTTATGGCAAGATCCCCAAGGTCCGTGATCTCCACACCGAGACGTTTAGCGGTCATTTCAAGGAAACGACCTGATGCTCCGGCACAGATACCGCCCATGGTGAACATCCCGGGAATACCGTCCTGTACGGAAATAGCTTTATTGTCCATTCCACCAATATCAATAACAGTAGCAGGTCCTTTTTGTTGATCTGCAAGATAGACAGCCCCTTTTGAGTTCATTGTGATCTCTTCCTGCACCAGGTCTGCCTTGAAATGTTCACCTATCAGGAAACGACCATACCCAGTAGTACCGATCGCCTGGATGTCCTCCGTTTTGAGACCCGACTGATCAAGTGCCTGCTGTAATGCAGTCTCTGCACTTTCAAGGACCTTTATGGTAGGCACCCAGCCCTCACCAACGATCTCGTTGTCCTTCATAACGACCGCTTTGGTAGTGGTTGAACCGGAATCTATACCTGCAGTGATACCGGTTTGTTTCGTTCTCGCAAGTAGGTGTTTCCTTCTCGCAATGGTAGTCAGAGCTTCCAGACGAGTAAGCAGTGTCGCAGCAGTGGTACGCTCAGTGAAAGAATAGCTTATCACAGGCAGACCGGATTCCTCGAAGATATACCTCCTCAACTCATTCCTCACGATCGCAGCTTCAGCACAACGGAAACATGATGTTACGAAAACACCATCCACTTTTGCAACGCCTTCAACGACCGCTTTCGCCCTTGCCATCATAAGTCTAAGGTCAGGACTTGCCACTTCCAACCCGAACTCCATACCAATAGTATCGAGGGTCGCAACATCCATTTCAGGATAGACAAGTTTAGCATTCAATGTACTTGCAGCTTTTTCCAGCTCGCTCTGGACACCAGCATACTCACTTCCACAGGAAACAAGAGCTATAAGTACCGGATTTCCTTTATCGCTCATTCTTCATCACTTCCGGATGGCAGGGATTTCAAGAATTCTGCTATCTTGTAAACGAAATCCTGCCCTTCTTCCTCTGTACGAGGATACTTGATCTCAAGTATGGGGATGCCCTTTTCCCTGATAAGGAACTTTGTAAGTTCGTTGGTACGGGCGCAGCCCATACATCCAAAACTGATAGATGAATCGCCAACGATGATGCCAGCTTCTGCAAGCTCGATCATGGGACCGATAAGGGCCATCCTTCCACGAACCCCTGCAGGCACTTCCACCGCAGCATATTTCAAACCGCGTTTGGGCTCTTCAGGAGTAATGTTCAAAGGAGGAGAATCAACCCCAACAGTGTTTATTATCTTTTTGATCTTCTCCATCATAGCAAGAGGTTCATGTCCGAACCTTTCCACCATATCTGAAAGGATCAGGCTGTTAGTAGGATAAATGATAACTTTTGCCAATGTAACACCTCATAATTCTGAATCAATTATCTTCTTCAACTTCGATATATCAAGTTTTTCCGGAGCCTCATGCTCTTCAAGGGGTTCGCCAGCCTCATATTTGTCCAGTGCTCTGCCGATCATGGGGAGCATATTCACTTCTTCCCTCAGGAAATGGAAACCTGGTCTTGGACCGCCTCCTCTTCCCGCACGGCATCGAACCTCTGCACCCGGCTTAAAGCCCCTTTCCTTTACAAATATATGGTTACGGTCCATTGAACGAAGGGTTTCTACCACCTTGAGCACAGCCTCTCTCGGACCATTCACCATCGTACCAAAACAGGTCTCTTTGATGGTGATGGAATCCTCTGATTCGTAAACCTTCATGACTGCGTCCGTGGGCAGGACGCTTTCCGAACTTATGACAACTATCTTCGTGATGTTATCCTCAGTTTCTTCAGCCATCAATTTTCACTCCCCTTACTTTCAATAACGTACATAACATCCCCATCCTTAAGCCCTTTAAGTTTTTCAGGTTCAAGGATATGACCAATGATATTAGTGCTCAGGAACTTCTCACCCGTAGGACCGAACATATCATCATCGTCCAGTTTCACACCAACCATACCATGCCTTTTAGCCGCCTGGTTGGTGACCCCTATATCACCTGCATTTACCTTGCCTTCGGGAACGTTCTCAGGCATGATCTCCTTATATTTTTCCGCAGCCTTTTCCGCCTTGAATATATACGTGTTCTCGTAGGTCATCATGACCGGCAATGCTCCAACGGGTTTGAACTGGAGATTGATAGCATGTCTGAAGAAATCAAGCGTTTTTGGAGCCAGATCATCATAAAGTTCAATGCTAACAAGCTTTGAATCCGGAACACCGATTACTTCCACTGAGCCCTGTCGCATAACATCGATACTGTGCGGAGGATCCTGTTTCACAACAACAGCATCTTCTTCCACGTATCCTTTCTTAACAAGATCGATACCAAGTGCGGAAAGCTTTTCTTCTGCAGCCTTGAAGGACAGACCCAATAACCAGATAGGTTCCGGATCGGTCTTTACCATCAATTTTTGACCGGCTTCCGCCATCTGCACAAGTTCGATACCATGCAGCAAATGTCCTACAACGGAATGCATGATACTTGCCGGACGGTCATCGCGGGCAATGAAAACCTTGCCGGAACCATACCCTACCGTCCTTACCCATACTGAACCTTTGTCCCGCGGTTCAAAACCTTCATACTTGCACATCTCCCCGCGCAAGGAACTATCCGAAATAAAAGAGCTGGAAACAAAGTCCACATCGAAGGTCCCATCCCGGATCAAAGCAAAAAAGTGTTCTGCACCTTCAGGAGTTTCCGGATTAAGCTCCACTTCAACATAAGTGAATATACGGTATCCGTCTTCAAGTACTGTGGAGAGATCGGAAGTACAGATATGCTCCCCTGTCTCTTCCCACTCCAGAACAGGTTCGATGGAAAGGATACTATCCCCGCTTCCAATTTCTTTCAGGACATTGATACCACTAATCACCTTTCCAAAGGAACCGTCTTCAGGTGCACCGTATTCCGAGGAGTGATCATCCAATGCGATGATCAAATGAGTATTAACGGGATCAAGACCACCCGCACCGAAGATCACATCATATTTCTCAAGTGATACTGAGCCTTTACCAGGAACAATATCCGCCACGAAAGGACCAAAAGCTATTGCATCCCTGGAATCCCAGCGTACACTGACATTTTCATAATCTTTAAACCGGTCTGCCCATATCCCTGAGGATACAGACCCACCATTGAGTTCTATTTTAAATTCACCTTTAGAGGTCTTAACGACATAATCGATAATAGCACCGCTTCTACCACCCTCATCTTTCTTGAGAATACCTATGGCAGAACCTTCCATATAAGGAGTTTCAGATGCTTGTATAGCATCCCCCAATGTAGAATTTGGGGGCATTACTATGCGATGATCATTGACCTCTACACTAATCTCGCCGCTCAGGCCTATCGCCTCCATTACATAATATAGGAAGCTAAATGTTAAACTTATGCTTCCTGAGCAACAAGCAAACGTTCTTCTTCAGTAAGCTGAGAAAGCACATCTGCCGGCTCACCTATAGATACGATCTTAGCATCCCTCATCAATGCAACGCGGTCACATACCTCATGCAGGAAATCCATGTCGTGAGATACTATAACGAAGGTATCACCCATTTCTTCACGTGCTTTGAGTATAGACCTTGTGACCTCTATCTTTGTGATAGGGTCCATGGTACCGGTAGGTTCGTCCATGATAATGATGTTAGGTTCCTTCATCAATATCTGAGCAAGAGCAACCCTGTGCCTTTCACCTTCACTGATATCATCTGCCATCTTTGGAAGAATGGATTTTGCCTTCTCCTCGCTAAAACCAGTAGTTACAAGCGTCTTAATGGCCTTGCGTACTGCAAGCTCATAAGGCAGGTCGATGCCTATTGACTCCGTCAGGTTGTCAATGATCGTCCTGTGAGTGTAAAGCCCATATTCCTGATGCAGAATACCCATATATTTAGTGGCACGTCCCCTGTTATCAGGACCCGGTTTGGTCATGTCCACCCATTCATCGCCCACACGGACCTGAATTTCTCCTTTTGTAGGTGCAACGATTCCCATGAGTATCTCGGAGGTAGTTGTCTTTCCTGCACCACTTGTGCCTGCAAGACCAAATATCTCACCTTCCTTCACATTAAAAGAGATATCATTTACCGCATGTATAACGCCCCTTGTTACAGAGATATATTTCTTGACAAGGTTCTTGACATCGATTATCGGAGCACCAAGAGGAACTTTGACATTATTCTCAATGCTGGACACCATGCCCATGAACTCTTTAGCAACCTTGCAAGGCTCACCTTCACTGACAATCGCGCCATCTTCAAGAATGATAGCCTTATCTGCAAGCTTCTCGATGACCTCAGACCAGTGAGATGTGATGACCATGGTCATATTATAATCTTTCACGGCCTTTTCAATAACATCATGGACGATATCGGCAGTCCTTGGATCGAGCGTGCCGGTAGGTTCATCCGCAAGCAAAAGCATTGGATTTCTCACAAGTTGCCTTGCAAGAACCACCCTTTGTTTCTCCCCACCACTCAGGTCACGCGCAACGTGCATCAACCTGTGAGACAGACAGACATCTTCAAGAAGTTCCATAGCCCTTGACATCGCATCAGGACCTGTATATCCGATCTCTTTCAGAGAGTTCATCACATTTGCAACTACCTGATCATCGCCATAAAGGGCGAATGTACGCTGCAACATGATGGCAATTCTCTTGGAAACGCTCCTGCGCTCATGATCATGCTGAGACAGAGCTACAAAATCCGCATCAAATGCCTTCATGTCCTCATGATTACAGAGACGGCAAGGCTTGCCTACTTTACTTGGCGGGTCGATATGACCACATTTATCGCATCTCGCAAGATGATAAATGATGGAACCGGAAATGTTCTCGTATTCTTCAGCACCTCGCAGAGCGTGCATCAAAATTGTTTTCCCAGCACCACTGCGCCCCAGAATTCCAATAACCTCACCTTCATTGATGTTAAGATTGATATTCTTCAGAACATTAACACCGTCGTAAGTGATAGTTAGATCTTTGACCTCGATGAACAATGACATTTGCTTTCCTCCGATATGGTTAGCGTAAGTACCCATTTTTATATATTGATATATTGATTTTCAATATTACTTAATGGTTTTGTATATAAATATCAAAACCGAATTAACTTCATTTTGTGCATAACATCACCAAGAATTTATCCTCAGTAGATACACAGAGTTACATAATGCAGTACATAAATATAACGTATTGCCGTATCAGTGTTAACATTGAAAAACAGATACCATCGACCCAAAAGGAGACCAACCACCAGATGATCAGGATTCAATCCATGTCAATGAGGTCGACTACTTCTTTAATATAATTGATAATAACGTTTGCAGACTTCATCAACTTTTCCGGGCGTTCATCCCCCTGTTGTATGGTCATCACCCCGACATCAGCTGCCCTGAGAGCAAGAATATCATTCATCCCATCGCCCACCATGAGAACTTTTTCATACTTCCCTTTCAGCTCAAGGATGATCCGCTCTTTTTCACGGGTGGTGGCAATATCAAATACCCTATCCATAGGAATAGCAAGACATTTTGCAAGCTGCTCGAGATTGCGCATACTGTCACCTGAAGCAATATAGATATCAGCCCCGCGCTCTTCAAGTTTTTCGATGGTATCTTTTGTATCGTGGAACAAACGTCCCCCCGTACTCAATACATAAGGGACCGAATAATCGTTCCTGTCCACTATGATCCCGGCTGCGACATAGAAGATGTTCGGACATCGTGTTTTTACCCTGCCAACTACCTGAAGTATATCAGAGATCCTCAGTTCGCTTCCTTTGATGATATCATAAGCTTCATCAACAGAGAACGGATCACTGGCACAACTGATAGCAATGCTTATACCATACTCATCGATAAAGTCACTAACACGCATGCTATGATCGGCACCCATTACCACGCTGGGTTCTGTATGAAGAACGATAAGTGCCCGTCCCTTTCGTTGTGCAACAAGTCCGGTACTATCTATGCCCGTAATGATCTGACCGGACCCCATATCCTTTGCAACGCGATACATATGCAATAGAGTTCCAGCACTATCAAAGACCACAGCTACGTTCTTTTGCATAATGATATGATTCAGCTTACCAGATTATTAAACTTGTGTCTCTAAAAAAAGAAGAAGAAGAAGAAGAAGGCTAAAGAACAAAAGGACCCTCATTCATTGAATGATAACGATATGAGAAGGATCTTCAACGATGATCTCAGGACTTCCTTTGTACTCGATCACCTTTCCGGTCACTAACACGTGTTTCCCCTCATACAGGATATCAGGGTCCTGTGAAAAAAGATCCCAGTCATCACTCCATATCACCACAGTGAAATATCCCTCATAAGGATCATGGAAATTAAGGAAGACTATCCCCGAATCATCTTTTTTTGTGGTCCGTACTATCGTGCCTTCAACTGTAACGACCTGGTCGATGTAGCATCCTGCTTCCAGATATGAGATAGTGACAGTATCACCGGTCATGGCAGGAACCGACCAGAGCCCGACACCATTCTCTTTTGCCATTATCTCCGCACTGTCAAAAATGTCCTGATAATAAATATCCGGCCTATAGGCCTTTGAGAAAGCAAGTCCTGAAAGGACAAGTTCTTTGTTCACCATTTCACCCTCCACCCAGACATACCTTAAAAGTCTGCCATAATTATCGGTCTCACTAACATCCTTTTCGAGCCCGACGACCTTGCCAAGGACCCTTTGAACCATATATTGCTTTGCTTCAGAATAATAAGGTTCTCCGACCTCAGGAGTATCAACTCCTATAAGCCTTACTCTTTCACCTGAAGAGATCACGATCGTATCACCATCTATAGTCGGCTAAGTCAGAGGGATTACTCCCTCTTTCTCGCCTAAGAACTGTACGTGAGACTTTCACCTCATACAGCTCAAGCATCTCTTAACCTTTTCAGGCAGCAGTTGTTTTAGATTTTGGATTAGTAGCATGATATTGTCTGTGACAATGTATGTGTGTATAGGCTAAGTTTGTTATTTTGTTATCATCATGATTTCCATTTTTGTGATGAAGTGGTCTTTCTTCTCCACCATTGTTAATATCAATCAGTAGATTACAAAATGGACATTTGCCTTTTTGATTTTCCCATACTTTCTTAAACTTTCCTGATAGCTTTCTGATACCTTGTTTGAGCTTGCGTTTATTAAAGTAATCAGTGTCAAGATAAGGGTTTTTGTTTAAGGTTAGTTTTGTATGTCGAACTATCCTCTTATCTGACATATGTTTTAGTTGGTTTTTTTCTGTTGAAAATACCCAATTCTTCGTTCCTTTGGTGTGCCAATATTTATGAGTAATCCAAGTACTTGATTTTTTGAGGTGTCTTCTCTTAGCCCATATCCAAAGCATATTCCATATCTTAAAGTCAATTAAGGAGAATGTTTCTTTGGCTGACACTCCTTGATGGTAATTAGACCATCCAGTAATGATTGGGTTAAGTTTAGAGATTAAAACTTCTTGTGTCAATGTCTTTCCATCTTTGATAGTATTACTGATATTTTCAGTTACTTTCTGAATGGATTTCTTAGACGGTTTTATAAGAAGTTTTCCTTTGTATTTTCTGAAATTCCAACCTAAAAAGTCAAAACCATCATTGATATGAGTAATTAGGGTTTTTTCATCCGATAGTTCCAGACCTTTATCCGTTAGGAAACTTTTAATCAATTCTTTGACTTCTTCTGCTATTTCTTTTGTTTTGGCAGTGACAATAAAATCATCAGCATATCTTACAAAATTTACTTTTTTTCTTCGATATGTTGAATGGATATTATTATTTTTACCCCCTCGATGATATTTATCAATTAACATGCTTTCAATTCCATCTAAGGTCATGTTAGCTAATATTGGTGATATGATACCGCCTTGTGGTGTACCTGCTTTTGTTGGAAATAGAGAATTTTCATATACAAATCCTGCTTTAAGGAATTGTTTCAGAATTGATTTATCCATTGGGATATTGTCTATTAACCATTGGTGACTGATATTGTCAAAACAACCTTTTATGTCGCCTTCCAGTATCCATTGAGCAGATGATTTATGGGACAGTAATCCGAAGATTTGTTCACATGCATCATGTGTACTTCTGAATTTTCTAAATCCAAAAGACCTATCATCTGCTGTGACTTCTGCAATGGGGTTAAGAGCTAATGCATATAGTGCTTGCATAGCTCTATCGTACATGGTAGGGATACCTAGTGGTCGTTTTTTATCAGACCCATATTTTTCTATAAATACTCTCTTTAATGGTTTTGCTTTGTATTTTTTATCAGATAATTTAAGAGCTGCTTTCATCTTGGATATAGGTGTTGACCACAATTCTCCATCGATTCCTGCCGTTCTTTTTCCCTTATTTTGGATAACTTTTCTAACAGCTAACAGTTTAGCATAGTAAGAATGGGTTAGCAAATAACTTAGTCTTTTAACTAAATTCCAATTTTCTTTAATAACTGCTTTCGTAATCCTGACTTGTATTCTATTAATATGCATTTCAATGGAATTCCAATTAATGAGATTCCAGTTGGGCATATCTGTAAGCTTCTCGCCATTTAATTTAGCATGACCACTAAGGGCTTCTGCTTCATTGTTTGGTGTATTTGAATATCTTACATTCATAGTTATACCTTCATTCTTACGTTTTGATACCATAGAGTAAGTCTGCATCCTTTCGGATTAGGGCAAATTTTGAACCCCTATACATACCATTACAGTTTGTCATTCGCTTTTTACTCTGTTCCTATACCCTCTATGTCATCGTTATTCCTTGCGGAATTCCTACCCCAAAGGGAACATATAGGGCTTACCAAGTTCTATAACATGAATAATTGTGAATACCTTAGAAGCCATCTTTAAACCGAGAATCATATGTCCATTTCCCATTATGTGGTGGAAGCTATAATGGTCTGATTCTGTACTTTTTAGTTCAAGCGTATCAATCTATTTTCGCTTGTCATGCGTAACGATTCTTACGATGGTTCACTTTACGTTCTTCATAGTATTCTTTATCCTAGCAGATGATTCGGTTTAGATTGCCAAACTTCTCCACATTGTCCTATGAGCTTTACACCCCAACGTTGCCATTGACGCATATCATAGTAGGATTATCCCAAATGGAAGGGATAGCGTTTCCGCAATTCATGTTATAACTTCTTGTCGCACACCTCCGTCACATTCACGAACTCAAGGGCATGAGATGATGAATCAGTGCCATACCCCACACAACCTGAAGATCCGACAAGGCATACAATGACCAAAAAAAGAGCCATACGTTTGTTCATGAAGTGAAGATTATAGAAGGACATTATAACATTTTCTGAATAACATCCTATAAATGAATAAAAAGATGGGACATTTTATATAGAAGTGTATCAAGATGAATGTGATCGATAATATTTGACTCAAACAAGTCAATTCTCAATGGATGGGATTCAGATTGCAGGATAATGCTTTACCAAGAATTTTGGTCGTGGATGATGACCGAAAAAATGTAGAATTAATGGAAGCGTACCTCTCGCCCGATTATGAGATGATTCCTGCATACCGAGGAAAAGAAGCACTTGAGATCCTTGAAAAAGAGGAGATCGATCTTGTTCTACTTGATGTGATGATGCCGGATATGAAAGGTTATGAAGTGTGTGTTAAACTCAAAGAAAATGAGAATACTCAATTCATACCCATCATCATTGTTTCAGCCCTTTCCAGAAGAAAGGACCGCATCCAAGGACTTGAAGCCGGCGCAGATGAATTCCTGACAAAGCCGATCGATCAGATCGAACTGAAAACAAGGGTCAAATCCCTGTTGAGACTCAAAGAGCTTTACGATAAGAACATCGCGGAAAAGGATCTTGCCAAAAAGTATCTTGAAACCGCTGATGTCATGCTCACAGTGATAGACCCCGACCATAAGCTCAAGTTGATCAACAAAAAAGGTTGTAAGGTCATAGGTTGCGGGGAAGTGGACCTAATAGGAATTGATTTCTTCAAAACGCTTATACCGGAAAGATCTAGAGAAAAGGAGATATCAGACTTTGAAACCTTTATCTCTGGAAAAGTGGACGGCCTTGATAACTTTGAATCCCCACTGCTAAGACCGGATGGAGAAGAAAGGATTGTAAATTGGCACAACACCCTGTTAAAAGACAAGGATGGAAAAATAACAGGGATGTTATCTTCCGGGGAAGACATTACTGAAAAAAAGAGAGCAGAAGAAGCACTTGCCAAGGCTGAAGAAACACATGAAAAAGAGATACACCATCGTATAAAGAACAATCTTCAGATAATCGCCAGTCTGCTGGACCTTGAGGCCAGCAATTTCACAGACCCCCGTGTGATAGATGCATTTGAAGAAAGCAGGAACCGAGTTCATTCAATATCCATTGCACATGAAGAACTGTACCGTTCAAGAGATATGACAAACGTTGCATTCCGGGATTATGTGAATGACGTTACAAATTACCTGTACCAGATGAATGACCTGCAGGGAAAAGATATTGAAGTAAGTATGGATGTCGAGGATATTCTTTTGAACGTTGACAGAGCCATACACCTCGGGCTTATTCTTAATGAACTAATTGTGAACTCTTTCAAATATGCATTCCCGGAAGGAAAAGGGAACATATCCATTGCTTTCCACAAAAAGGAAGAGAATTTTACCTTCATTGTTGCCGATGATGGAGTAGGCATCCCGAAAGGGATAGAGATAGGCAAAACAAATACCTTAGGCATGCAACTGGTGAACGAACTGGTGGACCAGATCGGTGGAAATGTACATATTAACAGAAGTAATGGAACAGAAATAACGATCACATTCAAAGATAGATAACATTCCCAAGTGAGATGAAATGAAGTTCAAATTTACAATTATCAGCATTCTTCTGATATGCACCCTTGTGTCTCCTGCATTCGGAGCTCTTGGAGAAAAGGAGTATCCGAGATTCTTTGACGAACCCTGGGACCATTCACCCATAACAGTGTATATAGATGATGTAAATACACCCCTCCACTACAGCCACACATATAGAGAAGCGATTGTGGATGCAACTGAGTATTGGGAAAACGGCGGGAACGGTAAACTGTATTATAACCCCGATTTCGAGATAGTTGATGACCCTAATGCAGACATTTACGTCATGTGGGTCGAGACCATGGAAGAGGTCACCGGTGCAGCGGATGGTGTTGCAGGATACTGCCGACCGGAAATAGCTGCCGGCAGATTCGTTCGTACCAGTATAGTTCTGGAAGTTGGTGATAAAAGAGGATTTTCCTGGCAGCAATATGGAGATGCGAACATGGAACAGCTCGCCATACATGAATTCGGACATGCCCTTGGGCTTGACCATAGTAATGA
>JAIORD010000012.1 GCA_021108275.1 Methanococcoides sp.
CCCCTTTGAAAAGTCCCCCTTTGAAAAGTCCCCCTTTGAAAAGTCCCCCTTTGAAGAGTCCCCCTTTGGGAGTGATTCCTCTTTTAAACTTGTGTCGTTGGTAACAGGAACCTCTTTTTCATCAGGTTTGCCAGAAAAACTGTAAGACAGGAACATCCACTTCAAACTGACATTGCTTCGGACCCCAGAAAGACCACCATTAACATCAAATGCTACAGCTATAGGTGCCAGCAGGATCAGTGCCAACAAGAAGATAATGATCAGAGCTATTACGTAAAGGAAGAACATCAGTTCCAAACTATCACTTGCCGATAAAAGAAAAAGGAAGTTTATTCAGCATCCTCAGATGCATCCTTATTTTTATCGTCCTTTTTCATTTTGCCTTTTACAGACCTTATCTTTTCGTAAACTCCAGGAACTGCATCGAGGAGTTTGCCAAGATCACTATTTCCAGCAAGGGTCATCAGCCTTACTCCTTCATCGGAGATCACGAGAAAAGCAACTGGTTCGATCTTGGCACCGCCTCCACCGCCACCTCCAAAACCGGATTCAACGCCATTTTTGGAGCCTTCACCCCCACCGCTTCCAAACCCAAAGGAAACCTTGGTGATAGAAAGGATCGTTTTATCCCCGGCAATGACCGGTTCACCAACAACTGTCTTAGCACTTACCAGGCGTTCAAGTTCACTGGTAACCTCTTTCATAACATCTTCAAGACCCATAAATAAACCCCCATATTAGTTCTGAGACCGTACATATTCAAATGAAAGATAACTATGAATATCTATGTTGATGAACAGTTAAAAAATTAGCCCCATGAGAAGGGAATAGAACAGAACCGAAGTTACTGCTCTTCGTTATCCACAAAGAAGTTCATGAGCGAATACTTCACTTTTTCAGGATCAACATCCACGAACTCCACCCTCTCTGCCGGCGGGAACACTTCAAATACCGAGAACTTACCGAACCTCTTCTTTGAATCCGTGAGGAACCTGCCATCGAGAAGTATGCGAGCACCATAGTCTGTCGGGGAGCGTACCACACGCCCCATGGCCTGTCTGATCTTACGGATCGTTGGGACCTGGATCGCAAACTCCCAGCCTGCACCATAGCCGAAGACATGGTCATACGCAGACTCCACTGCATTCATCCTGTCATTGAGTGCAGGATAGCCAACCCCTACAATTATAACTGTGCGCCCACGTCCATCCCTATAATCAATTCCTTCGCTCAATGTACCCCAAAGATATGAGAGCAACACTGCTTTACCGTTGTCCTCTCCTATTGCGAAGAACTCTTCCCGCACATCCTGTGACGATACGCCTACCTCATCAAGGAATACCGGCACATTGACAAGAGGTTCGATCTTTGAATAATATCGCTTGGCCTCAAATGCACTCTGGAAAAAGAGAATGACATTACCCTTTGAATGTTCTATAGAATCCAGAAGCACCTGTTCCAGAAGTTCAGTTACATGTCGGTCATCACGATTCTTGGCAAAGAGCGGAGGGATCGAAACTGCGATGGAAAGCCTTTTTTCTTCAGGGAAGGAGGTCCCGTAGGACATCTCACACGTATCCCTCGTGATACCCAGGGTCTTCTTCACCATATCGAAAGGATGAAGCGTTGCTGACATGAGGATCACCGAGAATAGAGAATTGAAAAGCGGTTCGGTCACGTTCTTCGGGATACATGTGAAAAGCTCGACGCGGCCGTATATATCATCGTTCATATCTCTGCGGACGTTCAAAATTGGATAGTAGTTCAGATTGTGGGATAGTTCGATATAAACTGAAATGAAATCCGCAACAGACCTGATATGTGAACGTTTCATGACACTGCTCAGGCCTTTTTTGTATTGGTCCCGATATGTCTCGTCCAGTTTGGCACCAAGCGCACTTGCTTCTGAAAGTAATATCTGTATATCGCCCTTCTCACCAAAATCTCCCTTGGCCTGACGGAGGAACTTACCACGAACAATGTCATTGCGTTCATAAGGATCGCTTATGCGCATATCATACCAGTTCTTTCTGACACGTTCACGTTCACCGAACTTGAACCTTGAATTGTAGGTATCCGAGATCACATCAAGGAAGATCTTGAAAATATCGTTTATATTGTTATCTGCCAGAAGGTCACTGTTAGCTTCGAGTTCGGCCATTGCTTTTTCAATTGAATGTTCGGTAAGGGATAAAGAGGAATGTGACCTTGCGGCGGATTCGAGATTATGGGCCTCATCGAAAATCACAATGGTCTCTTGGGGCTCCTTTTCGATCCAGCCCAGCACCGTTGAGAAAATATCCGGATTCAGAACATGATGGTAATTGCATATCAGCAGATCTGCGTGCTTTAACTCCCTTTTCACCAGCTCATACCCGCACATGCCATCCTTGATAGCATGGTCATTGATCTCCTCAGGGGAGCGTACTTCTTTGTAAAGCCAGCCTCTGAACTTTTCACTATCTGAGCGCAGAACCTCATAAAGATCATTGCACGAGCGGTCACGAAGGGCTCTTGCTTTTTCTTCCACAGCATCGATCTCTTTTGACAATTCATCCCTGAGTGTCACGAAGGCCGGGTCGTGGGACTTTTTGTAACTGTCCCGTGCAGAGTTAAGTTCCTGCCTTTTAAGATAAATCTCTCGCTCCGCCTCCATCAGCTCAAAGGTGTTCTCCCTTTTGACAGAACATTCCTCATAATCAGCTTCCTGGGGGCACATTGCGGTCTTGCCTTTTATGACCGCGACCTTGACATCCTGAACCTTTTTTATGTCACGTGCCTCATTAATGAACTGTACCATTTGCTGATGTACATTGGTAGCGATAATGACGGTCTTGCCTAGCATTTTACCAACATGAAGTGCCGGAACAAGTGCACTAAGTGTTTTACCAGTTCCACAGGCCCCTTCGAACAGCACTAACTGTTGTTGCATAAGGGCACTGTGGATACGGTCCATTGCTTCCTGTTGATTAGGATAACATGAATTTTGCGTAAAATATTTCATGAATGCAGGCTTGTCGCTCATCGCGTCCCCTATGATGTTACCATACTTTAATAGTATTGATACAAATTATTCGAAAGGTCTCACATTCACAACATCTTCACAGATCACACGATCTGTCAAACTATCAAATATTTTTACAGTCACAATTCGCCCTTCCTTGAAACCGTAATTGTTAGAAGTATCGAAATAGCCATCTACACTGACATGAACAGTGGAAGCATCTGTACCATTTATACTGTCATCCCCATTCAACACCAGAATCTCCCCTACCGACCACAGACCATCATCTATACAGGGATTATTGCTAATATATGTAAAGAACGAACCTTCCGGAGTAAGGTCAAAATATTTCGCAGTAAGTTGCCCATATACCTTGAAACCACCATTCCCGACCTGACCGACATAACTGCTACCCTCACCACTGAGAACCACAAAGGTAGAATCAAGATCAAGAGAGTCACCACCCTTGTGTTCAAGTATAACGAAATTCTCTTTATACTTCACTGCATTCGGAACCCCACCCACAGCATCGTTCACTTCGATCATCGCCACAGGAGTGGACGAAGAGAGAATAGAACCGGTGCTTACAACAGTTGTTGCCACTGCGCCTGCAAGGAGAACTGTCAAGATCACCAACAGAACTGCTCCAATTACAGGTGCTACTGCATTATTATTTTTTATGATCGCCACCACAGGATCCACCAAACATCAGACATCTTGAATATATTAAATGGTTTCGTCAAAAAATAATATTGCAATAATAATTTGTCTGCAGGCACCTTATTTGAATGAACCATTATATGGAGACTGTTTTCACATGATCCCAAACACAGATGCATAGCAGAGAACAAATATAAATTACAGAAAGAAGCGCAATTGTTCAAAAAATAGAAACTTTTTTTGGATAATCGATACCTTTTTATCTAACTTATTTAATGGGTATATTGCAAATTTTGCACTCATATAATTAGATCCAAATTTAATAGGAGAAATGAATAATGGTAGCAGTAATTAACAGAGACGAATGTGTAGGATGCGGAACATGTGTAGACGATTGCCCATCTGAAGCGATCAAAATGGACGGAGAGAACATCGCTGTAGTAAGCGCTGACGACTGTATTGACTGTGGTGCATGTGTGGACAGCTGTCCAACAGACGCTATCACAATGGAATAAGCTTACTTATTCCATACTATTTTTATTTTTCATATTGACCATTTCCTTTGACATCAGCATAAAGACATAGCCATGCTTCGATCTTCCACAGAGTGCCAATAGGTTTAAACCATTGACAACATTATGATGAAAGATCACCATGCTAATCGTATTATCAGTAGGCGGGTCCATACTCGCAAAAGATCTTGACCCAAAGCATTTTTCCGCATATGCTTCAGCATTGAAAGAACTGGCAAATAAACATCAGATCGTGGTAGTGACTGGTGGCGGTGTTGCTGCAAGGAACTATATTGATGTTGCCCGAGGTGTGGGAGCCAATGAAGTTGTATGTGATTTCATTGGAATAGACATCACGCGCTTAAATGCACAACTTCTTATCGCTGCACTTGGAAACACTGCATATCCAGAACCACCGACCACATATAAGGAAGCAGAATCTGCCCTTACATCAGGGAAGATCGTTGTGATGGGAGGAGTGATACCCGGTCAGACCACTGATGCTGTATCAGCCATCCTTGCAGAATACCTGAACGCAGATATGATGGTAATTGCAACATCTGTTGACGGAGTCTATTCAAGTGACCCCAGAGAAGACCCCGAAGCCAAGAAATTTGATGTGATGACTGCAAAGGAACTTGTCGGCATTGTGATCTCAACAGAGATGAAAGCAGGCTCCAAGTCCCCTGTAGACCCTCTTGCTTCAAAGATCATCGAACGCTGTAATATCGACACCATCATCATGGATGGGACAGACCCACAAGACGTTCTTGAGGTCGTGCTTCAGGAAGCTGTCAAAACCGAAAAAGTAACAGGCGTCCGTCTTGGAACACGTATAATTGGATAAAAGGAGAAATACATTCTTATTAACTTAAATATTTTTTATAGAATATACAAGCTCAAAATATGGTTTATGAGTTGGTATTTTTTTGGAAATATATTTATATAATAGAATGATACAATGTATATTATATATATGCATAATTAATATACAATCATAATTACAACAGTCCGTGAAAAAATGGCGGGATTAAATAATACTCTGAAGAAGCTCACCAACGGAATTCTTCGAAAAAAAGGTAGCAGCGAAATTGAAGGGTCACCTTTTGGAGCACAAGCTTCTCCATTTGGTTCACCTGGCTCCCCTTTTGCAGCAAACCCTCCTAATTTTGGTGATGCAAATAATTCTCCCGGTGGAGCACCATCGGGACCATCCTCAGCTCCGCCTTTCGGACCTCCGGGTATGAACGCGAACGAATCAGCATCACAAGCCCCGGCAGTTGATGACAAACGTGTGGATGAGAACGCGGACAAAATAAAGGCACTCGAGAGTAAACTGTCAAAGATAGACGTGGCTATCTCATCTGTACAGAGAGAGAACCAGGATGTCAAGACAACTGTTGAGAAAATAGACCAGAGTGTACTTGAACTATTATCATTGTACGAGATCGTTTCAAATCAGGTCAATCCATTCGTAGGCGATGAACAGAACAGTACTGCAAACATCGAGCGATTTGACAAAACTGAAAAGAGGGTATCGGAAGTAGCTGATTTTACCTTGATGCTCAAAAACGAGATAGAGGCCCTTCACCAAAGCGTGAAAATGCCCGGAGTTTCTGTTGAGACAGAAGCCAAGATGACGGACATCGAAACGAAGATGGATGTCTTTGCGGACGCGCTTATAGCATTACAGGAAAATATCAATGATATTTCAGTGAACCTCAGGGACTTTTCAGAAAGCTCCCACCAGATGGAAGCGAACATCGTTGATATGGCACAGACCACAACTATGTTTTCAGAAAGGATCGAAGAACTTGAGAAACTTGACCTTTCAGAGCTGGAAAATAAACTGGAAAAAGCATTTCTCGAAAGGGCACAGCAATCCTCAAACCCCAATCGATCTCAAAACACCGGATCTGATAACTGGAACAATGGAAATGAGGGGAACTCTGAAAGGATCCCACTGGTCCGCTTGGAATCCATCAAAAAGAATCCAATGAGCGTAGTCATCCTGCTAAACTGGATAGAGTTCCTGATGGAGCGGGTCGGCAGAAATAACCTCATGGACGCTCTTGATTATTACGTTGATATCGAATGGATAAGTGAAGAGGTCCGATTCGAGATAATGGCCTATGCCAGAGGAATTGATTACTATGTGGAAAAACCCACATGGAGACTTTTACCGGAAGACCACACAAAATCACTTCTTTTCATCGAACGGCTTTGTGGGCGTAAGATAGACAGGACCATGCTCAGCATGACCGACAGAGAAATGGCAAAGGTGAAACACGGATTGGAGGAACTTTATGGGATTTGAGACTACGGTTGTCATCTCCATATTCTTCATATCTGCCCTTGTTCTTGGAACACACTCCTATGCTGTGATGAGCACTTCAAATGATATTGTTACTGATGCTGAAGACGTGAAATATAATATGCAATATCAGAAGCTTAACAGCGCAATTGAGATAGATTCAATGATATTGGACAATACGAACTCAACTTTGAATCTAAACATTATAAACAATGGAAATATTGTACTTGATTCTGATGAAATGAGCATCCTCTTGGACGGAAGAGTGATCAGCTACACATATACCCCTAACAATAAAAAATGGTACCCAGATGAAACAAAGATATTTTCAGTAACAGATGACTCTGGAAACACAGAAAAAAGAGTGAAAGTTGTAACAGACATTGGTATAATTGCATATAGAACTGGTCTTCCGGACATATCCGCATAAGTTAAAGACAAGTTATCTGATTTTTAATTCCCATCCTTAAGGTGTATAAATGTCATTCAAAAAAAAGCTACACATTTGCACTTTTGCTGATGATAGAAGAGCAGAAACTGCAATTACCCACATGATCTTTTTCATAACTGCGATACTCATAGCCATGACAGTTGTAGCGATAATGACATCCAATGTTCAATCCCTCACCAGTTCAAGTGCATCAAGCAGCAAGGTGCTGTCCGAACAACTAAAAACGGATATTACGATCATAAGTGATCCTGAACTCATACCTTATGAAGCCACCACAAAGGAATACACTTTCTATGCCAAGAACACAGGAAGGACAGAACTCGATACTGAGTATATGGATATCCTCATCGATGGACTATATGTATATCCCGATGACCTCGATATTTCATTGTTCGACCAAGATGTGCTTTGGCGACCAGGGTATCTGCTGATGATCAATGTCACGGTCCCTGAAGAATTAAGTGATGGAGACCACAGATTGCTTATAGCCGCAGAGAACGGCAAGTCAGATTCAATGGATTTCAGGATATAAGAGAGGGAAAAATGTCAACAGTTTATTCTTTTGAGATCCAGAGTGATGAATTAAACGACAAACTTGGAGGAGGGTTCCCAAAAGGTTCCCTCGTAGTTATCGAAGGTGGCAGTGGTGGTGGAAAAAGCACCATATGCCAGCGTATAACATACGGTCTGATAGAAAAGGATACAAGTGTCACATTCATTTCGACCCAACTAACAACAAAGGGATACATCAACCAGATGTATTCACTTAATTACCCCATAGCATCACATCTTTTGAAAGATAGACTACTCTACATTCCGGTCATGCCATTGGTACAGTCTGCAAAATCAAGAATTGATTTCATTGAAAGGCTGATGGGTGCAAAAGAGCTTTTCGAAAAGGATGTTATCGTAATAGACACGATATCCTCACTGATAAAGTACAGCGCAAATACTGAAAAAAGCCTGGAGCTCATCTCATTTTTCAAAAAGCTCAACGGAATGGGAAAGGTCATTATACTGACAATAGAACCAAGTGAGCTTGGAGAAGATCTTCCTGTGATGTCTACATGACATTAAAATCGAAAGCATTGGGTGCTGAAGTAAAACGTAAGGTAGTTGTTAATAAGTTCACTGGTGCAAAAGGACCTGTTGGGCAGATGATAGGCTTTAGGATAGAACCAAAGGTCGGGCTTGTAGTGGAAATTGCATCTGTAGGCTGAGGCCATGAGTAGAGGTGTTTTAAGTGGAACCTGAGTATCAGAAAGCATTACAAAGAAACCCACATTTGGGGACATATATAAAAGATTTTGTAAACAGAACAGGACATCAACCGGAATTTGTTGCTGGTCTCTCAAAGGAACTGCAGGATGAAGAATATGTCAACGTAATTTTTCCCGTTGGAGACCCGGTCTTTATTCATATTTATGGAACTCCTGAAATGGGAGAGATAGGATACTATTCCATTGAGCCCTTACTTAACGATCTTGAAAAAAAGAAGTATGATGCAATAATGGACCTGATCCTTGAAAGATCGGCAAACGAACCGGTCCCTAAGGACGAGGAAGAACTTAAAGAACTTATTGTCAAACTTTTGAATAGTGCGATCAATGTTGGTGCAGGTGGTCAGATCGATGGAGAAAAAGTGAATATCATCGAAAAAATACTTCCAAAAATAAAAACCATACCTGTAACACAGCAGGAACTCAACAATCTCCAGTACCACGTCGAAAGGAACATTATCGGATCCGGTCCACTTGAACCGATAATCAGAGATCCATATCTTGAAGATATTCATAGCATTGGAATAGTCGGTGTTTTTATCGTACATAAGATATTTGGAATGATGAAAACAGACCTTTCCTTCGGAGACGAGGCAGGCCTTGACCAATGGCTCAGGAGCATGAGTGAAAGGATAGGAAGACCTGTCAGTGATGCAAAACCAATTGCGGATGGTGCACTGCCGGATGGATCCCGTATCAACATCATTTACAGTCTTGATGTCAGTAAGCGTGGTAGTAGTTTTACCATGCGTAAGTTCAGTGAAGTTCCTGTAAGTATCATAGAACTTATCATGTGGGGAGCACTCAGTTCTGAAATGGCCGCTTACATGTGGATGTGTCTTGAGAATGGAATGAGCATATTCTTTAGTGGTGAGACCGCAAGTGGAAAGACCACCATGCTGAATGCTTGTCTTCCTTTCGTCAACCCTACTGCCAAGATATTCACAGCAGAAGATACAGCTGAGGTCCAGCCCCCTCACCCGGTATGGCAGCAGTTGATAACACGTGAGGATGGGCCACCCGAATCGAGAGTTGACACTTTCGCCCTTCTAAAAGCGGCTCTAAGGTCCAGACCAAACTATATTATCGTAGGTGAAATTCGTGGTGCAGAAGGAGCAGTAGCTTTCCAGGGTATGCAGACAGGTCACCCTGTATTGGCTACCTTCCACGCATCTGCAGTAACAAAGATGATACAGCGTCTAACAGGTGACCCCATAAACGTTCCTGTCACCTTCATCGATAACCTCAATGTTGCGATGATATTGTCCGCTGTATATCGTAAAGGAAAATTCCTCAGACGTTGTCTCGCAGTTGAAGAAATAGAAGGATACTACGAAGATGCTGGCGGTGTGGTCACAAGAGCTGTATTCCAGTGGGATCCGGAAACCGATTCCCATACCTTCAGAGGATTGAACAACAGTTTCATTCTTGAGAACAAGATAGCTACACAGCTCGGATATGAAGATAAAAGGGATATTTACAAGGACCTGATGTTAAGGGCAAGGATACTGGACAAAATGAAAGAGGGAGGCATCAAGGATTATTACGATGTACTCGAGATCATCGTGAACTTCTATAAACATGGTATTGATGGATTACCATTTGCAGTATGAGGCATATAAATGGATTTTCTAAAGGCATTCAATGCAATGGAAATGAACCCTAAGGACTATGCAAGGAAAATTGCAGCTCCAGTAGTAGCTTTTGGATTTATATTCTCAATTATAATTTATGTATTGTTGCCTGGTCTTTTCACAGGGAACATAATGATGCTTCCGGCACTTCTCCCTGTGATCTGTATAATTTTTGTGTTCTATTACCCATTCTCCATACTTGGAGGGAAAGCCTCCGAAATAGACAACAATATGCACTATTACATTACACATATGGGTGTAATCTCAACCGCGGAAACACCAAGACTTGATATAATCAAGATCGTTTCCCAGAATGAGAGTTATGGGTTCCTTGCAAAGGAAAGTGAGAAGATATATGACCTGGTCACGGTATGGAACATGAGCTTGGCTGATGCATGCCGTTTTGGATCGAAAAGAACACCATCTGTCCTTTATGAGGACTTCCTTGACAGATTTGCACACGGACTTCAGTCAGGAGAAGATATACAATCATTCCTTAAAGCCGAACAAAACGTTGTAATGAATGAATACGAAGCAATGTATAACAGTTCCCTCTACGCTGTAGAAGTTATCAAAGAACTGTTCATATCACTTATCATGGCGTTGATATTCCTTGCCTCCTTTGCAATAATCATGCCGGTCATAACCGGAATGGATGTAATGATGCTCATGTCAGTAGTTGTTGTCGTTTTCATTGGTACTGATATGGTAATGATAGCATTTACAAAATCAAAGGTGCCAAATGATCCTATCTGGCAACAAACAAAGATATTGACAAAATCAAAGATCAAGCTATATCAGTCAATTCCAATATCAATTGCAGGATGTATTGTTGCAGCTATTGCAGTCGTCTTATATGGAAAGCTCGACCTGCCTATCGCTGTTGCCGTGGTACTAACACCTCTTTTCTATATGGGCCATGTTGCATCAGATATAGAAAAGGATATCAAAAGGAAAGACGAGAACTATCCTTCCCTTATACGTTCTCTCGGAAGTTCCGCAGGTGCAAGAGGTGGACTCATAGATGAAGCACTCAAAGCCCTGAGAATACATGATTTTGGTCCCCTTACCAAAGATGTGAACGCATTGTACAAAAGATTGAATACCCGCGTGGATAAGAAAAAATCATGGAACTTCTTTGCAGCTAATACAGGAAGTAATCTTATACAGCGATTCAGTGGTATGTTCGTTGAAGCCACTAACCTCGGCGGACAACCAGAGGTCATCGGGGATATGATAGCCAACAACTTCCACCGTATTGTGAGTCTGAGAAAAAGGAGATACCAATCTGCATCAAGCCTTGTGGGAGTGCTTTACGGACTTACAGGTGGCATAGGATTCACACTTTATATTTCGATCGGTGTAGTCGATCTAATGCAGGACATGTTCTCAACGGTCTCCATTCCCGAGGGCATGAGCATGGGCATGGTCATAAACCCTAACATCGGTAGCATAGAGGTGCTCTCCGCAATGATATTGCTCATCATGGTCGCACACTCGTTAATGTCGGCCCTCCTCTTACGCTTCGTTGATGGTGGACACATCCTAAGAGCATCAAAGGACTTTGTAATAATGGTCTGGGTATCAGCATTCAGTGCAGTCATCACAGTTTCAGGAGTTGCAACCTTGTTAGGAACTTCCTGAGAGGATTTTTCAAAAAATGTGAACCCCTTGGAATAAGGGGTTACAATTCTATTTATCAGAGATTGTTCCGAATGTGATCAGCCATCAATTTACCTACATCGGAAGTACTGGAGCTGCCACCAAGGTCAGGTGTAGTAATGTTTTCCTTTATGCTGAATTCTACTGCACCCTCTACCAGAGCTGCTTCCCTTTCGTAGCCCATCCATTCAAGCATCATTTTCATACTAAGGATAGCTGCAATTGGATCTGCGATCCCTTTTCCTGCGATATCCGGAGCACTGCCATGTACAGGTTCAAAAAAAGCATATTTGTCGCCGATATTTGCACTTGGCACAAGCCCAAGGCTACCAACAAGAGCTGCCGACATGTCACTGAGTATATCACCAAAAAGATTCGTGGTCACCACCACATCATACCTTTCCGGATATGACATCAGACTATATGCCATGGCATCCACAAGCATATCCCTGTACTCCACACCCTCAGAGGCAGCGACCTCCCGACAAACCCCAAGGAAAAGGGTATCGGATTTCAAAACGTTGGACTTGTGTACGATGGTGATCTCATTCTTTCTCTCTTTTGCCAACTTACATGCGCTTCTTGCAATGCGCTCGGACCCTTTACGTGAGACGACACGCTTTGTATATGCAACGTCATCGTGTATCTCTTCGATGGAAGAATACATCCCTTCGGTGTTCTCTCTCACGATCACAAGATCAAAATCATTCTTTCCTGTCACACCGATAAGCCCGGGAAGCGGTTTTATCGGGCGTATGTTGGCATACATGTCAAGTTCTTTGCGAATGGTAAGAAGAACACTTTTGTAATTCGGATCAGGAGGAGTGGTGATCGCACCGAATAGAACACAATCACAGCTTTTCAGTATTTCGAGATCCTTCTCATCAATGGCGACACCGCATTTTTCCCATTTACCATATCCAAGTTCAAGCGGGACCTTCTCAATGGGAAGGTCAAGCGCATCAAGAACCTCTACTGCCACAGGAATAACTTCTTTCCCGATACCATCGCCTTCAACTATTGCAACCCTCATTTTTTTAACCATAAGATCATGCCTTTTTCTTTGCAATATCAAGTGCCAGGTCCCTGACAGCCTCTGAAACGAAATACTCCGAAGCACCCCAGTGGACAACTACACCTTCCACATCATTGATGGTGACCCTGCCTGACTTCTCCGAGCGACAACACCTGGTTATGAAAGGCTTTGTCGGTTTGAAAATGTCGGACTTGAAAGGACAGATATTCACCATTGAATAGCTGATATCAGGAAAACGCGTCTCGAAAAGTTTTTTAGAGATCTCGCAGCCAACAAGCAATGCACCATCTGCCATGACAGTATCGCAGTCAAGGAACTTTCCCTTCAGACCGGAACAAGAACAAGGGAACACAGTGTTCTCACCCTCGAACTGTGAAAGGTCAATGACATTCTCAGTAAAACGAACTCCAAGATCCCCGAAAATGCCACTCGTTTCGAGCCGTCTTATAACATGGGAAAGCCATGAAGGGACCGGAGGTATAACATCGACTATCTCGATCTCCACGATCTCAGATAATGAAGGAGAGTGGACAAAGGTCACGTGATTATCAACACCTGTGAAGATTACAGTGGTCACATCGCCTTTGCACAGTTCCACTGCTGTGTCTATAAGAAGTGTCCTGTCCTTTATGTTCAGTTGAGGTCCATATTTTATGACCTGTCCCTTCGAAGCGATAAGCTCAATGCTCTCAATTTCACGCAGAAGGTCAGTTCCTTTCTTGTTCACATGATAAACGGAATATTCGATCTCGGACTCATTTATTTGATCTTCAACGACCATGTAGTCCGAAAGGAAATAGATGATATCCTCGTGCACTTCATCAGGAGATATGCCGGTCACACCGACACACTTGTACTCATCAGGAAATATCATGATATCATTTATTGGTCCTTTTTCTGCAAAGCCTTCCTGTGCTCTACAAGGCCACCATCGGTCAATATCTCAAGAAGGAAATCAGGAAGCCTGTTGCCTTTGAAAACGTTACCGTTAACGGTCACCAAGCCTTCATGCAAATCGACCTCAACGGTATCACCTTCATTGCACTCAATATCAGCTTCCATGAGAGGAAGGCCTACATTGATAGCATTGCGGAAGAAGATACGACCAAAGAACTTCGCAATAACACAGGAAACACCCGCATATTTTAAAGCAAGAGCTGCCTGTTCCCTTGAAGAACCGCAACCAAAATTGCTTCCACCAACGACCACATCGCCTTTGTGGACCTTCTTCGAAAAATCAGGATCTATGCCCTCCATCGCATGGTCAGCGAAAACCTGCATATCAGTTGTCCTGAGATACTTACCAGGGATAATGACATCAGTATCGACATCATCGCCAAATACCCAAGCTTTTCCTTTGATCTTACTTTCCAATGTTGTCACCTGAAGAGTAGGTTTTACACAATGATATTAGTAAGTAGCGGAAAAAAAGATAAAAGAATGGAAATGTTATCAGATGTTGATCACATATCTGGAATGGTCTTCAGATAGTCCCTTACCTTAGGCCCGAAGTCCTCATTGCATAATGCAAAGTCAATGACCGCCTGAACATACCCGAACTTGTCCCCGGTATCATATCGCTTTCCTGCAAACTTGTAAGCATAGACCTTCGTTGTCAGATAATGATAGTTGGCCCAGCAAAGCACTAAAAATGCATTGCTGGAAGATGCACAAAACCTGTGCATCAGACCTCTATCACAGTTCCATCCAGTACATCCCTTTCACTGACATCGACTTCTTCCACAACACTACCATAGGTGATCTTGTAAGCTCCAACCGGCATGGTATCGAACTGTGTCTCCCCTTCAATTGGTCCCTGTGTGGAATATGGCACTGTAAATGAGTAAGTACCATCCGAGACAGTTGACTGGGAGTATTCGAAGGTCCTGCCATTGTTGGTCATTATGGTCGTTGAGATCACAACTTCCTCACCTTCCGGAGCTCCACCAACGATCTGTGCCCCCTCAACATACTCGAATATCTTGACATATCCGGTATCTTCCAAAGCGAGATTTCCTTCAAAGAGCGCATTGTAAATGTTCTTGTATCCCGTTTCGGCAGAGTTGCCAACAGGGGATTCGTAAACCATACGATATTGTTCAAGTCCCCTCGCATCAAAGATATGTAGCCGTGATTCCATGGAATTGAAATACCTTGGTCCCGGTACTGTCTGTGTACCCATATCGGTCTGTACAGGAATGTAATAATCGTTGGTATCAAGGGTCCATGCAGCCATTGCATAGAACTTACCGGTTGCCATCTCCACATCAGAAACGATGTACCTTGCACCAGCCTTCTCCGGGTCAGGATGTATTGCCTCAAGAACTGCGGTAGCTTCTTCTTCGGATTGGGCAGTAAAGAAAGTGGATGCTCCCGGCCTGTTATCTTCTTCAAGGCTGGAAGTTCGACCACCAACACCCTGCTGGAATGGATTTGCATTTGGTATCCTGTGTCCAATAATCTCTATCCAGTGTCCGTAATCCCACCATGACATCACACCATATGCTTCATCGGGATAATGGTAAGACTCACCTGACACAGGGGTCTCATAGCTTTCATAGTAGTCAATTCCTGGATCAGGAGTATTGTTGCGAAGCCAGAGAGTTGTATCGATCCAGTAACCATTGGGACCACCCGTCCCCTGTGCCTGCTGTACTGCCATGCCATAACTTGGATATGCGAGTGCTCCTACGATTAGTAGAAGACTCAGAATATGAATTGGTTTTACATTTTTCATAAAGGATTGGTATGCCGGCACTGATGGTTTGCGAGTCCTGACATCATCCTGAAGTCTACTCCACCCTGCAAGATCGAGCAATTTAATTCCCAGATATGCCGAGAGGATTGCAGCATTAACTGAATAATAGTATGCAAAACGATTCTGCTGGAGCATGGCCCATATGATCATTACAGTCCATACAATGAGGAATGTCTTTTCCTGAGAGTTCTTTTTAGTAGCTTCATAGGCGAACAATGCAAGAGCTATAAATGATACGTAGCCAAACAATGCAAAGTTATACCAAAGTGGTGCAAGTGTGAAAACACCACCTCTGCTCAGAAGAGGAGCTGCTTCTGCAACAGTAAGTGCACCACCAGTACTCATGAAATAACTGAAAACACTTATGATCAGTGCATATGCTGAAGGAAGTGCAATTTTGGATAGTAATACAAAACCAACAAAAGAAACGATTAGAGAACCTGGATAATAATATTTATTAAAGCCACGACGGTTCATTTCAATAGAAACCAAAGTCATTATCGGAAAAGCAAACAGTCCTGCAAGTAGAGCTTTTACGTGCAGTGCTTTTGTACCACCTAGATAAGGGGTCATCAGTACCATTACAAGTGCAAAAGCGAAGATGATCATCCCGCCAATTGCCATATAATCGGTCTTTTTACCATGCATATGGTCCAGAACATGTTGTACTGTTACATACACACCAATTATCAAACTAAAGAACAATGCTCCTTTCCATGCAAGAGTATATGCACCAAGAGAAATACCTGCAAGAATAAAATATGGGAGAGATGATTTAAGAGCGGAGAACTGCCCATTTTTAAGACCGTCAAATGAAATATCATGGTCCCTTGCATTCCTAACCGCTATTATCAGGAACATAGCTGTTACTGTACTAAGCAAAGTCTCAGCGATATGGTGGTCATTAAAACCGATCATTGAACGGGAAAGGAACTGACCAGAAGATACCGATACAAAGAAAGCGGCCAGCAACCCTGCTCTGCGGTCAAATAACCATTTCCCTATATAATATGCAGGGATCACCACAAGTGCCCCAAGAACTGCAGGGAAATATGCACAAACTGTATAGATGAGGTCTTGGCTGGGATTTCCAAACCCAATTACCCAGATGATGGTAGCAAGGACCAGATCATATAATGGTGCAAACACCTGGCCTGTTCCTGTAGGATAGTTAGTATACGCATCGAACCATAGCATATTCGGGAAATTATGCAATATCGATTCCACGTTCCTTAGATGGTACCATGGATCATTTCCACCGAAGCGTACAAACCCATTGGTAAGGAAGACGCTTGCTTTTGGTATGGTTCTTATGTGAAAGGCTATCAAAAAAGATAGAAGCATTCCTGCCAGATAGGGCAGGCTACTTTTAAGCGTTTCATTTGTTTTTTTTTCACCTGTCATGTGCTCCACTCGTCAGTATGATATTTATATCAATCAATCAATATATTAACATGTAATCCTATCATGTGATATAAGTATGATGAGAAATGAGAGGTTACAATAATACAAATAGATAACTGGCATGTTTTTGGATGTTAATCGATATACCATGGTTGGAAATGAATTATTTTGCCATGTATTTGAAATTTGTGTGATTTTTGTTTGAAATTTGGGACGGGATACTGTGAAAATTTGTTTCATTGCTGACGCAACATCAATTCATACTCAAAGATGGGCTGATTATTTTATGAAAGAAGGACATGAGATACATTTAATAACTTATTTAGGGCCAAAGGTTCTTATGCCTGGTGTCAATCTACATGTCGTAAGTCCAAAGTTTAACAGTTTGTACCTTTCGTTTCCTTTCAGTCACTTTAGAATAAGGCGAATTGTTAAGCACTTAAAACCTGATATCATCCATTCTCATTTTATAACAAAATTTGGATTCCATGGTGCATTACTTGGATTTCATCCTTTTTTCATAAGTGCATGGGGAAGCGACGTACTTGTCATTCCTTATTGGTCTAGAATATTATTCTATTTTACGAAATTCAGTTTGAAAAAAGCAGATATTGTATATGCAACTTCGGGTGATGTGGAACAAAAGATAATATCTATTTTTGGCGTTGCTGCACAAAAAATAAGGATGATTCCTTTTGGAGTGGATACTAAATTATTTGTGCCGACTGAAAAAAAAGCAACTTCTGATTATACAATCGTGCTATCAAACAGGCGTTTTTTTCCAATTTATGATCTAAGAACATTTGTTCGGGCAATGCAAGTTTCTATAGAACAAGATCCAAATTTAAGATTTATTCTGATAGGAGATGGACCCGAGGAATCAGCTATATGCTCATATATCAATGAGCTTGGCGTAAGTGAATATGTATCTTTAGTAGGTGAAGTTGAGAACTCAGAAATGCCTAGATATCTTCAGTCATCTGATATCTATGTTTCAACATCTCTTTCCGACACTACTCCAGTATCAGTGTCTGAGGCAATGGCATGTGAGTTGACCTGTATTGTAACTAATGTAGGTGGTGTAAAAGAGATCATTTCTGATGGTGTAAATGGTTTTTTGATAAAACCTGGCGATTATGAAACTCTTGCTCAGAAAATAGTTGAACTTTCTTCTAATCCACAACTGCGTGAGAGCATTGGAACGAATGCCAGAGAAACAATTATCAATAAACTGGATTGGTGGAGTTTGATGGAGAAAGTGAATCAGGATTATGAGTTATTTTCCGATAAAAGGTGAAGTCTTGACGCTAAGTAATGCAATATTTCAATCCTTACTAAGAAGCAGAACTTCTTCATCTGTAAGGGAAGAAACAACTTTGCGAAATGGAAGTTATCTGAAAAACTTTAGGATGGGTAGTTTTATCATTGAGGAAATGTGAGATCTAAAGTTATTGATAGCGAATGGCCTATTTATTGGGGTTTTGAGTCTTATTGAAAAAATGGTGAATTTTTAAAATGAAAACCTAATTGATGGTCTTTATATTATTCAAATAAGGATTCCTACAGAGCCTAAAAATTGTCAAACTTCGAATGTATTTGTTAATTGTTCATAAATGCTAAATAGATTTTAAAACTCATGATATTCTTAGTAAAACAGATCAGAAGCTAATTCATATCGAAGTTTATACAATACTCTGGAAAATCCGGAGTTCCATAATCTCATATTGATTAAAAGCAATAGACAACTTCCAAATGTCAAAAATAGGATGTACTTCGGCTGTTTTAGGATTTTAAGGGCAGCTAAAAACCCATTCATGTGAAATGAATATTTCAAAATCTTTTTTGCCTCAAATGGCTCGTTTTTTATTAACAAATTGATAGCACATACAATCTCATCACAACTCTTGATCAATTGGTACTTGTCCAAGGCCTTATCCGGGATTTCTATTGTTTGCTTATTTAACATTAAATGATGGTCCATGACCGTAAAGAAGTTTCGAGGTTCAGTGCGCATGTGTTCATAATGATATGTGAAGTGGTTTTGATCAGTTCTGTAGTTCATTAAATGTTCTTTTAAAATCAGAACAGGTCCTTCCTTCAATATCCTAAACCACATGTCAAGATCTGCAGATGTGCGAAAATCCTTGCCATTAAATGGAGATAATTCCTTGTAAATTCCTGTTTTGACCATAAAACTTGGGCATATTAAAAAATTACCATTTTCAAGTATGGATATGAATATATCTTCGAAATTGTAAACATCTTTGTTTTTCAGCTCTGAGGGTATAGCAGACTCTCCACTTACCTGATCATGTTCATCAATATATTTAGCCATGGTAGAAACAGCACATATATTTTTATTTGTCCGGAAAGATTCCACTTGTTTCTGAACCATATCTGGAGTGTAAATATCGTCACTATGGAATATGGCGGTATACTCCCCCCTCGCTAGCTCTATGCATCGAGTAAAATTCCCTTCACCACCCAAATTGACTTCATTTTTATAGATCTTAATCCTGGGGTCTTTGAACTCGTTGACGACAGATAAAGTGTTGTCGGAAGATGCATTGTCAACAACAAGAATCTCTAAATTTTCATAAGTTTGGTCTATGATTGATCTAAGTGTGTTTGCAACTGTCTTTTCAGCATTATATGTTGGAATGCAAACAGAGACTAATGGAGTTTCCTTTTTAATTTGTGACAAAGTTCAAAACCTCTTGCACAATTCATTTATTTCTTTTATATTATACACTGATAATATAAATAATAAAAACAAAGAACTCTTTAACCCTAGGCTTAGTGCTGTGCTTATGTTCAAATATGATATTGCTATGACTAAAATGAGAAATATTAGAGAGACAAATATTGATTTAAGCATAAACCTGTGATCATATTGCACATATAATATTCTTTGCGTATACAAATAAATAATTATAAATTGTAAAACATAGCTCACCAGCGTTGCCGAAGCTGCACCATACATTCCATATTTTGGCACCAAAATCAAATTAAGACCTATATTCAAAAAAACAGAAATCGAAGTGAATAAAAATACTTTTCTTGTTTTTTCGGCCATAATCATTGTAGCACCAAGCAAATTAGCTGCACCACCTATAATAATTCCCAGGAGAATTATCCCTATGACATTATATCCTTCAATGTACTCAACTCCAATGAGAAGCTCATATATCTCTCTTAGAACCATAAAGTATGCAATCATTATGCCAAGTATTACTATCCAGTAATACTTCAATACCTGGCTCATTGTTGCTTTATACTCCTCTTTTGATCTGGAAAATTGCTCAAACAAGTGAGGAGATAACGCCTGCCCGAAAGGGCTTATTACAAAAGCATTGATAGCTTCTGAAAATCTATATCCTACACTGTAAATTCCCACTATTGCCAAACCCTGATATGCGTCAATTATGTACCGATCTGCCCATATTAAAAGCATTAATAATAAAGCATCTGGAACTAAAGGCAGACCTATATCCAACAATTTTTTTAGGTTTGTTAGTGAAATGCTTTTTCCATTTTGTGGCTTATGATTCAGAATAAAGAATCTAAATCCAATTATTGATATTATCAGATAAGAGATTAAATAGGATTTTAAGTAAGAAGTATAGCCTGTTCCCAAGATTTTTAAATAAACTATGCTGGTTGCAATGAGAATCAAATTAAAAATCAACATAATAATAAGATATTTCTTTGGTTCTTTGGCTATCATCAAATAATTTGTATAAAATTTCCCAAACACCATAAAAAGAATAAGCAAAAAAATAATGTTCAATTCAGACATTTCAATTTGAAATCCTATTATTTTTTCAAATGAAGAAGGAACAAATAAAAAAACAGAGTAAATTAGAATGAATATGAGTAAATTGTAAAGGAAAATCGTATAAATATTTGTAGTGTTCTCTTCCTTTGTGGATTTATAATATTTGATTGAAAACGAAGTATTCAATCTTCCGTCTATAATTATTGATAGAACAACTACAAATATCCATATAAGAGACAGTTTTCCAAAATCAGCAGGTGATAAGTATCTCGTATAGAGCGCAAGAATTGCAAAGCTTACGAGTGCATTTATTGCCTGGGAAACGGAATAAAAACTAAAAGCTTTTGCTATATAGTTCACTGATAATAGCTTATAAATTCTCTTAGTTATGTGATTCATTGGAAGAGTTTCCCACAATTTCGGTAATCAAAGTTTCTGCAAAGCACTCTGCACTAAAAGGATATATTCCTGCACTTTCTATAAAGTCTCTAATAGATTGCAAGTAACCAGTATATTCTTCATCAGTCATATTTTGTATATAGTTGTATAATCCTTCATATGAGCTGAAATTACGACGGTCAATAAACGTATCTGCAGGGATGTGTTCAGTCACATTTGGTGCACCCCAGTAAATAGGGACGCAGCCTGCAAAAAAGCAATCAAATATTTTCTCAGTTATGTAGCCTGGAATATCGCGTGCATTTTCATAGCAAATAGCAAATTTGTACTTTTCCAAAGTCTCTTTTTTTGAGTTAACCGGTCCTTCGTATGAGGGAAATTTGGGTTTTAGGAATTTACTAATTAGTTGAAATTTACGTTCGAATCTATTAAGTGCAGAAAATATACCTTTAAATTGAAATTTATCCCATCCCATCCCATACAAATCAAAATCCTCAGGATGATTTTGTTCAAACCATCGAATAATTTTGATTCTTTCTGAATATAACTCAAGTGGATGTCTCTTAAATTTGTATCCTGCTATCATGGTACAGAAATCATTTTTATGATTTTCTATTTCTCTGGGAAGCTCATCTATTTTATTGGGGAAGTTGAATTTTATATATTTCACAGAATCTACAAAAGAATCATTCCATGTAAATATTTTCTCAAAATATCTGTGTCTGTTTACGTCCCAGTTATCAGGTCTGATGATTTCTGATTCAAATAGCAATAGATAATTTTGTTTGTTGGGTAAAATATCGTTGACTTTAGGCATTTCATTATAAATTATAAATTCAGATTCAAAAGGTGAATTTATATCTTGGGTACTGATATCAATTCCATGTTCCTTTAATTTTTGCTTTAATAGATAAAATCCATACATAGAATTATCTCTGTTTGAAATATTATCCGAAATGTCAAATATTCGATTGCTCAAATAAAAGGGACTAGTAAATAAAGTTGCTTTAATCATAAATATTCACAAAAACATTCTTTAATCTATTAGCATAGATGTGTTCATTCATTGTTTTCTGATATCCCTTGTTAATTATACTCTTTCGTTCATTTTCATTGCTTAAGTAATATTTAACTTGAAATATTAGTTCCTCAATAGATGTATAAATAGATACTTCATATCCTATTTGAAAATAATCTTCTAAGGTTGGGGCATAATTTGTCAGTTGAAATCCACCGAAAGCCGGTATCTCAAAATTTCGTGCTTTTATCTGTTCGGTTTTCTTTTTACTTCTTACAAATTCGCGTAGGCTCAGTAGAGATGAAAGTATGTAGCGAATGTCATATGATGCACTATTGGATATATTGAGGTTTATTTTGGAAATCTTGAATATCTCTTTCATCTCTTCAAAAGAAACCTTTCCATTTTCCCAGCCATGTCCAAAACATTCTACTTTTATTCCATTCCTGGACAATTCATCGATGACCCATTTGCGATATCCGCTTATTCCGCCAACAAAAGAAACATCGTACTTGTATTCAATTGAATCAAAATCAATCTCATTAGTATATCCAAAAGATGCCCATTGGCTGAGAATCACATTCTCATAACCTATGCTTTTGTATTTTTCCACTGCGAACTTATCTGTAGTGATAGAATAAGTGAAGTGTGGGGCAAAGAATTTTGTAAAGCTATCAAATCTCCACTGATCATCACAAAACCAGTTCATTGTGATACACTTGCTTTTAAGGTAATCTAATGTTTCAGGTGTGAACTCATCTTTCATCAGTATGAAAAAAACAATATCTGGATCAGTTTCTTCAACAAACTCTATCAACCTTTCCTGGAGTTTTTCTTTGTCACCTAAAAATTCATCGAACCAGAATGGATATACTTCATCGGATATTTGCTTTAAAGCCGGATAAAAGCCCTGAAATTCCAGAGAATTCCCGCGGGATTTTTGACCGTAATCATAGCGAAGAAATACAGGAACTATCTTCATATATTTCCCTCATTTATCTGGTATTCTTTCCTATACCATTCAATTGTTCTAATAAGCCCCTCTCTGAAATCAGTCCCTGCTTCAAACCCGAATGCATCCTTAGCCTTATCGACATTTAAGCATCTTGTTGGCTGTCCATCGGGTTTTGAAGTGTCCCATATAATATCTCCCTGATAATCACATCGACCCGCAATGAGCTCTACTAGATCCTTTATTTTTATCTCGGAGCCAACCCCAATGTTCACAGGATATGGTTCATTGAATTTCTCCGTAGCAAGGATTATTCCTTCCGCTGCATCTTCCACATACAGGAATTCACGTGAAGCTTCTCCTGTACCCCATACATCCACTTCATTTTTTCCAGTATTTACCGCATCTGTGAATTTTCGGATAAGGGCAGGGATCACATGGGATGACTCCAGGTTAAAGTCATCATGTGGGCCGTACATATTCACCATCAATAGATGAATCCCGTTGAATCCGTATTCTTCCCTGTAGGCCTGGGTCTGGACCATAAGCATTTTCTTAGCCAGGCCATATGGAGCATTTGTCTCTTCAGGGTAACCATTCCATAGGTCTTCTTCCCTGAATGGGACGGGTGTATATTTCGGATATGAGCAAACAGTTCCTATTCCGGTGAATTTCTCCACTTCGTACTGGCGTGATTTTTCCACAACAAGTGAATTCATCATTATGTTGTCATAGAAAATACTGCCGGGATGTTTTTTCATATATCCTATTCCGCCGCCATGCACTGCCATATGGATCACGATATCTGGCATGTACTCTTTGAATAAGGTATCCACATCATTTTCCTTTCTCAAGTCAAAATCCTTACTTCTTGGTACAAACACGTCGGCGCCCAGTTCGGTTATCTTTGGAACAAGATGTTTTCCAAGAAAGCCTGCTCCTCCGGTGACCAATACTTTTTTTCCACTCCAGTAGTCTTTGTTCATGTAAACACCTTAAATAGATTGGAATATTTTCTTGAAACTTGCTACAACATGATCTAGGTCTTCATTTTGCAGGTATTGATGGCAACCTATGTAGAACCCATTGCTTCCAATGTATTCTGCATTCGATAACTTTCCAGCGTATCCATCTTTCAGATGTTTATATGCAGGTTGTTGGGTTGGTATGCAACCAAATAAAGGTCTAGTCTCGACACCCAATTTCTCAAGTTCGGTTCTTAATTGCTTTCTTGAGATTCCAGAATCTGGTTTCAGGACCATGGGATAAGCGAGATAACTGATGTCCTTTGAGTAAACAGGAAACTGAATATGTTCTGAGAAGTTTTCAAGTTCCTCGTTAAGGTACCTGACATTCTCCTGCCTCTGCTTGATGATCCAATCCACTTTCTTAAGCTGAGTCAATGCTAAAGCTGCCTGAAAGTCCATTGTCTTGAAGTTATATCCGACAAATTCATGAGTGAACCTTGGATCAAAATCATCATGGCCTTTGTATCCAAGCAGTTTTGGGCATTTTCCTTCCTGCCGAGTACAAATGCGGCAATCACACATTCTTCCGTTTGATTTGATCTTTTTGACCAGTCTCCATATGTCAGGATCATCTGTGACCACTGCACCCATTTCTCCAGCCTGTACATTGTGGGCAATATAGAATGAAAAGATGGAAAAGTCGGATTGACTGCCTGCTTGTTTGCCTTTATAGGTCGTGCCAAGTGCTTGGGCAGAGTCCTCGATGACATTTAAGCCATATTCCTTAGCGATCTTATTTATTTTGTCCATGTCACAGGGATATCCCATCAGATGTACAGGAAGAATAGCTCCATACTCTCCGGGATCATCTGCCTCTTCCAAATGTGCCTTTATGTTCTCAGGTGTTATCGAAAAAGTCAATGGATCAATATCAACGAATACAGGTTCCAACTCATTTAATACAACAGCATTACTTGTAGCAACATAAGTGACCGGGGCAGTGATAACTTTAGTTTTTGAATCCCATTTTCCTTCATCCGCTCTCTTGAGAGCAGCTATTCCGGCAATCAATGCGGAAGTCCCAGAATTGACAGCCACTGCATACTTTGTACCTGTATATTCCGCCAGTTTGATCTCAAAATTTTTCACTTTTGAGCCTTCGGTAATCTTGCCGGAATCCAGCACCTCGTTTATGGCACGCCTTTCTTCCTCTCCGATCTGAAAATCACCCACGTTAACTTTCATGTGGCTTGTGTTCATAAATTAAAGTCTCCTCTGTTGATGTTTAATGCTCCCTGATCTTATAATTCAGGACCGTGGGATGATCTAATACCTTTCACAAAGTCATCAAACGTTTTCAGTATATATACGATCATTTCATCTGTCAGGCCTGGATATACTCCTATCCAAAAAGTATCTTTAACGATCCTATCTGTCTGTCGCAGGTCTTCATGGATTCTGTATTTGACATTCTCAAAACTTGGTTGTAAGGTTATATTGCCTGCAAAGAGCATTCGAGTTGCAATCTTTTTCTGTTCCAGATAATTCACGATCTCATTTTTAGTAAACCCGGCACCTTCTTTGACAGTTATCATAAATCCAAACCAACTTGGTTCAGAATTCCTTTCTGCCTGAGGTAATAATAGGTATTTCTCGTATATCTTAAGTCCTTCATGGAGCAAGGTAAAGTTATTTTTCCTTGATTCGATGAATGATGGTAATTTCTTCAGTTGCTCTACTCCTATTGCCGCCTGCATATCGGTAACTTTCAGATTATAGCCGATGTGCGAATAGATATACTTATGGTCATACCCATAAGGCAGTTTACCTAACTGCATCTCAAACCTTTTCCCACAGCTTCCATCGCATCCGGACTCACACCAGCAATCACGGCCCCAATCCCTGAACGATTGTATCAGTTTCTTCAGAAGAGGGTCGCTTGTAACCAGAGCTCCTCCTTCTCCCATGGTAATATGATGAGGGGGATAAAAACTGAATGTGGCTATGTGACCAAAGGTACCTGTATATTTCCCTTTGTATTTGGATCCAAGGGCATCACAGTTGTCTTCGATGACCCATAAGCCATACTTTTCTGCAATTTTCATCACCGCATCAAGATTGAAAGGATTTCCCATGGTATGGGCAATAAAAATAGCCTTTGTCTTGTCTGAGATGGCATCTTCAATTTTTTTGTGCTGAATGTTATATGTATCTATATCTACATCCACAAATACCGGAACAAGGTTGTTTTGTATGATTGGATTTACAGTGGTTGGAAATCCTGCTGCTACAGTTATTACTTCATCCCCCGGTTTAAGCTGCTTTTTTCCAAGTTTGGGAGAAGTTAAAGCTGATATAGCTAGTAAATTAGCTGATGATCCTGAATTTGTCAGCAGGCAATATCTTACCCCTAAGAAATTAGCAAAATTTTCCTCAAATTGTCTGGCAAATCTACCAGTAGTAAGCCAGAATTCTAATGCTGAATCGACAAGAGATATTAATTCATTTTCGTCGTAAACTCTACCAGCATAAGGCATATTTGATTTTCCGGGAATAAAATCCTCTTTTTTATGGGCTAATAAATAGTAATCTTTGACCTTCTTAAAAATTTCTTTCTTAATCTCATCCTTTTTATCCATCTTTACGTCCCTTGAAGATTAAGAATTAACTTTGTCTCTTCAATAATACTATCCATCGAACTAAATTGTGGAAAATATCCAATCTTTTCAGCTTTTTTGTAAACTGAATAATAGTGATTCTTGATTCCAGTTGCTGCTGAAATCTGCATATCGTCTTTAATCGAGTGATCCAATCCATATTGTTTGGCAAAACATTCCAAAATTTCAAACTTCGTAACAGGTTTTAGGCTATAAACATCGAATACATCATTAAGTGACTTTATATGTATACATTTTTCAATCAGTGACACGAGATCACTTGGATGAATATAATCGCGCACCATATCCCCCTTAACGGTAACTAAAACTTTATCATCTTTAATGCACGAAATGACTTCACTCATGAAATATTGGGCATTAAGATTGATAAATCGGCTGAAATAGCCAAAAACTCTCAAATCGACAATATTCAAATCTGCCATTGCACGATGTTTCGCTTCTGCATTCAGTTTGGCGATACTATAAAAATCGTCTGGAACAATGTGATTGATATCCAATTCAGTACACGTTGATTCATTAACGGGCATATTGAACTTTGTTCCATATACAGCACCACTACTAAAGTTTATATAAAGAGCCTCTGGATGTTCCTCAAGGTAATCCAAAATCATGTTGTCAAATTTTTCTGTCAACCTGAATATTAGAGCTCCGACATTTTTCAACTTAGCCGGGTTACCAATACCAATACAATTAATAATTACTTCATATTCATCCTGACTAAATTCACTATATTTTTTTGCTGAAATCATATTTGTATAAGGAATCGATTCCAAAAACTCATTAAGACGCTCAGTTGACCGGTAAAACAGAACAAGTTCATACTTATCCCTGCGACACAATTTATCAATTAAACTTTTAGCAATATGGCCCGTGGCACCAAGTATTGCAACTCTTTTAGCTTTCATATATCCTTATACTTCTATCATCAACAGATTTAACAATCATTTCTTTTTCAAACCTCTCGCAATCCAAAAATGGATACATGTCCTCAAGTGGTTTTGATACCATTGTACCATCAGCCATTTTTTCAGATGCCACTGTGGGTATAATCAATTGATTTCTTGGATTCATTATTTCGCATATGACTGAACCATCATAGTATATATTTAGCTATACTTCTCCTTTATTCTCAACACTTCATACCAATTTAAATCTGTAAATTTCGAATTGCTAAAAGAGATTGCAATTCGTCTTCATCTAAATATGGGGATTGTTCTTCAATTGGCCTATTAAACTCCAATTTTGGATTCACATTGGATTCGGTGGGGATTCTTACATCCACAAAATAAGGTAGTTTGTCTGCTAATTTAGAGGGCGTTATTTTTTTTAAATCTTTAATAGTCCGAACTATTTCCGATTTGATCCCATAAGCTTCCACGACGTTAGCAAAATTGGGGCAGTTATATCCATTCAGAGTTGATATGCAGCGCTTATCAAAATAAAGTTCTTGGAATTGTCTTACCATCCCCAGACACTCGTTGTTTACTAAAAATATCTTAATCGGTAATTTACTTCGAATGATCGTTTGAAGTTCTTGGATATTCATCTGGAAGCCGCCATCACCAACAATTACGATTATCTGTTTATCAGATGCTGCAAATGAAGCTCCGACTGCAGCTGGTAATCCAAATCCCATAGACCCCATTCCACCTGAAATGAGCATCCTTTGATTTTTCTTAATCTTAAACGATTGAGCCGCCCACATTTGATGTTGTCCAACATCTAAACAAATGATTGCATCCTCATCTACTATACTTGAAAGATATTTCATAAAGAAATTTGGAAGGATTGGGCTCTTTTCATTTATCGGCTCTAAATAGTTAGGAAACTTGCTTTTATATGATTTAATCAACTCATACCAATTGTCCAATGATTTGGGGGGATGTCGGTTTAATTTTTCATTGATGTCTGATAAAAATATTTTCAGATCCAACTTAATACTTAAATATGATTTGACTTCACTATCCAATTCATTTTCATCGATGTCAATATGTATGATCTTTGCTCTTGTCGCAAATGTTTCCGGTTTTGTTCCAGTTTGCCGGAAATCGAGTCTTGAACCAAGGACGATTAATAAATCGCTATTTGCAACAGCCAGATTGCTGTAACGATTTCCATAAGCTCCAATCATTCCGAAAAAGGCTGGATGATCATGTGGAAATGCATCTAATCCCATAAGGGAGGAAACGAGTGGCATTCTTGTTTTCTGTATGAACTCAAATAATTCATCTGATGCGCCTGAGCATCTAATTCCCCCTCCAATTAAAACAACAGGTCTTTCGGATCGTTTGATAAGGTCCAAAATGAGGTTCATCTTGTAGTGGTCATTATTAGTCTTCAGTTTACTTTCAATATTATAATATTCATCACTGTGATAAAAATCCGGTAATTCGTTTGGATTTATTTGAGCTCTTTGGACATTCATAGGAATATCAATTAAAACAGGGCCAGACCTGCCTGATTTTGCTATAAATATGGCTTTTTGCAGTTGATATTTTATTGAATCTGGGTCAGTAATCATAAATGTATATTTGGTGATGGGTTTTACAATACTAACAATATCAGTTTCCTGGAACCCCAACTGCCTACACTCTTTATCAAATTTATACTCATACGTATTTACTTGACCAGTAATATACAAACATGGAATTGAATCAAAAAAAGCATTACCAATTCCTGTAATTAGATTAGTTGCCCCGGGGCCGCTTGTAGCCATGGTAACTCCTATATTTGAAGTCACACGTGAATAAGATTCCGCTGCAAACGCCGCTGCTTGTTCATGATGGGTAGTAATACAGCTAATATCTTTTCGATCATAAGTCGAATCGACTAAATGAGTTATTGCTCCACCAATAACTTCAAAAATATGACTTACATCATTTTCAACAAGAAACCCAATTACATAATCCGATAATTTCATAATCTCACACTTTCAAGATTTTAAATAGTTTTTGTACCATTCAATCGTTTCATTCAAAGAAGAATCCAGTGTATATTCTGGACTCCAGCCAAGTTGCTCTTTAGCTTTTTCTGCTGAGAGATATTGATTC
Source organism: Methanococcoides sp. (assembly GCA_021108275.1). Classification (GTDB taxonomy): domain Archaea; phylum Halobacteriota; class Methanosarcinia; order Methanosarcinales; family Methanosarcinaceae; genus Methanococcoides. The sequence goes on from JAIORD010000012.1 coordinate 29,559, forward strand.
CGTATCTCATTATTAGCTTGGTTCAAAATCGTTGGTTCGATATCAACTTCCAGTGTACCAATTATCTTTTTCACGAGTTCCAATACTGTAACCTGAATCTCAGTACTGAAATTATATGCTTCTCCGTGAATACTCGTATCTGAAAGCATTTTATCCGCAAGGAGCATGTACGCAAGCGCACCATCCTTTACATAGAAATAGTCACGAATGAATGTCCCATCGCTGCGTATAATCGGACTTTCCCCATTTAGCAAGGAACGGATTGTACCTGGGATAATCCTATTGAAATTAAGGTCTCCTGGACCGTAAAAGTTTCCACATCGTGTAACACAAACAGGCAACTTAAAGGTATTGTAATATGTGTATGCAATAAGATCCACACAACTTTTAGATACATCATAAGGATGCGTGCCCTGCAATGGGGTACTTTCATCATACGGCAAATGCTCTTGTTCCCCATATGCTTTGTCACTGGAAGCAATCACTATAGCCTTAATAAGCGGGGACCTTCTACATGCTTCAAGCAGATTGTATGTTCCCCTGATATTAGATTCAAACGTGGACAAAGGATTACGGTTTGCTATTCCTACGATCGTTTGCGCTCCCAGATGGAATACCACTTCAATCTCATGCTCGTTCAATGCACGTTCTAAAAGCTCGTAATCTTCGAGCTTACCATAGACCATCGTTAAATTATCTTTGATATATTCAAAATCTGCAGATTTACCCCACAAAATGGATTTTGGCACAATATCCCGAACCAATGCAACAACATTGGCACCCTCATCTACAAGGAATTTTGTTAACCATGATCCGACTAACCCAGTAGCCCCTGTTACAAACACATTCTTATTTTTCCATATGGAATTCATGATCCTCACCAGATGACCCAAGGTCTAATATTAGCATCCCACCGCGTGTTGAATTCCTCTACTTCCTTATAGGTATCCATTGGTTGCCAGAATCCTTCATGCGTATAAACAGCAAGTCCCCTGTCCTTTGCCAAAGAAGGAAGTGCATCTTGTTCAAAAACGGATTCATCAGTTAAATAGTCAAATATTCCTTTATTCAAAACATAGAATCCACCATTAATAGCATCATTTTTAATGGGCTTTTCTGCAAATGACTTAACAATTCCGGATGAATCGCTTTCAATCACTCCAAACCTTGAAGGCGGTTTTGTTCCAGTCACAGTTGCAATTTTATTTTTGGACTTATGATATTCAAGCAAATCTGATATGTTTATATTAGACAAACCGTCTCCATATGTTAGGAAAAAACTATCGTCATCTTCAACATACTTTCTGATTTTATTCACACGTCCACCTGTGTTTGTGTTTTCCCCTGTATCTGCAAAAGTAATATTCCAGTTTTCCATTGTATGTGCGTGATTTGTTACTTCCCCTTTTCCATTTCCCATATGCAGTGTAAAGTCATTGGCAAGCCATTCAAAATTCAGGAAATATTCTTTTATCATATTACCTTTATAGCCAAGACACAGCACGAAATCATTGTATCCATAATAACTGTAAATTTTCATGATATGCCATAATATCGGCATCCCACCAATTTCCACTAATGGTTTTGGTTTATATTCAGTCTCTTCACGCATACGTGTGCCTTTTCCACCGCAGAGAATTACAACTTTCATTTTATCACTTGTATTTTAAAGAATTCTAATCAATTAATGTATATTCTTTGTTTAAGAATACTGGACCTCATCGGTCGGGCTTACTTTTATATTAATATCCTTCCGCAAGCGACAGGTAATTATAAAGAATGCTTCAGCTTTTCCAAATCCTTTTCTACCATCATCTTTACTAATTCTTCGAATTCAATGATTGATTTCCATCCCAGTTTTTCTTTAGCTTTCGCTGGGTTTCCAATCAATATTTCTACTTCAGTAGGTCTGTAATATCTGGAATCGATTTCAATTATAATTTCTCCAGTTGCACTATTAACTCCTACTTCTCCCTCTTTTTCACCTTTCCAAATGATGTCGATGCCAATTTCCTTAAAAGCAAGTTCCACAAATTCCCTCACAGAATGTGTTTCGCCTGTAGCAATAACATAGTCATCCGCTTCATTCTGCTGAAGCATAAGCCACATAGCTTCTACATAATCTCCTGCAAAGCCCCAATCTCTTTTTGCATCAAGGTTTCCAAGATAGAGTTTGTCCTGAAGGCCTTCACTAATTTTAGCGACGGCCATTGTGATTTTTCTTGTCACAAAAGTTTCCCCTCTCATGGGAGATTCATGGTTAAAAAGTATGCCGTTGCAGATGAACATGTCATATGCTTCTCGATAATTGATGCATATCCAGTAAGCATACAACTTTGCTGCAGCATATGGACTCCGTGGATAGAATGGTGTAGTTTCACTTTGAGGTATTTCTTGGACTTTACCATACAATTCACTGGTTGATGCTTGGTAAAATTTGGTTTTCTTTTCTAATCCAAGAATACGTATTGCTTCTAACAGCCTTAAAGTCCCTAATGCATCGGAGTTTGCCGTATATTCTGGTGTTTCAAATGAAACCTGTACATGGCTTTGAGCAGCTAAATTGTATATCTCATCAGGTTGAATTTCCTGGATAATCCTTATCAGATTGGTAGAGTCTGTTAAATCCCCATAATGAAGAAAAAAGTTGATGTTCCTTTCATGTGGATCTTTATACAAATGGTCAATTCTTTCAGTATTAAAGGAAGATGACCTTCTTTTTATTCCATGAACGATGTATCCTTTCTTTAAAAGGAATTCTGCAAGATATGCGCCATCCTGCCCTGTTATTCCGGTAATTAGAGCTATTTTTGCCATGTTGTAGCCTGTTGAAAGGTTTTGTTCATTATTATTTGTTCAATTATAAATAATATGTTCATAAATATCTATATTTCATTGGCTTAATATGCCATAGGCCTTAAAGAAAGTCATCACTATTTAATCTGTAATTATTTCTTTTACAGATAATTTTAATATTTTCGTTAATTGCATTCTTAATTAATGGATTGTTAATTTAAAGGTGTGATGGCAGCTGATATTTTCACCATGGCATATATCGAACTATATAGTATGTTATTTATCTAATCAATAAGCTCGAATGTGTTCTACAGTAACCTTTTAAATACTATTATCATAATAAGGAAGTAAAACAAAACTGAGTGGTATTATTTTATGGATTTATTGCTACTGGCAACAATTATAGGAACTTCATTTATTTCTACTATCTATCTTATATACATTTTTGCTTTATTAATGTCAAAACCCGTTCCTCTTGTTAAAAATAAAATCTTTCCTGATATAAGTATTGTAATTCCAGCTTATAATGAAGAAGCTGTAATTAAAGATCGAATAAAGAATCTTGCAGAATCTTATCCAGTGGATAAAATGGAGATTTTGATTTCAAATGATGGATCTCTCGACAAAACAGAGGAAATAGCGCAGAAAGCTTTAGAGAAATACTTAATGATAGGAAAAGTTATCACTCATGAGCGAAGCGGTGTGAACAAGGCAATAAACCGTGGTATTGAACAAGCATCAAGCGAGATTGTGGTGATTACAGGATCAGACGGATTATTCGACGAAAATACAATTCCTGATCTCATGGGAGTACTTATGAGCAGTAATGACATTGGTGCCGTTTCAGGCGATATAGTTACTTATGCAGAAGGAGATACACTTTTTTCAAAATCAGAAAGTGCTTATCGTTCTATATACGGGAAAATCTGTACATGGGAAAGTAATCTTCATTCTACATATTGTTTTAACGGTGCAGTCGTAGCCTTCAAGAAAAAAGCTTCTTCCACACTTAATGCTCGCAAGGGTGCAGATGATGCCAGCATGGCACTGTCTGTTATAAGAAATGGGTACAAATGTAAGTACGTGCCATCTGCAAAATTTTATGAACTTGTCCCACATGAATTTAGTGAACAGCGCAGACAAAAGATACGTAGGGCTACAAGACTTCTTGAAGCAACTATCTTTAATCGTGATGTTTTCTCTCCAAAATATGGAAAATTTGGCATGATAATTTATCCATTAAGGTTTTTGATGTTTGCTGTAGTTCCGCTGGCTTTTTTTCTTTCACTGATTATGTGGACTCTGCTAATGGCTTCCGTTAACATTTTGTATGGACTTATTTTCATTGGAATTATGGTCAGTCTCGTTTTAATGGGTAAAATAAGAGCGAATATAGTTTCTTCGTTCATTATTTATCAGGGCTACCTTTTGTTGGGATTGTTCAACATGATTAGGGATGTGCATATATGGGAACCTAATAAGAGAACTGGCATCTGACCTTTGATTCTTCATTTTAATAAACTTATTAAACAGTGTATTTTGCAGAACCCGAAGATAGAGTTTTAATTATGTAATTAAATGTTTAGGAATTATTACTTTCATTATTGCCTTCCATACTCATCATCAAAACGGACAATATCATCCTCTCCAACATACTCCCCAAGCTGCACCTCGATGATCTCAAGCGGCAACTTCCCGGGATTCGATAACCTGTGCTTGATACCACCCTTGATGAACGTACTCTCGCCCTGCCGCAGGAAATACTTCTCGCCATCATTCTCGACACAGGCCATTCCTTCAACAACGACCCAGTGTTCGCTCCTGTGGTGGTGCATTTGAAGGCTCAGTTTCTTGTGTGGCAATACAATTATGTTCTTGATCTTATGCCTTTCCGAATTTTCCAGAATAGTGTATGAACCCCAAGGCCTGTATACGGTCTGATGAAGCTGTACCCGTTCATCTTCCCTATCCTTAAGAACAGATACAACCTCTTTCACCTTCTGACTGCTTTCCCTTGGACAAATGAGAAGTGCATCCGGAGTATCCACAACGACCATATCATTGACATCAATCATTGAAACGATCTTGTTAGGTCTCGAATAAATGAGATTGTCAGCAGAATTGACCAGCATGTCATCGCAGTTGTAGATGACATTCCCATTTCCATCTTTTTCGAACTCATTGTAGATCGCATCGAAGTTTCCCAGATCGTTCCATCGATGGTCAATTCTTACAGTGGCCACACGGCTGGATCTTTCCATGATGCCATAATCAATTGATGTTGAGGGGACATTGCTATAAGTCGTCCTTATGTCCTTAAAACTTTCAAATGCATCGATTACTTCTGGAGCATGAATTTTTAATTCATTAAAGAAAACATCCGTGTCAAAGAGAAACATCCCGCTGTTCCAGAGGTAGCCTTCTTTGATATATCTTTCAGCAACCCCAATGTCGGGTTTTTCCTTGAACTCTGAGACCTTATATCCGACTCCAAGAGATTCACCAGGCTTGATGTATCCATACCCTGTTTCCGGTGCTGTCGGGGAAATTCCAAAGGTTATCAGATACTCAGATGCAAGATCTTCTGCACTTGCAATGGTTTCCATCGCCCTGGTATCGAGAACATGGTCCGATGAAAAAATGCCAACAACAGACCTTCCAAACTTCTTAGTGATCTCCAGCATCCCATAACATATTGCAGGAAGAGTATTCTTGCCTTCAGGTTCGAGGAGGAGATTTTCAAGTGGGAGCTCATAACCCAGCTCTTCGACCTGTCCGATAACAAAGAACTTCTGGGATTCATTTGTTACTACGAATATATCGGAGATATCGGATACTTCAAGGCATCTGATAACAGTGTCCTGAAAAAGTGAAGTCTCATTCAGTTTTAGGAACTGTTTTGGATATTTTTCGCGGCTTAAGGGCCAGAGGCGTGTTCCCGAGCCACCTGCAAGAATAATGGATTTTATGTTCTCAGCTCCGTAATTAAAACCTGTTAATGGAATTTATCGATCTAAGATCACAATAAATGCATAAATATTGACGTTAATTAATAGAATAACACATATTAAGTTCTTTTGTACTAATGCCCAATTGAGAACAAAGGATCGAATTCAAAATAAGAAATTAGTACAACTGAATTAATATGGATAATGGAATCCCATGTTCATTGTTATGTACCGGATGTCCACATATCCAATGTTGATGTCCACAACGATTCCAATGATAGCTTCTGAAAGTGGAATTGAAAAATATAAGCCTCCTGAATGATAAAAACTGCAAGCTTATGTACTATTACAACAATCCCAATAATATGGAACAGAAAGAAAACAACATAGAAATAACCCCTCAGCTTACAGAAAAGGGATGTGATGCTTTCCTGATAATGGGGAACTCAAATAATGCAGATGTGTATTACACAACACATTTTCTGGCATCGGACCCATTCACCTACATACAGACAAAAAATGGAGAAGAGGTCCTTATCGTTTCCAGCATGGAACTGGGCAGGGCAAAGATAGAGTCCCGTGTCGAGACCGTACAAACAATGCAGGAATATGGATTTAGTGAGAAGATGAAAGAGAGGAAGGATGGTGAACTCGCATACTGTGATTGTCTGGCAGCGGTCTTCCAGAGAATGAGTGCTAAACACATCATGGTACCGCGCGATTTCCCCCTTTTTACTGCCCAGACACTGAAAGAGCTGGGGTTCACTATCATTCCTGCAAAGAGCCCTTTCAAGCAACTGAGGACAAGGAAGGACAAGGAACAGATCGAGAAGATCAGAGAAGCACAATTTGCTTGTGAGAAAGCAATGGAAACTGCCATTAGTATGATTGCAGGGTCTGAGGTCAAAGAAGGTGTCCTATACAGTGATGAAGTTGCCATAACCTCTGAAGCCATACGCACTTCCATCGAACACACCCTTCTGGACCATGGTTGTGAAGCAGAAAGCACGATTGTGGCCTGCGGTACAAAATCCGCAAACCCTCATTGGGAGGGGGAGGGAGAGATCAAGGAAAACCAACCCATAGTCATTGATATATTCCCCCGCAACAAAAGAAGTCGCTATTTTGCAGATATGACACGGACGGTCCTTAAAGGGGAAGCTCCTGAAAAACTAAAGGAAATGTATGAAGCAGTCCATGCAGCACAGGAAGCAGCATTTGCAGTATTAAGACCAGGGATCCTTTATAGTGATGTACATAATGCGGTATGTGACGAGTTCGAAAAGAGAGGCTATGACACCTTAAGAAGTGATTCGAAGGTAGGGTTTATACACTCAACAGGACATGGCGTAGGACTGGACATACATGAATTACCTTCTGTTTCCCTGCAGGAAGTAGAGGTCGAGGAAGGTCATGTCGTTACCATAGAACCTGGACTCTACTATCCGGAACTTGGGGGTATACGGATAGAAGATATGGTAGTCATAACCGCGGATGGTTTTGAGAATCTGACAAAAATGGAAAAGGAATTTGTAGTTTGAACATTTACCCTATTATCAAAAGCTGGTGCACACATATGAATGAGAAAATCGAGGATATTGAAGAGATCATTGGCAAATACATGCAGGCAGGAGAGATACTCTCAACTGTGAGAAGCGAAGCTAAGGACAAGGTAAAGATAGGCACGACCCTTCTGGAAGTCGCTGATTTTGTCGAACAGCGAACCATCGAACTTGGAGGATTGCCTGCATTCCCATGTAACATTTCAAGAAATGATGAAGCAGCCCATGCCACTCCATTGATAGGAGATGAAACGGTCTTTGCAGAAGATGTGGTGAAACTTGACCTTGGTGTACATATTGACGGGTATATTGCAGATTCGGCCATTACGGTCGACCTTACGAATGAGAACTCCGATCTTGTAAAGGCTTCCGAAGATGCGTTGTATGCAGCCATTGATATAATCAAGAACGGGATCAATACTGCAGAGATAGGGGCTGTCATCGAGGATACGATCACAGGACATGGCTTCAAATCTATTGCAAACCTTACAGGTCATGGTGTCGGCCAATATCTCGCACATGTACCACCCAGCATCCCAAATCGCCATATTGGCCAAGGGGTGACGATCAAAACAGGAGATATCTTTGCAATAGAACCTTTTGCCACCGATGGTGCAGGAAAAGTGGCAGATGGGACCCTGACAGAGATATTCCAGGTAATTGGACACAAACCAATACGATTGCCTGCGGTCAGAAAAGTTCTCAAGGAACTGGAGCAGTACAGAACTTTGCCTTTTGCCAAAAGGTGGCTCAAGTCGGATAAGCTCGATTATTCATTGATGCAACTTGAGAGAGCAGGAATTCTCACATCCTACCCGGTCCTCAAGGATGTTGGTGGCGGGCTGGTATCACAAACAGAGCATACGGTCATCGTCACTGACGATGGTTGTAAAGTGATAACCAAGTAAGGATAGGATAGAATGCGGTATATTCCGACATTGTTGCTGGCATTGCTCACCATATCCATGATAGCATCCCCCTCATCTGCCTTCGAATGGAAGAACACCATTGTCTTGGAAGAAGATGGGATGTCATGGAGCTATGAGGAGAATTATTCCGGTGAAGATGTCGGAGCATTCCGTTCTTATGCAGACAAGAACGTTGGGAATGGGGATGGATATATCAGTGCATGGGAACTCATGAAGCTGGACCACCGTATACGTAGTAGGCTTTATGGTTCACTTGAAAAGGAACTGGATGTGATGTTCGACAATTCTGCAAAGAATGTAAACGTTTTTGATGTGGATGCAGAAATATCCAGAAGTGTTCTGGGAAGTACTGACAAGACCGATAGTATCAATAACAGATATTTTGTCACATACACTTTTGAGAAGGATATTTTCAAGCTGGGAGATAATGTGAGCTTTGATGGAGAAGCAAATACTGACCTGACCATCACAATGCCTGAAGGAATGGAAGTAATTGCCACCGAAGGCATTAATAGTCGATTTGTTGAAACAATTGACAATCGTACAGTGATCAGTGGTCATTTTGGAATTGAAGGTTTGGCAACGGTTGAGTTTAGCAGGAAAGACTAATGAACGGATGCATTCTGACATCTTCCACCATCAGCTCTTGTTAATGCGACTATCCTATCAAAACATTAATCTAAATTGAAATTGTTTTTTCAATCATGATCATAGAACAGATACCACTTGAAAATGGTACGGCCATTGGCCTTAAGTTCGACATGGGGAATGCTCCACTGCTTGTTGTAAAGGCTGACAAGGGATTTGTGATGTGCGGATACCTTGACACTGAGATAGCAGAAAGGTTGGGCGATGTTGCCGCCAAGGTCAGAGGCGTTGACGATCTTGAAGATGTACTGCATGCCGAAGTGATCGATGTCACAGGGCATGCGAAGGCACTTGGTGTTAAACCCGGCATGAAGGGACATGAAGCCCTTGAGCTGATGTTCTGAAAGTTCTCATGTTATACGCTTTTGAACTGTCAGGGGAACACGAGGACCTGCCGCGTGCAGAGGTTCTCGCCTGCCTTGACCTTGTAGAATTAGAATATCAGGAGAGGGAATACTTTGAACACTGCCTTGTTGTGGATATTGAAGGTGAACCACAGGAAGTATTACAGAAGCTGAGGGAAGTGGCAAAAAGGATAGCAATGACACACCACATCCTGAAGGTCATAGATGTCTGCCCCACAGAGATAGAAAGCATAGTTGAGATCGCAGAAGGATGTGATATTTCTGAGCACCTCAATGAAGAGCAGAAGTATGTGGTGCGGGCAAAACGTGTCAGGCACAATACGACCATCAAATGTGTTGATATCGAAAGACGTGTTGGAGGAGCCATATACAGGAAGGGATTCAATGCAGACCTAAAGGACCCTGATGTTGAATTCCGAGCCATCCTTTCTGAAAAATGTGTTTTAGGCAGTGTTATCGCTTCAGTGGACAGAAGTGCTTACGAAGAACGGGCACCGCATAAGAAGCCATTCTTTTACCCGGGGGTCTTGCGTCCACGTGTTGCACGGGCTCTTGTGAACATGGCATTGATAAAAGAGGGAGATGTGGTATTCGATCCGTTCTGCGGAACAGCGGGGATACTCGTTGAAGCAGGCCTTGTGGGAGCTACTGTGCTCGGACTGGAGGTGCGTTACAAGATAGCTGTTGGGGCAGACATGAACCTTCGGCACTTCAATGCAGACCAGACCATGATGATGGGAGATGCCTGTAAAGTCCCCCTTGTGGATGAGTCAGTAGATGCGGTCATTGCCGACCCACCATACGGAAGGTCAGCAAGGATAGAGGGAGAATCCCTGCATCACCTTTACGAATACTCGTTTGCGGAAATGTTCAGGGTTTTGAAACCGGGAAAACTGGCCATAATCGTTTCAGAGATAGATGTCGCTGAGCTTGTAGAGAAGGCAGGCTTTACCATAAAGGACAGATACTTGCAAAGAGTACACAAAAGCCTCACACGCAAGATAACGGTACTGCAAAAGTAAAGGGAATTAATACCGGGGTTTCAGCATCAATTGGTCTCTTTAATCAGATGCCAGTATGCTGAAAGCTGACGGTCATATTCTTTCCGGTCTGCATATTTTGAATCAATGACATTCCAGAAACGGAGGCTGTGATTTAGTTCGATCAAATGTGCCATCTCGTGGAAGACCACATATTCAATGAAAGATTCGGGGAGATGTATTAAATGCCTGTTGAGGTTCACCCTTTTCTTTGAGCTACAACTGCCCCATTTGGTCTTCATTTTACGAAAGGTCACTTTTTCAGGTATTACTCCAAGTTCATCTGAGATGTTTTTGACATGATACATCACAATTTTCATAAATTCTTCCTCCGACCTATTCAGAAGTTCCTTTGAGGAAGATTCATGAATAGTATTTGTATATTCCACATGTCTCCTGTAGATCCACAATTTATGTTTATGGAGGAGCTCTTCGGATCTTTCGAAATTTTTAGGTACCGATACCTCCAGTTTGCCAGAACTATATTTCAGTCTTGGGGCCTTCACCCCACCATAGTTGAGACTATAAGGAATATCCAGCCCATTGAGACTAATAGAATGTTCCGCACTCATAGTAGCTCATCGGAAGATTCCGAAGGGAACAGATGACTGAGTATATCTGCCATTACCTGGTAGCGAACAAGATGATCGTGTACACGTTCATGTGCCCTTCGTATTGCATAGCCATCTTCTACCCATTCGAGAGGGATCGGATACTTCACATCCATGAGAACCAGACCATAAGCTTGTGCCGGTTCAAGCCCTTCTTCATATGATTCCGGATCTAGCATCTGAGCAAGCCACTCTTCGTCACGGACACCGCTTCCCACCATCATCAAAGCAGACACTATCTTGCGAACCATGTTCCAGAGGAAACTGTTAGCTTCGACATCTATGCGGGTTATATTGCCACTGACCCTTATGTCAATACGTTCAACGATCCTAACGGCCTCCTTACATTCCCCCCTGGAAGTACAAAAATTAGCAAAATCGTGAGAACCAATAAGGAGCTTTGATGCGGAACGGATCTTGGAAATGTCGAACTGCTCACCATACAGTATATAACGATAGCTGCGGCTTAAGGCATGCCTTCGGGGATCAAAATTATCAGGAACTATCGCATGCGCCCATGCCCAGACCGTGCCTGGAAGTATGGAATTTATAACACGGGGCATTGCAAGGTTTGGTGCATCCGTGTCGAAGGCCACTACCTGCCCCATGGCATGTACACCTGAATCTGTCCTTCCCGAACTTATAAAATTAGCCGATCGTGGATCTTCTATGATCCCAAGTTCTTTCAATGCTTTGAAAAGTTCGCCTTCCACGGTCGGATCATTAAGCTGGACCTGGGACCCGCGGAAATTCGACCCTATGTATGCGATTTTAAGTGCAACTCTCATGGGATCACTTATGGCACATATGGAACTTTCACTATAATATAGTTCCGATTTAAATTAGTAAATTCTATATAAATGGAGGACAGTCCAAATATCCTAACGGACTAGGATATTTCTATCCATTGTTTATTTATGCCGTAAAGTTAAATAACAGATAATACAATTTGTTGTAAATTTTTGAGGCGAAACTATGATATCAAAACAACAAATCTCTGAGATAATCAGCAAATATGATCTAAATGATCTTGCTATTGCAACTGTTTGCTCACACTCAAGCCTCCAGATATTCGATGGAGCACGAAAAGAGGGACTAAGAACAATAGGGATTTGTGTGGGTCAGCCACCACGTTTTTATGATGCATTTCCAAAAGCAAAACCTGACGAGTATATTGTCGTAGAAAGCTATTCCGACATATCAAAGATAGCGGAAGAACTTGTCAGCAAGAACGCTATTATAATACCTCACGGTTCTTTTGTTGAATATATGGGTACAGAAAGTTTCGCCGAGTTAGCCGTACCAACCTTTGGGAACAGGGCAGTACTTGAATGGGAGTCTGACAGGGACAAGGAAAGAGAATGGCTTGAAGGCGCAGGTATCCACATGCCAAAGATAGTAGATCCTGAAAAGATCGAAAGCCCGGTAATGGTCAAGTACCATGGTGCAAAAGGTGGCAGGGGATTCTTTATTGCCAAGGACTATGAAGAGTTCAAGCAATATATTGACCCTAACGAGAAGCACACAGTACAGGAATTCATTGTCGGTACGCGTTATTATCTCCACTTCTTCTACTCCCCAATAAGAGAAGAAGGATACAAGTTAAGCGAAGGAATACTTGAGATGCTCAGTATGGACCGCAGGGTCGAGTCGAACGCTGACGAGATATTCAGGCTCGGGTCCCCGAAGGAACTTGAAGACGCAGGCATTCACCCTACATACGTAGTTACAGGAAATGTCCCCCTTGTCGCAAGGGAATCACTGTTGCCACGCATATTCGCACTTGGAGAGAAGGTTGTTGAGGAGTCCCTCGGCCTGTTTGGCGGTATGATCGGACCGTTCTGTCTTGAGACCGTGTTCACTGACAAACTTGAGATCAAGGTCTTTGAGATCTCTGCCCGTATAGTTGCAGGCACCAATCTCTACACATCAGGCTCCCCCTACTCAGACATGATCGAGGAAGATCTTTCCACAGGAAAGAGGATCGCACAGGAAATTAAGTTGGGAGCCAGGACAGGCAAGCTAGACCTTATTTTGTCATAAATGCCCTTGCATTTTTCATAAGCGCCATTGATGCGGCACTCGGCCGGAACTCAATGGCATATTTTATATTTTATCATTGTAACGATGAAGGATGTGTTACAAAAATGCAGTATTGCAACCATTCGAGTACCACTTCAAAGGGCTTAATTTCTTTGTTCAGCCATCTCTGAGATCTCACTGAACAGGTCTGAAGTTTCATTTATCATCTCAAGGGTCTTATCCAGTGCTTCAAGATCTAAGGTCTGAGAGTTGGTTTCTACGAAATCCCCAAAATTATAGGACCGTTGCAGAAAATCCCTGTATTCGGCCACTACATCTTGAAGGGGAGGAGAAACTGAAAAGCTGTCCAGCTCAGTGAGAGCTTTCTCTGAATCTTCCTTCAAGGCCCTGCCAGATTCTTCCATCAAAACAGTGTTTCGCTCAGAAGTTGCATTCTTGATATTGCCATAATCATCAAGGATGATCCCAGTGGAATTGGCTGCCCATTGTAAGAACTGAAGGTCTGCCCTTCCCTGAGATATCGAGTCCCCAAGCTCATCCACATCATTACCGATATCCGTACATCCAGAGGCTGCAATGGACAGAATGAGGCATGAGATAATCAAAAGATGCTGATAGGGGACCATGTTCACAACTCCACTAATAATGACTTGCCAATATATTAATTCGGTTATATATAAGCATTTACCAATGCCTGTACAATAAGCATAGCTAACAGAGCTGAAAAAGGAACTGTTATGTTATCCAGCTTTTTAGACCTCAATTCAAGATACATTCCCGCAAGCCCACCGACTATCGACAGATATCCCACAAGCGGATAGCTGAAAATGATAGCACCGATCAGCCCTGCAAGAGTGCCTTCCACCGTTTTAGAGGAACCTCCATAGCACATTTTCCCATGTACTCCGAAGATCGTTGAAAGCCCATCCCCCATGCCAAGCACAATTATAGATGCATAACAAATACCTTCGTTCAACCTAAAGGAAAGAAGCAGGAGGGCAAAGATCGAGATCAGATACAAAAAAGGTGCCAATGCAAAGCCCTCAGATTCGCTTTCACGCCAGAGGGAAGAGAAGAAGGAATATTCTTTTAATGTCGGTTTGACAAACTCTGCAACCAAAAAAAGAATGAGAAGAGCACTTACAATCCCCATTGCAACATTCTTGCCAAAATAGATAGCTGTCAATGGAAAAAGAGACCCACTGATATGCACTGCTTTCCTTATTGGCAAATAAGAACGGACCTTTTGCACACTACATACGAAATATTCTGACATGTGAGCTCACCAAAGAAAAATCATATATGTTTAGCTATTGATTAGAACTAAATGATAAAACCAAAGGATGACATTAATGCCGGTGTTGTGAAGAAGCAATACATACTCGGCAGGAGAGATGACAACGAGGAGGGAGTTCTCAATATCGGGAGATATCTCGCTCTTGACCGTTCTTCAGGCTCCCATGTTGCCATCGATGCCCTCAAACCCCATGCCATCCTTATATGCGGTAAACGGGGATACGGCAAATCCTATACCATGGGAACTTTGATCGAAGAGATGGCATTGCTTCCACAGGAGATCAAGAAGAACATAGCGACTCTTGTCATTGACACCATGGGAATATTCTGGACCCTTGCCAGAGGCAACGAACCGCAAAAGGAACTGCTCAAGGAGTGGGGATCAGAACCAAAAGGATTCGATGTCAATGTGTTCGTGCCTGCAGGACATGTGGATGAATATACTAAACGGCATATTGACGTCATACCTTTTTCAGTTCCTGTTGCTCACTTACAGGGGTATGACTGGTGCGACCTTTTCAATATCGAGGAAACATCCCCTCTTGGAGTTCTGCTTGTAAGGACCATTGAGGACATGCGTGAAGCAGAGAATGAGTTCTCCCTGGGGGATGTTGTCAGCAGGATAAATGAGGATGAGAGGTCGGATGAGATAACTAAAATGGCAGCAGAGAACTATTTCAGGACAGCTGCTTCCTGGGGGATCTTTGAGAAGAACGCAAGCGGTTTTTCAGAGCTTATCAAGAGCGGCTCCACCGCCATACTTGACATGAGTTCCATAGAGAACAACATCGTACGCTCTGCTGTGGTGGCGATCATTTCAAGGGACATCTATGCCAAACGCTTGCAGGAGAGACGCACCTATGAGAGAATGAGTATGGGGGACGGAGAGGTCGTGCAGGAGATGCCCATGGTCTGGATGTTCATAGATGAAGCGCACCTTTTCGTGCCTTCTGAAGGGAAAACACTTGCATCCGAGGTCCTTATCAATGAATGGGTGCGGCAGGGAAGACAACCGGGATTGTCCATAATCTTTGCAACCCAGAGACCTGCGGCACTTCATCCGGATATAATCTCCCAGTCAGACCTTGTGATGTGCCACAGGCTAACAGCAAAGGACGATATCGAGGCCCTGGAAGCCATGCGTCCTACATATATGAGAGAGAACATAGGAGATTCCATAAAGAAAATGGGAGCCGAACGAGGTATTGCTTTTGTTGTTGATGATACATCAGAGAGCACGCATCTTGTTAAAGTGAGACCAAGATATAGCTGGCATGGCGGCAATGAGCCAAATGCATTGAACCGGAGGGATATTTAATGGAACTTAAGAAAAGCGCAGACATGGTAATTAACACCTGCATGGGTGCGAAGAAGGGTGAGACAGTGCTTATAGTCACCGATACATGCACCGATGAGATAATCTCAAAGGCACTCTATGATTCCGCAGTGGATGCGGGTTGTGAGGCCATATTGC
>JAIORD010000051.1 GCA_021108275.1 Methanococcoides sp.
TAGTAGGTACGTTACACCCACTACAACCTGATAGACCGCAGATCCATCCTTAGGCAACCGAGGTCTTTTGGCCAAAAAGCATTCCAGCATATTTGACCTATTCGGAATTATCTCCAGTTTCCCGGAGTTATGCCGAACCTAAGGGCAGGTTATCCACGTGTTACTGAGCAGTCCGCCATGTTCACGAAGAACATTTGACTCGCATGGCTTAGTCGAACACCGATAGCAGTAACCTCTGGCAGGATCAACCAGAGTTTGTTGTTAAAGCACACTTAAAATGGAAGTTAAACTTAAAAATTGTCGGAAAAGAACACTCTAAAGTGAATTAGAGAGTTACTTATTCATGCACAATTTCGATTAGTTCTCGATAGATAGATTTACACTATCAGTCAGAATTAATCGAACTGCCAAATTCAACGTCAGACCGAAAAAGCTCCGGTCTCCACTAATGATCTTGAATTGAAGGTGATTGAAATTCCACCCATTGAGTGGATTTCCTTAAACTCCTTCATGCTATATATACGTTCCGAATCGGAAAGCATAAACACATTTTTTGAGAATGTGAATCCAGTCATGAAGAGCATAAACGTTTTTGAACCCTCATCCTGATCGTACCAAAAATGGCACCAATCAGCTCAATGAGAGCACCCCTACCACTACGTACTCATATTTATACATAGCGTGATAATGAGTGACATGGGTTTATATAAAATCCATTTGTGGCACATGACATGGAATATATATTTACAGCAACGCTGCAAACTAATCCACAGCATTACAAGAAAATATATAAACCACATTGAACAAATCTAAAAAAAGTTAGACATATTAATAACAAAAATATTGAAATTGCAGTGATAAAATACAAAAAGACAAAATGCAACGTATACAAAGAATAGGATTGTTTTTCGCAGGATTAGGAAGTATCATAGTTGCAGGAACATATGCCCTTCATATCTCAAACAAATTTACCATAATAGGAATAACTTCTTTCTTAATTAGTGCCTTCTACTTCGGAAGATATGAAACTCCCCGGCATAACCTCACAAAAATCAGCAATTAAAAAGATATGAACACTCTACTAATACTAGTATATTGAAAAATACAAGCCATTCGATGTAATAAACTACTTCAAACGTTTTCTATTTATACCATTAATCATGTAGTATTAATGATTATTATGGATACAAATACACAACTGAGGGATCGATTTTTACGTCGATGAACCCATCCGAAACCGAAAGATAAGCATTTTTGACACTACCCTTCGCGACGGCGAACAAACCCCCGGCGTATCCCTAACTCCTGAGCAAAAGATTGAGATAGCTCACCAGCTTTCCAAGCTTGGAGTGGATACCATCGAAGCAGGGTTCCCCATAGCCTCCGCCGGAGACATGGAATCCGTTCGCAACATCGCAAACGCAGGCCTCACATCAGAAGTATGTGGCCTTGCACGCGTACTAACAAAGGACCTTGATACATGTATAGATGCAGGCGTTGGAATGATACATACTTTTGTTTCCACATCTGACATCCAGAGAATACATACCATCAAAAAGAGTCGCGAAGAAGTCGTCGAGATGTCAGTAAATGCCGTACAGTACATAAAGGACCACGGCATGCGCTGCATGTTCTCTGCAATGGATGCAACCCGCACAGACCTTGACTACTTAATAGACGTATACAAGGCAGTTGAAGACGCAGGATGTGACATCATCAACGTCCCTGACACAGTGGGAATAATTGCACCCTCCGGTATGTATCGCCTTATCGGCGAGCTGAACAAGGATATAAACATCCCGATAGACACCCACTGTCACAATGACTTCGGACTTGCCGTTGCAAACAGTCTCATGGCAATAGAAGCCGGTGCAAGTCAGGCACAGGTCACTGTCAACGGACTGGGAGAACGTGCTGGAAATGCCGATCTTGCGGAAACAGTAATGAGCTTGCACTCTATATACGGTGCAAAAACGAACATCAACACCGAGTATATCGTAGAGACCGCACGAATGGTCGAACGTTACACAGGCGTTCAAATACCCCCTCACATGCCTGTCGTAGGAGAGAATGCATTCGCCCATGAATCCGGCATACATACCCACGGTGTCCTCGAAAATTCCGATACATTCGAACCAGGCATCATGACCCCTGAAATGGTCGGACATACTCGAAGGATCGTACTCGGTAAACATGCAGGAAAACATGCCGTACTGAGATCACTGCAATCTGCAAACATCAACCCGACCGAAGATCAGCTCGATGCTATCATCCTAAAGGTCAAAATGCTTGCAGACAAAGGCAAACGCATAACCGATTCAGACCTTTACACAATAGCATTCGATATCCTCGGCAAACCCGAAGGAATGCCAGCTATCGATCTGAAAGAGGTCAGTGTCATGACCGGAAACATAACCACATCTACCGCAGTTGTCAAAGCACTCTTCAACGGAAAAGAATGCGTAACATCCAACGTAGGTATCGGCCCGGTCGATGCAGCCCTAAAAGCAGTAGAAACTCTCATCGGTCAACACGCAAAAGTAACCATACACGACTTCAGGATAGAAGCCGTCACCGGTGGCTCCGATGCACTTGCAGAAGTCGTTATCGGCGTGCAGAACGACAAAGGAAGGATAGTGACCGCACGCGCAGCAAACGCTGACATTGTCCTCGCATCGGTCGAAGCTCTCGTAACAGCTATTAACATGCTCCTCAAAACATAAGGAGCATGCTAAAGATCATAGACTCACACTGTCACCTTGACTTCCCAAAGTTCAACCGTGACCGTGATGAAACAATAGAAAGAGCACACAATGCGGGTGTTGTTAAAATGGTCAACTCGGGAATTGACCTGAAAACAAACCAGGCAACACTCGCACTTGCAAGCGAATACGATTTTATCTATCCTACAATTGGCCTAAGCCCTCTGGTAGTATCCCACTACGGCAACGAAGTCGCCAATTCGATCCTTCTTCAGCTGGAACTACATGCAGAACAAGCAGTAGGCATAGGGGAAGCAGGTCTTGACTATCATTACTATAAGGAAGACAAGGAAAGGGAACATCAGAAACAATACTTCCGTAAAGTAATAGAGATAGCAGAAAAATATGAAAAGACACTCGTAATTCACGGAAGGGAAGCCGAAGAAGACTGTTTTGAAATGGTAAAGGACCTCGACAAGGTCGTCTTCCACTGTTATGGAGGATCAATAGAAACAGCCATCAGGATAACCGATGCAGGATACTACATATCCATCCCCACAATAGTCTGTTTTTCAGAGCACCATAAGAAAATAGCAGAGAACGTCCCCCTTGACAAAATGCTCATTGAAACCGACAGCCCATACCTATCCCCTCGCAAAGGAAGGAACGAACCCGCATTCGTACTGGACAACCTCTCAGTAATAGCAGAAGCAAAAGGCACAGGCCCTGAGACCATTGCAAACGCCACCTTCAGGAACACGAAGAAGATATTTGGTATCTAAAACACACCCGGAGTCAAACAATGAAGATCACCAGCATAACCACTTCCCCATACGCATCCAACTCATACCTCATAAACGAAAAGATACTCATCGATCCCGGAATGGATACCGATCAGCTCATACAAAAAATAAAAGAGCACACACGACCGGAAAACATCGAACTGATAATACTGACCCACTCCCACTTCGACCATTGCGCCGCAGCTAAATCCGTAGCAGAAATATGCACTGCTCCTATAGCCATACACAAAGATGATGCCCAGGCCCTGAAAAGTAAAGAAGAAAGTGTATCCATACTCTTCTCAGCACCAGCCCCGGACATCGACCCGGACATCCTCTACGAGAACGGTGACATAATAAAGATAAGCGAAACCGAATCCTTGGAGGTCATTCACACCCCCGGCCACACCCCTGGAGGAATATCACTCTACGAGCCATCTTCGAAAAGCCTTTTCTCCGGTGACACTGTATTCCCGAACGGAGGAATTGGCCGCACCGATTTTACCGGCGGCTCATTGGACAAGCTTTCAGCATCCATAGAAAAACTAACAGAACTGGACGTAATTACACTCTACCCAGGGCACGGCCCAGTTACCAGTGATGACGTGAACAAGCAGATACGTTTATCACTACAGATGTCAAGAGCATACCGATAAAAGGACAAACACATGTCACAGAAAAAACGTAACCCGAAAAAGATAGATACATCCCGCTTTCTCCCAATGGATATTAAAGATATCAAGAGTCGCGGATGGGATCAACTTGACATAATCATTGTAACAGGTGACGCCTATGTAGACCACCCCAGCTTTGGAGCAACCATCATAGGACGCGTCCTGGAAGATGCAGGATTCAAAGTAGGGATAATCTCCCAACCTAACTGGGAAGACACAAAGGATTTCACCAAACTGGGAAAACCCCGGCTTTTCTTCGCAGTCACTTCAGGGAACACTGACTCAATGGTCAGCAACTATACCCCTGCACTAAAACCACGTCCAAAGGACACGTACTCCCCTGGAGGCCAACCAGGACTTCGCCCCAGCCGTGCAGTCGTTGTCTACTCCAACCGCCTAAAACAAACATATCCTGACGTACCCATAATCATCGGCGGAATAGAAGCATCCCTCAGGCGTTTTGCTGAATTCGACCACTGGTCGGGCAAAGTAAGACAATCCATACTCACCGATGCGCCCGCAGACCTTCTCGTATATGGAATGGGAGAGCTGCAAACACCTGAGATCGCCCGAAGGCTCGATTCAGGTGAAGATATCAGGAACATAAATGATATTCCCGGGACCACATGGAAACTTGAAGTGAAGAAATGGAAGGAAGCGAAAGAGAACGATCAGATACCTTTCCCTTACGTGGAAATGCCTTCCTACAATGAAGTATCAAAGGACAAGCCGACCTATGCAAAAGCATTCAAGCTAATGTATGACCAACAGGACCCTGTAAGAGGGATCACCCTTGTCCAACCTCACCCAAAAACGACCATCGTCCAGAACCCCCCAATGAGACAGCTTTCCCAAAAGGAACTTGATCATGTATATGATCTACCTTACACCCGACGGGAACATCCCTCATACAAAGAGCCAGTACCTGCTCTTGAAACGGTCAGATTCTCAATAGCAACTCACAGAGGCTGTTTTGGAAGCTGTTCTTTCTGTGCCATCGCACAACATCAGGGAAGAATGATAACAAGCCGTAGTATTGACTCCATACTGCATGAAGCTGAGCTTCTCACAAGAATGAAAGAATTCAAAGGCAACATAATAGGGGTTGGCGGACCAACTGCTAACATGTATGCCATGAAATGTAAGAACTGGGAAAAGAAAGGCACCTGCAAGGATAAACTTTGTCTTTACCCTGAACCCTGCCCATCCATGGACACATCCCACAAAGAAAATATCGAAATGCTGCGCCTGCTTAGGGAAATGCCTGAAGTAAAGCGTGTTTTTGTAAGTTATGGAGTTCGATATGACCTCGCCTTACAAGACCCGGAATATATCACAGAGCTCTGCCAATATCACGTCAGCGGTCAATTGAAAATTGCACCTGAACATTTTTCAAAATCGGTCACGGACTGTATGAAAAAGCCAGGAAGAGAAGTATTTGAAAAATTTGCCAAGATATTTAAGGAAACTAACAAGAGACTGAACAAAGACCAGTATCTTGTAACGTTCCTTATGTCAGGTCACCCTGCATGTACAATGGATGATATGATAGAACTTGCAGAGTACATCAAAGCAACTGACAGATATACCGAACAGGTACAGGATTTCATACCAACCCCGATGACCGTATCAACCTGTATGTTCCACACAGGACTCGATCCATTCACAGGAAAACCAGTCTATGTAGCCACTTCTCGTAGAGAAAAGAACATCCAGAGAGCAATGATGCATTATCGTGACCCGAAAAACCATACCCTCATCTACGAAGGATTGAAAAATGCAGACAGACAGGACCTTGTCGGGAGTACCTGGAATTGCCTGATACCACGAAAAGGCAAGAATATGTTTGCACCAAAAAGATGAAATTTTTTATAATATGAAGATTATCGATATGCTAAATTCCATAACTTCATAGAATAAACATGACCCAAAAAAGATTGAAAATATTGATCATTGATAATGAAAATGATAATGTTGAAATGCTGGAAGCCATACTCAGCTCCGACTATGAAGTTATAAAAGCATATTCCGGTTACAAAGGTCTTGAGATCGCAATTGCTGAAAGTCCTGATATAATCATACTTGACATTATGATGCCGGACATTACAGGTCATGAGCTATGCAGGACATTGAAGAAAGATGAACGCACAAAGCTCATACCTATCATCATGCTGACATCACTGGCAGAAAAGGAAGAGAAAATAAAAAGCCTTGAAGAAGGTGCAGACGATTTTCTCAACAAACCTGTCAGTCATATGGAAATATTAAGCCGTGTGCAATCCCTGTTAAAAATAAAACACTTACAGGAAAACATAATCCAAGAAAGGAACCAGGCATATAAATATCTCGATGCAGCAGGCACTATCATTGTTATAATCAACACGGACACGGAAATAGTATTCGCAAATCAGAAGACCTGTGATATCTTTGGTTGGGAGAAAAAGGATATTCGCGGTAAAAGCTGGATAGATTTTATTCCGGAAAACGGACGTGAAAGCCGAAAACAGGACTTGCACAACATCTTGAGCGGTAAAGCCGAACCGCCTGAATATTACGAACGTTTAATAGTAACTAAAAATGCGGATGGCACGTTTTCCGAACGCATAATCCTCTGGCATGATGTGATATTAAAAGATAGTGAAGGCAACATCACAGGGATAATTCGTTCAGGGGAAGACACGACTGAAAGAAAAAATATTGAAGAAGAACTTTCAAAGGCTAACGAAAAGCTCCAGATCTCCCACAAGTTGAAAGATGAATTCCTGGCAAACATCAACCATGAACTAAGGACACCATTGATATCAATAAAAGGTTTCAGTGACCTGCTTTACAATGAAAGACTGGGGGACCTGAACGAGCATCAAAAAAAGACAATGGAATCGGTGGTCCGAAATTCAGAACGCCTGCAACATCTCATAGAATCACTTTTCTATGTAAGTGAAATGCAGAACGAGACGATAAAATACACATTCAGTCTTATTAATATCAAAAAAATACTTGAAATTATCAAAAAAGACATGTCCCCCCAGATCGATCAGAAGGGGATCGAGGTCACTACCGACATTTCCGACTCGCTCTCACCGGTACACGGGAACGCAAAATACATAGAAAGTGTATTGATGCATCTGCTTGGCAATGCTATCAAATATACTTCATCAGGAAGGAAGATCTCCATCCTTGCCTCAGAAGAGAACGGGGACATACACATCGTCATAAAAGATACAGGTAAAGGCATTCCAAAAGAGATGCTTACCCATATATTCAGTGAAGCTCCTGAAGAAGAAACTGAATGTGATATCTGTTACTGTAGTTAGGATTATGGACTGATCATCTGCAAAAAGATAATCGAAGCGCATAGAGGCACCATATGGCTAAACAGTGAAGTAGACCAAGGCACCGAGATCCATGTCAAATTGCCTGTATTCGTTGATAAAGGCCCCATCTGCAAATAAATGAACTTAGACGGCCTTCAGGACTTCCTTTTGTGCAATATATAAGAGGTCCAGCAGGTCAATGACCGGAACATCACTTGCCTGTTCCAGATTCACCCTACACAAAGGACAGCATGTTACAATATTGTCCACACCATCGGGAACATCCATTATCCTCTTTTTAGCAATTGAAGCCGAAAGGTCAGGATAGCCTTTCCTGACTCCCCCACCCCCTCCACAACATCTGGCATTTTCCCTGTTAGTCTTCATCTCTTTAAGGTCACAGACAGCCATTATCAGTTTTCGGGGAGCATCAAATATCCTGTTTGCTCTGCCAAGATGACACGGATCATGATAAGTTACCGTAAGATCCAGCCTTCCAAGCCCCAACTCATCCATATGTTCCGCCAAAAACTCAGTGATGTGAACGACATTGAACCTGTCAGGATAGTCATTCTTGAACGTATTATAACAACCTGCACAACTGGCTATTATGGTATGTGCACCGGTCTTTTCGATCTGCTCAAGATTATGTCGTATAAGGTCATCCGCATCGAATCCGGTCCTTAGTAGCGGAGAACCACAACATACCTCATCGGAAAGTACGGTCACCCCCACATCTCTGATAAGGTCATATGTCCTGAGAGCATCTTCCCTGAACCGATATGAACCAAGGCACCCCACGAAATACACATAGTCTGCAACCTTGGGAACATCCCTTTGCTCCAGGATAAAACTTGTACCAGACCTCTTTTCGCCAAGGGGATTTCCTGTAAGAAGAGTATTATTATACAATTCCAACTGTGAGCCTTTGACCTTGCCCATCCTGACAAGGTCGCGACGTAACTCTTCAAAGACATCAGTTGGCTTTGCCCCTGCAGGACACATCTGCTCACACAACCCACATGTGGTACAGGTATTGATGCTATCGATCATACTTTCATCCACATCCATCCCTTTTGAGATACCCTTTGCAAGAAGCATACGCCCTCTCGTACTGAAAGATTCCCAGCCAAGTTCTTCAAAGACCGGACATATACTACGGCATGTCCCGCATCGGACACATTTGAGGATCGACCTTTGCTTATCTTCCTGCATATCAAAGCCCCATTTTACCCGGATTAAGTATCCCTTTCGGATCAAGGGCCCTTTTTATCTGCCGCATCACCTCAAGAGAAGTTGGGTGTTCCAGTTCCATATACATCGCGCGTGCCCTCCCCACCCCATGCTCAGCACTCACAGTACCACCCACAGAGATCGCACGCCTGTATATCCTGTCCGCCACAGCATGTGCACTTTCCAGTTCTTCCTCACTGAGCATATCGATGGCCATCCCGGTATGGAGATTCCCATCGCCGATATGCCCATAGGTCATAATATGAATATCGAACTCTTCTGAAAGCGAACGCACGTATTCAAGCATACCCGGTAGTTCTTTTATTGGAACCCCAATGTCTTCTCCTACATAGATACGAGTGCGCTTAACATCGATCTTTGATATGGCAGCACCTACCAGCCTGCGTGCCTTCCATAGATTCTCACTTTCAGTTCCACTCTCCGCGACCTTTATGGCAGAAGCCAGCTCCTCACAGGCTTTCCCCACAAGAGCAGCTTCTTCCCTGACAGCATTCTCCATCCCGTCCACTTCTATCATAAGAATAGCACCCACATCAGGAAGTTCCACAGAAGGATCGAACCTCCTGACCGCCTTGATGGCAGTACTGTCAAGGATCTCACATGCCGAAGGTATGATCCCGGATGAAAGCACCTTCACCACGGCCTTGCCGGCAAGAGTTGTATTGTCAAAGGATGAAAGTATGACACTGCGGGAATGGGGCAGAGGATGTACCTTGAGCACAGCCTTAGTGATGATACCAAGAGTGCCTTCAGAACCTACCATCAGATCGGTCAGATCATACCCTGAAGCTGTTTTCAAAGTCTTCGAGCCGGTGTGCACTATTCTGCCATCGGCCATCACTACCTCAAGATCGAGAACATAGTTCCTGGTAGTACCGTATTTCACACACCTCATACCACTTCCATTGTTCGCCATGAGCCCGCCGATGGTACACATGGCAGTGCTACCGGGGTCAGGGGGGAAGAAGAAACCATAAGGCTCCAGTGCCTTGTTAAGTTTTTCGTGAACGACACCGGACTCCACCGTGATCTGAAGATTATCAATATCAATGTCAAGGACGCGGTCCATTGAGCACATATCAAGCACAATGCCACCTTCTACCGGAACCGCGCCGCCGCAAAGACCCGAGCCCGCACCCCTTGCAACAACAGGAATGTTAGACATGTCCGCTAATTTGACCACATCAGCTACCTGTTCAGTGGTTGCAGGCCTTACAACAAAGTCCGGCAGCCCTTCTACGCCGGAAGCATCAAAGGAATAACAGTAAAGCTCTGACATTCGGGTAGAAACATTCTCTTTCCCGAGGATCTCCTCAAGTTCTTTAGCGAGCATCATCTTAACCTGAATCCTTTTTAAAAAATAAACGTTTGGGTACTTATGTTCAGTAGAAAAGATTTACATCTACTTAAGCATATTAGGGAAACATGACATCATACTTTGAGGTAGAACAACGGGATGGTGCTGCCCGAATTGGAAAAATACTATTTCCAACACCAGTAAGAACACCATATATAATTGATACAGCATCCCTTAACGATGCCCATTCCCCCATAACAGATGCAGGCTCCATCTGGAACATCTCTATTGAAGAAGCAGAAGAGAGGATCAGGAAGATCCGCGAAGAGGTCGGGGATGAGACTATCATCATACTTCCTCATCAGGATCTGACCTTGGAAGTACCTGAAGATGTGGTAATGAATATCTCGGAGAAGACAGAAGTTGAGTCCACAGGTCCCATAGGTCGCATCTTCCGCAAAGGCTTGGATGTGAAAAAGGCTGACCTTTACGTAATGGAAGGTGCAGGTTCTTTAGAAGGTAATGCGAGAAAGTTCCTGGAGAGACTTATCGATCTGAAAGATAGTGTTGCCCCTGACACCGCTATTTACCTGCCGAACCTCTGTACCCCTGTAAATGCTGCAATGCTTGTTTACCTTGGAATAGATATTGTTGATGATACAAAAGCAATAATAGCCGGATATAACGATGTCTACATGACAACTGCCGGCAAACATTTCCTTGATTCGATGACAGAGCTGCCATGCAGATGTGAAGCATGCGCACCTATTACGCTCGAGGAACTAAGAGCAATGCCTAAAGCTGATAGGGCAGAGCTTATCAGCAGACATAACCGCAACATGCTGGAAGCAGAGATAGTCCTAGCAAGGGAAAGGATACGCTCCGGCAACCTTCGTGAATACATTGAAGGACAGTGTAGAACAGAACCGTGGCTTGCAGCACTTTTGAGGCTTTCCGATACCCAATACGACTACATGGAAAAGCAAACCCCTATTGCCAGGTCCAACCAGATGCTTGCAACGACTTCTGAATCCATGACAAGGCCTGAGGTCGTTAGGTTTGCAAAAAGGATACAGGAAAGGTATACACCTCCGGAATCCGAAATACTTGTACTTTTTCCCTGTTCGGCAAAGAAACCATATTCAATATCCAATTCCCATAACAAGTTCATAAAATCATTGGGAAAGTACAGGAAATTCGTACATGAGGTAATTCTCACTTCCCCACTCGGTATCGTACCCAGGGAGCTTGAAATGACCTATCCTGCAGCACATTATGATACTGTTGTGACAGGATACTGGGATGCTGAAGAAATAAAGTGGGTCTCTGCCTGCCTCAGGGATTATCTTTCAAAACACAAATATTCACATGTTGTAGCACATTTGGAAGGAGCTTACAGGGAAATATGTGAGATAGTCTCAGAACAACTTTCCATCGATTTCATTTATACAAGTACAGGGAACGTGTCATCATACGATTCCCTTGATAACCTGAAAAAGACCCTTTCTGAGATAGTGGCAGAAAAGGAGTATAAGCAGAGCAGATCAAGGACCGACATGATGCGTTCTATTGCAGACTACCAGTTCGGCTCAGGTGCCGGTAAGCTGGTCGTACCTGACGATGCAAAGATAAAAGCACCATTCCCCAAACATCAGGTATTCATTGGCAAAGAGCAGATAGCTACAATGATACCACAGTATGGTACACTCGCACTTACCGTTGCAGGGATACGATTGCTTTCAAATTCCGAAGAGTACTCAGGTTATACTGTGACCATAGATGATTTCCTTCCAAGGGGCTCATTGCTTGCACCAGGTGTTGTTGCCGCTGACAAGAACATCAGAC
This sequence comes from Methanococcoides sp., assembly GCA_021108275.1. Classification (GTDB taxonomy): domain Archaea; phylum Halobacteriota; class Methanosarcinia; order Methanosarcinales; family Methanosarcinaceae; genus Methanococcoides. The sequence goes on from JAIORD010000051.1 coordinate 11,869, forward strand.
CCGGAGATGAGGTTATGATCACCGGAAGTAAAGCAATAGGTGTCGGACGCGCTATGATGAGTGGAGAAGAGATGGTGGGGTCTTCACGAGGGGTAGCTGTGGACCTCAGACATGTAAAAAAGGCTGAATAAGGCAACAATTTGCCTTTAAGCCCTTTTTCTTTTTTTCTTAGTACTTCTTTCAATATTCTTTTTTATAATGAGATACCTACTAAAAGACAATGATAGTCAGAAATTTTATGCCCCAGGATTTTGAGCAGGTTCTGGCCATTGAAATGGAAGCATTTACAGAGCACAATCCTTTCGTTTACATGAACTTCTATGAGATGAACGATGAAGGATTTCTTGTTGCAACCACGGGCAATAAGGTAATTGGTTTTGTCATGGGCTATCGGTCTGAGACGAACGAAGGCCGTATATTCTCCCTGGCAGTAAAAAAGGAATGGCAGAACATGGGAGTTGGAAAAAAGCTCCTTAATTCTATTCTGGACCTGTTCAAAGATGAGGGCATAAGATCTGCGACCCTTGAGGTCAGGAGCAGCAACGACAATGCTATTCAGATGTACAGGAAAATGGATTTTATAGCTTGCTGGATAGAGCACGATTATTATTCGGATGGAGAAAGTGGGATCATTATGAAAAAACAACTTTCTCCAAGGTCATGGACCAATCACTCCAAGAATATCTCTTTTGAAGTGCCTTCACTTCCTGAGACCAAGTTCCAATTGCCTGACAATATTTAATTATTGCTGACAGGGGAGTGCCTTCCAGTGCGCTCTGCAAATTCCTGCATTCTTACAGATGTTCTGCCAATGCCAGAAAGCTCATCTTCTGAGATTACCGAAGCAAGATGGTTTCCAAGTACAAATATGGCATGTTTATGATCTGCTTTACTGCGATGGATATGAACAGGACTTATTGACAGTGATCTATATTCAGAAAAATCATAATCACTGCTCTGAGATTCCAAATGTCTCTTTATCTGAGCTAATAATGTATGCAACTGAATCAATTCATCTTTTTGCATGGTTTTAGTCCGTTTTCTTTACAACACACTATTTGTGTGCGTTGCATTACAGTAAACTTAAGACTCAAATAAAACCATTATTCGCGGACGAGCATTTCCTATTTATCATATAAATGTTTTTTGATTTATTTTTTATGATTAATAATGCTCTATTGAGGGAAAAAGAGAAAAAGAGAAAAGATTTGATCCTTTAAGGATCAAAAATCAGATGCTGTCAGAACATTGACACTTGCAGGGCTTTTTGCAATATTGCCCTTTTTCACACCAATAAGGTTCTCAATACCCTTGTCAGATGCGATATCCAGTATACGCTGAGTTACGACACCATCGAAAATAACGCTCTTGATCCCTTCATCGTTCTCTTTTAGTGTGTTGACCAGATCACGAACTGCAGTTTCCTCAATGATCTTGTCCTTTGAATCTAAAAGTCTTGCTCCAAGAGTTCCATTCAGTGCATCAGAGTGTGGTTTGAACCTAAGTGCCTGTGGAGAGAGCACTGCGGGCTTTGCTTCTTTTGGCGCCCTTGTTTCCCTGGGGGCTCTTGTTTCTCTAGTTGCTGTTGTTTCCCTGGGTGCCCTTGTTGCTCTAGATGCCGTTGTTTCTCTAGTTGCTGTTGTCTCCCTTGGTACCCTTGTTGCCCTAGATGCCGTTGTTTCTCTAGTTGCTGTTGTTTCCCTGGGTGCCCTTGTTGCTCTAGATGCCGTTGTTTCTCTAGTTGCTGTTGTTTCCCTTGGTACCCTTGTTGCCCTAGATGCCGTTGTTTCCCTAGGCGCCCTCGTTGCTCTTGATACCCTCGGTTTCTCTTCGGACATGGAAGGTTTGCTAACAACTTTGGTAGCAACAGGTGCAGAGACCTCACTCGTTGGCCTTTCCTTGCGCTTTGGAATGCGTGTGACCCTGCCACCCTTAGCAGGTTTTTCTATCTGTTCAGGTTTAACATCTGTTTTGATAGAGTAATTTTCAAGAGCCTGCTCTACAGGGATCTTCTGCCTCAGTGAGCGTACGATCTCCCTCTGAACAAGGTCTTCGACACTCTTTCCGTCAGGAGCACGTGCAATGTAATCAATGTCTGCAACCTGTAGAAGCTCCTTTATGATGAGCTTTCCACCACGATCACCGTCTGTGAATGCAGTTACGGTCTTCTTCTTTGTGAGCTCTGCAACCTCAGGTGGTACATTGGTGCCGCCTACACAGATAGTGTTCTTAATACCATATCTCAAAAGGTTCAGCACATCTGCCCTACCTTCAACAACAACGATCGCATCAGACTCAACCACATTAGGGCCACATGGGATCTTGTTCTTCCCATAGTACTCCATCTCTTCAATACGTACTGACTGACGAACTTCGTCTGCGATCTCCTGGGATTCCGGAAGGTTCTCATCGAACATGTCGGTAAGAATGTACTTTGCACGCTCAATGATATGTTTCCTTTTGGTTGCACGAACATCCTCGATCTGTGTGATCTCGATCTTTGCCGTACATGGACCTACTCTGTCAATAGTCTCAAGGGATGCTGCAAGAATAGATGTCTCAACCCTATCGAGGCTAGATGGAATAAAGATATTACCTTTGGTCTTACCACCCTTTGCACCTACTGCAACCTCTATCCTTCCGATACGGCCGGTCTTTTGAAGATCGCGCAGGTCCAGATCTGAACCGAGCAGACCTTCTGTCTGGCCAAAAATAGCTCCTACAATATCAGGACGTTCAATTATTCCGTCAGCGCTGATCTTTGAATGAATGATATATTTAGTGGTGTCTGTATTTTGCATATTATCTCCTTCTTATACAGTAGTTGCCATATTAGGCAGGATCTACGTTTAAACAGACTAACAAAATAGGACCAAATATGCATACTACAAAATAGAATCTCAAGAGTAGAAGAAAGAAGATCTTTCGGCTGCATGTAATATGCCAGATATTGTCTATTGACCATCAATTCAAACAAATTCCCCATAGTTTGAACTATCAAGTAAGCCATCAACTATCCAGATAATCCACATATATATAAGACATCCCTAAATTCCCTCGTGCATCAATTGCACATGGATGTGTCATCTGTTAATGCGAATAATTCTGTATGCTGATATCGAACCTTTGAATAGCTATAGACAATTGACACAAATTATAAAGTGCCGTTTGTCCAATTCCTATAATATGAATAAGCCTGACTCTCTCGACTGTTCCTTCTGCTTGTAATATGTGATAATGGTGCGCATAAAGTGATGGCGCAACCACAATGATCCAGATTTTATTTTGATAATCTGTTTATTTCCATTGGATAAATCACCCAATGGAATATTTGATAAATTAATTAAGTTTTAGTGTGATAGTATTCCAATCACAATAGGTTAATTAGTCCTTACACTTTAATAACTTTGTGGTTTTGGATATTTCTGAAATACCTCTGCACCACGATTTCAAAAATGTGTTCGAAAAACTATTATAAGGATCATTATATTATTATAAATTGGATGTAATTGAATACATCACAGCATCCTCTTTAAAATATAAAGATCACACCATAAACACGGTATATTCATTAAAATCAAACACGACGACCGTGTTTAAATTTGTCTGATGTAGAGCCCAAATATCGTAATAAATCAACATGTTTAAATACAATAACATAATAGGGACGCTGACGAGCGGGACACATTATTTTTTACTACAATAACCCCCCCACTCCCCAAACTCGCTCGTCAATTATCTTACTGTTCTACTATCCTCGGTTATTCAACACTATTATCCTCGGTTCTATCATATACGGGTCTCATCAAATGCCAAAACCCTAATAACATGCATTTGAAATTATCTTTATGAAAGATATTAGAAAATACGACCTTGCCATCATAGGCGGAGGTGCTGCCGGACTTACTACTGCTACACATGTAAAGCGGTGCAGGGACCTTTCCGTCATAGTCATTTCAAAGGATGCTCACATATCGTACAGTGAATGTGGGATACCTTTCAAACTGTCAGGCAAAGTAAATGATTTTGATTCTCTTATTGTCAAAACTCCTAACTTCTTTGATAAGATGGGGATAGGCATAGAACTTGAAACTGAGGCCCTGTCAATAGATATTCTCAATAGAACGATAGAGCTTGAGAATTGTGATATCCTGTTCGATAAGCTTGTCATCGCTACCGGTGGAAAACAGCGTATACCTCAGCCGTTACAGAAATATATAGGAATGGAGGGAGTGTTCACCCTGCAAACACTTGCTGACGGCATGAAAATAGAAAATGCACTTCTTTCCGCTGAGACCATGGTCATCATCGGTGCCGGTGCAATAGGTGTTGAGACCGCAGCCGGCATAGCAAAAAGAGGGATAGACACAACACTGATCAACCGCGGTCCTGCAATTCTCTCACGTCTGATAGATCCTGATATGGCAGAGATAGTTTCAGAATACCTCAGGTCCATAGGTGTAACCCTCATTACAGGCAATATACCGGATAGTATCGAAGGGAAAGAAAAGGTGGAGAACGTTCTAATTTCAGGAGAACGAATACCAGCGGATATCGTTATAATAAGCACAGGAATATTACCTGATGTCGAGCTTGCAGAAAATGCAGGTATTTCCACAGGAGAACTTGGAGGCATTATCGTTAACGAACACCTTCAAGCATTTGTGGACGGCAATTTTTCAACCGACATCTTTGCAGGCGGAAATTGTTGTGAAATAACAGATTTTATCACCAACAAAAGAACACTTGTCCAACTCGCCCCTGCTGCAAGACATATGGCTACGATAATGGCTAACAACATCTGTGGGAAAGATACCGTACTCAAACCTCTTCTGGGTCCCAGTATCTACGTTGCAGGTGATCTCCTGATAGGCTCGGTGGGTCTTACAAGTAAAAGAGCAAGGTCAGAAGACATCGACATCATCACAGGTTACGCTACAGGAGTGACAAAAGCATCTTACTACCCAGGCAGCAGTGATATCCACATCAAGCTTATTTTCAGTGGAGACCACCTTACAGGTGCACAGATAATCGGAAAAAGCGGTGTAAAAGAAAGAATTGACAGCCTTGCTTTCATGATAAAGAAGAAGACAACAATTGAAGAAATGCTTTCAATTGAAACCTGTTACGCACCACCGGTATCTACCGTTGTGGACCCCCTTATGTATGCAATTAAAGATGCTTTCAGGAAAATAAAGGCAAGAACATGATCGATATCGATGGGTCCTATGGAGAAGGCGGCGGACAGATAGTCAGAAACGCCATAGCACTTTCTGCTGTTACGGGAAAAGCAACATACATAAAGAACATACGTAAAGACCGGCCAAACCCCGGACTCTCAGCCCAACATGTAAAAGCAATAGGAACAGCGGCCTTATTGTGTGATGCAAAAGTAGAAGGAGTTAAGATAGGCTCCACGGATATTGCATTTTTTCCACAGGAAATAAGGGGGGGTAACTATACCATTGATATCGGCACTGCGGGAAGCATAGCTTTACTATTACAATGCATAATGCCCATTGCTGCTTATTCTGACACCAAGGTCAAACTTGACATAAAAGGGGGAACTGATGTTTCATGGTCACCAAGTATCGATTATCTTAATAATGTCACACTCAATGCCCTCTCGAAAATGGGCTACCGATGCAACATCGATATTTTAAAAAGAGGATACTACCCGCGTGGTGGAGGTAGTGTTAAGGCAATGATCGAGCCTTCACATTTAGTGCCTCATGAACTTTCAGAAGAAAGAGGGACCATTCGTGGAATATCGCATTGCTCCAATCTGCCTGACCATGTTGCACAGAGGCAGGCCGACAAAGCAAAGGCCATTCTTGAAGATGCCGGCTATGAATGTTCAATAGAAACATGCCGTACTGACTTTCAATCCACTGGTAGTGGAATAACTTTATATTGTGGAATGAAAGGCTCTTTCGAGCCCGGTAAAAGAGGAATAACAGCAGAAAAGGTAGGCGGTGATGCTGCTACATCCCTTCTGGATGAACTTTTAACCCCTTCTTCCGTTGACATTCATCTTGCAGACCAGCTTATCCCCTATCTCGGACTTGCGGAAGGTGGTTCTTTTACTGTAAAAGAAATAGCACCCCATACAAGGACCAACATCTGGGTCACAGAAAAATTCCTTGATGTAAAGTTCAAAACAGAAAAAAGAAAAGGTACAGTGGAAATTTCAATTCAATAAGCTTCAAAAAGCTTATTCCTCAGTTTCCACAACCCTAAGATATTCCGGTGGAACACCATCTGTTAGCACAATACCCTCATTGACCAACATGAAATGCAATCCATCATTTTGTGCCTCATCCACATCGACCTCAAGCACTACCGGATTCTTAGTATGGACCGAAGCTGATTCTATCGCCTTCCCATAACTTGTACTAAGATGTACATAACGTTGTCTCATAGGAGCAATACCAGTATCAAGAAGCATATCTACCTCTTCCTGACTGACACCATAGTAAAGATATGGAAGCTCAGTTTCAAGATAGTCCAATTCCACATTAACGGAATGACCGTATCTTGCCCTTATCTTGGAACCCTTTATCTCATACCTAGTTTTCAGGTCAGATTCGATCAGAGAAATAAGCCGTTCCCTTGTCGCCCATTTGTAGCGGCGGTCCATTATGTCACAGAGCAGGTCCATATTGACCCAACCCTGTTCGTCCATAGTGAGTCCAACATCATCAGGAAAGTGCCTCAATGCGCCTGAAATGAACCTTCCGAGACGCTCTTCGCGTTCATCATCCAGTACATACCTTCCGCTCTCACCACAGTCCGGACAAAACTCGCCCCTGAAGTATCCATGCTCATTACACTTGCGAATCATGCTATCTAAATGCAAATGCATTTTATACTTAATATATCTTTATCTACATCCACGCATCAGAAAGCGGATAATAGAAAATAAGAACGGATTTCTGCAAAATAATGTATGACCTGCCTTTCGTTAGGGTTATATCATATCGAACTAAACTTACCCGAGGCCTATGCTATTACAAAACAAGGAAACAGCCTATCTTTTTCCTATAAGTTTTGGATAATTCTTATGGACCCGTTTTAATACTATTTACAGGTGTCATCAATGGACGAGATAACTGAGATCTACAATAAGCTTGGAGGCATTATCAGCGAAGACGATTTTAGAAAGAGGGTCGATGAAAAAGTAGACCAAATGAGCGGTCTTTGTGATATGAAGACAGCAGCAATGCTTGTTGCTCATGATCTTGGGGTCACAGATACTGTAAAAGATATCATCAAAATAAAAGATATAACTGCTGAGATAGGCAATGTGAGCTTTGTAGCAAAGGTCACCTCTGTTCTTGATGTACGCGAGTTCAATAGGAACGATGGTACCATTGGCAGAGTAGGAACTGTTAAGGTCGCAGACGAAACAGGCTCCATAAAGCTCACTCTCTGGGATGACCGTGCAGATATCATCACGAACGGTAGCGTCGATGTAGGGGATTGTCTGGAGATCACAGGTTACGCAAAAGAGGATAGCTATTCCGGAGGAACGGTCATAAACATCGGTAAATACGGTCTGATGCGTGAAACCGACCAGAACATAGAGGTCAGAATGCAGTCACACAAGATAGCCGACATAAAGGACGGTATGTCCGACATCAACATCTCAGGAAAACTTCTGGATATCTCTGATGTCAGGAACTTCCAGAAAAAGGATGGGAACCCTGGGCGCGTCATGAATATACTGATAGGTGACGAAACCGGAAAGATACGCGTAACACTGTGGGACGAAAAAGTAGATTCCACCACTTCCCTGAACCTTGATGATGCTGTTGAGATAATCAACGGATATGCAAGAACAAATAACTTCAGCCAGCAGGTTGAGGTACAGATCGGAAACCATGGTGTTCTCAGAAAGACCGAAGCAAATGTCGAGTACAAAGAGAGCTTTACACCTATCACCGATATCATACCCGGCGAATCCTATTCAATAAAAGGATTTGTTTCCGGTCTTGGAGAACTGAGAGAGTTCGAGAAGGATGACGGAACCAGCAACATGGTCTCAAACATCTATGTATCTGATGATACCGGCCGTATTCGAGTTGCTCTGTGGGGAGATCATGCCCTTCTTGTGGATGAACTGGACATTGAGACACCCATCGAAATAATTGATGCATACTCAAAATCCGGATACGAGGATATAGAACTAAGCGCTGGAAACCGTACAAGAATAACAATCAAGTAAAAACAAGCACCTATATATGCTATAAAGTAGAACTTTTATGTAATTGAATGTGGGAATTCAATTAGTAGCATAGGAGGGTGATATTTATGGTCATGGTGACCAAAGGGAACATTGCGGCGGACGGGTCTATCAAAGAGACCCTGAAAGATGTTACCGTTCATGAGATAATGACTAAGGACGTCTTTATCCTTGATGTGACAAGCACAGCTCTTGAAGTAGCCAAGGCTATGGATGAACAGAATATTGATAGCGTCATCATAACAAAATATGGTGAAGCTACAGGCATTATAACTGAAAGAGATATGGTATGTAAGGTAATGGTAAAAGATACCATGCCCCACACCGTAAATGCTGAAGAAATAATGTCATCACCCATTCTAACAGTGAAACCAAATACAGGTGTCATAAAAGCATCTGAAATGATGGTGAAATTCCATATTCGAAGGCTTGCGGTCACCAATGGGAAGACGATCGTAGGACTTGTTACCGACAGGGACATCCTTACAGTATCTCCGGGTCTGAATACAATTCTGGAAGACCTTATAGAGATAAATAGAGAGCAGGATGCCGTAGAAACTATTGACATTGAAAGGGGGGTATGTCAAAGGTGTGGATCACATGTGGATGATCTAAATCAATTTAACGGTCTTATACTATGCGAAGATTGTAGAGAAGAAGAAGAATAAAAGATGAAGATGAAGCTTCTTTGTCTGATTCATATGAACGGGGGTTTTATATGAAAGTCAACGAAATTATGTCCAAGGATGCTGTTAGTGTTAAAGAGCACGACAACATGACATATGCACGGCAGTTAATTAGAGACCATTTTCTTAGAGGTCTTGCTGTAACCAATGCCAATGGAAAGATGGTTGGTATCCTTAAAGATAAGGATATTCTCAACATCACATCCACACGTTCCAATGTAACCATTGAGGGATTCGTGAATGATTGCCCGCTTATAACGCAAGAAACAGACATTATGGATGCTGCAAAACTTATTATTGCATCAGATGTCGGGCTCTGCCCAGTAGTGGCATCTGAAACTGATAAAGAGATAGTTGGAATGGTAAGCAATTCAGATATTCTTGCAAATATCGGATCTCATAAGATAAATACCAAAGTTGCAGCTGATGTCATGACAACTGATGTCATTAGCTGTAACCCACAGGACATTCTTACAAAAATATGGCCGATCCTACTTACATCGAATTGTTCCGGTCTACCTGTGGTCACCAATTCTCATGAACTTCAGGGAATGATAACTATAAGGGATATCATAAGATCCGGATTTGTCAGGCCAGCCATTAGTGAGAAAAATCAAACACAGTCCAAAGACGTTCCTTCAGTTGAACAGATAATGTCAACTCCTGCCTATACAGTGGCTTCTGACACCAGTGTAAAAGAGTGTATTGAAAAGATGCTCCATTATGATATCGGAAGACTGACGGTTGTTGATGATGGGAAAGTAACAGGAATAGTGGCCCGGACCGATATACTGCGTGCTTCTTTATGAGTGTTTGTTCTGCTTTATGACCTAGCATAACTGAGGCGAATCTATCAAGAAATAAAAATTAAACAATTAGGACTGTAACCACAGACCTTTCAATATTTTTGGATGGCTTTTTGTTTATTCCAAAATTCGTACAGCCAATGGAATACTTAATTATTGGAAAAAAATAAGGAGGATAAAATGAAACTTCAAAACAATGGCCCTGTAGGTAGCAAGAAAAAGGATCCTGTTCAGTTTGCTACTAATGAAACAATGGATAAGAGGGCTTTCGATTTCCATGCGAAGATATCAGAGCATGAAGGGGATATTATGTCTGTGGCAACTAAGCATGTTATTACAATCCCGCCTACAACAAAGATCATTGATGCCATCAAGATAATGACAGAAAGGAAGTTCAGGCATATTCCTATCACAAACGCTGGCACAAACAAAATTGAAGGTATCATTACATCTTTTGACATAATCGATTTCCTTGGGGGAGATAAGAGCCAACTTATTGAAAATAAATACAAAGGGAACTTGCTGGCTGCTATCAACGCTGATATAAGTTCGATAATGCAACCCCACGTAGTGTCCATTCATAGCACTGGCAATATCAAGGAAGCCTTTGAGCTCATGCTGAAGCACAACATAGGAAGCTTGCCTGTAGTTGATAGCACAGATCATGTTTGTGGAATATGCACTGAGAAGGACTTCTTAACGTTTGCAAGCGGACTTCCCACTAATATGTCAGTTGCCGGTCACATGAGCAAAAATGTGGAAAAGGCGTCTGCTGATATGAAGATCGGAGATGCTGCTAAAGTGATGGTCAAGAACAACTTTAGGAGACTTCCTGTTGTAAAGAAGGATATACTCATAGGAGTTGTCAATGCATCGGCCATTATGAACTTTTTCGGGAACGGAGAGGTATTTGAGAATTTGGTCACCGGTAATTTCCATGAAGCAATGGATGTTCATATCAGTTCATTGGTCTCAAAGGATGTAGTATGGACCACTTCTGATATAGACCTCGGAGAAGCTAGCAGCCTCATGCTCAAACATGGTGTTGGATCCCTGCCTGTAATCGATAATGAAGAGCTTTGTGGTATAATCACAGAGAGGGATATCCTAAGAGCAATAGCTGAATGAATTTTATTTCCACAGGAATAACTAACAAACAAAGGAGGATGAGATATGAATGTATCAGACATCATGAGTTCCCCGGTATATGTAATGGAGCCGGAAGAGCCTGTGTCACATGCAAGGAAATTGATGCTTAGACATAAGATAAGCACAATTGTTGTCGCGGAAGGCAAAAAGATGATAGGTATCGTTACTAAATCCGATCTTGGAAGACGCCTGGCCCAGGCAGAACCAATGTGGAGACGAAGACCTATTGACAAGGTTCCTGTAAAGATGATAATGACAGAAGACCCTGTTACGATCTATAAAGATGCATCTGTTCCTCAAGCAACGGCATTGATGGTCGATAACGATATCAATAACATCCCTGTGCTCAACAATGGAGAACTTGTGGGCATTGTTACAAGAGTGGATATAATTCGCTGCATGTCTGAACTCCCTGTTAAGAAAGATCTGGGTGAGATCATGACAGCAGATCCTATTTTTGTTCACAGGCATCACACCCTCAACCACGTGATAGATGAAATGGAAAGTAACAATGTCAGCAAGCTTATTGTTACAGATGATTCCGGGGAAGCGGTCGGAATTATAACTACAAGAGAACTTGCACTGCAGGTACTTGCAGATAATGAGGGAGAACTTCCTTCAAAGAACATAAAGATGGCAAGAAAATCAGAACCCAGTGGTGAGAAAATATACAGATATGTCAAGACTGTCCCTCTTGTGGCAGAGGATGTAATGAGCGACATATTTGCTGTACTGGATGTTGGAGATGATATCACAAAAGCTGCAAAGATCATGGTAGATAGGAACATTACAGGTATCCCTATTGCTGAAAATGATGAGATCGTCGGTATTGTCAGCAGGACAGATATCATGAGAGCAGCTTGATGGATGTTTGAGAGATTTGTGATAGATTAGTGATCTGACGTCACGAAATAAAAGAGGTGAGAAGATATGCAAGTGAAGGACATAATGGTAGAACCGATATCTATTGATAAAGCAGACACGATATCCCATGCGCTTGATGTTATGGAAAAGAAGGATACACGCCGCCTTTTGGTAAAACATGACGATAATCTTATCGGCATACTTACAATGAGAGGTATTACTAAAGAACTTGGTACACGAAAGAAAGGGGCTAAACCTGCATCTTCACTCCATGTAGCAACTGCTGTTTCAGATAAATTCGTAAAGGTCCTTCCTGATATGGATGTGGACGACGCACTTATACTGATGGCAAATGACCGCGGTATTATAATTGTAAGCGAGAATGAGAAGATCCTCGGTTGGGTTACACCAAATGAAGTGCTGAACAATAGTCAGATCGATGGTTATGCTGCTGAGATAATGAACAAAGAACCTATAACCGTACATCCAGGAGACAGAGTCAGCCATATCAGACACATAATCCTTGATGAAGATATTGGAAGGTTCCCTGTTATTGAGGATGGCAAACTTATAGGTATTGTCACTGAGCAGGATATCGCTAAGTCAATGCGTGCTTTCAGGGATATTGTTTCTGGAAATCAGCAAGATTCACGCATTAAGAACCTCATTGTCGAAGATATTATGAAAAGAGGTGTCAAGACCGTGAAATCCAACACTCTGATGTCGGATGTTACAGCGATGATGCTCAAGGAAAAGATCGGTGGTTTGCCGGTAATGAACCTTGAAGGAGATATGGTAGGTTTCATTACAAGAAGAAACATTATTAGTGCGTTTGCACAGTGAAAGAATGAGACCTGATGATGCTGATCGTATCATATTGGATGTGAGGGCAGCTGCAGATTATCTGGACCTGCCCGTATCCAAACTCCAGAAATTATTACAAAAGCGTGAGCTTTTGCAGCTCTGGGGAGAACATCAGCATCTTTTTCGTTTTGATACATCTATTTCTCATATTGACAGCGGGTCAGTTCTGTAGCAAAAGAACGGCTGTTTTGAACTTATAAGAGGATTTCCAAAGATACAGCGAGCCATGCTGTTAAAACCTGCTATAGAAGCTCACTTTTTTGATGTCAAGACAGTATGTGTCGAAGAGAAGATGAACGGTTTTAATGTGCGTATCGTGACATTTGACGGGAAGATCATTGCCATAACCCGCGGAGGTTACGTCTGCCCTTATTCCACTGAAAGGGCACAGAAGTTTTTGGATATTGACTTTTTTGAAGAACATCCAGAACTTGTGCTCCACGGCGAGATGGTAGGTCCTGATAATCCTTATATCCCAAAGAAGATCTACAATGTCGAGTCCCTTGAACTTTTTGTTTTCGATATAAGACATAAGCATACTGGCATTCCCCTTCCGCTTCATGAGCGAAGGCAGCTTGCAGAGGAATATGGATTCACACAGGTCAGGCTCTTTGGCGAATTTCCAAAGGAAGAAGCTCCCTTAAGGATAAGTGAGATCATCAGGGAACTTGGGAAGATAGAACACGAAGGCGTTGTTATCAAAGATCCCATGATGGATATAGCACCTTTAAAATATACCTGTTCGCAAAGCAATTGTGCAGACCTGAGACATGCTTTCAAGTTCTACAATGATGTCGGCAGGGATTATCTGTTCTCCAGGGTGGTGCGCGAAGGTTTTCAGGCAGTTGAATGGGAAGAGACATCTGATGATATAGACAAGCGCTGCCTGCAACTTGGGAGAAGTATACTTTACCCCATGATAGATTCGATCAACGATATAGGAAATGGCTCCCTTGTAGCCGATGAAGTTCAGATGAGGGTATCAAGCCTTGAGACCGTTTCAAAGTTCAAGGAATATTTAAGACGGCAAGGCATGGCAACCATTTTCAGTGAGCCTGAGGTGGTAGGTGATGAATTTATTGTCAAGATCAGGAAGCTGAGCAAGAGTACCAATGATAAGACGCTTTCTATGTGGAAGGGAGAAACATGGTAAGCTCAAAAAAGCATATATCACAATAAGTATTTGTGTACACAAAAAGTGTGATAATATATGACAAAAATAACTATCATCGGAAGCGAAAAAAGCGGAAAGACAACCCTTGCTGCAAAATTAGGGAAGAAGGGAACCGTAGCAGATTTTACAATGTACGATTTTGCCAAGAGCGGAAAAGTTCTGACAACTATCGATGCAACAGGATATCCTACAGCGATCAAGCCGATGATGGCTGGTTTAAACCTTTCGGACATTGCAGTTCTGTGCATACCTCCTGAAGGACTTGATCTTTATTCAGGAGAGTGTATCATTGCACTCGACCTTCTGGGCTATAAGCACGGCATCATAGTTCTGACAAAATCAGATACAAGCTATCCTTTTGCCATTGATGAACTGAAGGAGAAGGTAACGAAATTAACAACAGGAACAGCTCTTGAGAACTGGGAATATATTTCTGTTTCCACAACATCCTTTGAGGGAATGGAAGAGCTCAAGGAAATGATATTCGATCTTGGCGAGGTTGTCGATAAAGAGCTTGAAGAATTGAACGAGCTTCCACCACGTGTGGTCGTCGACCAGACCTTCAATGTTACCGGTATCGGATGTGTTGTTCTTGGTGTCGTGGACCAGGGAACCATCAACGCAAAGGATAAACTGATAGCTTTCCCAAGTGATAAGCAGATAGAGATCCGTTCCATTCAGCTGCATGATGTAGATGCAAAGAGTGCACCAGCAGGTGCAAGAGTTGGACTTGCACTCAAGAACGTGCAATCAAAGGATGTTGAGAGAGGTTTTGTACTCTCACAAAAGGAAGAAGTTACAGAGGACCTTACACTCAAATGTCATTTCACACCCTTCTCAAAAGGCTTTGCAGTAGGAGATGTCCCTCATATCTTCGTAGGTTTGCAGTCAGCCCCAATGCGAATTGAAAAGATCCTCGTCAACGGAGAGGAAGTTGAGAGGACTGCAACAGATGCTGAATGTGTGCTTACTCTCTCAGGATCGAGATTACTGGCTTACAATGGATCTGACAGGTTCATAATCTGCAATCTGGATGATAAACAGAGATTTGTGGGGTATGGCTACATAGCTTAAAGCCACATTTCTTTTTTTAACAACGGTTCTTTCCATTAATTCGCAGTTTCAGTTCTTTGGTCTCTTGAAACCACAATTGAAACATGTGTAATTATGACAACACATTATTTCACCACATTCCGGACATTTCCATTCGTCCTCCTGTGCTCTTAAAAAAAAGTTCATGCCCTTCCCTTTGATGGAGATGAGATTGTCTATCAGGCTGATATTGTACCGCTTACGGTAATGCTCATCAAGTATTTTGAGGTGCTCGCAAAACCAAAAAAAGCAATGCATGTCCCACAGTTCATGCCACAGGGAGCTATGACGTCTTCTGAAAGATGGGGCATAGTTTGTCAGGTCTTTGCAATTTTTATTTTTTCAGCCTCAATGGCTTAAAACCATCCATATTCGTAGGGCGGTCAATAGCTTTTGTCAAGGAAGTACATTCAGGATTACTAAGGAATTTCGGTCGGTCAACAGGAGCAAACAATTCATCATTTGAAGCATCGTCACGACATCCTGTATCAAACTCTTTTTCTGGTCCGGCGATCAGATCTATTGTTATAGAAGGTCCTTCATTATGTGATGCCTTCTGAAAAGCATCGATCTTAAGCCCTTTCTCTCTGGCAAGAGCCCCTTGCTGTTTACCATAAAAATATTGAGCAGAGATGATATCTCCAAGACCAAGGCTTTTTGAAAGGGTTTCCAGCTTCACCAGGTTCTCCTTGACCCAGCCGATCTCGGAGTGTTTGTTATAGCCTACCTCTAATCCAAGGTTATAAGATTTATCTTCAAGCTCGGCTTTCTTAAGCTCAGCAAGTGTAAGTTTGTCCTTCCTATTTTTTAAAAGATTCATTTTCAGCACTCTTACACAAGAACAGATCTTATTGCCAGACCCTTATCAGTGAATTCAACTCCCATCATATCACAATGATGTTTTGTACCACGCATCTTAATGACCTGTAATGCCCGGGTCATTTTCTTTCCATAAAGGAAATTATGAAGGAATAGCACACCATGCGCTGCAAACTGTTCAGTAGAATAGGCATTAGGATCGGTCATTTCAGAAAGAATGATCGTCGTACACCCAAGGTTCTTAAGATTCCTGATGAAGCGTCCCATTTCCTTCTCTTCCAAGGAACGATCTTTTGTACTAAAACGTATGGCTGACATTGAATCTATTACAAGTCTCTTTACATTATACTCTGAAACATATGCTGCAATTTCCTTGAAGACCATGGCTGGTGATGGTGCTTCACCTTCGACTGATGAATAACCTACTTCATAGTCCGAGTTGATGACCTCATGAAGATCATCAATGTAACCATATTCCATTCTTGGACCAAGGTCAGCGAAAAGCAGCTTTTTCATTTTTATTAAAGTTGCCACGTTCATTGCATAATTAGACATATCATTGATGACATTCTGCGGGCTTTCGAGAAGTGTCACATAAAGACCGACTTCTCCAAAGGTAGCTCCTTGTGCAAGAAATTGCATTCCAAAAGTAGTCTTTCCGCCACCAGGAGGTCCACTCAAAAGATAAACACGATCAGTAACAAGTCCGCCCTGAATTATTTCGTCCAAACCTTCAATTCCAGATGGTATTCTCATTAATAAACCCCAATTAATAATAAATTATTATAACCCAAATTGTCAATATGTTAAACTCGTAGTTAATTAATAACTAGATTAGTATTTAATTACATTAATAAGTTACTGTTTGATTGCATTAATAAGTTACTGTTTACAATAGATTGATCAAACAAATAAAAATTGTCAATGAGCTGCCTTCAATGAAAAGACCAACATTTTTGCAGGCAGCTGTATGCTCCTGCACTTTTTTTCCTTTTAAGACAAATGCTTGTTATGGAAAATACTGATACCTTTTTCAACATTGCTCAGCAACTGACAGGCGATCTCCTGTGTCGGCCATGAGCCAACTCCACAGTCCGGACCAACATATTTTATGCGGTCCCCAAATATGGAATGGGTATTCTCAAGGCGTTTTGCAATGATCTCCGGGGTTTCCATTTCTGTTACGATCTCAGGCAGATACTGGGTGTCTTTCCAGACATTGGTATTGTATTTCTCGTTCAGAACGGAAGCAAGATTGAAAATATCGGTCCTTGCGATACCTACACGAAGGAAAGAATCCGTGTCTTCAAGCACTTTTTTGTCTATAAGGTCAAGATAGGAAGGATTGGCTGCTGATTCCACGCCTATTACATTGATACTCGGAGTGTCACATGCGATCTTGTAATGCAATGGTGAATGTAAATGGATCTCCACATCTACATCCTGTTTGCCTGCATAGGTGGTAGAAAGGCTCAAAGCTTTCACCAATTCAGCATCTTCGAACATTACCTGTGGATTGATACCTATACTTGGCTCATCGATGGACACCGTTCTGATGTTGAAGTTCTTTGCGGACTTGATGGCCTTACTGATAAAACGATCAATGCTGACTGCAAGCGTATCCAGGATGTCGGTATATTGGGTTCCCCCGAAATCCTTGAGATAAAGCTCAAGAGGACCTGTCACGCAGACGCGGACATCCGGCTTGTCGCCTGTCTCCTCTTTGTATTGTGCGGCAGTCTTCTCCAAAATATCAAGCTCGAGGATGCGCGCACTGTCCTCTTTGACCTTGAAAGGTTCTTCCACACATTCCGGGTCCTTGATTATGGACAGGAACTGTTCGTTCATGTCCTGGAACTGCGGATATGTTGCGACCTGCACACCTGCATCTAATTTCTGTTTGAATGCTGATCCTATGATATTGAAGAGCTGCTCATCACTATCCCTTTTTGAAAAGGCGTTCGCCATCCACTCTTTCGTTACACCTTCCGGTAACGGAAAACTTCCAATATCATCAAAGATCAGGTCTGTCATAGCTACTCTACTGTAAGTATCATTTATAATAGTAGCGAAATGAGAAGATCATCTCTCCAGATATCTGCAAGATTTATAAGTAAAGACTCACAAGTTTAAAGCCAGTCTTGATCTTAAACAATTATCTTTTAAAAATACCATTCTCTCGCTGGTGAAATAATTGAAAATAATGATAATAGGCGGCTTTCTCGGAAGCGGCAAAACCACTACTCTGTTGAAGCTTGGAAAATATCTTAGCGATACAGGACACAAGATAGCAATAATAGTGAACGAGATAGGCGAGATAGGCCTTGACGGTGATACCCTTTCAAGTACCGGTATCGTTACAGAAGAACTAACAAGCGGGTGTATCTGCTGCACGCTCAAGATAAGCATGGAATACACTTTGAGCAACCTTTCCGATGAATTCCATCCGGATGTCATTATCATCGAACCTACAGGTATCGCTTTCCCAAGACAGATAAAGGACGATATTGCACTGATGAAGATCGATGACCTGAGCTTTGCACCTATCGTCAACATTGTGGATGGAACAAGGTTCAATACGGAAATAAAGCAGACACCCAAGTTCATTCAGACACAGATAGAAGATGCCGATATCCTCTGTATCAACAAGGTCGATATAGCAGAAAAAGAAAAGGTTGCAGAGGTCAGGAATTTCCTGGAAGGGCTCAATCCCGAAGCAGAGGTTATCGAGTTCTCTGCAAAGGAAGCCGATGAAAAGTTCCAGAGACTCATAGACCTGCTGGCAGGTCAGAGCAAGGAAAGGGAAGTAAGGGAGAACATAAATTCCATTGAAGCTTCCGAAGTGAGCTCCTATTCCGGTGAACTCACAATCAAGGACTGCGAACTGGAAGCTCAAAAGGCAGAAAAATATGCCATCGCTGTTCTAACTTCCATTGGCGAACAGATCAAAAATCTCAATCCGGATTTTGTAGGTCACATCAAGATGGCACTGGAGTACCCCGAAACCCTCATGAAAGCCAGTATCACATCTTCCGAAAGTGTGCCCAATGTAGAGTTCTTTGAAACAAAAGGCAAAGAATGCACCCTGAAGTTCCTCTCGGCAGTTACGAACGTAGAAAAGGAAGAACTTGTGAAGATCGTTGAGACCACGATAAAAGAGCATCTCAAGCAGGAAGGCATACCTTTTAGCAATAAGGTCAAGAATCTTCAGACCATAGATATACTTTAAGGGGGAACTTGCTCCCTTAATCTTTTTCACTTTTTTATACTTCGATATGTTCTTCAGTCTTTACTCATTTTACAGATCGGCATTATCAGTGCTATTAGACCTTATCGAACAATTCAATGCCTTCAAATCTGCACTCTGCAAGCCTTCTTTCAAATATCAGATAGCGAAAACGCTTGAACAATGCGTATGTTCTGAAATATGTCCTGAAAAGCATGGAAGAATATGTACTGCTGCCGTAAAAGAACAGTTTTTTATCATCTCTTAGAGAATCATCCACGAATCTCACAACACCATCTGCATTGTCCAATCTCACAAGAGTTCCCTGAACAAGAAGTGGACCAAGAACGATGGCGTCTTCCTCCATCCCATCAGCGCCTACTGTACCTTCAATAAATCCATAATTGAATATCGTAGGTATAGGGGAAAAGAACACTCTTTTGTATTCATCTCCCACTTTGTGGTACTTGAAAAAACTGAACTTGGGGGTCTCTATCCTTATACGCATTCAAATAAAGTAAGCACTCTTTTTTAAAACACTTTTTGGATTACAGAGGCTCATGTCAAAAATGGAAGAACATATTCAAAGAAGAGATAGCCTTCCACGACAAATATCAGAGGCATCCCGATCCTGAACTTCGAGTGCCTGGTCTTGTGCCTGAACTTCTGCATTCCTGCAATGGAACCTATGCTTCCTCCCAGCAATGCCCAGGTGAAAAGGGTCTTTTCCGGTATCCTGTACTTGTTCTTAATAGCTTTCTTTTTGTCAGAGAACATAAGCCAGAAAGAATAGATATTTACTAAAAAAAGATACAGGAGAATGTACAAATATAATTCCATATTCCATTCTCCTTATTTATGTGAAATGACACTTATTCGAACTTACATGGATTCAGGCGCGCCCAATCCAAGGGTATCCAGGGTGTTGGCAAGAACCATTCTTGCACAATCCACCAGAGCAATACGGCTTGAACGTAATTTTTCATCCTCTGCATTCAAGACAGATACAAAGCGGTAGAACTGGTTGAACGCATCGGCAAGTTCTCTTGCATAGATAGCGAACGTGTGAGGTCTGAGGTCTTTTGCACATTGATCGAGCATCTTGTCGAACATTGCCATTTTCTTAATGAGAGAAACTTCAGAATCTTCCACAAGAAGAGCAGCATTGATAGGTTCTTCCGGCTTCCAGATGCCTTCATCCTTAGCTTTCTGGAGAATGCTACATGCACGTGCATGTGAGTACTGAATAAATGGGCCACCCTGTTTTTCAAAGTCAAGGGCTTCTTTCCAGTCGAACACTGTGGATTTTTCAGGTGACACTTTTACGATATCGTATCTCACCGCACCAATTCCCACGATCTCAGCTACACCTGCCTTGAAATCATCAGGCATCTCCGGTCGGCGCTTGTCCACTTCTTTATACGCCTGTGTCTTTATCTGGTCCAGTAGTTCATCAGCACTGATGAACTTACCACTTCTTGTGCTCATTGAGCCTTCTGGAAGGGATACGAATTCAAAGATAACGAATTCAGGTTCTTTCTTGCCTATCGCATTGAGTGTGGCCTTGAGTTGACCGGATATCAATTTATGGTCTGCTCCGAACACATCGATGATCCTGTCCGCACGTTCGCCTTTCCATTCATGATATGCAAGATCACGTGTGGTGTAAAGGGATGTGCCGTCCGTACGCTGTATCACCAGTGTCTTTTCAAATCCGTAGTCCTTAAGATCTACAACAAGTGCACCGTTGTCGATCTCTGTGCGACCTGTAGCCTTTATCTCTTCAACTATCCTTGAAACATCGCCGGACCTGATGAAACTGGATTCCTTCGGGAACTCGTCATGTGCCACATTCATCTTCTTGAGCGTTTCTTTGATGCCCGAAACTGCCAGACCGACCGCCTTATCGAAAGTCTCGATGGTAGCTGGATCTCCTTTTTCAACAAACTGCATGAGCTTGTCGATCTCAGCTACCTTTTCAGGATGAGCATTGAGCTCCGCATTTGCTTTTATGTAAACATCTGCAATAGCATGGTCAGGCTTGGAGCTCTCATCAAATTCGAAATGCCCAAGGGCCCAGGAAACTATTGCTATCTGTCGACCCATATCATTAACGTAGTATTGAAGTTCCACATCATATCCTGCACGTTTAAGGATACGCCCGAGGGTATCACCGATTATGGAATTCCTTATGTGACCCACATGGAGCGGACCATTAGGATTGGCTGAAGTGTGCTCGAGCAATATCCTGCCCTCAGAGAAATTGCCACCAAAGGCTTCTTTTTGCTCCCTTATGGCCAGAACTGTGCCCTCAATGAAATTGCGGCTTGCCCAGATATTCAAATAGGGGCCCAATGCCTCAACTTTCTCTACGAAAGAGCCTTTAGGTATCACAATTTCGCCTGCTATCTTCTCAGCAACATCCTTCGGGCTCTGCTTTGCAACAGAAGCTAACCTGAATGCTATTCTTGAAGATAGGTCTGCGTGCTGTGAAGGACCAAGCTCCATATCGTCCGCTTCAAAACCTGCTGACCTGACAGCATCGTTCAGTATACTTGTAACCTGATCTATAAAATCCAAAAACAAGATGATCACCTTTAATTAATTCAGATACCTGTGTTGAAACGCAATACCGCTACAACGCCGCCAAAAGCTTTCAAAAGCTGTGAACCTTCCTCGAAATCAGTGGATATGAACTCCACCCTTGTGCCCATCTGGTCACACATCTCAGACAGTTGATCAACGACATCCACCTTTTCAGTGATCTCAAGATAAGAACCACATTTCGGACAGTTACCGGTAGCAGGACTACTGTCCCCGGGCTTGAACTCGCGGCTGGTCTTCTTCTCATAATCACAAGAAGTGCACTTGACAGTTTCCCTTACAGCTCTGAGGTCCTCGGATATCAGCAATATGTCCACGGCACCTATTATGAGGTTCTCACGGACATTATCCTCACCATAGGTCGCCTTGCCGGAATCTGATACCAATTCCCTGAAGAACTGTTGCATCAGCTTCTTCTCGACCATGAGATCAAGGTCTTCAAGTCTCTCGCCCGCAGCATTCACGAGTTCGGGAAGACCAGATTCATCGGTGTATGCAACATCGAAAAGACCAAGGACCTTCTTCTCGATCTCGTGGTGGAAGAAATTACCTGATTCGAACTCTTCCTTTGTGGGTGACGGACCACCTATAAGCACTCCTTCGAAATCTTTCTGATCTACTGCAAGGAAGACCTCACTTGCAGCATCTCCAATACGTTTATAGAAATCATGTATGGCAATAAGTCGCAATTGCTGGAATCTGTGAGCACTCTGACCACCCTTTCTCTGTTTCCCGGGTACAGTGGAAGTAAGTTTACGGAATGCTTCTATCTGTTTACCCGTGAGAAGACCAACCGTAGCTTCACGCCTGTCCAATACAAGCAGACCATAGGTCTTTGCTTCCTTTAACATCTCTTCCAATGGAGTAAGGAAAAAAGATGAATCGCAGTGATATCTGTAAGTGATGATAGGCTGTGGTGGCTCAACAATGGTGGTCTCCATATTGGTCTTGTTCGCACCAACATCTACCGCACCAGTAAAATATACAATCCCATTCTCCGGAACTGTACCATACCTGAGCCTTGACATAATAGAATCGATGGCTCCCTGTACATTAGTCTTGGTAAGCTTGGATTTGATATTGGAAGCCTGGCTATGTTCGTTCCTAAGCTGTGATACAACATCTGAGATCTGTTTATCAGGAGGTATGTACAGAGAAATAAGTTCGGTACCACGACCTTTTTTTCCCCTTAACGATTCCAGTTTCTTTTTAAACTCGTATTTCTGATGTGAAGATTGTTCAGCCATTGTAGGAATACTCCATAATTAGGATCGATCGGAATTATAGTTGCAGCTTGCAACCTGATGATTATGTTCTGCATTGAACATTGATGCTATTAGCTATACAGGTGTACCTATGTGAACAAGGATATAAATATAGGTTATGACTGGTTACATAACCTTTGTCTGAATTTTACTCAAGATCTGAAACTTTTCCGTCTTTCGAGAGCAGAACTATACGACTAACTTCCACATCATCTGCAACACTGTATCCAATGTGACCAGCAAGCTCTTTTGCAAATTCCAGAACCTCATCGTGTGCAGGCATGGCTTCACGTGGAAGACGGCCTCTAGAATAGCCCAGATGCATATACGCCTTGACCTCAATGTAATCTGGGTTCGCCTTTTCAATAAGTCGGGCATAACCTGCTGTATCGAACATGTTCAAACCTTTGATCAATGTTATGCGAATAGCCTTTCTGTTATTTTTCGTACCAAGGATCTCAAGGGACCTGTTGATCTTATCCCACAGTGCAGGAGATTTCGGTAAACAAACTTTTTCATACGTCTCTTTATCAGGTGCATCCAGGCTCATATAAAGCTGTGAAGGTTCTATCTTTTCCATCATTTCAGGGACAGTACCGTTACTTACAACAAAAGTACTAAAACCCTGACTTTCATACTCTTCTACAAGTTCAGGTAGATACGGATACAATGTAGGTTCACCCGAAAGAGAAATAGCAACATGTTTTGGTTGATTAGCTTCTTCCCAGCGGTCTCTTGGTGCTGAATGTCCAAAACCTGATATCAATTTTCGCTGAGCTTTGATTGATGACCCCACGATTTCCACTGGAGAATCCCAATTTATTGGAAGAGATACTTCAACCTCAGTGGGCCTCCAGCAATGTAAACAGCGCTGATTGCATCTCAGAGTTGGTGTCATTTGTAAACAACAATGAGAGGTTATGCCATAGAACTTTGACTTATAGCAGTCACCTTGATCTTTTATTGAACGGCTAAGCCAAAGACATGTCTTAACAGCCGAATGAGTGCCTGCAAGACTGTACTTTTGCTTTTTTAGCAAAGTTTCAAAATCAGTGATCTCAGGAAGGACCATCAGATCTTCCTTATCTTTTAAAGACATTTGGTGTATACTTCCTTTTTGCAGTATATATAGTAATCGGAAATCAAAAGATATCTCAAGCTCTTTCTCATACCTGTGATAATATCATTAGAACTGAAGAAGGGTTGTCCTGAGAGTAGATAGGTCCACCACCGGAACCTT
>JAIORD010000030.1 GCA_021108275.1 Methanococcoides sp.
CCAATAGTGGTGTAAATTTCGTTGCTACTTTTGCAGGTGCAATTATTTCTGCAGGTTTGTATGTTATGTTTTTCTAAAAAAGATCGATTTTACAATGAACTTGTATTCTAAGCAGATCATATTTTTTATAATGATTCAGCAAAGTTCAAATATCTTCTGAAACAATTTCTAACTATGAAAATAAAAGGTATTGCCAGTGAGACTCTGGATTTTATTCTAAAAGTGAGCGAATCATCCTCTCCGAATGAATTTGCTGGGTTGTTGCAGGCAAAGGACGGAGTGATCACAGAGATCCTCATACTGCCCGGAACAGAATCCAGCGAGATAAATGCCGTCATAAAGCTCTTTATGATGCCTAATGTTTCATCTGTCGGTTCGGTTCACAGCCATCCAGGGCCGAATATAAGACCATCTGATGCAGATCTGAGATTATTTGGCAAAACAGGCAACTGTCATATTATTGTTGGTTATCCATACGATGAAAATAGCTGGCAGTGCTACAATGCAGATGGTGAACCTGTGGAACTTCCAGTACTGGATATTAAGCTGGATGATGAAGATATTCTGTGACTGTTACAAGTCTAAATAATACTATTGAACGAGTTTCAGCAGTTCATTATTATTCAACTTCTTTTTTAATGATCCTGATCGATCTGCAGTATTCGACTGTCACACATCGTTTTTAGCTTCCATTTTCTCTAGCAAAAGAAGATGCTGCTCCGCATCCATACAATTGCGATTGAATCAATCATTCTTAAAATCCTTTGACCCTTACTATAGGTACGGACTATGCGTACTTACTCTACATCCGAATCCTGTGTTCTTGGAAGTTTATATGCTCTGCTGGACAACTTAGTATTGTAGTGGTACGGGTATGGTGCAGTTTGGCTATCGTAATTTGGTACGTTGCGAGAGTGTTTACTGTGTTTGATATATTAACCTCCTAATTTATTGGAGGATCAAAAAGACCTTTCACCGGGACAGACAAAATGTCCGGGTAAACTGCATCCATTTTGACCGCTCTGAACGAAACGAAATCTCAAGTTGGAGGTAAAAGGAATGCAAATTAAAACAATTCTTATTGTTGCAATGTTATGCCTTGCTATGTCTGGTATAGCAATTGCACCAGGAACAGGGGATCAAGACCCTGCAGATGAATGTTGCTGGGCAAAGCCATGTGGCACCCTAGTTGAACAATGTGATCAAGAAACTACATTTGTGCTTTATGACGTTAGTGATAATGCAATAATAGCAGTAACTGCAGACGGATATGTGTATCTGGACATGGAGGCAGATTTTGATAACAATCAGGAAAGAGTTATCACGCCAAACGATGTCAGGCTCACATGGTGGCATACAAATTATGCACCAAACACAAAAGTAGCAGATGATGATTACGACAATGGTGCAATCATTGTGGATGAGTATAATGACTATATGTTCACATACATGGATATCAACTATAACAACAAGTATGATATCTACGATCCAGTTTACATCGACTTTGAGGACCAGTTCAATGATCAGGGCACTGTGTCTGTTGGTGACATCAGGTTAACCGATGTTCCTCCAGTAACTCCTGTGAAGATGGTAGATGCTGCAGATCCACTTCAGGAAGGATCTATTGTGGACACGTCCCAATATGCTGGACTCGACAGGTGGGAAACTGTTTCTCCTAACGATGCTGATATGGATGCAGATCTTGAACTTATTGGAGATAATGGAGCTGTAACTGAACTTGTCGCATGGGTAGATGCTGACGATTCCGGTGAATGGAACTGTGCAGACAAATTATACATCAACCAGCCAAATGATGGCAATGAACTTGACCATGAATTTGTAACAATTGGTGATGTAAGACTCTTCATCCCAGAAGGCGATGAATGTGTGCCTGCATGTGGTACAAAGGTCCTACAGGGTGACCACGATGCAACTTACATACTTAACTTCGTAGAAGAACTTCAGCTTGCAAAGAGCGTTGAATGTAATGCTGTATACGTTGATATGGACAACAACAACAAAGTTTCCTATGGCGATGTGAGGCTTTCAGAGGTCAACAAGCAGATCAACGGCGAGACAATTCACTACGAGCCAAATACAAAGGTAGTTGTATGTGAAGAAGCAGACCTTAACGACAACCTGTTTGCAATCCATGACGGTGCTCTCAAGTATCTCGACATAGATGGTAACCCAGGATACTCTCTCAACGATCCAGTATATCTTAGCTTTGATGACGAAGACCACGACATTGTTTCCGAAGGAGATATCAGACTGACCGATTCACCAGTCGTTAAAACCGGTGTATTGGATGCTGCTTACTATGGTGAAGCATGGTCTGTAGTAGATGCTACACTTGGAGCAGAGGACGGAGATGTAGGTATGGAACTCTCTATGCTACCTGGTCTTATGCCACAATCTGGCCTTGAAGATGTTATCGGCTATATCGATTCAGACTGTACTGGAACCTGGACATGCTCTGACAAACTCTACGTACAGCAGATTGTTGGTTACGAAAATGACGAACCTAGTGAACCTGGTGTTGCTGTTACACAAAACGGATTCTTGTTCAATGCATACGATGAGTTTGTGACTGTAGGCGACCTTCGCTTGTACATCCCACAGGAAGCTATTGACAACGAAGACTGGCCTGCATGTGGTACAAAGGTAAAGATGTGTGACATTGACGCTGAATATGCTCTTGGTATCGATGTAATGCACCTCATAAGCTTTGCTGACAGAGACTACAACAATGTGTTCAGTAATGATGATGCAGCATATGTCGATATGGATTACAGTATGACTGTTACCGATGGAGATGTAAGGCTAACATCTGTCACAAGAAAGAACACCGTTTATGAACCAAACACAAAGGTTGTTTGCAACTCCGACATGGAAGATGGGGATGTAGGTCTCCAACTCGAAGGACACGGAGTACCATGGTATTCTGGAATCTACACTGACCTTCTGAGCATGCTTGTCAATGCAACCAGTGTCAAACACTTTGATACTGACTGCAGTGGAAGCTGGACATGTGTTGATGCACTATATGTACAGTACAACGACGGATATGACCCAATTACCGGTCAGATGAGTCTTGTTGACAACTTCGTAACACACATGGATGGTAGATTGTACATCCCACCAAACATGATCTGTGACGATGTCCCTAACAATGAATGTGAATACAATGAATTTGATTCAAATACAGATGGTATCATCACATTCAATGAGGTAAGCGCAGCAATAGATGCCTTCGTAGCTGGCGACATCGAATTTAGTGTGGTAAGCGGACTAATTGACCTATTCAAGCTTGATGGGCCATATTGCGAATAAAACTGTAAATTGAGTGTAGAGAGATGAAATATCTCTCTCATTCAATTTATGGGGGGTTTATTATGAAAATATCAAAAATAACCAAATTGCTTGGAATCTTTAGTTTAGTTTGTCTGGTGACACTCTCGATGATCTCAGCAGCAGCAGCAGCTCCAGATGTCTGCAGAACCCTTCCGGACACTGCTATTCCAGGTGATACAATAACCGTTATCCTGGACATTACAGATGATGGCACAGCAGACAAGACCGGCATCCTGGACAGTGTACCTGCAGGATGGGTCGTAGGCAATCCATCTGAGAGTGGATCTATCCAAAATGCAAATACAGTATTCTGGTTCAATACCAACGCACCAACTGTCACACAGTTGACCTATACTGTCGATATCCCTGATGATGCAACACTAGGCCAATACACATTTGTTGGAGAGTTCGACCTGGTAACAGGAGGCCTTGATACCAATCCAATCGTTTGTGATGACATGACTATTAATGTCGTTGCTGGATCAGGTGGAGAACCTGCTGACGAGCCAGATGTCTGCAGAGTCCTTCCGGACACTGCTATTCCAGGTGATACAATAACCGTTATTCTGGAAATTACAGACGATGGCGCAGACAAGACCGCCATCCTGGACAGTGTACCTGCAGGATGGGTCGTAGGCAATCCATCTGAGAGTGGATCTATCCAAAATGCAAATACAGTATTCTGGTTCAATACCAACGCACCAACTGTCACACAGTTGACCTATACTGTCGATATCCCTGATGATGCAACACTAGGCCAATACACATTTGTTGGAGAGTTCGACCTGGTAACAGGAGGCCTTGATACCAATCCAATCGTTTGTGATGACATGACTATTAATGTCGTTGCTGGATCAGGTGGAGAACCTGCTGACGAGCCAGATGTCTGCAGAGTCCTTCCGGACACTGCTATTCCAGGTGAAACAATAACCGTTATCCTGGAAATTACAGACGATGGTGCAGACAAGACCGCTATCACGGATGCTGTACCTGCAGACTGGGTCGTAAGTGATCCATCCTGGGTTGGATCGATCGCTGATGCAAATACAGTATTCTGGTTCAATACCAACGCACCAACTGTCACACAGGTGACCTATAATGTTACTATCCCTGATGATGCAACACTAGGCCCATACACATTTGTTGGAGAGTTCGACTTGGCAACAGGAGGCCTTGATACCAATCTAATCGACTGTGGTGATATGCAGATCGAGGTAGTTGAACCATGTGATCCAGGATGTCCAGTAGGAGACTTTGATCCTATTGTGATTGAGCCATGCTGGAACTTCATGTCAGTGCCATTCGCACTGAACAACAGCAGCGTTGAATTTGTCCTAGCGGACATCGACTACAAGACGCTGGCATACTGGAATACTTCCGGTGCTATCTGGGAAATACCTACTGAATTCGAGCCACTGAAAGCATACTGGATCGAGAGTAATGAGAGCGTTGATCAGATGATCTCAACCGAGATTCTTGACCCACTCACTCCATCTGTGCCACCTATGATGACGGTATATCCTGGATGGAATGCTATCGGTTATACCGATTCCATGGCTATCTTGCCAGCTGAACTGATGCTTGGTTCGATAGACGAATCATACATGATCGTCATAGGTCCATATGACTCAGCAACCGGTATGTATGAACAGGTAGGACACAATGGTGAAACTGGAGTTATCTCTGGTGTCCATGTAGGAACAGACATCTTCGATATGGGCCCATATGAGGGATTCTGGGTATATGTAACCCAGGAAGACACCCTTGCAGGGTTCTAATGGGGGTATGAGACCGAAAGTCGAAAAATATGGGTGAGTTTTTAACTCCCCTCTTTTATTTTATATTTAAGGGTGATTATATGATCCAGAAAAGGAGCTTTACAAAATACACAATTATCTTACAGATATTCCTATTATTATTTGCAATGGCAACGATTCCTGTAAGTGCTGCTTCTGAAGCTATTCCATCATTTCCGTTAAGTGTGGGAGGAGAAGTTACAATTGATGGAGAAGTAGCACCTGTGGGAACTGAAATTACAGTCAAACTTGGAGAAAAGACAGTTGGTGCAGCTACCGTAGACTCCGCAGGAGTATATGGCGATTCGCCTGCTAACAGGCTATTAATAACCAGTGAACCTGATGATTATGAGAATCTCAAGTTCTATGTGAATGGTGTCGAAACAGACCTTGTTGATCTCAAAAATGCAGCTCCTGGGGTTACAGTATCTACAACCATTACATCATCAGCCTCTGCTGGTAGTTCAACGCCAGATGAGAAGCCAGTTACCGGATCCTCAGGCTTTGGTCCATCTTCCTCATCATTTGATGATTCAGGAATCCAGGATGTCTCTGAGGAAAATTCAGTTGAAGGCATCGCTTTAGCAGGAGATGGTGCTGAAAGTGAAGCTGTAAGCGAGAATGTACCTTCATCAAATGCCGAGTCCTCTACACTTGTTACTGGACTATTCGGTTTGATACTGGTATCATTGGTAGGCGCAATTATCATTGTTAAGCGCAAAAAGTAAATAAAAAATTTCATTTGAAAAAGAAAAGTAAAACAAATAAAGCTCCATAAAGGAAGGAAGATGATAGCGATTTTCTAAATCATGCTACATCTTCCAAAAACCCGATGGATAAGGTCTATGAAAAATCCAATAAATTCGAATATTTACCTTCCCGGTTATAAGCTTACAGGCGATTTTACTTTTACTTCTTGTATTATCAGATAAATGAATTAGTGAGGGACCAATTTTTGGTTTGCTTTTTTTTATAGATGAAGCCGATGGTGTAAACCTTTTATTTTTGTCAATAATTTACAGTGAGATGTATGAATCGAATGAATTTGTTGACTTTTTCCTTGTCCTCATAAATACTCTAAATTGGAAACATTTGTTTTACCATGTAAGATCATTGGTGTAATCGATCGCAAAGTCACATGGTTGATAACAAGGTGTAGTGCATTTTTGGCGTATTCAGTAGTTTTTAATTCAAATCGAGTCTTAAGAGGTTTTATTTTTTGATTGGAAATACAAATGGAGTGAATTTTACCGCACATTAGTATGTCGTATGATGCCGGTTATATGTTTTTGAACTGTAATTTGTTCACTACTAAATTTTCTCACAATCATTATGATGAGCACATATAAGGATTTCGTAACCTTTAAATAAAAGAAACACCCAGATTGATTGGGGATAATTAAATCTAATTAAAACGGTGGTGTGGGTAAAATGCGTCGTGGGAAAATCGAAATAATGGTAGATATTTTAAATGTTGTAAAGAAGTCACAGGTGACAAAAACTGCAATAGTTTATAATGCAAACTTGAATTTTAACAGGGCTGATCAGTATATTAACATGATGATGGATGTTGGTCTTGTAGAAAAAACTTCAAACAAATATTCAATAACTGATCTGGGTTCTGAGTATCTTTATAAAATAAATGACATGGATTCGATTTTTTCTGCTGAGTTTTGATTTTAAATCCATTTTTTTTAATTTTGTTTTAGATCAAACTTGCCAGTTATCAATACTAACCCATAGTTCTGACCATTGGTCATGACCTCACGTACTAATTATCAGTTCTAAAGTATAGTTCATTCTTTTTTATTACTTTTTTTAACATTCTATCTAATACTATTAGGGTGGGGGTGCATAATGAACATTAGAATACATGTTATGATTAAATTATTCTTGTTACCATTACTTATGTCAGTCATCGTAACAAAGGTAAATTCAGCCACTATTAAAGTGGGGCCTAGAAAAGAATATTCCTGTATGCAGGATGCTATAAACAATGCAAATGAGGGGGGACAAGATCATTGTTTGTAGTGGTATTTATGAAGAGAATGTGATCGTAAATAAGCAACTGACATTGCAGGGAGTGGAAAATCCTGTCATAGATGCAAATGGATTCGGAAATCCCATTAATCTCTATGCAGGAAATTCGGTAGTTGTTCTTTGCAACGGAAGAAGCGGATTATATATGGTTTCAAAAGATAATGTCATAAAAAATAATACTATAAAAGAAAACCAATATGGAATATATCTTTTCAAATCCAGGGGAAATATAATTGAACAGAATCTGATTGACGGGAACTTGAGGAATGGTTTATACCTTCTGATAAAAAGCAATAATAATGTGATCAGTGGCAATATGATCAATGATAATAATGGAAGCATCCGCATAATTGCTTCTGATGACAATAAGATATCCCTAAATAGCATATTCAATAATTCTGTAGTTTCAAAAGGAGATCTCCAATGGGATAATGGAATTGGAAAAGGTAGATATTATAGTTTCTTTGATGAAGGCAGTGAAGGCTTCATCGATACAGTCGATGATAACTCTCAGATGTCTCTCACAGAATATCAGTAAGATGCTATTGGTATGTGTATGCTGACGCAGTATTGAACCTACACAAAATGAACCCGTTGAATGGGTGAAATTATTATCTCAGGGATATCTGAGTTCCCTGCTGCCACATTTTCTGTATTGAGTAGGATGGAATTATTCCTTACACTCAACAAAAAAAGAATTCATGTTCCGTCACAAATGCGAACTTTCTTTTTTTATAGTTCTACTTTATGTGCTTACTTAATACTACCATCTAAAAATAAGTGAGTTATTCACTCATTTTTCTATGGATCAAGCCGCCAAGCCAGTAGCCTACCATACCGATAGCAAAAGCCAGTGGTACAAGGATGAGCATCTTGAACCCCATTGGGATGAGCATGGGGAATGCTATCAGCACAAAAATAAATATAAATATGGTATATCCGCCATACTGCGCTTGTTTTTTGCTAATATTTTTCATCGTCATAATAAATTCTCTATAAGCTAATACTATTTAAATGAAGCCTAATCTTCAAATGTGCAATGTTAAATAATTTACGTGCATATGATTAATGGTAGCATAATTAAATTTTAAATAAAAAGGTGTTGTAAATGGGATTGGGAAGTTTTATCGGAAGTATTTTTGGGGGACAGGGTCAAGGCAAAGTTACTGAACCTGTGGTCGTGGAGTTGAACACGAATCTCTTCATGATAAATACTCCTGCTTTTGAGGTAGAGGTAGACAATTCTGAATTGCCCGTTGTAGTTGATTGTTTTGCAAAGACATGTCCGCCTTGTAAGAAGATGGGCCCAGTATTCGAAAAACTAGCAGGTGAATACGAATCAAAGGTAAAGTTTATTAAGATTGACCTTAAAAGTTCACCTGAAATCGGAAAAAGGTTCAATATATTAGGTGTCCCTACTCTTCTTTTCTTCAAAGATGGGAATCTGGTGAATAATGTTGTTGGCTACACCAACGAAGATAAACTCCGGGAACATCTTGATAACTTACTGGAACAACAGTCCGGAAATAGTCCATCAGAAGTGAATCACATGACAAATAATGAATCTACTAAAGAAGACATGCACGTATGGACATCCAAATATGCCGATAAGGCTGGATATCTGTTAAATCCCGACGAAGAGTCGCTGCATCTTGTTCTTGAAGGACTCGCAAGGAACAGGAACAAACACGGGAAGAATTACTGTCCCTGCAGGATCGTGACTGGTGATGATCAGGAGGACAAAAAAATAATCTGTCCCTGTATCTATCATAAGGACGAGATAAGTAATGATGGCTCCTGTCATTGTGATCTGTTCTTTAAGAAAAAGGACTGAAACGAAAGATAGCACATCTTTCCTTCGTTATTTTTAATATTTTTCAGGTGAATTCATGACAAATGCATTGGAAATATACCAGTTACTACCAAAAACAAATTGCAAACAGTGTGGTAAAGCTACATGTATGGCGTTTGCAGCAGCACTTCTTTCAAGAGAGGTCGTGGTCGATGATTGCCCACCTTTGAAAGAGGACAAGTTCAAAGAGAACTATGAAAAACTTTCCGAGATCATCACGCCTGCAGGAGAGGCCTCTGAGTCTGGTATGATCGTGCATACCGAAAAATGCATTGGATGTGGTAATTGTGTTGTTGCATGTCCTGTTAATGTGGCCGAAGATCCCTATGGTGCAGGTTCAGGAAAAGCACCCACCAGTGACAATGTGATCCTTCGTGTGGAAGATGGTGTCGTACGTCTATCCAATGTAAGTCAGTGTCGCAGATTTGGTAAAAATAAGATACTATGCAATGGTTGCATCGTTACATGCCCTACAAAAGCAATTGAATTCGTCTGATCATGGTGTGAAACAAATGGAAAAAGAATATTACGTTTGCACAGGTTGTGGACTTCTCTGTGATGATATAGAGATTGAGCTAGATGGCGGTAAAGTCTCAAAGGTGAACAATGCATGTCTAAAAGGTGTAGCTCGCCTGAAAGAATGCAATAGGCCTGCTGAGTGCAGTATCGATGGCGCACCTGCATCGCTTGACGATGCTATCATAGAAGCTGCCCGAATACTCAAGGAAGCCGATTCTCCGGTGATATTTGGAATGGGGAACTCGACCAGTCAGGCACAGAAAAATGCTATTGAGGTAGCAAAAAGGACTGGTGCTTATTTTGATGATACTTCTTCTTTCTGTCAGGGGCCTGTCGTTGAGGCAATACTTGAGGGCAGTATAAGGACCTGCACACTCGATGAGGTAAAAGACAAGGCGGACGTTATTGTTTACTGGGGTGCAGACCCCTCTAACTCACACCCGAGACATCTGTCCAAATACACTTACTTCCCTCGTGGAAAAGAGAGGCAACGTGGCTGGGAAGAAGATCGTACGGCAATTTGTATCGATGTGAGAAAGTCTGATACTGCTACTATATGCGGGGATAAGTTCTACCAGATACCACCACAGGCAGACGAAGAGTTGCTTAATGCACTCACAAATGGTCTTTCCGGCAAGGTCCCCAAGGTTTCTTTCGGAATGGGTCCGAAGAAGATACTTGAACTTGCGAATATGCTTAAAAAAGCTGAATTCGGGGTGATCTGTGTTGGCTTGGGCCTTGTTTATTCACTTGAGGAAATTGAACCGCTAGTCCGTTTAATGGATAAGCTCAATGAAGTTTCCAACTTCCATCTCATCCCGATGGTAGGTCAGTATAATATGCGGGGATCCAATCATAACCTGCATGAGGAAACCGGATATATTAACCGTGTCAAATTCACAGGGAATGATGTTGAACATGGGGCACACTGTTCTGTTGTGGAATTGCTGAGGACAAGAACCGTTGATGCAGCGCTTATAATAGGTTCTGACCCGATGTCAAGTCTTCCAGGCAGTATTGCAAAAGAGCTGTTGGACATTCCAGTCATCACTATTGATCCATGCAATACTCTGACGTCCCGAAAAGCAAAAGTGTCAATTCCAGCCGCAACTGCAGGATCCGAGTGTGGGGGAACTGCTGTCAGGATGGATGGTGTTGAAGTGGAGTTCAAAGCCATGACTGAAACTGATCGAATGTGTGATGCAGAGATACTGGAACGCATTATGGGGGAATTATAAATGGGATTTGGACAATTTCTCAAAGCTCCTGAATACGATATCAAGATAATAACATACAGGGATGTCTTCCAAAGCACCGCTCTTGAATCATCAGGATGTGGGGATGAATATGCCGAACGTTCAGCTGTAATTCTGCTGGATAAAGGTGACATGAAGAAGATGGTGCTTAAGGACGGAAGAAAGGCGGTCCTTAAGAACAACTTCGGAAGGATTGTTGTGCATCTCAGACCTTCTAGCTATGAAGAAGGCCATGAAGGCATCGGATACATGACCAACAGCCCCTGGTCAAATGCACTGGTATCTTCTGAGACCGGTGGCTCAGGGGTTCCGAAATTCAAAATGATAAAGGTATCAATTTCTGATGCAAAAGATGAAAAGGTCACCAGTTTCGATGAGTGACCTCACTTTTTTTATTTATAAATAACTTTTTCTAGGCGTTGTCTACCAAAAGTTAGGGTACAAAGCCCGACTAAAGTTCAGATAAGTTCTTTAGGCTGTTTCTTTTCTGGTAATACTGGCAATGACATAGTATTAACAAGAATAGGGCTTTCAACTTCCTTTGCACGTTCAAGTAAAAGCTCTTTTCCTTTCTGCGTAAGTGCAAAAAGAGGTACTGCAGTACCTACCTGTGCTAGAGGTCTGATGACATCTCGTATCGCTTTTGATGCACAGGAAGTAATTATGTCAAGATGCTTTACTATCTCAAGGGCATCTTCCCTGCTAAGGCCGGTAGTATGGGCGCCGATTATCATCATTTCAAGGTCGTTCTCACTCTCAATTTCACGAAGCATTCTGGCAGTTTCAGGGTCAACAACAGTGACAGCAATTCTCTTGAAACCGAGTTCAATTGCCTTTAGAACGCCACCTATAGGATCGATGATGGCCTTAGATGGTTCAAGCACAATACCGCCCATCTTCTCAATGCGGTCAATGACCTCATCAATAGGTTCGGTCTCTACAAGTCCCGATATCCTTGCACCCATTCCCTGAACAAGCACAGGATTGTTCGTTATAACAGTGCCTGCACCGTCACAAACTGTTACTGTGGTATCGAGAATGTCCCTTCCAAGTCCTGTCATCATAACTTCGGAAGCACCAAAACCCACGAAGACATCCATCTCAAGCATACGGTCCTTTGTAAAAAGACCAAAATCCTTTATGCGAAATTCCATGTTCTCCTTAACAGCCTCTCGTGTGATCTTTTTGATGCCTCTTGCTTTCTCGAACAGTGGACACCAGTCGATCTCCGGTTCACCTACTTCTACCACTTCGCCATTCTCTACAACGACCTTCGTCTTTCCAAGGATCTCCATTACATGTGGCATTATTGTAACCTCACAACTGATATTTGAGAACAATTATTCTAATTGGATATTCAATAGCTAAATATAAAAAAGGGAATCAAATAGCTTCTCTTCTGTCAAAGACCCTCTTTGCTTTACCTGTGCTTCTTGGAATTGTTCCCTTTTCCACAAGTTCTACATTGGCCCTGATGTTCAATACGCTCTTAAGCTCGCCTTCAACAAGTCTTCTTGTTGATTCGAGGTCCTGTATCTCGCCTGTGAATGCACCTTCATCGAGTTCTACTCTGACGGTTATCTCATCTAACTTCTTCTTGTTCCTGTCAAGATATATCTCAAACTGGTCTGTTATCTTCTCGATCCTCACAAGAACGTTCTCTATCTGTGATGGGAAAACATTGATGCCTCTTACAATAAGCATATCGTCTGCTCTCCCGAGTATCCTTGAGATACGGTTACTTGTACGTCCACAAACACACTCGCTTTTAAGAAGTCTTGTGATGTCGCCGGTACGATATCTGATCACAGGAAATGCTTCCTTTGTTAATGAAGTAAGCACAAGTTCGCCCTTCTCACCTTCAGCAACCTGCTCGTCATACTCGTCAAGCACTTCAACAAGATAATGATCACTCCATATGTGAAGCCCATCCTGTTCCTGGCACTCGAATGCGATACCAGGTCCCATCATCTCGGAAAGTCCATAGGAATCATAAGCCTTAATGTTGAACGCATCTTCAAGTTCTTTTCTGGTACTGGATGACCATGGTTCTGCACCAAAGCATCCTACTCGTAATGATAATTTATCAAGGATATTCATTTCCCTGACAGTTTCTGCAAGGTAAAGTCCATAAGAAGGTGTACAATGAATCGCAGTAACACCAAAGTCCTGCATCATCTCGATCTGTCTT
This sequence comes from Methanococcoides sp., assembly GCA_021108275.1. Classification (GTDB taxonomy): domain Archaea; phylum Halobacteriota; class Methanosarcinia; order Methanosarcinales; family Methanosarcinaceae; genus Methanococcoides. Next base: position 13,009 of record JAIORD010000030.1, read on the forward strand.
GCTGTGTTTCCGGTCCCGCTTGGTACGGCCATAGCGCCAAGTTGTTCGATACCATAGTGAAAACCCAGTCCGCCTGTGAAAAGACCATAATTGACGGCATTCTGGAAAACATCGTTCGCATCTAACCCGACCATAGTAAAATTACGTGCCATCATATTTGCCCATGTTTCGATATCATTGGCAGTATATCCGACAACCGTTGGTTTCCCACTTGTCCCTGAAGAAGCGTGTATCCTCACAATATCTTTTTTTGGGACTGCAAAAAGACCGAATGGATAGTTGTCACGAAGGTCCGTCTTTTTGGTCATTGGTAACTTTCTGATATCATCCAGTGATCTTATATCATCAGGAGTGATACCCAGGGCTTTGAACTTCTCTCGATAAAAAGGCACATTATTATAGACTGCTGCAGCCGTTTTCTTCAAGCGGTTCAATTGCAATTCACGAAGCTCATCATGTTCCATCGTTTCATATTTTGGCTGCCAGTATTTCATGATGTGATCACCTTTTCACGTCTGAATGAATTCAATCTTTAAATGATTTACTATGCTTCGTTTAATGTCTTGCAGGTCATGAGCACTATCCAATTGATCAAAATATAGTTTCTTAATATCTTTATTTTTTTGAGAATGTATGAAATCCTTATCTCAAATCTCAATAAAATGTTCATGTAATAAGCTATTATGTACATAATTATAGTTTTGGTGGACAGATAATTCTAATACGTGTGCAAAGATGTTTATTTTTGATGATGTCGATGAGCAAAGGATGTACATTATTTAGAGATAGCACCAATAATCTGAACTTCCAATATATTACAAAGGTACTATGGAAAGATTTTATCTACGGAGGTCATATTTTTGCATTCGGAGCTATCTGTGTAGCTATTATGGCATCGATTATATTCGCTATTCCGATAACCTGGGACTTTATGTTGATCATTTATCTGATCTTCTATACGATATATGTGTACGACTATTTTACTGGTGCAGAGGAAGACAAGAACAATTACTCAAGTCGTTCAGAATATCTGCAGAACAATGACGAAAAAATGCTGTTAGCTACTATATATGGTTCCATTGTGGCAATAGCTTTCACATATTTAATTTACAGTGATATCAAAAACATGTTCATTGGATTTGCGATTCTTGTATTGGGCCTTATGTATCATTCACATTTTAAATCCATCACAAAAAAATTGCCAGCATTCAAGAATTTGTTCGTATCACTCGTATGGGGACTCCTCATCTACACCATGTTCGTCTATTATGGGTATCAAATAGACATATCTGCAATGGTCATATCAGCTTTCGTATTCCTTAGAATGATAGGCATCCAGATAATGTTCGACATTCGGGATATAGAAGGGGATCGAATAAAAGGGCTGTTGACCATACCGGCAATATTTGGCCATGATAAGAGTATATCGTTGCTCAAAATGCTCAATATTGTAACCTTGATATTGCTTGCAGTTGGTGTCTATATGAAAATATTGCCTATTTTTGTCTTAATGATAATGTTGATAATGGCTTATTCAGTAAAGTATAAAGGAAAAGTTCTAATGTCAAGAACTGATAACAGATGCTACATACTTGCAGCAGGAGAGCCTGTTGTGTGGGCAGTTCTTGTTTGCGGGGGCATAGTGCTCTCCAGACTAGTCCCTTATGCAGCCGACATCGGTACTATGATATTTTAAGGACCAAAGGTGTCAGCATCTGGCACTCATATAGGGCAATTTCATTTAAACCGGCAGATAATACATCCAATCATTGAGCGTTCAATCGCCTTCAATTGATTCAACCGGATCGAGCCTTGAAGCACGTCTTGCAGGATAAACACCCGCAAGAACGTTCAGGACGAACGCAAAGGTTGCAGCATAAAAGAAGTTACTGGCAAGGATCGTAATTGGCATCGTCTCCAGTCCCAAATACATCTCACTGGGCAATTCAAGTTGATATGCTCCAATTGAAACAGATGCGATGTAGCCAATAATACAACCTGCAATAACGCCAAAAGCTCCGAGAAACGCTGATTCTATCAGAAATATGGAAGTGATACTTCTTCGTGATACTCCCATGGCCATGAGCATGCCTATCTCTTTTTTCTTATCCATGACAACGGTAACCAGGGTGTTGGCAATACCGAATCCGGCAATGATGTAGATGAGTGCATAAAATATCCAGATGAATACACGCTGTGTATTTAGCAATTCCAGGATCTCACTGTTGGCTTCCAGCCAGCTTACCACATCAGCACTGGTATCGGTTTCAATTGAAGTTGCAATTGCTTCCGCTTGATATGGATCGAACACTCTGACACCTATGGAAGTGACGACACCATTCTTCCTGAAAAGCTCTTGCAATGTTCCCAGTCTGGCATATGCAATACTTTCATCGATCGGAGTGCCGGTGTTGATTATCCCCACTACCTTAAAGACCCGTCTATTTGAACCTGGATAAATTGCTTCCACATTGTCTCCGAGACTAACCTCAAGGTTGTCTGCAAGTTTATCACCAAGAACAATGCCATGGCCCGTAAGTGTAAGCATCGTAAAGCTTCCGGAAACGATGTCCTCACTGACATGCATTACATGATCTTCAGCTTCTGGCTCTATCCCTTTGAGCAGGACTCCTTCGGCATTGTCCTTATATTTTAGAGCAGCCTGTCCCGAAAGATAAGGTGATACTGCCACAACACCTTCTTTCTCGCTTATCACTGACATAAGATACTTGTAAAGGTGTAGTTCGTCACCATCTTCGGACTGTGGGCTTATTACGATATGTGGAGCGTTTTCGATAGTTATCTCAAGGAGCTCTTCCTGCAAACCGGTCATCATAGACATCAGGACGATTATGGTACTCACAGCTAATGCAACTGCCATTAAAGAAAAAAATGCATGGCGACGGCGAGAGTTTATGTGGCGCATTGCTATGGTGAACTCGAACATCAAAAACACTCCCAATAAACACAAAGATATTGATATAAAATAGTATTTGCTTCGGTTTAATACTTTTTTGTTTTGCCTGTATTTAATTTAGAACTTCTGAGAAGTTATGTGCAGATCTCATGTACACAAAGCTGATAGATATCATTTTAGTAAATTTGCTTGATACATATTGAAAATTGTACACTTATATATTATAATCAATTTTCGATTTTTATATATGCATTAAATCATGTGCACGAATTATATAATTAATGCCATACAAGTTATGTCTGTGTCCATGCGAACTTCTTTATCATGAGGGTGTCTGAAAAGAAGGTTCTTGCAATAGATGCAGCAATAATACTTTTGTTCAGTTTTCTGTTCATAACATCAGTAACTATCGTTGCAGCCGGGGGGGATGGGATCTCCACATCTGCTGAACTTAGTTACGAGCTTCTGGGTGACGGGAATATTGTCCATGTGACTAAAGAGGTCACATTCACTAACATCGATGAAAATACTCGTTACTGGCAGGGTTATTATGACACCTATAATTATTACATCCCCGATGGTGCTGAGAACCTCAGGGCATATGATAGTTCCAACAGTATGGAATATGCAAAGGGGGATGGGGAATTCTATGTATTTAATTTCAATGAACGGATGTGGTATGGCGATGTTTTCAAATTTACAGTTGAGTATGACATGATGGTCAACCAAAATACCGCTGTTTTCAATATATGGGATAACACTGATAGTGCAACTGCAAAGGTCATCATACCTGATGGATATGAGGTGTATCTGAATACACAGAATTGCGTGATAGTACCTCTGAATGATAGTTATGTAATTGATCTCGGCAATTTGGGAAAGGGTATTGCACCAATAACAGTTGATCTTGTTAGGCATACTGAACTGAACAGTATGACCGAAACTGTGAAACTAAAGGAAAAAGATGTCCTCGTGACAGTCAGGTACTGGGATGGGGAAGAGCGGTGGGCAGAACATGTTATGGATACGACATCTAGTAGCCTTGTAATTCTCGAAGATATATGGGGTGTTGCATATCCTGCTGTTTATGATATAACCATTACTGAAAGCAGTATGGAAGATATTGGTGGTTATGGTGGACTTAATAACTGGAGCAAGGGGATATCACTGCTTCATACATCAAGGGACATAACATTGATACATGAATTAGCCCATTACTGGACAGAATGCTGTTCTTTCGAACAATTGTGGATGGATGAAGGTTACGCTAATTTCTATGCTATAAAGGTGCTTGAAGAGCTCGACCCTTTACAAGCCACAAAGGAACTGGTTCGACTCTCAGATATTGGAGATAATGAAAGGAACGATGGGAAGTTATCCGATTGGTCAACACCTTCTGAATTATCACCGAGCTATGCATATCAGACCAAATTAAATTATAAAAGGGCATTTCTTTTAACTTATTCACTCTACGGGGATGTTGGCATGGATACTTTCAGGGATGCTGGCATGGAATTCATCAATATGGATAATGTTGATAAAAGTGACCACATAAGTATCATGGAAAGTATTTCAGGCAAAGAGCTTGATGCTATCTATGATCAATATCTCTAACTCATTTAATCTGGTGAAAGTGAGTATATGTTTTTAATTTAACAAGGAACATATTTTTATAGTTATCAAAGGCTATTATGTTAAGCAAGTCTGCTCATGCATATATTCCGACAAAACTGCAGGTTTTGTTCCAAGGGGTGTCTCAAATGGATTTTATTGAAAAGCTTAAGGAAAAACAAAAAAATCAAAGTGCTAAGAACTGGTTTGACCTTGGAGTTCAAACAAAAAGTCAGGATAAGAAAGTGAAATATTTCACAAAATGCCTACTGATAGAACCGGAAAATGCACAAGCATTAAGACTTATGGCAGATGCTCAACAAGAAATGGGCCTGATAGATGCAGCACTTGGTTCAAGAGCAAGGGCAGATGAAATCGAAGGGCTTGCAAGTGGTTTTGAGCAGGATGCCGATGTGACCTTTGAAACAAGCTCCTTTGAAAATGTAAACTTTGGCTCAGATACCCTTAATTTTGAAGAAGAGGCCATACCTGCTGATGGTGGGATAGAGATAATAGAAGAACCGCAGGAAGGGCTGAAATCGGTGAATCCGGTAATCAAGGACAACAAGTGGACTGCGTTCGAAGATGCAAAGAACAAAGAGCTGGAATGGGAATCCGAAGCACCGGCTGAGTATGATACTGGGGTCCACACGCAAGATGAGTCTGAACTGTCTGAATCCATCGTAATTCCAGAAGAGAATGGTGAGGGCAAATTCGTTGAAGCTGCAGGAGAAATGAGTGGGAGTACCTTTGTTGAAGCTGTGGGGGAAAAGAACGAACCTACATTTGTTAAAGCTACAGTAAAAAAACCGACTATGGTAAAAGCAGAACCTGTTGTTGCAGTAAAGGAACCTGCGCAAAAAGTTATCCGACAAGCAGACGAGAAAAGGGTAAATTCCTCTGTAACAGAACCATCTATTGAAAAGGTAACAATGGTCCAGAATGCGCCTGCTGAAGTTGCTCCTGCAATATCTCAATATAAGGTCAAGGATGCTGTACCTTTTACATTACCTATGAAAGAGATAATCAAGTTCTGGGTTGTAGGTGTCGTTGCGATATTAGTTGCAGGATTTATAATGACCGCATTAGTTGGACAATAAAGAAGAGTGCCATTGTTATGTGGTACCCTTTTTCACCATATTTTATTTTCCATTGTCACTAATACGATCTATTTCATATGGATTGGATAATGTTCTGAGGCTGCAAGGTCATTTTTCTGATAAATATGGGAATTCAATTAGATCTTTAGTTGTGACTGATCTGAGTTTATTCACTGAACGCTGGGATGGTCCAATTAGTCTACAAATTAATGATCAGTAGCACAAAAACCAATTAAAAATAGATAGCGGCGATCATGTCAGAAACATTTTATCTGATCGCACACCTTAATTTTGATTGTTTAAAAGAATAGTAAGATTCACATCCACTTAATATCGTTTAGGTGGTCTGTGGCTCTGGTAGCATTCCTTGCAGTATACTGGCCTGTCAGGGTCCGGTACGAAAGGCACTTCTGTTTCCTGACCGCAGTCAGCACATTTAGCTTTGTGCATCTCTCTTGGTCCATTGTTGAAACCACCACTTCCGCCGTTAAAGCTTCTTCTTTCCATCTGTTTTCCTCCCTTTATATTTTATACCAAATTCATCCAAAAAGATCCGCACGTATAAATTCCTTATTCTAGGGAGGTCTTGATGGATTCGTTGACTGTTTCAATTCATGGTCTGATTATATATAGCACTGTTGGTTTTTTAGGTGGCTGGAACTTCTAAATGAGTCCGTGAAGCCCTTTGATGCTTTTTTCATCTGGTCTCAGAGGATTTTATTTGAATAATTTGTTGATCTTAAAATAGACCTATTGGGGAAGTAACTCATTATTTCAAGCTTTAAGCAGGGGAATAATGCATTATATGAAACAGGTTTCTTTTCAAAAAATCCGATCTCATCAACGAAATCCTGCTCGGAATATTTCCTGCATGATACAATTATCATGTTCAACGCTTCCAAAAAGCTGGTGTTAGCAACACAATAACTGTAAAGACCTCGAGCCTTCCAATCCACATATTAGCAATAAGGATTAATTTGCCAGGGTCGGGGATAGAATCAAAACTGGCCATCGGGCCTACGAGGCCGAGGCCTGGGCCTACATTGCCCAAAGTTGCAATGGAAGCACTCAAGGTAGTGACGAAATCCATTCCCATCAATGAAAGCAGGGTTGAGCTGGCAAAAAAGATCATGAGGTAAATTACCATGAATGATACGATGGAATGTATGACTTCTTCGGGGACTGTTTTATTATTGAAGCGGATTGGGATGATGGCTTTTGGATGAATTACTTTAAAAAGTACTTTCTGTGCATATTTTAATAGAAGGAGCAGACGTACCACTTTCACACCGCCGGAAGTAGAACCTGCACAGCCTCCTATGAACATCAACAAAAAGAGGATGAACCTTGATGAATCCGGCCAGAGGTTGAAATCTGCTGTCGCATAGCCGGTGGTCGTGAGGATTGAAATGACCTGAAAACTGCTGTACCTGAAAGCATCAGCAAGTGAATATACTTCGGTCTTGAATAGCATATAGGCAAGAACAAGGGTTGCCAATGCAATGATCGCAAAATAGAACTTGAACTCCTGGTCCTTTATCAGGCTTGTTCTATCAGAAATGATCGATTTATAATGAAGAGCAAAATTTGCTCCTCCCAGGAACATGAACAACATAATAATCCCCTCGACCATGGGGTCATTAAAAGCTGCTATACTGTCTGAATAAGGGGAAAAACCGGAGCATGAGATGGATGTAAACGTATGGGTGATGGCATCATAAGGTGACAATCCTGCAATCATCAGGATAAGTAGTTCCGAAATGGATAGCACGATATAAACAAGCCACAGGATCTTTGCAGTCTCCCTGATCCTCGGTCGAAGTTGTTCTTCCTGAAGGCCCGGAACCTCTGCGCGGAACATTTGCCTTCCTGCAATGCCGAGCTTTGGCAAGATGGCAATGAACAACATAATAATTCCCATACCTCCAAGCCATTGGGTCATGCTTCTCCAGAAAAGAAGGCTTCTGCTATGGCTCTCAATGTCAGTAAGTGCAGTTGCTCCGGTAGCTGTTACTCCGGACATGGATTCGAACAAAGCACTTATCGGGGGTACGCCTTCAAGCATGTAGGGGAATGAATAGAATATTGCAGCAACAAGCCAGCCAACTGCAACGATAAAAAATCCTTCTTTTAGATTCCATTCCTCATCTTTTCTTTTAAAGAACAATGTAAAAAGAGATGCAATCGCGACGGTAATGGCAAGAGGGATGGCAAATGTCTGTAAACTTTCTCCATAATAAATAGCAACTAACAATGGAATAATCATGAATCCGGCAAGTAACCAGAAAATAGAACCCAGTACACCCAGAACGACATTATATCTCAGACCTATCACACCACATTATTAAATCTTTGTTTATTACATAGACTCGATTGCAATCAAAAGGCATCCTTTTTACTAATGTGGCATGCTCAATCAATCTGTATACTTATAGATATGTGATGCAAATTGTGCACTATACCATACGTTGTTGTTAATGGTTGATAAATTATTCTTGCAGGATGCATTCGCTTCCTCTCAAACTTTCGTTTTTTCTCATTTTAATAGAAATGGTATCAATCAAAAAAATAATTATTAAATGATCCATGGGGGGTTAGTCTAACAAAGAATATAATGGAGCAACAATATCTGTTATCCATGGAATTTCAGAATGAGTACTTTGAAGCTCAAATTTTTAAGGATATTAACCTTTCAGACGTATCTTTCAAAAATTCAAAGTTCATTGATTGTGTTTTTGAAAACTGCAATTTATCAAACGTGGATCTGGATAACACAAGATTTCAGGACATTAAATTCAAGAACTGTAAGGTTCTGGGATTGGATTTTTCAAAATGCAATGACTTCATACTCAGTTTTGGGTTCAAAGACTCATTTATTTCCCTGTCAGTGTTTTCTTATCTGAATTTAGAAAATACGGATTTCAGTAATTGTCAGGTATATGACTGTGATTTTGTAAGTGCCAACCTGACAAAAACGATAAGAGCAGTCATTTTCAAAATGCGAACCTGAGCTTTGCATCCTTCAAAAACGCAAAGAACTATGATATAGATCCAAATAACAATTTTCTAAGGAAAACAAAATTTTCTGTTCCTGAAGTTATCTCCCTCTTAAATGTTTATGATATTGAACTGGAATGAACAATTTCTAAATCATAATATGCTATCATATTGTACCTCTGTAAATTGTAATGATACTTCATTTGTCTTCATCATAGTGAACTCATATGTGCCTATAATTAATGGTTTTCATATATGTTTGCTTAAGTTTTAATGTCTGAAAGCTCGACTTCAAGATCATTAATGAACGTGCGTGCTTTTGTCCCTGGGTATCTTCAGTGCTGATGCATATTTTCGTGCTATCACTGACGATTATGTATCAACCTGTCTTCTTTTAGGTATTCAAGTCTTGGTGCATTGCTCAATCATGCTACATATTGACACACTACATATAAATACGAGGACGTAGTGGTAGGGGTGCTCTCATTGAGCTGATTGGTGCCATTTTTGGTACGATCA
>JAIORD010000054.1 GCA_021108275.1 Methanococcoides sp.
TTGTGTGCTTGCTTTGTATGTCCCAATGTGGTTCTACTCACAGCATGAGGCACATACTGACAAGATGGCTGCTATAAACATGAGTATGGTACCAGAACTTTCAAGGAAAAAGTAATGGTATAAACAGCTCCTTTATTTGTCCAAAGGTCCCGGATCCTTCCGGGAACTTTTCTTTTTTATTCAGCTGATGAATTTTGGTTATCTAATAAGTGTTGTGTAAATTATGGGTGGTTCTATGGTTATGGTCGAAGGGGTATCTGATGTTTCATATGAGGATCTTGAAGTGGTCTTTGTTTGGAAGTCTGAGTATGGGTGGCCTATTGAGTTTGTTTCTGATAATGTTGCCATGTTTGGCTATGATGCAGATGATTTCATGTCCAAAGGGTTGAATTATGAAGATATTATTCACCCTGCTGATCTGGAAATGGTTAGGAAAGCATTGTCCGTTTATTCTGATGGTCCTGTTGATCCTGATGGGGTATTTGTACAGGAGTATCGTATTTTTACATCTAATGGTGATGTCAGATGGGTTCGTGAAAAGATGCTTATCGTTTATGATGAGCGCGGGTTGATGGAACGTCTGGAAGGTAGTATCGTTGATATTAGCGATGAAAAGAAGATAACTGATTTCATGTTCATTCAAAGGGAGATGGGGACTAATCTGAATTGGTCTGGCAATCTTGAGGAGTCAATGGATGCTCTTCTTAACTTGACAACACAGTTAGATGCTATTAATGCCGGTGCTCTCTATATGCTGGATGATGTCACTGGCGGACTTGTCCTCGTAAGACATAAAGGTCTCTCGGATGGTTTTTTGAGTTGTATCTCCTATTTCGATCATAATTCTATTCAGTTCAATTTTGCGGAGAAGGGTTTTCCTATATACAAGCATTATTCGGAGATCTACCCTTTTATTTCAGGTTCGTGCCTTAATGATGAGGGTCTTCAGGGTACTGCGATAATTCCTATCCATCACGAGGGGCATTTTATGGGGATGCTTTTTGCAGCATCATCTTCGGAGTGCATTATTCCTGAGAATGGCCGTGATTCTCTTGATGTGATCAAGTCGCTTACAGGTCTTATGATAAATAATGTGAATATGTCTGTAAAGGTGGATGGAATCCGATTTGACCTTACTTGATATTCTTTGTTATTGGGATAACATGAGTATGATCCTGGGCTGGAATATTTGTTTGGGGACTGTATTATGAAAGATGCGCGGATCGTAGTAGTTGAGGATGAACTTATCGTCGGTATGATGATAAAGTTGAAACTGGCGAAAATGGGGTACTGTGTGTCAGGTATGGCTTCAAGAGGGGTTGATGCTATCGCAATGGTCGAGGAGGTTCAACCTGATATGATACTCATGGATATACGTTTAAAAGGCGGTATAAATGGGGTGGAGACCGCGATGAAGATACGTGAAATGTCAAATATTCCTATCGTTTTCATTACTGCTGATTCTTCCCATGAGACCAGAGAGATGGCAGAACTTGTTAATCCTCAGGGTTTTTTGCTCAAACCATTTATGGACGAAGAGCTTGGGTCTATTGTTGATTCTGTGTTATCTAATTCTGTGGGGGGGCAGGGGCGGTGACTGTGAATGTCTGATCTGGCATAAGTTATCTTATCCAGCTTCTTCTTCTTCTTCTTCTTCTATTTTCAGTTAATGTTCTGCTTCATCTCTTTTTTTGTAGTTACAACGTCGAGGAGTTGTATTTCTCATGCGAGGTTAATTATCTCTAGTTGGCGTCTATATTTTTCCTATAAAGGCATTTATAATTTTTTAATACATAAAATTTATATATGGCATCCCCATTTAGGAGAATCACATTATCACTTAAAAACGAATTGAATTTGATGTATATACAATAATAGTCACTCTCGTGGCTAAAATTGAATACTCAACTTCATATAGAGCGTGAAAAAATGGTAGAAATGGAAAATGTTATCATTGGTGCTTTCGCCTTTGCAGGAATTGCTACATTGATCCTTTATATGCTCACAAACCCTGGTGGATCTATTCCTTTCAATCTTCAGGAAGTTGCCGTGGGCTCTGTCGCTGTGTTCGTATTCAGTAAGGTCGCTTTCTTGTCAAGCTTCTAATGTTTATTTTCTCCCTTTATTACATTTTCAGGGGATTTATTTGAGATTGCTTGACACATTTCTTTTAGTTCTCTTAAATTCCTTCATATGATATTTTAATGCTGATTGGGGAGTATTTTGATCTTAAGGAGGTAATGCATGGGTCAGAATTGTTGTGATGTTTGTAAGGTCTCTGGGGAATGTTCAACACTTGGATTGAAGCAGACGGTTGATGATCTTGGCGATAAGAAGATATTGGCTGCTTGTTTGTATGCTTGTGAGATGGAGTATCGGAAGGTAGTTGGTGATGCGTGATCCAAGATTCGAAAATATAGTTATCATGCCAGAAGTGAAATGGTCTGTATGATCTGTGTTTTGCGAATGCGGGTATTTTAATGAATTGTTGTAATTTTATGATGTTTTTTAAAAGTAAAAAATAGGAGTGAATATTCATGAATGATAATACTTTAAATAATGATGAAATGCAAGGGTCTGATATCAATGAAGCTGATGGGGTATGCAGGAGTGGAAGTTGCTGCAGCTCTGGCAGTTGCTGCAGTTTTAAAATGTGGGTACTGATCGGTATCGCACTGGGACTTCTCTGGTATTTCGCAAATTGAAGCAAAGGTTGGATGCTTCTTTATTTTTTTAATTGAATGTGTCATCCTTCGCAAGATCCACTGAGGGTCGAAATATTGTCTTTCTCCTGAGGGCCTGCTCTGGAAGTTTATTCAGGTTCCTGGAGTTTACTTGATTCCTGCAAGTATTGGTGCTATTCTTACTGTTTTAAACCTTTATGATGTCCTGATATTCAACTTTTTTAGTAAGCACTAGTTGTATGTTACTTACGTCAACAAATTCTTAAACCATTTGTAAGCTATAAGCTCAAACGCAATTTTAATATCAAAAATCCATATGTATTACTACAAACTTAGTAGAATTATAAAAAAGAGTTAATGGTGCTCCGATGGGGATTCGAACCCCAGTCGCAGGAGTGAGAGTCCTGTATGATTGGCCGTGCTACACTATCGGAGCACACGGTTTTGCTGCTTTTAACATCCCCTAAAAGCAACCAATTCTATTTATAACTTTCGTCGAAAAAGATAATTGGAAGTTCGCATTATGCGAACATTCCGGCCGGGGTGTTGACCTCTTCCTCGGAAACTACTTTCTCGAAAGCATCGAGGAAGTCTTTCATGGTGATCATGTCGCCTCTTCTTCTGAGTACGAACATGCCTGCTTCTTTAACTATTACATTAAGGTCTGCACCACTGAGGCCATCGGTCATATTTGCGATCTTGGCAAGGTCGATATCTTTCTCAAGATTCATCTTCCTTGTATGGATCTTTAATATTTCCTCTCTTGCCTTTTCATCGGGTATTGGTATCTCGATTATACGGTCAAACCTTCCCGGGCGCAAAAGAGCTGGGTCAAGCAGGTCTATCCTGTTGGTTGCAGCTATGATCTTCACATTGCCACTGGGGTCGAAACCATCCATCTCAGCCAAAAGTTGGAGCATCGTACGGTTAACTTCCGCTGAACCGGTCGTTCCATCGTGGGTTCTCATTCCACCTACTGCATCTATCTCATCAATGAACAGTATGGATGGGGACTTTTCTCTGGCAAGCTGGAAAACATCCTTTACGAGCCTTGCACCCTCTCCAATGAACTTCTGTACAAGATCTGAGCCTGACATACGAATGAATGTCGCATGTGCTCTTGATGCAACTGCTTTTGCAATAAGTGTCTTTCCTGTTCCAGGGCTGCCATACATAAGAACACCACTTGGCGGTTCAATGCCGAGGTTCTCAAACAGCTCAGGTTCTGTAAGTGGCAGCTCAACTGACTCAATGACTTCTTTGAGCACCTCATCAAGACCACCTATCATATCATAATCTATTCCAGGTGAATCGATAAGTTCCATCATCTGCGCACGAACATCGGCTGCCCTGCTGATGATGTCGATGATCGCGAACGCGGCATTGATGCTTACGCGCATGCCCGGTTCGAGGGTTCCTTCTATTTCAGATGGTATCATCGTCATAACTTCCTGATTATTGCCATGCTGGCGCAGGAGTGCCATACTATCTTCTACTTCCATGACGCTGGCAATGAACAGTGGTGGTGTCGTCAAGTGGTCAAGCTGGTCCTTAAGCTGATCCATCTCTGACATGCATTTGTTCACCATCATACTGCTTTCAAGAAGCTTTGCTTTCATTGTTTCGTTCTGGACCTTCAGGACCTCGTTCTCACTGATCACTTCTTTGATGTCCATTTCCTGAATCTCATCAGTATTGTGGTCACCACCATTAGAATCCATCTCAGTGGACTTATTTCCTGCTGTTGATCCTTCACTTACTTCGGTCATATTGCCTTCTTATAACATCATGTAATATAAAGCAACTGCGTGTTAGAAAATGTCTCCTCTTCTAATGATTCTCTTATCCTTATTGGGCACGCTATTTTTGTTTCATTTATATCTGTGGTGGCCTTCCTATTTTTTAATGGCAGTTTATCATTATTTTCCAATCATTCCATTATACTCATAATAATAATGATTTATCTCAAGTTTAAAAGCGTTTTCTGCCTTTCAATCTTATTTGTTTCATATGCACAATTATTTTTCTCTCTGTTGTGGTTATAATAAGAAGTTGTTTCAATTTTAATCTGTAATTATATGTTTTTTTCTAAAAATAATGCTTTAAAACCCTTTAATTCACCATAAAACACATGATAACACAAATTCAAGGATATATTTATATATCATCACACACTACTATTATATTGCAGCATGTACCAATTGCATATAATCACCACAATGCGATTGAATCTGACTGCATTCACACAAAAACTAAACCATAATCTGAGGGGATGAATGGTTTGTGAATCCACCGATCTGAGGGGATGGATGGATACGCTAGCAGGGGTGTATATGATGAAGATTCGGATCGAAATACTCGATGACGAAGGAAAAGAGTCCACCAGCATTGAATTTGCTGGTGAGAATGTAAAAGAACGAGTGATCAAGTTTATTGATACTTTAGATGGAACGCAACCTCGCTCGAATGGATTTTCATCAGCCTATCTGCATTCCGGGCAGAATGCCCAGCAACTTTTTTCACAACAAAATTCACAACCTGTAGTGTTACAACCACAACAGGGTGGACTAAATCAATTTTATCCAGTTTCTGTTACGCCGGTAACATCACCTGTACCACCGATGTATCCTGGTATGCAGATGCCAGCAACACAGGTTCAATACCCGCAGTACTACGTTCCTGTGAACCAGCAAAATGTGAATACATCTGTTAATCCTGTTGTGAATCAGTCCGTTAATTATATTCCACCACAACAACAGCAACAACAGACTATGTCACATCCCAATATGGGTATGCCAAATGTTGCTCAGCCCACTGTCACAGAAAAACAAGTTCCACAAGTTAACAACAAGGTCGTGCCGAACGTATCACTCCGCGACAGAATAATGGACACTTCTCTGACTATCAGCGAAAGACTCGAGATGTTCCTGAAATATGAGCATTCACGCGAATGGTCCACTTCACAAAAGATACAGGAGCATTACGAAAGTATCTACGGTGAGATCAAATTGAGCACAGTATCCACATATCTTTCCCGTATGTATCGAAAGAACCTTCTTGAACGCCGTGGAAACCGTACTCAGCGCGAATATCTCTACATTGGTGATCGTGTGGAAGCTGTAGGTCAGCCTATTGCACAAGGTTATCCTGCCTGGCAGACACAGAGGGTATGATCCTGATAATGATCACCTGGTAATGTTTTATTTCTGCTTTTTTGTTATCATTCTTATTATTCTACTGTTTATCAATCTGATAATTGTTGTTTTCTTGGGATGGTGTATTCACTTACTGTTATTCTGTGAACTCTGCAACAGTGACACACGCATACGTTTATACCTATTCACATACATATTAACAGAGTGATGAGTGGTTTTGATCTTGTATCTGACTATGAACCTAAAGGTGACCAGCCGGAAGCTATCAGAAAGCTAACTGAAGGGCTGATCAAGGGTCTGAAACATCAGGTATTGTTGGGTGTTACAGGTTCCGGAAAGACCTTCACGGTTGCGAATGTGATAAAGAATGTGCAGAAACCGACTCTTGTGATCGCACATAATAAAACACTTGCTGCACAGCTTTTCTCTGAGTTCCGTGAATTTTTTCCTAATAATGCAGTGGAATATTTTGTAAGTTATTATGATTACTACCAGCCGGAAGCTTATCTTCCCACCACAGATACGTACATAGAAAAAGATTCTTCTGTGAACGAAGAGATCGATCGTCTGCGTCTGTCGGCCACAAAATCCCTCATTGAACGCAAGGATGTTATCGTCGTCTCCAGTGTTTCAAGCATCTATAACATCGGTTCTCCTGATGAGTGGAGGCGAATGTCTGTTATTCTTCGCCCGGGTGATGAGGTGGGTAGAAGTGAGCTTTTTACCTCACTCATCAATATACATTATGAGCGCAATGATATCGAACCTGCCAAAGGATCTTTCCGATCCAAAGGTGATACCATTGAAGTTTTTCCTGCACAGGATAACCATGGTGTGCGGATTGAACTATTTGGGGACGAGATCGATAGGATCTCTTCCTTTGATCCAGTGACTGGAAAGACGATCGACGAGGTTAAAGAGGACAACAGCATTGTCATCTATCCTGCTAAACATTTCGTGATGCCGCAGGAGGAAATGGTCAAAGCACTTGGTTCAATTGAAAACGAACTTGAGGAGCAGGTTGCGAAACTGGAGTCTGAGAACCGTATTCTTGAGGCACAGAGACTTATGCAGCGTGCAAAGTTCGATCTGGAGATGATTCGCGAGCTTGGATATTGCAGCGGTATTGAAAATTATTCCCGACACTTTGACGGACGCAAGCCGGGTGATCCTCCTTCATCTCTGCTCGAATTCTTCCCTGATGATTTTTTGCTTGTTATCGATGAGTCCCACGTGACCATTCCTCAGATCCGGGGAATGCATAATGGGGATCGTGCCAGAAAGGAGGCACTCATCAATTATGGTTTCCGTCTTCCTTCTGCTTACGATAATAGGCCGTTGACCTACAACGAGTTCCATCATAAGATAAACCAGGCCATCTATGTGTCAGCTACACCTGCAGATTATGAACTCGGGATCAGCAGTGCTGTCGTGGAGCAGATAATCAGGCCGACAGGTCTTGTTGACCCTGTGGTGTTCATTCGTCCGGTGGGGAATCAGATCGATGATCTTATCGGTGAAGTTAATAAGGTCACTGAGAAAGGCTATCGCACCCTTGTCACAACGCTTACCAAAAGAATGTCCGAAGACCTGACCGAGTATCTTCTGGAAATGGGTATTAAGGTGCGTTATATGCATTCTGATATCGATACTCTTGAGAGGGCAGAGATAATACGTGATCTGCGAAAGGGTGTGTTCGATGTTCTGGTGGGTATCAATCTGTTAAGAGAGGGTCTGGATATACCTGAAGTGGCCTTTGTAGCTATCCTTGATGCCGATAAGGAGGGTTTCCTGCGTTCGGAAAGGGCACTTATACAGACAATGGGGCGAGCTTCAAGGAATGCGGATGGATATGTGATCCTTTATGCTGACAAAGTTACTGGTTCCATGGAGGCTGCTCTGAAGGAATCGAACAGAAGGCGACAGATACAGCTTGAGTATAATGAAGAACATGGCATAGTTCCGCAGACCATCCAAAAAACTCTCCAAAGAGAGCTTGTTGAAACAGAATATGGTGAGGTCGTATCTGAAGTTCTTGAGGTTGCAGAAGATCTTTCTGATATCGAGATCGCTGATATGGTCATAGAACTTGAAGCGGAGATGCACCTGGCTGCCAAAAATCTGGAATTTGAAAGGGCAGCGACATTGCGTGACAACATAAAGGAACTCCGTAGCACGTATTCTCTTTAATATCTGCTCTGTCACAGCGCCACAAGGGTGATGTTTCATTATGTATTGCATTCAGTACAATACTTCTTTTCTGATGGTGGCTTTAGCCGAAAGGGTTATATGCTAAAAATGCCAGTTAAGGATTGTAAGTGCGCTGATGGTCTAGTGGCTATGACTGGGGCCTTCCAAGCCCTAAACCCGGGTTCAAATCCCGGTTGGCGCATCCTATTCTTTTCTCATATCTAACTTTCTAATAGTGATGTCTTTGTTTCTACGATCAAAGGTGTGTTTTTCATGCAAAATATTTATTAAGTTCCCATTAGCATATTTACCTATGAAGCAAATGGGGGCATTATTTGTGATATCAGTACTGATCTTAGTCCTTGTTGCAATATGGTTCCTGGTGGGGGTCAAGGTTTCAATGAGTACTGAAGAACTTAATTATACGGTGATCGAAGAGCTTGGTGATGGTGTTGAGATATGGCAGTATGACAGAAGTACATTCATATCTGCGGATGCAAAGGATTCGAACTCCGGGTTCAGGACACTGTCGGGCTATATCTTCGGCAAGAACAAAAATGATGTAAAGATAGCGATGACAGCTCCTGTGATATCCCGGCAGGAGGAAAATGTCCTGCATATGTCTTTCGTCCTGCCGGATGGATATGATGTAGACAATGCTCCTCATCCTCTGGACGAAGCCATATCAATTCACGATGTTTCTCCCAGAAAGCTTGCGGTAATAAGATTTTCCGGATATGTGACCGATAATAAAATTGAATCTCGGAGGCTCATACTTGAAAATAAACTTTCAGAGCACGGCCTGAATACAAATGGGGAATTTTTCCTTATGCGGTACAATCCTCCCTGGGTCCCTCCTATGATAATGCGGAATGAAATTGCGGTTGAGGTAGAATGACATCCCGGTTCAAGAGATCCCTCTTTGTTTTCAGGAGGGACCTGCGGGTGGATGACAATACTGCTCTTCTGGCAGCTCTTGATATTTCCGATGAGGTCATTCCCTGTTTCATATTCGATCCGCGACTGTGTGATCCTGGAAGGAAGGCTTTCAACAGCAATGCATTGCAGTTCCTGCTGGAGTCCCTTGATGATCTCAAAGGGCAGCTCGAAAAAGTGAATGGCAGGATGTATCTCTTTTCAGGTATTCCCGAGGATGTAATTGGTCAGCTTCTGGAGAACCTGGATATTGATGCTGTTCTTGTGAACCATGATTATACTCCTTTCAGTATCAAAAGGGACATGCAGATCGCCAACTTATGTAATGATAAGGGGGTGGATATGCTTCAATTCCATGATTGTCTGCTTAATGAGCCTGGGAGCATACGCACGAAAAAAGGAACTCCGTATAAGGTCTTCACCCAGTTCTTCCGGGAGGCTTCTAAAAGGGATGTTGTTATTCCTTCAATTTTCAGTGAGGCAGTTTCTCTACTGGGGACCTTGGAGTTGATGAGGTCGATGAGGTCAGTTTTCTGAAAAGGTCATTACCTGAAAGGAATGAACAAATATTCGTGCATGGGGGAAGATCCAATGGGCTGTCTGTATTGCAGTCCCTTTCCCAGTTCGTGAACTATGACAAGGAAAGGGATCTGCCTTCCGTCAAGGGCACTACGGGTCTTTCTGCACACAATAAGCTTGGTACCATATCCATAAGGGAGTTCTACTATTCGGTACTTGATGAACTTGGCAGGGGTCATACACTTATCAATGAATTGTACTGGCGTGATTTTTTCACCCAAATATCCTTCGAATTTCCTGAGGTCTTCAAGCATGCGTTCAAAAGCAAGTTCGAGAATCTCAGTTGGAACAATGATCTGATCCTCTTCGATGCATGGTGTTTGGGTAAAACAGGTTTTCCCATTGTGGATGCAGGCATGAGGGAACTGAACACAACGGGATATATGCACAATCGTGTGAGGATGATCGTAGCCTCCTTCCTTGTGAAGGACCTGCACATTGACTGGAATTGGGGTGAGCGTTATTTCGCAAGCAAGCTCGTGGACTATGATCCCTGTGTGAACAATGGTAACTGGCAGTGGGCTGCTTCTACAGGGGCTGATTCACAACCATATTTCAGGATATTCAATCCCTGGTTGCAGCAAAAGAAGTTCGATAGGGACTGTGAATACATTAAAAAATGGGTGCCTGAATTGGAATTAATCGAACCACGGCGCATCCATAAACTGGAAAAGGGTGATGTGGATATTCCGGGATATCCGGCTCCCATTGTTGACCACAGCAAAGAAAGGGATGTTGCATTGTTCATGTTCAAAGCAGCAAGTCATATCTCGGATTTCTAAAGTTAGATGATTTCCCGTGGGGCTTATATATTAGTTAGCCTAACTAATCATTATGCCTGTGCAACTTTCATTTGAAAAGGTCGATAAGTACTACCAGAAGATCCTGACAAAAAATGAAAAGCTTGAGAAGTATGCTGATGTGAGTTATAGTTCCTTCTCTTATCTTGTGGTGGTCAGATCCCTCGTCAATACCACAATCTCGGAGCTTGCATCTGCAATGGATGTGAAAAAACCCTCTGCAAGTGCCATGGTGAAGAAACTTGTTGATATGGGTCTGCTGGAGGTTGAACGTTCTATCAGCGATAAACGTGTCTGCAATTTAACTCTCTCTGCAGAAGGGAATGAAGTGGTCGAACTTGGTAGGTCTGCTGACGATCTGTTCTTCAGGAAGGTCGAGGAGATCCTTGATGACAATGAGTTCGAGGTCTTTTCAGTCCTGTGGGAAAAGATCACTTCCAATCTTGAAGTGGATGGTGGCAAATGAGCGAAGACGAATTAGCAGTTGAAAGTATGGGTAAATTATTCCGAAAATTTGCACTTCCTGCGGTCGTGGGTTTCATCATCGGTGGTGTGCAGATCACCATTGATGGTTATTTCATTGGCAATGGCGTCGGCACTCTTGGTCTCACATCGGTGACACTTGTATATCCTTTGCTCATTGGTATGATTGCAATTGCCATGCTTATAGGCACGGGTGGTGCCTCCCTTGTGGCCATAGAGCTTGGGAAGGGAGATCGCAAGCGTGCCCACCGGATCGCTTCTGATATGCTGCCTTTGATGTTTGTAGTAGGTACGTTCTTTGCTATACTGGGGCTGTTCTTCACTGAACCGTTGCTCAGGATGGTAGGTGCTACAGGCACTGTTTTCGTTATGGCTAACGACTACCTTCAAATAATGTTCATAGGTTCTATCTGTCTCATTGCAGGAATAGGGCTTGATCCTCTTGTGCGTAATGACGGTCGCCCTAACTTTGCCATGAAAATGATGTTTGTGGGCGCCGTGACAAACATCGTGCTTGATTATCTTTTTGTCATGCGCTGGGGTATGGGTATGCAGGGTGCTGCCATTGCTACTATTATCGCGTTTGCAGTTTCCATGATCGCATTCGTATCCTATTTCTTCAGCAGGCATGCAAAGTTGAGACTTTACCTTTCTGACATCAGTCCTGACCTCCAAATAATTGCAGGCATATTAAAGACCGGTTTTCCGGCATTCGTCATGCAGGCATCCCTTGGAGTGCTTGTGCTGAGCTATAATTATATGCTCCTGAAATACGGTTCTGAAATCGCTGTATCTTCTTATGGTGTCATCGAGTATTCGTTCGCCATCTTCTACATGATCTTCGAGGGTATCTCTGGAGGTGTACAGCCGATAATCGGATTCAACCACGGTGCAAAACTTTACGACAGGGTGTACAGTGCTACCAAAATGGCCATACTATCATGTTTTTTAGTAGGGCTTTCAGGATTCACTCTGCTATACCTGTTCCCGGAAACGATCATCCAGCTTTTCAATCGCAATGATCCCGAGTTGCTGGCAACAGCCGTCGAAGGCATGCGAATATTCATATTCGGTATCCTTGTTGAGGGTGTCATCATATCCGTGGCTGTTTATTACCAGTCAGTGAACAAGATAAAACCATCATTATTCATCCATTTTGGCAAGATCTTCATCTTCATTCTGCCTCTACTGTTCATTCTGCCGAGATATTACGGTCTTACAGGTGTCTGGATGGCTGCCCCTGTGGGGATATATCTGATGCTTATAGTTGTGGGTGTCATGTTCCTGAAAGAAATTAAAATTCTCAAACACCCTCCGACCGAGGCCATTGAATGAAGTTTGTAAGGTTGCGATAAGGTCATGCAGGAATGTATCTTCTCGCATCATTGCATAAGATTAAATATGAAAAATGAGTTTATGGATTGTTCCTTTATGCGGGGGTTGCCCAGCCTGGCCAAAGGCGCAGGGCTTAGGACCATATTCAAAGGGCTTCGTAATATTTCCGATATACTCGCAAAATAGAAGGCGCAACATTAATATGTAGAAAAACATTTAATCATATCTCTCAGTGCGAGGGTTGCCCAGCCAGGTCAAAGGCGATGGGCTTAGGACCCATTTTCGTAGGAATTCGTGTGTTCGAATCACACCTCTCGCACCATCTTTTTTATATGTTTGTATCAAAATCACATTTGCAGATGTATGTTACATTCAATATGAATATTAGAATTAAAGCTATTGTTATGAGTTCAATTCCCCCCGACGGCTCCATATCACGGGGTTAAAAGCCCCATTATTCTATTCTTATTGTCCTTTATGATAAAATATTATTTTTTAATATCTGTCACCATATGTTTGTTCAAACCTATTGTACAGGTAGGTCAAACGATGTCTATGGGGTGAAATTTTCGCATCATGCTCATTGTAGTAGCCTTCAAAGCAATCAAAAAGAATACATGTCCTTATTGCAATGTCTATTAGATCAGGTTGTTCCGTAAAATGAGCCCCGGGTGTCGCTACTGGATATGGAGTTGAATTTGATGTTTGTTCATCTGTAAATCCTCCATAATCTTTGAAAAATCTACATTTTTTTTCTAAGGCATCACTATCATTGGAAAGACATAAATGATAAAAATTTGGAGATTTTGATAAATGATATTCGAACGTGCCTCCAATATACTCGACCATATGTTCTATGACATTGTCTTTAATTGGCTTGAAAGATCCTACCTTAACATCATATTCAACTAAATCAAAGATAAGTTGCTTATGCTCATTGAAAATGATCTCCAGGAAATTGTAATCTGGTTTATCTCGTATGATTGTTACAAGCCCCGGGTACTCCTCTGATATTTTTCTCAATACTACTATACTTTCTATGATTGAGTTTACCGTAGGAATTCGGCCAGGTCCATCCCCAACTTTTTTCTTTTCCGTGTCAACAATTCCTTCAGTATAAAGGGAGTTCAATGCATTTCTAATAGTGTTGTATTTTCCATATCCTTCATCATCTTCATATCCCAGACTTTTAGCAAGCTCTCCTGTTGTTTTTGGACCATATATTAGCTCTTCAAGTATTTTTTCTTTCATTGATTTATCTTTCATAATATTACATTATGATAGATTGTATTTTTATTTATCTGTATATTACTGATAATTAGTGAGTTAAGTTTATATAATATATCAATAGCAACAAATAAACACCTATAAAAAATCTTTATAACTATTATTATCCTATTTCTTATTATCTTATTTGAAGAGAATCGATTATGAAATACTATAATTCGAGGACCTATTAACATGACATCTCTACCAATACAACGGTTGAAATCGATGATTAGTGATTTGAATACAGCAAAAATAGATATGAATGATGTTTTTGTTTTGAATATTGCAGTCGGCCAGTTCCGCCAAGATCTGCCGACCGCAATGGACCACTTCATCAACCATTTCTGGAGGGATGGAGCAGTATGACAAATATCAATGAGTCTAAACTTATTAATAATTTCTCATCAGATTCAGAAGTTGAAGGTCATCTGCCAAAATCCCATCAGCTAATGCTGAGGATAGATAAAGAAGCTGAAGCCAAAGTTACTGAAATTCTGGAGTCAATAAAAAAAGGTGAAACGACTTTAGAAGAAGTGAAACGTCAACGTGGCATCTTATAATTTCGCTTTTTTTGTCCATGAACAAAAAAACAGTTGTTCCGGTAATCCATGAGTTTGGAACATATCTTTTTGTCCCATATCTGGATCTTTATTATGCATTTATTAATTATTACGAAAACAATGTAGAAGATAGTTACAACCACTACATTACTGACAGGCATGGACGTAAATTTAAATTTTGGTCTAAACGGGGAGGGTTGCGCAATCCCAAAACCAATGAGCTAGCATTTGAATATATATTTTCATGGAAAGACGCCATAGGTGCTTCAAAATGCCATATTGTTATAAAACCTCTTTTTGGACCAGGAACTAAAACTAAAAACGGTAAAATATTCAACTTACCTGAAATAGCTACCAATATCGAAGTTCAATGTTCTTATTTTGAACTCCATGAAATTATTGATATTTATGAAGACATTTTAAAAGCGATTGATGCTACTAGATTTGAACATTCCATCGCCCGCGATCGTTCAAGGATATTTCATATGGCAAGACATATTCGATATCATGAAAGGCATGAAGCAGATGTCGTAAATATGCTAAAAGCAATCAAGAATGAATCTTCAATGCGTGGAGATGTGGATCTTGTAGAAAAAGTTCGCAGTAGTAAGTACGACATGTACAAAATAGACTTACCCTCCTTTGATGTCTGTAACATTGAAACTGAGTTTGTTCATAGTGTAAAGTCATATCGAATTAAGAATTTCCTTGAAAGAACTGTTTCGGATCCTCTTAAGCACCCTAAGTTAGAAGTGTTTCTTAACAGCAAGGAACATAACAGGATTTATGGAAAGTATCCTACAATAGACGAGTTCTTACAGATTGAGAATGATCTGGACAGACTTCTTGCATCCCTGTTGAACTTTGTTGGTCCTATAGAATAGATTTCGGATTCTTATTTTGATGCTGATAAAACAAAAGAGATCAGATATGAGCTTCCACAATGGAACTATAGGACAATAAATGCTGAGCCAGATATTGAATTACCTGACAACAATGCTGCATTGAAATTGCTTGCTTATATTGCTTTTCAAAAGCATGGTTGTGCTGAATTTTCAGATATAATTGAATCTACGGACATTCCTGAGCGTTCTGCTTGGCGTTATATCAATCAGTATAAGGAAAAGGGGATACTCGAAACAGTAAGAGAAAAGATAACTAAAGTATTTTTTAAGAAAACTTCATTGTATGCACAACTTAAGGAAACATTAATCGATTTGAGCAAGTATCTTGATATTGGATTTAAACATATATATGGTTGTGTTTATCTTGATTCTTGTATAATTAGATCACAAAGAAAGATCAAAAAGACACCAGTAAAGATGCAACCTGTTACTCAATATAACTATGAACGTATTATTGTAGATACTTACACAAAAGCTGACCAACTTAACAATTATTTTAAAAAATGCAATATCAAACGTAGAGCTGTAGTTGAATCCAACGGTCGAAATAAGCGTTACAGCCGTGTTATTGATTAAGCGTAGCTATATAAACATACACTTATATAATTAATTTTTACTGAGCCGTAGCAACTCCTTTTTTCACATATCCTTAACTTGAACTCTATTTCATTTAGTGCAAATTTATTTCGTCTTCAAAGCATCAATGGCTTTTTTCTTTTGTTCCCTTAGGTACACTATTAAGGGGTATCTGCCACTTATGGCTTACTCCTTGATTTTAACAACATTTCCAGAAACCAGCTTTTCCAGTAGAAACGATTGCAACCTGCATTTTCGAGGGTGTATATTTCAACTGCAAAATTATAGGTGGAGTATTGCTTGCTTTTTTCATCTAGTTGTCAATGTCCATTTTAACTTGTTTCAAATCAATGATCATGAGTTCTACTTTTGTTAATATTCTTCGCGCAGGTAGGTAATTCATAACAAATACATAGAATATGTATTATAATCTACCAAATGACCAAAAACATGGTTTCAATATATACCAGATACAACCAGATAATACCATCAACAATACCAGATACAACCAGATAATACCATGGAAAAAATCAGGAAATTACCTATAAAATTGGTCCTTGCAGATCATAAGGTCAAATCATCTCATTTTATTTCTTTAATATTTCGATTTTATTGATAATATGACTTAATATCTTTGAAAAATCAACTTTAACCTTTTTGAATGAAATGTAAAACTTAGGAGCTTATGCTAAGAATGATAAACAGTTTACTCTCAATGCTCATGTGAAGGAGAGGCTCGAACAGTAGGATTATTTAGTTGCAGAAATTGAAGAGTAAATTTACCAGTTGTTAATTTTTCGGCTCTGTAGAAAACCTATTTTCCATTTAATTTCCACATAAAATTTTAAAAAGGATTATCCCCTGAGTATTATTTAGCACAAAAAACACAAAGGGGATGATTGTGTTTTGTTTAACAAATACTTAAAGTTTGTTGATACAGCACTAGCTGTATCAGGTAACTCACACCTTCAGATTTATAGTTGCAAGTATTCCAAAAGAAAATATACACAACACCAGCTATTGACATTGGTTTTATTGAAAGAGTATCTTAATGAAGATTATAGAGATATTGTTGAACTTGTCGAAGTAATGGATGAGGTAAAAACAAGAATTGGATTAAAACAGGTTCCACACTTTACTACGCTTCATAAATTCATTACAAGACTCAACTCTGTTTATTTCAGCGGATTGCTACAACAAACACTAAAACTCTTTTATTCTCATGGTGAAAAGATTGAGATCACTGCTATTGATTCGAGTGGATTTACGAGCGGTCATTGTAGTTACTATTATTCGTGGAGAACAGAAAAGAAACGAAGATCTTTCCTGAAAACCAGTCTTTCTGTTGATACTAATAAGTTTCTGGTCACTGGTTTTAAGATATCAGGTAAACCTGTACACGATGCAAAGCATGCAATGACATTGCTAAACAGGCTGTCCGACAATTCCTGATTACTCTTAACTTATTTTACCCCTCAAATAGATAAATTTAAATTAAAGTCTAATTTATTTATTATAATGGCGTTTATCCAATCATCCAAAAACCAGACCTGGCTTCTGCCGCCTGATATAAGAAATATGATCAGTTCTGACCATATCTGTTACTTGGTAGATTCGTTTGTAGGAGAACTCGACTTTACCGATTTTGAACTTAGATATGCAGGTGCTGGGCACCCTGCATATCATCCGAGGATACTCTGTAAAATACTGATTCAGGCAATGATCGATGGTATTAGGTCATCACGTAAAATCGCACGATGTATACGGGAAAATGTAGTGTATATGTACCTTGCCGAGAAGTTAACTCCTGATTTCAGGACCATAAGCGACTTCAGAAAGAATAATGGAGACCTTATCAGGGAAATCTTCAAAAACACCATCAGTGCTGCCAGGGAAATCGGTGCTGTAGGACTGGAACAGCTGAGCATAGATGGGTCTGTGGTCAAAGCGTTTGCATCCAACAACAATACTGTTACTAAAGAGGAACTGGATGTCATTGATGATTATATCGACCACATGCTAAAAGAGAGTATTAAAACTGATGAGCTTGAAGATGAACAATTACAGCAATGCAGGGGCTATGATTAGCTTAATGCAACTAGTAAAAATAGGGTGAAATCAATATGCAAAAAGTATGCTGATAAGTTCCATAATTCGGAACAGAAGAAAAATCTGCGATGGATAAAGAACCTGAGGAATGCTAAGAATATATCTAGAATAAATAATGTGGAAAAAATAAGCTTAACAGATCCCGAATCAAGGTTTATTAAAAACAAGAAAGGTAGAATCGAACTGGGATATAACACACAGTTAACTGTCGACTATAAAAAAGGTATCATAATTGCTAATGATGTATGTCAGGATAGAAACGATTCTCATCAGCTCAAGCCACAACTAAAACTTGTTGAACAATATTGTGGGCAATTAAAAGAAAGTACGAAAATATGTGCTGACAGCGGTTACATGAATGAAAAGAATATACAACTCTTAAAGCAAAAGAATCTGGATCCTTATATACCGGAAAGAACAGATAAAAATAATATAAAAAAGGTGAAGATACGTAAAAAAGAAAGTATTTTCCATGTTTCCTCGTTTATATATGATGAGCAAAAAGACGTGTATATCTGTCCTGAAAATCAAATTTTAAAATACTATTATGAATTCTATGACAAAAAAAGGTCCTTAATACGTCGTGTTTACAGGGGTATAAATTGCAGAGACTGTAAATCAAATCAACAGTGTACAAATAGAAATGATAGAACCAGACAATTGATGGTTAATCGTCTATCTCCCGATAGGAAATGTCTGAATGAGAAGATGAGTACTGCTAAAGCACAGAGAATCTTTGAAGAAAGAAAATATACCGTAGAACCTGTAATCGGAAATTATAAACAGAATCTAAAGTTCAGAGAGTTTATTACAAGAGGATTGAATTCAGTTAAAAATGAATTTAATCTGGTGTGTGCTGCTATCAATCTGAAAAAGGTGTGGTTATATTCAAATAATACAAATAGTTGATTGGCAACAATTGTTTGTATTGGAAAATAAGTAAAAAAACTTCTCCAAAATTCATGCAGTTAAGTATTATCACTTAATTAAGGATTGTCGGACAGCCTGTAAAGCAATGTCATAAAACTCGCAGATCAAATTATTATGTGATGGATAAGGGTTACGATTCTGAAGAGATACATTCTCTTGCAAGGGATAAACTAGGATCAATAGCTATGATTCCTTTGAGACATAGAAAAAGAAAGAAGATCAAAGGTAAGTACCGTAGAAAAATGGCATGGGAATTTGATGAGGAACTGTATCATAATAGAAATCTGGTAGAAACGATGTTCTCTGTCCTGAAAAGAAAATATGGCGAGGAAATTAGAGCAAAAAAGTACTGGAATCAAGTAAAGGAAGTTAAATTCAAGTTATTAGTGCATAACCTTGACAGATATATCAGAGTTATATTTATTGTTCAAATGAGGATTTCTACAGAGCCAATTTTTCAGTAGTAAATTCAGCAGCTCACTAATATTTAATCCCTTCTATAATAATCCCCATTTATCTACAATATTCAACTGTTAACATCGGTTTTAGCTTCCGTCTCACCCATTCCGCAACAGTTTTTACATATGAAAATTAACAGATTTTCATGATCCCACATATCATCGCACAACCAGCACCGGTACCTTGGAATGTCTAACAACATTCTCTGCTACACTACCGATTAAGAACCTCTTAACTCCCGTCAAACCAAGTGTCCCCATCACTATCATGTCAATATTATTTTTCTCTGCATAATCGATGATCTCTTCAGCTGGTCTGCCTTTGAGCAATACAGATTCCACCTGAACTTCAGCTTCCTTTCCAGCTTCTTCTACATATGCAGTTGCACGTCCTCCACTATCAACTAACTTTTCTTCAATTCCCTTCGCCCAGCTTATGCCCCTTCGTGCAACCAGGGCATACTCATCAGAAACAACATATACTGCATAAACTTCAGCCCCAGTCCCTTTTGCAATTTCAATACCATAAGAAACTGCGTTTTTGGCATTATCTGAACCGTCGGTTGCAATCATAATTTTCTTACAGATATTCCCTTTCGTCTTGTCCACTCCCCTTTAGCCCCATAATCTAATAGAGACAGTTTATATACTCATTTTGTAGCATTTTAACTCATGAGTCTTGATAGATGCAATTTACACAACTGAAACTTATCCTAAATATATACTTTGGGCACATCTTATAAAAGTGATTTGTCAATTGATTGATAATATATAACCCTGATAATATTAAAACTTCATTTCAAATCGAGTAGTAGAGGCTTTCTTTTGCGATTGGAATACATGCGGAGGGAACTTTACCACATATTAATGTATCGTATGATGTCGTTCATATGAGTTTAAACTGAAATTAGCGAACTACTGTAGTTGTAAATTTAAGATAGTATTAAGATTTCTACAGAGTCGGAACGTTGATATATTATTGAAGTTTATATTTATGTGGTAAAGTGCGCCATTACAGCTTACATATCAACAAGGGGGTAATTATGTGACTGGAAAGGAATATAAGAAGATCCTGATAGCTACTGACGGATCAGAGAATGCAGATAGAGCCATCTTATCGGGTATCGATATTGCAAAAAAACTTGGTGCAAAGGTATATGCGGTTTGTGTAGTACCTACACACCCATCTTCTTCAATGCCTATAGGCTCTAGGATGATGCGATGGGAAGTACCATTTAATGTCATGATGGAGGAGGCTACAAAAGCTGTTGAACATATCGCAGATGTCTACTCTTCGAGTGGTGTTGAGGTTAAAACTGTGATTCTTGAGGGTCATCCAGCAGAAGAGATCATCAAGTTTGCAGAAGCTAGCAACATTGATCTTATTTTAATGGGCAGTCTTGGAAAGACAGGATTGACAAGATTACTTCTTGGAAGTGTTGCAGAGGAAGTGTTGCGTCAATCTACGGTAGATGTTCTGGTTTCAAGGTGAGTTTTCTGCTCACCATTTTTTGATCTCTTAGATTTCCGGACTTTTTCCAATTCTAACCTCACATGAGCATTGAGTATAAACGGCTTATCTTTCTTGGCATTCTATTTCGTGTAATGAAGTGTTCCTTTAGAGAATCCCATTTTCTTCCATTCAAAGGCAATGTTTCCTGCAGTTGCTGTGGTGATGAAGACTGATCGATCGCATCATCAGTCCACATTTTAAAGTTTAGAGCTTCAAAGACAAAGTAGTTTA
>JAIORD010000017.1 GCA_021108275.1 Methanococcoides sp.
TGATCGTACCAAAAATGGCACCAATCAGCTCAATGAGAGCACCCCTACCACTACGCTCTCGTATTTATAGGTAGTGTGACAATAAGTGACATGGGTTTATATAGGCACACCGATTTGCACATAACACAAGATATATATTTATAGAGGATTCCCTAAACAATTAACCTCAAATATAGAAATGATAATCGAAAATATAAAATACATCATTCAGTTACTATAGACGCAAACATCATTGGTCCTACATACATATACACTAACAAAAAAGTAGTACCACCCACATCACACAATTACCATATCATTAGGATTCGATCAAAATGAAAGTTAGCAAACCAAGGGGAACAAGGGACTTCCTACCAGAAGAGACCGCTCGCAGGAGAAATGTCGAGAACATAATGAGACAAGTGGTCAACAAATGGGACTACAAAGAAGTTATCACCCCCACCTTTGAGAATCTGGAGCTATTCACCCTCAAATCCGGTGAAGGCGTTATCGGAGAACTATATAATTTCAGTGACAAAGGTGATAGGAAGATGGCACTACGTCCTGAACTTACCGCACCGGTCATGAGAATGTACGTCAACGAAATGCAGGCAACCCCAAGACCACAAAAACTATTCTATTTCGAGAACTGTTTCCGTTACGAAAGACCACAAAAAGGAAGGTTCCGAGAATTCTGGCAATTCGGCGTAGAAGTTATCGGCAGCAACCGCCCTGACGCAGATGCAGAGATAATTGCCCTTGCAACAACCATGCTCAACGCAGCAGGCATCAAAGGAGACCTTCACGTAGGCCACCTGGGAATAATCCGCCACATACTCAAAGAGCTCGAGCCCGAACAACAAAGCAGAATAATGCGCCTCGTAGACAAAAAGGATGATACCGGACTTGAGGACTACTTTGAAGAAATAAACACCCCGGCAGAGCTTAGAAGAAACCTACTGGAGCTTATCTGCGTCACAGGCACAGATGCAATAGCAAAAGCAAGGGAAATAGTAGGGGACATAGAAGAAATAGACAAATTCGAACAGCTCCTGACATTCCTCGATGCATACGAGATAGATTATTCCATCAACCTTGGCATAGCAAGAGGCCTTGACTACTACACCGGAATGGTCTTCGAAATATATGCAGAAGGACTTGGCGCACAAAATCAGGTATGCGGCGGAGGCTCATACCAATTAATCCCCCTATTTGGCGGCGGAGATGTCCCATCCACAGGATTCGGACTTGGATTCGATCGCATAATGGAAGTGTGCGAAATAATGCCAGAAAAGCAGAAGAGCATAGTAATAATAACTACCGATGAAACACGCACCGATGCCATCAAGGTCGCAACAAGCATGCGGAAGGAACTGACTGTCTACCTGGACATCATGCAGCGCAACTTCAAAACACAACTATCCCATGCCAACAACATTGAAGCAGATTACGCAGTCATAGTCGGAAAGAAAGAGATAGAGTCAGGGAAACTAACTGTGAAGAACATGGAAACAGGGGACCAGTCACAACTAACACTGGATGAGGCCATTGAACTAATAAAGAACAGTTAAAGACATAATGCAACCCAAAAAAAGAACATTCACAAAGGACGAGAGGGCAGGCGATTCCCTGCCCCTTCGTTTTACGATAACAGCCATACTGGTCCTGCTGATAATGGGACTTGCAATCACCGCAATAGCCGACCTGAAGGAAAAAGCGAACGAAGATATCGCACTCATAGAGATCGGCAAACTCATATCTAACTCAGAACAGATATATTTCCGTGGCGAAGGATCCACAATATATATAGACATAGAGATCCCGGATGACGTGACCATGCACATGGGAACATTACCCGACAACACACCCTGGCCATCCAACGCCAACAATTACTACATCCAGACCGGAAGCCGTTATAAAACATACAAATCCAAAGCCCTTTTCTCAAATTTTGCCATGGACGAACCATACACCATAAATTCAGGCCCCCATACCCTAAAGCTTGAAACCCAAAAAGACACCCAGACCGGCAAAATATTTGTAAAAATATCAGAGCCATGACCAACATCAAGAGTCTCCGCCTCCACAATGATCAGAATGCATGGATAGACCTAACACTATCGAAAGCAGCCCTCATGATCGCAAGCATATTGATATTTAGTGCATTCTACCAGCTTTCAACAGATTTCAATGACTTACAAGCCCAGGACCAACTGGATGCAGAAGCATTCGGACTTAAAAATGCCATCGATGACATTGGAAGCAGTTCATTGGACAATATAAGGAAGAACGCAACATACACATTCAATGACAAGAACATAGCCAGAGCCATAGTTACAGGCGAATATGTGCGACTGGAAAAAAACCGCAACGGAATTATCTTCTACTCGGTCAAACCCCTGACATTCAAAACAATTCCATTGAAAGAGGAAGACCTGAGAAACATACTTGCAACCAACTTCAATGGCAATGACGGAAACGAAGATCACACCATTGATGCAAAAACTGCAACTGTTCTGGAAATACTCTCCATCAAAGGAAAAGAAGAATTAATATTAAATACAGGAAAGAGAGTACATATTGAAAAAACTCCAATTTATCTAAAAAACAATACAGAGGTTAATAAAATTGAACTTGTGCTTGTTTATCAGTGACGAACGTGCAATACTCGAACCTCATAACGACATCATTGCAACTGCATTAGTAGTTATTGGATTTGTTGTCTTTGCCGCAGTCATGTCAAAAGCCTACCTCACATATGATGAGCAAAGCAGCTCCATCGAGAATTATGAAGAAGCATCCCATAGCTGAAAGTGTTGCCTCATGGGATGAACTTCGAGGAAGCCGACCTGATATAATATCTGCCAAGGAATTAGACCTTATTGCAGAACCGATCACCGATGCAGAGATGCATAAACGCTTTTTTGGCAAGTTCACATCGAATAACCATTTTTCCGTAGATATAAGAACAGATGACGGAAAATACCACTGGGAAATAAAAAAAGAAGAATATCCAGAAACAGGAGATCTCATTGCGGCATCAATGCCTATCATCATCGAAACAACTCCTGCTCAACACATAACAGGAACAGTGACTGTTCGAACATGGGGATATCAATGGTGAGAACATGCCAAAAAAGAACATAATACATGACCAGCGTGCGTTCTCGACCACAATGGATGCGATCTTCTTCCTTACGCTGATATCCATTGCAACCGTAATACTAATGCCATCCATAATGGCAGAAAGACAGTACGATTCAGCAGAATATACCACAAAACAGGACTTTACAGCACACATATTAAGTTCACTTCTAAATTCTAAAATTGATACATTTGATTATGAGGTAGAACATCCAGGCATCAACGGAACGATTAGCCCGATAGATAAACTGATAGATGGATCATCTGCCAAACCATTTAATAAACAACACAATCACCGCACATTTGCAGAAATAATAGCAGAAGATCTGATCCTCACCTTATCATTCAATGATAGCGGCACCACACAAGCGATCGAACCAATCACCGACCCTCACAAAGAACAAACAACTATCGCCATCACCAACTATCTTGACAAAAGAATAGGCGGACGATATAACTACCAACTTCATACCACATGGGAGCCAGTTGAGGGATATCCACTCAAAAGCTCTATCTCGGTCGGCATCAAGCCGCCAATAGATGCAGTAAAACAAAGTTCAAGGATGACACTACCAACAAATAACAGACCATCAAAAAGTTACTTGATGGATACAATTAACGACACAACCCTCACGACACATATCAACTCCTCGAACACAACTAAATTCAACACATATTATGATAGTTTCAACAAAACTATCGATGCTGCCGCACTGTCATCAGCACAGATGATACCCCATACAGCGTACCCTTTTGAATTCAACAAAACCACAATAACAATTACAGAACAAGAGATAGTCCGAGCCAACCAAAAGAATATTGCGAACTACCTAAAAAGCAGCATGGAAGAGGAGATAAATAACACAGTATCCCAAATGGCAAATACCAATGATATCAATAAGACCAGACAACTCAGGGATAATCAGATAGAGTCCATCTATAATAAGGTCAATAAAGGATATGTTGATATCACTCTGTCCATATGGTGAGCAAGACAATAACCTTTATATTAAATGTCAAGCGTATAAAGGTCACTTCGCCACAGTACCGATTCAAGTTAATGTTCCCAACGTTCCTTTAACTTGAGCACAAACTCAAAACAATAATATATTGAATATAACATTATAATCATCAGGAGGAACGCTATGGCAAAAATGCATACCCGCACAAAAGGAAAATCCGGTTCAACAAAGCCGATCAGATCAGAATCACCAGCATGGTCCACAACAACAACAGAAGAGATCACAAAAGTAGTACTTGACCTCTGGAAACAGGGCAAATCTACAAGCGTTATTGGAATGGTACTCAGAGACAACTATGGTGTACCTGATGTCAAACTCTCAACAGGAAAGAAGGTAACAGATATCCTGAAAGAGAATAACGAGGAACCAAACGTACCTGAAGACCTCTACAACCTTATTGTAAAGGCTATCGGATTGCGTAAACACCTTGTAATTAACAACAAGGACGTACACAACAAGAGATCATTGCAGTCAACTGAATCAAAGATCAGAAGGCTCGTGAAATATTACCAGTCCTCAAAGGTACTCCCTATTGACTGGAAGTACAAACCAGAAACAGCAGAAATGTTGATCACAAGATAAGTGGCCTAGCCACTCTTGTGAATTTATTGATGTTCGGCTCATGCCGATCATCCATCTACTTTTTTTACATTTATTTACATTCTTTCAACTAATAATACCAGCATAACATCCTATTCATATCACAATTCCTGTAGACATACCTCTTATGATCCTTAGCACTCATACCATTAACATAGATCCAGCCATACGAATTCAGTTGAATCCTTAAAGATTCCTATAAATCCCTAAAAGGCAAGATATAAATTCTTAGAATGACCTCTAAAAGCCATGAAAGCTGTAATCTTGGCTGCCGGAGAAGGACTACGTTGCAGGCCACTCACACTGACACGTTCAAAGGTCATGCTGCCCGTTGCAAATAAACCAATAATCGAGCATGTAATAGACTCGCTCGCAGAAAACGGGATAAAAGACCTCATCATTGTAGTAGGCTACGAAAGAGAACGTATAATGGACTATTTTGAAGATGGCATTGATTTTGGAATAAACATAACATACGTCCACCAGAAAGCACAGCTTGGAACAGCACATGCCATAAAGCAGGTTGCAGAACTTATGGAAGAGGAGGACGAACCATTCCTGATTCTAAATGGTGATAATGTAATAGAAACAAACACCATCAAAGACCTCCTCGAAAATCACAAAGGAAATGCGACCATATTAACAGCGAGAAAGGAACATATTCATGGATATGGAGTCATAATCTCAGATGGCAAACAAGTAAAGAAGATAATTGAAAAACCCACCTTTGAAGTCAGCCATGTAGTAAACACAGGCATATACATGTTCGGCCAGGATATTTTCGAAAGGATCGAGCAAACCCCCATATCCCAAATGGGAGAATACGCAATAACAGATACATTGCAACAGATGATCGATGATGGCATCCAGGTAGATCATGTGATAACAGATTCACTATGGCGTGATGCCGTCTTTTCATGGGACATATTAAAAGACAATTCAATGGTCCTTGACAGGTACAAAGACCATGAAATAAAAGGTACTGTTGAAGAAGGTGCCATAATTCGTGGAAACGTCAGTATTGGAAACAACACGATAATAAGATCAGGATGTTACATCGTGGGCCCTGCCCTTATCGGTGACAATTGTGAGA
Organism: Methanococcoides sp.; assembly: GCA_021108275.1. GTDB lineage: Archaea > Halobacteriota > Methanosarcinia > Methanosarcinales > Methanosarcinaceae > Methanococcoides. Next base: position 5,839 of record JAIORD010000017.1, read on the forward strand.
TCGCACCAACCGTGGTCATCCTCCCATCCACCACAATAGGGGACAACGTAACCATAAGCTCATTCACCCACATACAGAACAGCATCATTATGAACAATACACGGATAGGTAACCATTCACACATAGCCAACTCCGTGATAGGAATGAACAATTCCATTGGACCTTACTTTATCACAGAGGACAAAGAGAATCTCAAGATAGAAATGGAAGAAGAGATACAAACTGCCGATAAACTTGGGACCATCACAGGCGATGACAACATAATAGGCCACAGGGTGCTTGTCAAAGCCGGAGCAATGATATCATCGAACTGCAATATAGATTCAGGAAAGGTCATATCCCGGAATTTACCTGAAAATTCCATTGTGGTCTGAGAGGTAGTAAAATGTGCGGAATTATAGGATATGTAGGAACGCGGGATGCTGCCCCCATATTAGTAGAGTCATTGAAAAAACTTGAATACAGAGGTTATGACTCCGCAGGCATAACACTACTAAATGAAAATATAACTACATACAAGACCATAGGCAGAATAAAAGATCTTGAGAAAATACTTAAGGACGATATAAAAGGAAACATCGGCATTGGACACACTCGCTGGGCCACACACGGAGTACCAAGTACAGTCAACTCCCACCCACACAACTCAGGTGATATATCCGTAGTCCATAATGGGATCATTGAGAATTACCTGAAAATAAAAGAACAGTTACAAAAGGAAGGATATAAGTTCCTCTCTGAAACTGACACAGAGGTCATTGCACACCTGATGCATTCAAAATTATATGGAAGTGCAAACAATACCGAAAAGACGTGCGACCTATTCACTGCGCTTCAACAGACATTAAAAGAATTAGAAGGGTCCTATGCCATCACCACCGTTTGTAGCAGTGAACCTGATACCATGCTGGCAGCCAGAAAAGATAGCCCCCTGATAATAGGCATAGGAGATGGTGAATACTACGCAGCATCTGATGTTACAGCTTTTCTAAGCCACACAAAAAAGGTCGTTTTTGTGGATGATCTGAACCTCGTTAAAATGCAGCCAAGTGGAGTTGAATTTTACGACATCGATGGAAATGTGATAGAAAAGGAAACAACTACCATCGAATGGGATATCGAAGCAGCAGAAAAAGCAGGCTATGAACACTTCATGCTTAAAGAGATACACGAGCAAGCGACTTCTGTGCATGACACGTTCGCAGGAAAGCTGTCCGAACTGGACGGTTCGGTTGATCTGGTAGAATTAAACATATCCGACGAAGAAATAAGGAATATTGACAGGATAGAGATAATTGCCTGCGGAACATCATGGAATGCAGGACTTCTAGGAAAATACTTTTTTGAGAACCTTGCCGGAATACACACTGACGTAGATATCGGCTCAGAGTTCCGATACGGCAATCCGATAATGAGAAGCAATGTACTCTCAATTGCAATAACACAATCCGGTGAAACAGCAGACACCCTTGCAGCCGTCAAAAGTTGCAAAGCCTACGGTTGCAATTCCATTGCCATTACTAATGTTGTTGGCAGCAGTATAACAAGAGTTGTAGACAGCGTTCTATATACAAGAGCAGGGCCAGAGATAGGGGTTGCCGCCACAAAGACGTTCACAGCCCAGCTTATAGTGCTTTACTTACTCTCCATACGCTTTGCAAGAGCCAGAGGAACTATCAACACAAATGAAGCGAAGGACCTGCTGATAGAACTTAAAAGAATTCCGGGAAAGATACAGAAGATATTGAACCACAAAGCGGAGATTCGCGAATGTGCTGAGATCTTCGCAGAAGAGAGGGATTATTTCTTTGTTGGAAGAAATGTGAATTATCCAGTTGCACTGGAAGGTGCACTAAAGCTCAAAGAGATATCATACATACATGCCGAAGGCTTTGCCGGCGGAGAATTAAAGCACGGACCACTGGCCCTTCTTGATGAGGGAACCCCTGTTGTCGCAATTGCTACAAAGGGGCATGTCTATGACAAGATATTGAGCAACATAAAGGAAGTAAAGGCAAGAGAAGCCAGGGTCATTGCCGTAGCCGAAAAAGGTGATACGGAGATAGAGAAATATGTTGATCATGTGCTGCGCATTCCACCGACACATGAGATGCTTGCACCAATACTGTCATCCGTTGTACTGCAATTGCTTGCATATTATACCGCCCTTGCAAGAGGATGCTCTATAGATAAACCGAAGAACCTTGCAAAAAGCGTAACTGTTGAATAAGAAAAAGTGGAGCGATAATATGAAATTATTCGGATCATCCGGAATAAGAGGAATTACCAATAAGGAAGTTACAACAGACCTTGCCCTGAAGGTAGGTCTTGCACTCGGTAAAACAAAAAGGAGTGCAGTTGTAGGCCGTGACCCCCGCATTGCAGGAGAGATGATAGAACATGCCATCATTTCCGGGCTTCTTTCAGCAGGCTGTGATGTAGTACGGATCGGAATGGTCAGTACACCGACCCTTGCATATGCAACAAAGGACTACGATTGTGGAGTAATGATAACTGCATCCCATAATCCCGCAGAATATGTAGGAATAAAGTTATGGAACCCTGATGGGATGGCATTTGATTCCAGCCAACAGGAAGAGATAGAGGACTGCATAGAGAAAGAAGATTTCGAACCTGTCAGTTGGGACAAAATAGGCAATGTGTCAGAAGATGCAAATGCCATCCGCCAGCACACCAACATGATATTGCAGAATGTAAAAAGGTCATCAAAAAGTGTTATCATTGACTGCGGATGCGGTGCAGGTAGCACGATAACTCCATATGTGCTCCGTAAAATGGGCTGTGAGGTCATCACCCTTAATTCCCAACCTGACGGTTACTTCCCGGCACGCAATCCCGAACCCAACGATGCGAACCTTACCCTGCTCAAAACAGCCGTAAAAGAATTCGGTGCAGATATTGGCATTGCCCAGGATGGCGATGCAGACAGGATGATGGCGATCGACGAGAAGGGAGAGTTCATTACCGGCGATGAGATGCTTGCACTTTTTGCCAGACATGAATGCGATGAAGGTGCTAAAATTGTAGTACCCGTGGATACCTCGATGATGGTGGACGATGCCCTACCCGGCTCAACTGTTATTCGTACAAGGGTCGGAGATGTATACGTTGCAGAAGAAATCAAAAAATGCAACGCAGATATTGGTGGAGAACCTTCAGGAAGTTGGATCTTCCCGAAGATATCCTATTGTCCGGATGGGATATTCGCTTCTGCAAAGATAATGGAGCTTATAGAGAGCAGAACATTGTCAGAGCTTAAAGAAGAATTACCCCATTATCCAACATATCGCGGCACAGTGAAATGTGACAACGAAAAGAAAGCACATGTTATGGAAGTTGTCCATTCAAAACTCGACAAATGCGGGAATATATCTGACATCGATGGAATACGCGTGGAAATGGATAACGGATGGGTTCTTGTGAGACCTTCAGGGACAGAACCGAAGATAAGGATCACAGCCGAAGCAAGAGAAGGTGCTGATAGATTGTTCAGCATGGCAGAGAACATTATCAAGGAGGCACTTAATTGAAAGCTGTCATACTTGCAGCGGGAGAAGGCACCCGAATGCGCCCTTTGACATCATCCATTCCAAAGGTCATGCTTCCTGTCGCCAACAAGCCCATGCTAGAGCATATCGTGGATTCTGCCATCGAAGCAGGAATTGACGGATTCGTTTTTATCACAGGATATCATGAAGAAGTCATCGAACAATATTTTGGAAATGGAGATAGATGGAATGTTATAATTGACCATGTCCATCAGGAAGAGCAACTTGGTACTGCAAACGCTATCGGATATGCAAAAGGTCATGTCAAAGACAAGTTCATAGTCCTGAATGGCGATGTACTGGTCAGTTCCGACCACATCAGCCACATGATCGAAAGGAAGGAAGATGCAGTAATAACTGTAAAACGTGTGGACAATCCATCGGATTTCGGCGTTATTGAAACTGATGGAAATAAGGTCATAAATATCATAGAAAAACCAGAGTTTCCACCAACAGACCTTGCAAATGCCGGAATTTACCTTTTCAGCGAAACCATCTTCGACCTTATCGAACAGACGACATTGTCGCCAAGAGAGGAATATGAGATAACCGATTCCCTCCAGATGCTCATCGACAGTGATGCTAATGTCGGATATGAGATACTGGAAGAGGAATGGATAGATATCGGAAGACCTTGGGATATGCTGGATGCGAACGCAGTCCTGTTAAGCCGAAAGGAACCTTCCGTAAAAGGAGTCATTGAACCCAATGCCACCCTTATCGGGGATGTGAGTGTTGGCAGAGGAACTCTGATACGTAATGGCGCATACATTATCGGACCGGTGATCATTGGAGATGACTGTGACATAGGACCTAATTGTTTCATACGCCCTTCAACTGCCATTGGAAATGATGTGCATATCGGAAATGCCGTTGAAGTGAAGAACAGCATAATAATGGATGGTACGAATATAGGACACCTCACATATCTGGGAGACAGTATTATAGGCCGAAAGTGTAATTTCGGTGCCGGAACTAAGGTTGCCAATCTGCGCCACGATGGTAAGAACATCAAGGTGAAAATTAAAGGCAAACTAACGGATTCGGGAAGAAGGAAACTTGGGGTCATAATGGGTGATGACGTCCACACAGGAATAAATTCCAGTATCAACGTTGGAACCGTTATGGAAAGTGGAAGCTACACCAGGCCCGGAGAGGTCGTTCGATAACGCCGGTTCTTTGTTGTTATTTATGAATTTAAGGTTGTACATACGGGTGATCTGATTGATAGAAATGCAAAAAATAAGCGAACTTGCAGAGCAGATAGCAGACATTATAGAAGAATACAGCCATGCACGTGTCATTTCCCATAACGATGCTGATGGAATATCATCTGCTGCTATCATCTGCCAGGCGCTCCTCAGAAAGAACATACCATATCACCTTACGATCGTAAGCCGGCTCGAAGACAGTGTTGCCGAGATGATCAATGAGACAACTAACGAAGGAGACATCGTTATCTTCTGTGACATGGGCAGCGGTCAACCAGATATCATTGGAAAGGTACTGCACGATACAATTGTCATCGACCACCATAAACCGGTCGGAGATTCACCTGCCAAGGCCATGATAAATCCGCATATGTTCGGCATCGATGGTGCTGTCCACCTATGCGGAGCTACCACTACATATCTAGTAGCAAAGGGGCTTGATCATGAAAATGTAGACCTTGCCGGCATTGCAATTGCAGGCGCAGTTGGGGATAAACAGCTTTTTGAAACGGCAAACAAGATAATACTGGACGAGGCTGTGGAAGCTGGAGTCATTTCCATCAAGAAGGGATTGAAAGTAGGCAGTGGGGACATTGCTGATATACTGGAAAACACACCCGAGCCTTATCTTGACATCACAGGAGATCGTGAAAAGATAGACAGTTTCCTTGACATGCTCGAGATACATGGCGACATCGATTCAATGGACAATGATAAACTGCAAAAGCTGATATCGACCATTGTATTGAAGCTTACAAAAAGAGCAAGTCCTGAAGCTATCGATGCTGCTGTGGGTGATGTTTATGTTCTGAACAATGAAGTTGTGAAGAACGTCTATGACCTTGTTGCCATAATGAACACTTGTGGAAAACTGAAGGTTCCAGGACTGGCACTTTCCCTTTGCATGAGAGATGATTCCACACTTGAAGAAGCAAAAGAGATGACAATAAAGAGCCAGAAAGCAATTGTCAACGACATAAATAAAGCTGAGGGACTATTGCAAAAGGGGAAGAGTATCTATTATCTGATAGGTGATGACCTTGAGTCCACAGGAATGATAGCAAGCACTGTCATACGATACATCCATCCCGATATGCCTTTTGTTGCCATTAACAAGGTGGAAGGTAAAGTGAAGATATCATCAAGAGGGACAAGAGAACTTGTCAGCAAAGGGCTTGACCTTGCATATGCCATGCGAACAGCGGCTGATGCGGTTGGCGGACAAGGTGGCGGACATAATATCGCATCCGGAGCTTCTGTAGAACCGGAAAAGATAGAGAAGTTCATTGCCCTTGTAGATGACATCGTTGCTGAACAGCTTTCCTGATGTGAGAACATGAAAATATCTACTACCCTTGAGTTTATCAGTACTGATGCAGCCAACATCGCGGAGAAGGTCGCCCTTTCATTAAAACCGGACAATCTCTCGAACATGGAAACTGAGATTGGAGATGGTAAAGCTGTTATTACGATCAGGACCGAGAAGATCTCATCCCTGATAGCAACAGTTGATGATCTTTTGATGAACGCAAAGATAGCTGAAGATGTGATATGTGAGATAGAGGACAAAGAATGAAAAACGAATGGACAACATTAGAGGATGTGGAGAAGGACATCCTTGATTGTACGGCATGTCCTCTTTCTGAAACGGTCATTAACAAGGTCGTGCGCAAGGGTTCGGATGAGCCGAAAGTGCTTTTCATAGGTGAAGCTCCGGGGAAGAACGAAGACGAAACAGGCGTGCCTTTCTGTGGTCGTGCAGGGAAGATACTGGATGATCTTATTGAATATATGGGACTTGAAAGCTCTGACTGGGCTGTCATCAATACTATCAAGTGCAGGCCACCAAATAACCGCAATCCCAACAAAAAGGAGCTGGATTGCTGCAAACCTTTCCTGACAAGACAGATCCAGCTGCTTGACCCGAACCTTATAGTCCTGCTTGGGAACACTGCAGAGAAAGCATTTTGTAGTGGCCATAAGATGGAATGGGGAGCTGTTGAGATGCTTGAAGGCAAGAACGTGCTCAAGATATTCCATCCGGCAGCGTTGATCTATACGAGGTCGAGAACGGAAGACCAGCATAGATTCCTTGATGAGAATCGTCATCTCTGGGAAAATGAATGATCATATTCATTCTGGTACCTACCTGCTTTTGTTGGAAAAATTATTAAATATAAAGCCTATTTCATAACTGTTCGTTTTAGCGAACAATCCAATTAATTAGACCACTATTTGCTAATTATCAGAGATACTATAATAGTGGTCCATCTTATCACGGTCAGTTTCAAGAGGAAAAATGCATGGAACTTAAATTCAATCTTAAAGGAGCATTCAAAACCAGTGCCGACCCGACCGGTGCAAAGGAAGTTATTGCCCAGTATTTTGATGAAGCAAACAATACCATCCTTAAAAAAGGAGCACCTGAAGGACAGGGAGCAAAGATCACACAATGGGATATTGTAGACGGAAGTATCGAGCTCACCATTGAATCCGGAAGGTATGTCAGGGCACACGATGCAATAATGCGCCTGAAAAAGCCACTTGCTGCCAAACTTGGAAAGGATTTCCGTATCGGCATTCGCGGTGTCGATGTCAAGGAGTTTACGATATCAATGCCTGCAGAAGGGGAAATTGGGAATATGAACATCCCCCACGTAAGCAATATATCAAAAGTAGAGGGCGGTCTTATTCTTGAGCTGGATGTTGGAGAATCCGAGCTTGAGAGACGTATTCCTGACAGGATACTTACCCTTATGGAAGAGAAGGTCAGGGCAAAGGATTATGGCGGCAAGGCGGAACACTGGCAGATCATCTGGGAAAGTGACAAGAAGGAACACACGTTCTCCGGAGACCCTACCCAGGAAATGATGAAACATGGGTGGATCAAGCGGGGTGCAAGCCGTGGTCAATGGATACACGGCCCGCAGTCCACAAAGATGTTCAGGACATTTGAGAAGATAGTCTATGATGAGCTTCTTGAACCTCTTGGATACAGAGAAATGATCTTCCCGAAACTTGTTCCGTGGGAGGTCTGGCAGAAATCCGGACATGCAAAGGGTGTTTACCCTGAGATATACTATGTGTGCCCTCCAAAGACAAGGGACCCTGCGTACTGGGAAGAGGTATCCGACCATTACAAGGTCACGCATGAAGTGCCTACTGAGCTCATCAAATCAAAGATAGGAGATCCTATCGGCGGTCTGTGTTATGCACAGTGCCCACCTTTCTGGATGTATCTGCAGGGAGAGACCATACCTACCGATGAGTTCCCAATAAAGGTCTTTGACAAGTCTGGAACATCACACCGCTATGAGAGTGGCGGAATTCACGGTATGGAACGTGTGGACGAGTTCCACCGTGTCGAGATAGTATGGCTAGGTACCAAAGAGCAGGTCATCGAGACAGCCAAGAAGCTGCATGAGAGATACATGCACATATTCAATGAGATACTTGACCTCGAGTGGAGAAAGGCATGGGTAACCCCATGGTTCATGGCACAGGAAGGGCTTACAGGGCTTTCTGAACAGGGCGAGGCAGGTACAACCGACTATGAGGCACCACTGCCATACAGAGGAGATGACGGAGAATGGCTGGAGTTCCAGAACGTCAGTATCAATGGCAATAAGTATCCATCAGGTTTCAATGTAAAATCCCAGACCGGTGAAGAACTGTGGTCTGGTTGTTCAGGTGTAGGACTTGAACGCTGGGCATCCGCGTTCTTTGCACAGAAGGGACTAGACCCTGAAAACTGGCCAGAGGAGTTCAGAAAAAGGGTAGGAGAAGTACCGAAGGGAATTCGCTTCCTGTGATATCCCTTTCATGTACCGATTTATTTATATATAGACGCCTACAGTATAGGCACGCTATTAATTAACCTATCAAACGGGAATTTTACCGGTCAGAATCACGAACATCATATCTTCGTTCGATCAAGGAATTGGTCGAACACATCAATAATAATCACACAGGAGGAATTACTTGGCTAAAAAGAGAGTACAAAGGAAATTGGATAAGTGGAAATTAAAACAGTGGTATAACATCGTAGCACCAAAATTCATTGGTAGCAACCACATCGGTTTAACTCCAACTGACAATCCAGAAAGTCTTATTGGTCGTATTGTAGAAACCACCGTTGGAGAACTTACCAACGATTTCTCAAAACACAACATAAAACTTAAGTTAGAGATCGACAACGTCACAGGCGATGTTGCAAACACAAGGTTCATCGGTCACGAGATCACAACCGACTACCTCCGTTCCATTGTAAAACGCCAGACATCCAGGATTGACACTAACCTTAATGTCAAGACAAAGGATGGCTACAAGATCAGGGTTAAGCCTATATGCTTCACTGTAAAGAGAGCAAGGACAAGCCAGATCAAGGCACTCAGGGACATCATGACCGAAACAACAGCAAAGCGCGCATCTGAACTCGATTTCGAGCAGTTTGTCGAAGAGGCTATTGTCGGTAAACTTTCCGCAAACATCTACAGGAAAGCAAAGTCCATTTACCCACTCAGAAGAGTAGAGATCAGGAAGACCGAAGTTCAAGTAGTTCCTCCACATCGTATGGCAGTCGCATCTATTACACCTGTTGAACCAGTTGTAACTGAAGCACCTGTTGAAGAAGTTGTAGCTGAAACACCTGTTGAAGAAGTTGTAGCTGAAGCATCTGTTGAAGAAGTTGCACCTGAAACACCTACTGAAGAGTGATCTTCAAAATATATATGGTGGCCTTTCGGTCACCGTTTTAACCTTTTTTAATTCATATAACTTATTTCAATTCGGACACATCAGATCAATAGAATGATGATCCAGAAAATGCATCCAAAAACTGCTGTAGCGTAAGCTTTTTTCAGGAAAGAGAATAACATTTGACGCTCTTCCAGCTTTTCCATAATAACATTCTGGAATTTCACAATTGAAATGATAGCTGAGAATATTAAGACCTTTATCCCAATTGTAAACGTCGTTGATCCTGCAACCGTTTCCAAACCTAAGAGCTGCTGCTCGAAATGTGACCCGAAAATAGAAACAAAAAGAAGAAACCAGCCAATAATACCAAAAATGAATGCAGCAACCCTAAGCTTTACACCATAATACCTTTTCAACCTGCTCCAATCCATACTACCACTCAAAATTAAAAAAAATGACCGGAAGGACCGGCCTAATTCATGCACCTGGAACTTACTTGTGGGTGAAATAAGCGACAACGCCATCATCCACAGAATCGATACGACAGAAGCCAAATCTTTCGAACTGGACAACATTGTCAAGTTCATCCACGATCTGCTTTTCACCTATACCGATAAATTCACCTTGTGGCGCAAGTACTTTCACAGGTATACCGTCTTCCGGCACCCAGTGGATTATACGCATCTTGTTGCTCTTTGCATCTTCCATTGAATCGCCGATACATTTACATTTCAAAGGTGACACAGAAGTGATCTCTATATTATACAGATCTTTCATACGCAACATATCGCCCACTTCAGCAGACTCGACATCGCTCTTGCATACCAGCAACTTTGAACCGATATCAATGCAGCGCACTCCCCTATCCTCAGAAGGATGAAGGGACGGATTCACAGTGCAACATACCGCATCCTCGACCTCAAGCTCCACGGGGTCCCACACAAAGAAGTACCTGTTAGCAATAGTGTCGATGATCTTCCTGTTCTCCGCATAGAGGGTATCCATACTGAGACTGACATCGGTCTCGCCAACGCCCATATCGATCATGAACTTACGAATAGCTTCAGGCTTGATACCCCTTCTTCTAAGAGCACGAAGCGTAGGTAACCTTGGATCATCCCAACCGGAGTACTCGCCATCCTCGATGGACTGGCGCAAACCACTTGTGCTGAACTTACCGAACTCATGCATTTTCACACGACCCCAGTGAGTTGTCTTTGGATATTCCCAGCCCAGATAATTATAGATATAGCCCTGACGTTTTTCACTGTCCATCAGGTCCTTACCACGGATAATATGGGTCATACCAAGCACATGGTCCTCAATTGCACCCTCGAAATCAAGCAATGGCCAGACGACATACTTGTCATCGACTTCAGGACGAGGATGAGCTGTCTTCACGATCCTGAAAGCACCAAAATCACGCATAGCAGGATCCTTATGTTCGATATCGGTCTTTATCCTCACGACCGCAGCCTTCTCCTCATATTCGCCTGCAAGCATCTTGTCCCAGTGCTCAAGATTCACTTCCGGTGCATGGTCCCTATGAGGACATGGCTCCTTGGCATCCTTGAACTTCTTGAAGTCACCCCCTTCACAGAAGCACACATAAGCGTGCCCCATCTCGAGGAGCTGTCTCGCATAGTCATAATATACCTCCATATTATCAGAAGCGATGACCACCTCATCCGGTTTTGCATCAAGCCACTCGCAATCCTCGAGGTACCAGTCATATGCTTCAAGCATAGGACGCTTGGTCTGAGGATCTGTGTCATCGAACCTGATGATGAACTTGCCACCATACCTCTTGACATATTCCGAATTCACAACGATACCACGGGTACTACCAAGAGTTGGTGGTCCATTCGGATTCGGTGCAAAACGCATTACAACACTTTCACCCTCCTTGACATCCAGAGGCTTAAGCCCTTTATCAGGCTCCTTTTTCGTGTTCAGCTCCTCAATAAGTTCAGGCGCTATCGTCTCAAGTCTTGCCTGCCACTCTTCAGGTCCTTCTTTCATGACCTCATCAAGGACATGCTGAATTACAGGACCAACCTCTTTTGAAAGAGGACGAAGATGAGGACATAAACCCATGACCTTACCCATAACAGCCCCAAGTTGAGGTGCTTTTCCATATTTAACAGCGTTTTGAAGCGCATATTTCTCAATAGTAATCTTATCTTCATCACTTAAGGTCATCTAAATACCCTCATAGGATCAAATGAATTATAGAACATAATAAATTATAATTAAAAACAAAGATAGATCAGAACTTAACCCCGATCTGCCTTATCTGTGTTAGCTTCTCCAGTATATTACCTATATTATCCTCGAACTTCCCAATGAAATCTTCTGCAAGATCTCCGGCAGTAGCACCATGAGATGATGGCTTTATGAGATGTTCCTGTTCAAGGACACGCAAAGAATATCTGACCTTATGTGTAGGCATCCCTGTCTCTTCGGCAAGTTTCAATATACCTATAGGCCCCTTATCAATGACCTTTTTAAGAACGAGCAAATGTCGTTCAGTAAGCTCAAGTTCTCTGTTGATCTGGTCAAATAGCATTATATTACCTCATTCGCTAAAGTGCCTATACCTTCGATCTCGACTTCAACAACATCCCCGCGCAGCAATTCCCCCACACCTGGAGGAGTACCGGTAGAAATAACGTCACCTACCTCTAATGTCATTATATCTGATATAAACTCTATCAGATGCGGTATGTCAAATATGAGATTCGAAGTACTGGAGTCCTGTCGTACTTCGCCATTCACCCTGCATTTAATAGAAACATCACTGGGATCGAAGTCCTCTTCCGGAACAATGAACGGACCCAGAGGAGCAAAAGTATCAAAGCTCTTTGCACGTGTCCACTGCCCATCTTTCTGCTGCAGGTCCCGAGCAGTCACATCATTAAAGCATGTATAACCCGCAATAACATCACCTGCATCCTCGTGATCAATGTTCCTGCACCTCTTCCCAATAACGACTGCAAGCTCCGCTTCATAGTCCACACGCTGGCTCATTGCAGGATAAACGATCTTATCACCAGAACCTATGACAGAAGAAGGTGGCTTCATGAATATGACAGGCTCGGTAGGAACATCCATGTCAAGTTCGATAGCATGATCAATATAGTTCAGACCAATGCAGACTATCTTAGAAGGTTTAGCAGGTGGAAGCAAAGCAAGCTCGGACATCTCAAAAGTTCCGCCATCGTGAGATAGGGAAGTCACAAGATTCCCATCACTGCTTAGTTCACCGTAGAAAATATACTCATCGTGTTTAAATCGACCCATCATAATTGCACATTCTCTGTTCTAATTGTACTAAAGAACAGAATTGTAGTATAAAGTATTTATCAACCAATGCCTTACAAAAATATTATGATACGCTGCCAGCTATTCAAAAAAGAATAAGATATTTAAGCCGCAGGTCCTTCCCGCGACATTTCAAGGTCCTCCTTATGAGACTGTTCAATATCTTTCTTATATACGATCGTCCTGTAAGGGAAGGGAATTTCAATACATTCAGCATCAAACCTCTTTTTGATGGATTCCCGAAGATCACAACCCGTAGTAAAGCCCACCGAACGGTCCCGGACCCATACATAAAGCCTGAGATTTACTGCAAAATCTCCCAGTTCGGTCATAAGAACAGAGATCTCATTACCCTTTATTTCATGAGAATTATGTTTTTGGAGATCAGCATATGACATTACATTTTTGTGTTTACGGCCCTCATCGATCATGATACTTCTTGCAAGATCAATATTGGAATCATAACTAATACCAATATCAACGGTCCAGTTGACCGTTGGATCATCGATGGACCAGTTGATTATGGCTTCATCACTGATCACGTGATTGGGGATGTTCAAACGCCTGTTATCCCAGGTCCTGATCTTAGTGTAACCAAGAGTTATGTCAGTGACCCTCCCATATTCATCATGAATTGTCAACAGGTCACCCACACGGAAAGGTCTGAAAGTCGCAAGTGCGATACCTGCAATGATGTTCGAGAGGGTGTTCTGAGCAGCCATACCAACTACAATACCCGCAAATCCAGCGCCCGCAAAAAGGGCTATGGAAATATCTCGAAGTCCGGGGATGGAGAAGACGATAACAACAATGCCAAAGAAATACACAAGTCCCACTACAATACGCCTGACAAGCCCATAGGTCGTTTCATCTATCTTCATCTTTTTACTGG
>JAIORD010000032.1 GCA_021108275.1 Methanococcoides sp.
GGATATGTTGCAGCTATATCCCCGCCAGGCATTGGCTGCTCCATAAGATGGGCAGCTCTTTCATAACCGGAATATGTGGCCTCAAGGATCTCTCCACCCCATATTGTTCCATTTTCCCCGTAGCCTGCACCGTCAAGAACGATACCGATGATCCTTGAATCGACCGGCAAAAGGTTATCCACCATTAGCGAAACGATGTGCGCATGATGATGTTGCACGGAAATCGTGCTGCCCCCACCTTTTTCCTGTGCGAAATGTGTGGTGTTGAATTCCGGGTGCAGGTCACAACCCCAGAAATGAGGGTTAATTCTTGTCAATTGTTCTAAATCAGAAACGACCTGCTTATGATACTGATCGGTCTCAAAGTGCCTTGTGTTCCCGATATATTGGGAAAGATATGCATTGTTCTTCTTTGCCAGTGTAACAGTAGTATTTAATTCGGAACCCACCCCGATAGCCGGGCCTATTGAGAACGGAAGCTCTATCCTCTCAGGTACAAAACCCCGCGATCGTCTTATAAAAGCCATTCTACCATTAACTGACCTTGCCATCGTGAACAAAGTGGACATCAGTGAAGCTGTATCTGCTGATCCTTCAAAAATGAAAGCTGACATTGAGCAGTTAAATCCATCAATACCCATACTGCTAACCTCTATAAATGACAGGATAAGCATTGACAGATGGATAGAGTACATCGAATCGTATCTTAAATAAATATGTTCTTATTTCTGATAGTGAGGATCATGTCAAAAGATAAAATCATAAGGATGGAACACGGAGCAGGCGGAGAGGCAATGCAAACACTGATACGTGACGTGATCCTCAACAACATAACTAACAGATCTGCGGGGCTTGTAGGGCTTGACGATCTCGATGATGGTGCAACGATAAACATCGCAAGTAACATTCATGATAGTAAGAGATCTGATGAGATCGTGATAACCACAGACAGCCACGTGATAAAACCGCCTTTCTTCCCAGATTCCAACATTGGTAGGCTTGCTGTTTCAGGCACTGTTAATGATCTTGCAGTAATGGGAGCTGCACCTCTTGCCCTTACATGTGCAATAGTCGTGCCGGAGGGATTTGAGCTTGATTCTTTTGAGAAAATAATCAGATCCATGAACGCAGCTGCAGAAGAGGTGGGTGTTCCCATCATAACAGGTGATACAAAAACGGTAGATAGAAACGGACTTGACTCCATCATAATCAATACTACAGGTATCGGGATCGCGGATGAAGTGATAAGGGACTGTGGTTTATGCCCTGGTGACAGAATAATCCTTACAGGCACCATAGGTGATCACGGAATATCACTTCTGGCCCATAGGGAAGGATTCGATCTTAACACTGATCTGGTATCTGATGTAGCTCCCTTATGGAATATGATAAGGTCAGTTATTCCAATACGAACTATCGAAGGCAAACCTGCAATATCAGCCATGAAAGACCCGACACGTGGTGGACTTGCCGGTGCACTGAACGAAATAGCTCAAAAAAGCGGAACAGGGATTATTATTGACCAAAAGGACCTGCCTATAAAAGGATCAGTATCATCTGCCTGTGAAATGCTTGGCATCGACCCTCTTGAAGTAGCAAATGAAGGTAAAGCGATCATTTGTGTAAAGGCTGAAAATGCAGAAGAAGTGCTATCAATAATTCGTAAGCATGAGTATGGCAAAGATGCTGCGATCATAGGAGAGGCAACAGATTTGAATTCAGGTAAAGTCCTGATGAGAACAACAATTGGAAGCATGAGGTATGTGGGTACACCTACAGGTGATCTGATACCAAGGATCTGCTGAGATATGAATTTTATTCTACTAATTATTACAACATTTCCAAGTCCTGTAGAAATCCTGTTTCCTAAATTCAACTAACCATCTATAAATTTGATAATAAGAAGTCACCTGTGTAAGTTTCCAACAAAAATTAGAGGTATTGTTCCTTGATCCTATCAAACTTCATAGTATACAGGTCAATCATAACATAGATGAACTCATCAAGTTGACCTAGCTGGAGACATATCGTTCTGCCGAGTTTTGCATACCATTGGCCTGTAACTTTATGAGATTCATGTATCTGGCCATGGAGCGAGAACTTTGGTGGTATTTGTTCAAAAAGTTGTAATCGCCTTTGACTCCACTTCTGCCTCGTGAGAACATTTATCCAAACCCAGCCCGGACGGGCCATGTGGAGTCCGACGGAGTTGGACTAACATAATTTTACAAATTACATGCTATTAAAAATATGTTCCATCCATTTTTTTCAAAATTTCCTTTCCCATATCTGTTAAAATAAACTTTTTCCATGTTGTTTTCTCAGGGGTCAAACACTCGATCAACCCTTTATCCTCAAGTTCATGTAAAGCGCGGCTGATATTCTGCGTGGACCTGTTTGTCTCATGAGCAATATCTGAGGCTTTGAATACGGTGTGGCTTTTCATGGCCTCCATGAGTATCAGACGTCGGTCAACACTGATGACCCACATGAGCAGTTCATTTATTAATTTTTCATTTTTGTTTTCCATCGTAACTTACCTGCACAAATCTATCGTAAATGAACTGCTCACATAATATTTAAAGTCAAACTTTTTGTATTCGTTCAAATAATTCGCCATATGCAGCAGTCAGGTCACCTGTGCCTTTTCTGAATACGTCTTTATCAAGGCTTTTGATCACACCGTTCTCAAATTCAGCTTTATCCCAGAAGCGGCATCCATCAGGAGTTCCGACTTCGTCAGCAAGGATTATCTCGCCATCAGGGGTTCTGCCGTACTCTACCTTGAAATCAGCTAGTATTATATCCGCATTACTCAGCCCACTGCCAAGTACTTCGTTGATCCTTTTGGTGAGCTTTGTTACGTATTTAATCTCCTGTTCACTCATCCAGCCGTTATATAGAATTTCCTTAATATCGACCGGTCTGTCCACTGCCTCGAACTTGGTTGTGAACTCAATCATTCCTCCTGGTATTGGAGCACCTTCTTCCGGCTCCACGCCATCCGGAAGTTCAACCCCTCCCGCCTCATACCGACGCAGGAGTGACCCTGCAGCATAGTTTCTCCAGATGACCTCCACAGGTACAATATCCAAACGCTTAACAAGCATGCTGGTCGGTGTCGGGCAAGATATATAATGAGTGGGTATGCCCTCCTGTTCCATAATCTTGAACCAGTATTCTGCCATACGGCATGTAATCTCGCCTTTTTCCTGGTATTCTGCTTTTTTCTTGCCATCAAAAGCAGTTACCCTATCTGTAAATTCGAATAGCAGTTTGTCGTTGGATGCTTCATAGATATCCTTTGCTTTTCCTGATGATATGTATGGCATATTATTTTCCGGCATACTGGGTTGATATGGCTCAAAGTTTAAATAAGTTGTCATATATTGTCATATACAATAAAGGAATCCTGACACTCGATGCCATGATTATGCCTGTTTGATATGATTTATCCGGCATCGTCACGGTCCTATTTCCCAGTGTTTTTCAAGACGTTGATCTGCACAGATTTATGGTCGCATCTGTGTAAATCTGAGCCCAAAATAATTGTTGAAATGCCAATGCTTTAGCAGCCACTTGGATTTTGTTATGGCAATCGATTATCAAGGAGGGCATCTAATTTTTCATCCATTTCATTGAGGCGCTCAATGATATTTTCCTGTTTTCCTTTTTCAGCCAATTTATTATAGGCAGGATATTCATTTACCATTTCTTCTTTCATCTCATCCATACTATTAATGACCACTCCGATTGCAAAATTAAGAACTATTAATCCACCAATTAATACAAAGGATGTGAAAAATAATGCTGCTCCAATAGGAGATGCGGATGGATTCGTGCATTCCAATCTTGCGCCTTCATATCCATATTGGTCGCATCCATACATGTTAATGTACATGACATCGGTCCAGTCTTCAAAAGTGACCATTCTAAAGAGTGTCAGCAAAGATGTTTGCAAATTTTCAAAATGAATTGGATCATTTTCTGAAAATGCGAAGGTTGCCATAACTGCATAGATATAAAAAATGATTCCAAGCAATACAAAAACATGGATCATGGAAGGAATACTTTTTAACAAGGCCCCTACAATGAGTCTCATCTTGGGCATTATTGTGATAAGTCTAAAAACCCGTAAGACTCTTAAAAGCCTTAACACGGGTAAAAATGGCCCCCCAATCGGGAGAAGGACTCCTACGACAATTATAAAGTCAAATACATTCCAAGAGTTTTTGAAATAATGAAGAGGACGTGGCATTTCAGAAACGATTTTGAGTATTGCTTCAATTACGAATATTATAATAATTAATGTGTCAAGGATTGTGATAAGATCATGGTGCTTTGCAGAGAAATCATGATAAGTCTGCACCCCAACCAATATTCCCGCTAAAATGATTACGGATATTATAAACACTTCAAATTGTTTATGAGCGACTATTTTCTTAAGATTGTCGACTATTGCCATTTTCATCCCGATATTTTTCAATGATTCATTTATTTGAGGAGCACAATAATTATCTGTGGAATCAGTATTCTGCCTTTTCTGCTCAACAAAGGCGGTTACCTATCCAGTAAAAGATCATATTGCAGTCAGGTGTTTCATAGATCTCCTTTGACCATCCTGATTATACGCATTCCTTGCCATTTTCACTCATGAGCAGTTCGATGCAACTCAAAGTTTAAATATATTGTCATATATTGTCATAAAACACATAGAGGAGGTCAATACAATTTCTGATGTAGTAATAATACTTGGTAGTAAATCCGACAGGGAAATAGCAAAGAAGGTAGTTAAAGTATTTGATGAGTTTGGTATCAAACACACCGTCACAGTTGCATCAGCACACAGAACTCCTGCAAGGGTAGCTAAAATAATCGATGACGCACACAAAGACGGTGTCAAGGCATTCATTGCTATAGCCGGACTTGCAGCCCATCTTCCAGGAGTTGTGGCATCTCATACAACAAAACCAGTGGTGGGAGTCCCTGTGAATGCTGCACTTGACGGAATGGATGCCCTTTTATCCATCGCGCAGATGCCCTCCGGGATTCCAGTTGCATGTGTAGGAATAGGGAGGGGCGACAATGCTGCTATACTGGTTGCCCAAATCATGGCAGTTGAAAATGATGAGTTGAGAGAGAAACTGGAAAACCACAGAAGAGACTTTTCAAAAAAGGTAGAACCAGATTCTGAAACATTGTTTGATTGATATGGCTATGCTATC
The DNA here is from genome assembly GCA_021108275.1 of Methanococcoides sp. Classification (GTDB taxonomy): domain Archaea; phylum Halobacteriota; class Methanosarcinia; order Methanosarcinales; family Methanosarcinaceae; genus Methanococcoides. The sequence continues at coordinate 5,226 of JAIORD010000032.1, forward strand.
AAATTCCTGATGTACAGTTCACTGTGTTCAGGACGTATATCAAATAAAACTCCGTTCTTCTTTTTAAAAATAAGGGCATCGAATACATGCCCTGAACTTATTTTTTTTACTTCCTTTAAACCTTTCCAGTATAAATGTTACCTCAGGAACATCGGTTGTAGCGATACATGAATGTATGATTTCTTGTCTGGATCTTTCTGTGGTTGTGTATTCCTGCATTGCACAACCATATTCAATAAGATAAGCTTTCATCGGGCATATCCAGACTTTTCGATTAACATTCTTTCCAGAATCATCTCTTTTTAGCTCAGTTATTCCCCTGACGAAGGCTTGCACATGTGGACAATTCCTGCGACTTCGGAAACTTCAAGTGTAAAAGCTACTCCTCTCCCAGTTTTGTCCAGTTCTCCTGCCTTGACCACAACTTCAAGTACCTCATTAGAACAGTTCTTTTTGATAAGTACCATCAGTATCTCTTTTTCCGGCTCGATAGGTGTGCCCAGGAACATAGAATGTTCGTGTATGCCGGTTCCTCTGCCATGAAATATGGTTCCGCCTTCTGCACCTGCTGCTGTTGCAGCTTTCATGGTTGCACTTGCTCTTCCTGCTTCAACAATTGCAACTATTAACTGAAATTCATTCTCATTGTCCATTCTTCTTCTTCCTATTGTATATAATGCCTAAGAATAACATAAAAATTATGGGACACATTGCGATTATTCCAACCGTTCCAAGGCCAATGATTCCACTTTCTTCGCCCCATAAACCAATAGCCATTCCAGTCATCATAGGCAGTGCAAAGGTTACTGCAACAGGACCTGTAGCCACTGCTCCGGAATCGTATGCTATCGGAACAAAATCCTCTGGGGTAATTAGGGTCAGGAGAAGCATGAGCAGATATCCGGGTATCAGGATGTAGGCAAGAGACAGTTCATAGAAAATCCTCATAGTACCAAGGACCAGCGCTAATCCAACTCCTATCGCAATGGTGGGTATGATGATACTTTTGCGCATATAGCCTGATGATACCTCCTCTATTTCATAAGCAAGGATGTTAACTGCAGGTTCGGCAAAAATAACTGCAATTCCCATCACAAATGCGAATAGAATCACCCACAATATATCAACACCAGAGAGAAAAGATCCAATCATTTCTCCCATGACTATCAGACTCATCTTTGCGCCAAGAATAAACAGGAAAAAGCCGAAGATTGCCATCCCAACGCCAAAGAGTATATTTTTGATGTCCGGGGGTATCTTTCTCAGCACAATAATCTGGAAAAACAAGATCAAGGCAAGCACTGGTACTATAGCTCCAGTTACTTCTAGAAGAACCTCAAGTGCTTCGTATATCATGCCCATCCCCTGACAATTCCCCATATCAGAATTGCCATTATTGGTCCTATGGAGCCAACAGCCATGATTCCAAACCCGGTCTTGAGTCGGTCCCTTCCTCCAAGAACCGACGCCATTCCAACGCCGAGGGCAATTAAAAACGGAACAGTCATTGGACCTGTTGTAACAGCACCCATATCAAAGGCTTTGACCAGAAATTCCTCCGGTGACAGGAATGCCAATATCAAGCAAATAGAATAGCCCGGAATAAGAATGTAATGGATAGGTGTATCAAACATTATCCTGAGAAGGGCGATTAGTGCGAATATACCAAGACCCAGTGCAGTAACGTAAATAATCTCGCCGCTGGAGATGTCAGATTCCAGCACCTTCTCGACCTGGTATGCGAGTAATCGTACATCGGGCTCTGCAATTGTTAACACTGCTCCTAAGAGAAATCCAAATAAGAGTATTGTAGGAATGGCTCGCCGTTCTATCAGGGAAGCACCAATTCGTTCACCCATCGGTAGGAGCCCGAGCTTCGCACCCTGGATAAAAAACACAAAACCTGATATGGTGAAGATCAATCCCACTATTATCGGAATGAATTCTGAAAGAGGGATTCTTATAAAAAAAATCTGGAAGAAAAAAATCAGTGCTATTGCCGGTGAAAGGGATTTTACAGTGGATTTAAACTCTTTTTTGAAACCACTTATTCCCATTTCCATGCCTCCTTTGCTGCCTTTCTGTTTAGCTAAGTATTCTATTCATTGATTGCTTTGTTCTTTTTCTATATCATTAGTTATATTACCAACAATAGCCCGGATATAAAACAATATTGATAAAACAAATCAATTAATTTCACCACATTGTTCATCGTATCCACCTTGCAATCTCTTCTTGATTCATATCTTCTTTGCTTTTTGAAGGGGTCTTCCTGATAATTTCTAATATGTACTTTTAGTGCATTCATCTGAATTCAAACCAATTAGTAGAGGCTTTTCTTTTGCAACTGAGGGTGCATGCAAAGGTGATTTGAAATCACCTGAATATATTTTATTATGTCTTTTATGCGGGTTTAAACTGAAGTTAGAAAACTGCTGAATTTGAAAGGAAGTTGTAATCTATAATTCATCGATAGGTTTTAATAATTTATCATAATTTATCATATCACTGGATCGGTGAACCAAAAATGACAGTAAAAATCAAGTATCCAAAAGTGATGTGCACACAGCATCCAGACTCGGTGTCCAGGTACATGTCAACTCAGGAAGAACCCAACGAGGCAGTCGAAGCCGCCATAAAATACGGCTGTGACGAATATATGCTAGATTATGAGGGTAAAACTACACCGTATCATCAGAATGTCCAGATAGTATCAAAGTTCATAGAGGAAACAGACTTCGTTCCTGGTAAAGATATATTTATCACACCAAGGGCACCAAGCGCAGTCCACGAAAACCAGTTCAGGCAGCTTATGGTAATGATGTCAGTTGCCGAGGCTAACTACATTGCCCATGAACAATCGGGTATTCAGGCAATAACCGAAGTAGTGCATCCAATGACAAGTACTATCCAGGAGATCATAGAGTCACAGCAGCACATGAGAGGTGTAAGCGAACTTGCAAAAAAGGAGTTCAACTTTGAGATGGAAACTCCGCGCATAATACCGCTGATCGAGGAAGTGCCGGGACTGCTGAATGCAAGGGATATTATAGGAAACACAATCCTTGCCTATCAGGAGCAATTGAACGAAACGCCCGAAAAGTACAGGGTGTTCATGGGAAAATCCGATTCAGCACTGACGTTCGGGCATGTGGCAAGCACTCTTTCATGCAAATACGCAATAAGCGACCTTCATGAATTAGAAGCAAGCATTGACACACAAATTGGAATCATATTCGGAGCGGGGGCTTTACCGTTTAGAGGGCACGTGACCCTAGAAAATGCAGATAACTTTTTCAATGAATATCGGGGCATCGACACCGTCACGTTGCAGTCAGCGTTGAGATTTGATCATAATAAAGGCGATGCAGAGGAATTTGTAAGGCTTGCCAAAGACGAGCTGTCAAAGTCTCCAGATAAATTATCTGATGAGGAAAAAGAAGAGCTCGTCAACATCATAGGGATATTTGGTGCTAGGTACAACAGAGCAATACAGCAGTTCTCATCAACCATAAACTGTATTGCCGATTTTCTACCCCAGCAGCGCGATCGCTTGATGCGTGGAGGTGGCACAGGATATGCAAGAGATACACCCGATGTCACAAGTGTATCTCGTCTCTGCCGCAGTGATATTGGAAAAGAATTGGAAGCGAGCATACCGCGAGAAAGCATGAATTTGCCTAGGGCAATAAAATTCACAGGTGCACTGTATTCCATAGGCATACCACCTGAGATTATTGGCACTGGGTCTGCTATAGCAGAGGTCAGAGAAAAATTGGGCGAAGATGTTTGCGAGCGGTTGCTTACTAAATATTTCCCATCACTTCGATCAGACCTTAGATTTGCATTTGAGTATCTTGATATAAATACAGCATCCAGATTCCTTTCGGATACACTCCATGAATCTATTCGGAAGGAGGTTGATATTTTACGTGACACCTTTGATATTGAAACTCAATGCGAACCGTCATACCGGATGTTGCTGGAGATGGTACATCCCACTCTGCTATGTGCAACAGATACTAGCGGCATCATGGATGAAGATTTGTTACAACTTACACGGTCAACACTGGTAAAGATGGGAAGAATGCGGAAATCATTGGGGTAATCATGAAAAAAGCAATAATGGTACTTGAAGATGGCACTGTGATACATGGCAGCGGTTTCGGCGCAGTTGGCGAAGTATACGGAGAACTGGTGTTCAACACTGCAATGACGGGGTATGTTGAGTCGCTTACAGACCCATCCTATGCTGGACAGGTGCTCCTGTCCACATACCCACTAGTCGGAAACTATGGAGTCTGCAAGGAAGACTATGAATCAAACGGCATAAAAGCAAGTGGGTTTGTGGTGAAAGAGGTTTGCAGGACACCAAGCAACTGGAGATCGCAGATGAGTCTTGATGAATTCATGAAAGAAAACGGTGTTCCGGGAATCGAGGGAGTGGATACCAGAAAACTCACCCGGAAAATCCGTGAACATGGAACCATGAAAAGCAGGCTGGTAGTATATGAAGGGGATGATCCTGATGCCTTCGACCTTATACAAAAAACGATTGCTCAGCCGGGGATCTCGCAATGTGAGGTTGTGGACCGGGTGTCCACTCGGACGTACAAACAGTTTTACGGAGGATCTGGTCCTGATATTGTTGTTATCGACTGTGGGATAAAGCATAGCATTATTGAACAGCTGAAAAAAAGAGGTGCAAATGTACTTCTTGTCCCGTATGATACCGATTTTAAAGATATCCTCAATACAGGACCTGATGCCATATTGATCTCCAATGGTCCTGGCGATCCTGCTGTGCTTGAATCTACAATAACCACCGTAAGAGAACTGGCAGGAGAGGTTCCCCTTTTTGGGATATGCCTCGGACACCAGATAATATCCCTTGCCATGGGTGCAAAGACCTACAAATTAAAATTTGGGCACAGGGGTGCTAACCATCCAGTTGTGGATTGCGAAACCGGTAGGGTGTTTATCACATCCCAGAATCACGGTTTTGCAGTGGACAAAGATTCTATTGAAGGGACCGGGCTTGAGATCACCATGATGAATCCCAACGATTGGACAGTAGAAGGAATACGGCACAAGGAACTGAAGCTTTGGTCAGTTCAATATCACCCAGAAGCCGGCCCTGGTCCGCATGACACTTATGACTTCTTTGACAATATGATCGCTGAAATTAAGAGGAGTGTTAATCAATAATGCCAAAACGAACCGACATTAAAACGATTATGGTTATAGGTGCCGGGCCGATTGTGATTGGTCAGGCTTGTGAATTTGATTATTCGGGTAGTCAGGCATGTAAAGCCCTCAAGGAAGAAGGGTATAAGGTGGTATTGATAAACTCCAATCCCGCAACTATCATGACCGACCCTGAGCTTTCAGACCGTACCTATATTGAACCACTCACATCTGAAGTGCTGGAAAAGATCATCGAAAAAGAGCGACCTTGTGCACTACTGCCTACCCTCGGTGGACAAACTGGCTTAAATGTTGCATCTGAAATTGCGGAAGCGGGCGTACTTGAGAAGTATGGTGTTGAGCTTATCGGTGCGAAACTGGCATCCATTAAAAAAGCAGAAGACAGGTTGGTATTCAAGGAAACAATGGAAAAAATCGGGATACCGGTTCCGAGAAGCATTACTGCTTCCACAGTAGAAGAAGCTGAGGCTATTGCGAAAGAACTTGAATATCCTGTTGTTGTCAGGCCTGCATATACCCTGGGCGGTGCCGGAGGTGGGATAGCATATAACCTCGAGGAACTAAAAAATATAGCTGGATTAGGAATCAAATACAGCAGGATTAATCAAGTACTCATCGAGGAATCAGTGATAGGTTGGAAGGAATATGAACTGGAAGTTATGCGGGACTGTGCCGACAATGTTGTGATTATATGCAGCATTGAGAATATGGACCCTATGGGGATACATACAGGCGATAGTACGACAGTAGCGCCTGCACAAACTCTTTCGGATCGGGAATATCAGATACTTCGAGATGCATCATTAAAAATTATACGGGAAATTGGTGTGGATACGGGTGGTTCCAACATCCAGTTTGCGGTAAACCCGGTCAATGGTAAATTTGTAGTAATCGAGATGAATCCAAGGGTCTCGCGTTCATCTGCTCTTGCATCCAAAGCCACGGGATTTCCGATTGCAAAGATTGCTGCAAAACTGGCAGTTGGGATGACACTGGACGAGATACAAAATGACATTACAAAGGAAACTCCTGCGTCATTTGAGCCTACAATTGATTATGTGGTTGTGAAAATACCAAGATTTGCGTTTGAAAAGTTTCCGGGTGCAGATGAACTCCTAACAACCCAAATGAAATCAGTGGGTGAGGTTATGGCAATAGGGAGGACGTTTGAAGAGGCACTGCAAAAGGCTGTCAGGTCTCTGGAAATCGACCGACCAAATATTGTTGTTGACAAATTTGAAAATCTGTCCATGGATGAACTTGGCAGTCTTCTACTTACCCCGAATTATAACCGACTTTTCTACATGGCATCTGCTTTAAAGAAAGGAATGGCAGTTGACCAGATAGCCCGGCTCACAAAGATAGACCCGTGGTATATAGAAAAGATAAAATCAATTGTTGAAATGGAATTGGAACTTTCTTCATACGCTACCCATACCCTACCATTGCAGGTGCTGACCGATGCAAAAAGAATGGGTTTTTCTGATATCCGTATCGCACAACTTGTGAACTCGGATGAGGCGGTGATCCGGAAACTCAGGCAGGAGTTGAGCATCGTTCCATCCTACAAGATGGTAGATACATGTGCCGCCGAGTTCGATGCAAAAACTCCTTACTTTTATTCCACTTACGAGGACGGGGACGATAAACAAGTACCCACTGGCAAACATAAGATCGCCATAATCGGAGGTGGACCAAATCGCATTGGCCAGGGAATCGAGTTTGACTACTGCTGCGTCCATGCCTGCTATGCTCTGCGAGAGCTGAGCATAGAGACCATAATGATCAACTGCAATCCTGAGACTGTTAGCACTGATTATGACACTTCAGACCGCCTGTATTTCGAACCTTTGACACTGGAGGATATACTGAATATACTTGAACGGGAAAAAGTGAACGGTGTAATCGTCCAGTTCGGGGGTCAGACACCATTAAATCTTGCAAGTGATCTTGTAGATCACGGAGTACCTATTATCGGTACATCACCAGAAAGTATTGATATTGCAGAGGACAGGGAAAAGTTTGGAGTGATAATCGATAAACTGGGTATCCCTGCTCCCGTGCATGGTATGGCTTCATCGACCAAAGATGCAAGCAGCATTGCTGAAAAAATAGGCTATCCTGTGTTGCTTCGCCCATCCTATGTACTTGGTGGTAGAAGTATGGAGATTGTGCATGACAAAACGCAGCTTGAACTTTACATGCAAAAGGCTGTGAGCATGTCCAGTAACAGACCAGTACTTATAGACAAGTACCTTGAAAATGCCGTTGAGGTTGATGTGGATGCCATCTGTGATGGAAAGGATGTGTACATCGCAGGTATTATGGAACACATCGAAGAGGCAGGTGTACATTCGGGCGATTCTGCCTGTACCATACCTCCGCAGACACTTTCCAGTGAAACGATAGAGAGGATAAAGGAGTACACCCGTGCACTTGCACTTGAATTAAATGTGATTGGGCTCATAAACATCCAGTATGCGGTTTACAGGGAAGAGGTGTACATACTTGAGGCAAACCCAAGGGCAAGCAGGACTGTGCCGTTTGTAAGTAAAGCAACAGGGATAACGGTGGCAAAAGCAGCCACTAAGGTGATGACGGGTATGACCATTGCTGAACTCGGGCTTCGTGAGACAGAGATTTCCCATGTTGCTGTAAAAGAGTCTGTCTTTCCATTCATAAAACTCAGCGGTTCAGATAGCATACTGGGTCCTGAGATGAAGAGCACGGGAGAAGTGATGGGGATAGATAGCACTTTTGAGATGGCATATCACAAAGCACAGTCAGCTGCAGGTTCACCTCTTCCAGCATCAGGCAGGATATTTATCTCGGTAAAGGACAGCGATAAGTCACATATTATTTCAGAGATAAGGGATCTGCAAACACTTGGATTCAGAATCACGGCAACAACCGGAACTGCACAGGTACTGCAGGAAAATGGACTGGATGTGGAATCAATCCCAAAGATTGGTGAGGGGAGACCAAATATCATTGATAGGATAATATCCGAGGATATCGACTTGGTGGTCAACACCATAGGCAGTAGGAAATCCACACAGGATGACGTTCTGATTCGCCGTACTGCAATTGAATCCAATATTCCATACATTACAACAATATCCGGATTCAAGGCAGCAACCAAGGCAATGGTTAAAACCGCAGATCATAGTTTCGGTGTAAAACCGCTGCAGGAATACAAGGTGATCTAAATGCAGATGCAAAATCCGCAAAAACAACAGCCAAACATAAGTGAAAAAGCATGGATATCTGAAACTGCAGTCATAGTAGGAAATGTCACCATCGCAGATGATGTGTTCGTAGCCCCCAATGCTGTCATCCGGGCAGATGAGCCAGGCTCATCCATTGTTATAGGCAGTGGTTGCAATGTACAGGATAATGTGGTGATTCATGCACTATCTGATTCTGAAGTGGTGATACGCAGCAATACGTCTCTTGCCCACGGGTGTATTGTGCACGGACCTTGTCGTATAGGCAAGGGGTGTTTTGTTGGGTTTGGGGCTGTAGTGTTTGACTGCATCATTGGGAATGACACGTTGCTTCTCCACAATTCCACTGTGTGTAGGGTTGAGATCCCCAATGGTAAAGTGGTGTCAGATGGGCAGACGCTCACTGAACAGGGCAAGATCAAAGGACTTAACGACATCACGCAGGATCTGGCAGAATTTAAAAATTCAGTTGTTAAAGTCAATATGGACCTTGTGAATGATTACAGGAAACTTGCAGAGGAAATATGATAGGCGAAATCACGGATAAATATATTCACGACATGATCGTGGGGATACACCAGCCAAATTACCTGCCATATTTTGGCTTTTTTGATAAGATAAAAAAATGTGATGTATTCATTATCTATGATGACGCTCAGTTCAATAAAAGCGATTTCCAACACAGGAACCGGATACGCATATATCATGGTTGGAAGTGGCTCACGGTTCCGGTAGAAAAAAAACACATCCCAATTGATCAGATTAAGATAAATAATGATATTAAAATAAGTGGTATGGACTGGAGTGAAGCACATTTCAAAGAGGTACACGACAACTACAAAAATGCCTCTTATTATCACGAGTATAAAAATGCAATTCAGGAAATATACGAACAACCATATGATCATCTAATAGACCTGAACATGAAATTAATCGATTTTTTTATAAGATCTTTTGATATTGATACAGAGATCGTTTATTCAAGTGAGTTTGGTTTCAGTTCCATATCTACAGAAAAGATTGTTAATCTTGTGAGTGAGGTTGGAGGGGATGCATATCTCTCTGGGTCCATGGGCAAGAATTACCTTGACTTTGGACAGTTCGACGATCACGATATCCAAGTGTTGTTCCAAGAGTTCGAGCCTCCTGTCTACCAGCAACAATATGCTGGGTTCATACCTAACATGTCTGCAATGGATATACTACTAAACAAAGGTCAGAAAGTTGATGAACATGCAAAAGAAACAAATTAAAACAATATTCTTTGGTAATAATCATCTTGTTTTAGATCATCTGATCAAAATAGCAGACGTAGTAAGCATTTTTTGCAGACCACAGGATACAGACGATGATAATATATTTAAAATAAAAGAACTTGCAAAAGAACATTCGATATCTGCCTACCAACCAAATAAGAAGGATCTATATAATTATGTTTCATATATAGAAAATTTGGACGTTGATCTTATCGTGGTATGTGGCTATAAATACATCATACCAGAAGAGATATTTGAGATTCCAAAGTATAAAGCGATAAACATCCATCCTTCTTATTTACCTGCATACAGGGGACAGCATGTCATCAATTGGGCAATAATCAATGGGGAGAAAGAAACAGGTGTGACAATTCACTACATTGATAAGGATATTGATACAGGAAATGTAATAGTGCAGAAGAAAGTTCCAATCTTATTTGACGATACTTCACTCACACTTTCTGACAATATATATTCTGAAGCATGTAAATTACTGCAATCTGTAATAGATCGAATTGTTTCTGGAGAAACACTCCAAGCCAAAAAACAAAATAATGCAGAATCTACTTATTTTAAACCTCGGACTCCGGAAGACAGTCGTATTGATTGGAACATTGATGGAGTAGAGATTTATAATTTAATAAGGGCTCTTGTTAAACCATGGCCAGGTGCATATAGTTATATCAAAGATAAAAAAATTATCATCCGGGATGCTAAATATGAAAATATTTTGCTCAACTGTGAACATGGAAAGATAATCAATATATGTGATTCGACTCTAATAATATCTGTAAAAGGTGGACAGTTAGTAGTTAATGATTATACAATTATCGATGAAAATGACAATATGGTTCACTTAAGTATTGAAATTGGGAATGAATTAGAATAAAAGGAAGTAATAATAATGAAACCTACAATTCTTGCTATGGGTGCCCATCCTGATGACATGGAACTTGAAGCAGGCGGGACACTTGCCAAATATGCAAAGAAAGGATATAATGTAAATCTTCTGGTCCTTACATCTGGCGGTTATACTGATATGAATGGAGTCAGCTATCAAAATGAAGAACTCAGGGATGAGGCAAGAGAGTCTGCAAAGATTCTTGGTATTAAAGAGCTTTTTTTCTTTGATTATCCCAACAGAGATCTTCAGGTAAGTGGTGAGGTTATAGGTTAGGTTGATGATTTTGTTGATCAGCTGCGCCCTGATATTTTCATATCGCATCACCCATTTGACTCTCACCAGGACCATAAAGCTGCGGCTGAGATTATGTTTGCTGTATCCCGACAGGGGCGGGTCAAGAATGTGCTCAGTGGTTCTACTTTACCATACCGTCCTAATGTGTTTGCTTTCAGGCCTCAATTCTTTGTTGACATCAGCGAAACGATTGAAATTAAACTGGATGCGATTCGAAGGTATAATTCACAATATAAAAAGTTTGGAAGTGAAGTCCTCATAGAACGTGTGAAGGCAATGGCAAAGACTCATGGTTGGGCTATGAATTGTGAATATGCTGAATGCTTTGAGATTATACGAATGGATGACAGTCTATGGGTATAAAAGATTACATACTGATTACTCCTTGTAAGGAGAGATTATCAAATTAGCTCATAATTCCTCCCATTCTAATTTGATGACATTTACCTCAGACATAATTTGCAAATGAGTTACTTTCTTTAACCTCATTTTGCAAATTTGTAGCTACAAGCAATTGATATGCAACGAAATTCATAATCGAATACAGTTTCTTACTGCTATTTTTCATTCCTCTGATATCGAACTTTACAGTCCACTTAATATGATTGTGTACTCGTTCACATTCACTTCTATGTGAATAATCTTCATCGAATCCATCATCTTCAATGTTCTTGTTTCGCAAGTGCATCCCTGCCTGTTTTTCTCTTCCATTTTCATAGAGGAAACGAAGTTTTTCTTCATATTTCATATGAATAGATCCACCAAGTTTCCACATCTTATTGACCCAGTGATCAAATCGTTCCATCGTTCCCTCATATTGAATTTTAGAATCAGAAGAGTATGCAATCACTGGTTTTGCATTCAACTTATACCAGATATCTGCATGATTCCTGAACGAATCATAGCCACCATCCAATGCATAAGTATCAATATCAACTCCCATTTTTACTAACGCATCAATATGTTTCTTCAGTTCAGGTGAATCATGCGCGGCTCCTTTTGTATGTGTCATGTAGATTGGAAGTGTTCCGATCATAGTAATGTGAGCTTTGTCCATCTTACAATTGTAATGCGGATTGTAATCCGCATACTTGTCATATCTTGATGCTTCAAGAGGAGTAGAATCTGTTTTTGCATCTCTTATCTTTGTAGTTTTGGAAATCTTCTTTCCAATTTTGAACATTACTTCATCGAGTCCAGTTTCTCCAAGCCTGTATTTTACAAAATGATGAAGTGTTGCAGGGGATGGAATATTCATAATGCCGTTATTGTCTTCAAAAGACAGAAGCTGCGCTTCTTCTTTTGTTAATGTCGATATTGTTTTCTCAAATGATAAATTCCTAAAACATTTCACAACGATGAGCTTTATCATTGACGAAACCTTATACCTAAAGTGCCAGTCCTTATCGGCATAATAGTTACTTTCAACATAAGAAGCAATGTCATCGATGTCTAAGAAATACAAAAATTGGTATATTGATACGTCATCTGTTTTCAAATAGTTAGCAAGATTGTCACT
>JAIORD010000021.1 GCA_021108275.1 Methanococcoides sp.
CCATAAATATTCAAAGTTTATTTGGCATTTGTAAATCCTTAAGGTCGACCTGAGATGGGGAGAATATAATGGGGCAGGGTCGCCCAATGATTGCCCGATGAGGTCGCCATATAGGCCCCTGATCACTGCCATTTATACTGCTTTTCTACCACATATATCAGATCGAGAACCATAGGCTGCTCCAAAAAACATAACTTATATAGATAATTTTGGGAAATTCGTAGTAGAAGATATTTTAAAACAAATCAAAACCATTCATTACTAAGTCAGAATTTGAAGGTATTGTGAAAGTAAAAGTGCTCCCTGCACCCTCTTCACTATCAACCCATATATTTCCGCCATGCATCTCAACGTATTGCTTAACCAGGGTCAGTCCTAAGCCTGTGCCACCATATTTTTTCGTAATTGAAGGATCAGCCTGTTTGAAGCTCTCAAAAATCTCATCATGCATATTTTTGGGAATACCAATGCCATTATCAGATACAGATATCTCCATCATATTATTCTTACCAATAGCATTGATCTATATGCTGCCATTTTCAGGTGTGAACTTCAAAGAATTGCTTAGTAGATTATACAATATTTGCCTCATCCTTAATCTGTCAGCATACATTTCAATGCTTTCATAACGAGCTTGATTACAGATTTGAATGTTATTTTTGTATGCCAGATGTTTTACCATCTCTTCGATTTCCAAAAAGAATATTGGCAAGCTTATCTTTTCATATTGAAGATAAGATTTCCCATTTTCGATCTTAGCGAGATCAAGAATTTCATTCATCAGTTCCAATAAGTGCATTCCACTGTTCAAGATATTTTCGGAATATTTGATCTCTTTTTCATTCAGATTACCAAAAGGATTAGTATTTAGAAACTGTGAGAAGCCGATGATAGAGTTAAGAGGTGTACGTAGCTCATGGCTCATTTTTGCAATGAAATCTGATTTAATTTGATTAGCTTCTTCGGCTTGTATCCTTGCATTTATCGCAATTTGAGTGTTCTTACGTTCGGTAATGTCCCTGGCATCTATAATCACACAGGGATGACCATCATAGATGAATGCCCTACTACTCATTTCCACAGGGATCCTAGAACCGTCTTTGTGAATTGCCTCTGTATCCAATATGAAAGATGTGTTATGTGATTGAACATTTCCATTATTGAGATCCTTTATATTTAGAGGAGAAACATACAGATCATGAATAGACATTTTCAATAGCTCATCCTTGCTATAACCCATTGTTAATGAAGTTGTCATGTTTGCATTTACGATCGATCCATCCTCTTCAAAAATGACTATTGAACCATTGGAATTGTCAAAAATATCCTGAAAATTAGTAGTAGATTCAGCTAATTTGAAAGATGCACTTTTTATCTCAAGATAAAGGAGATAGGAAAAAACAAAGAGAGAAGCTATTAAAAATATACCTGCTAAAGATAATTCATATATCCCATACTGCTCATATACATTTAGTTCAAAAAAGATTTTTTCAAATAGATTAAAAGTTGTAGTGATAATCCCAACAATTATGGTTAAAACTAAAATAATTAATATATCACGAACAACGATTTGTGGATTGTTATGTGTACCCATTGAATTTCCCAGTCACATATAGAGTTATTATTATATTTATAATTATATGTCAGCAGATTTAGATCTATTTTACTGGAGCAAAGACTGAATTAATTACTTCCAAATATTTCGCATCAAGCAAAGTATGACCATGAGCAAGAATATAATTGGCTTTAGCCCCTGCTCAGTTTACACTTCTATAAAAAAGATATTCCAATCGCCTTCTTTATAACTAGGGAGTACTATCATTAGCGAATGGATTATGTAGGTTATTTCATTTATTCTTTTATCACATTATTTGTTATTGTAAGCCCTATCACCGGAGCAATCACATTTATAACGTTAACCAATGGCCTGAGCTTAAGTGAAAAGAACGTAATTGCAAAAAAATCAGTTACATTGGCATTTTTTATTGCCTTATTTTTCATTCTCACAGGGACCAATATTCTTGATATTCTTGGGATAAGTCTTGATTCAGTAAAAGTTGCCGGCGGACTATTACTTTTAGTGGTAGGTTTTGATATGATGCATGCCAAGACCTCAAGACAAAGCATTACCGCTAAAGAGATAGATGCATCCTATGAACGTGATGATATCTGGATCTTCCCAATTGCAATGCCTATCCTGGCAGGTCCTGCCACCATAACAACAGCCATAATTCTTACAGAAACTGCTGAAGTGCTTCAGCAAAAAATGCTCATCGTACTCGCAGCAGTAATAACATATTCAGTAGCCATGGTAACATTTCTCTTTTCCAGGAGAATACACAAAAAAGTGGGATATAATGGGATGCTGGTACTTACCAGGCTACACGGTCTGCTCCTGGGTGCAATTTCAGTAGATATGATCGCCAGTGGAATCTGGGGACTTTATGTGAGCATGGCCTCATTGCCAGTTTGAATATTATTTCCAATCTATGATAGTTTTCTTCAAAGGCTCCCTACATCTTAAAATCGATTGGTTTTGGTGTCGCTTTCAAGATGAAATACAGCATTATCAGATCCATAATATCACCGCATCATGAAAGCAAAAAAGAGTTTTTATGATATCACTCATATAAATAAAAAAAGAGTAGTAAGGACATCTGTCCTTACTGCATTTCTTCATCTTCATCATTTCTTCTCTTCCAGATGAAGAAGAAGAAAATACCCAGTATTCCTGCGATCAAAGGAATAAGCCACATCGAACTTGTTACCTTGCTTTCTGCAACTTCAATTGTATAATCCATCTCTAATGGAAGTTCCTCTTCTAAATCATATTTCATATCGGTGTCCAGTTCTGTGACCACAAAGTCTACATCATCTTTCCAGAGGTTCTTTGGAGTAATAGTTGAAACCAACACCAACGCCGCCACTACCCCCACTAGTGGATTTTTTAATATCTGTAGTGAAAGTACCGATCACAGATGAATTATTGAATCCGAAGATGTCGTAGCTTTCGACCTTGTAGTAATACAGTGTATTCTGTCCGAGGTTATCGATTGTGATGCTATGGTCTACTATGAACGTTTCTTTTGAAGCATTCCGGGTCAGATTTGCATCCAGTCCATAGTAAACTGTTGAGTTTGCATTCTCGTTCGTTTCCCATGTAATAGTTGCAGATTCATCGGACATAGATCCTACAGCCACATTAGTTAGTTCCATATCAATAGCATCGATACCATACATCTTCGTATCCGTCATCACGATATTTCCTGCAAGGTCTTCAACGCTCGCATTCAGGTAGTAAATTCCTGATGGCAATGGTGTGAAGTTCACTGACAGGTCATTTCCTGAATAAGATGTGGAATTGAACAGACCTGTGCTGTTGTACAGATAAAATGTGATGTTTGCTATTCCGAGATTGTCTGATGCTGATACATTACCGAATATCCAGTCCTGTGAGTGATTGCCTTCTTCCAGAGTGGATGCATCAAATGTTATTTCAGGATCAGTTGTATCAAGCAATATTGCTCTTGTCTCGGTGTAATTTACATTACCTGCAAGATCCCAAACGCTTGCATTCATCTGATAAAAGCCATCAGAGATACCTGTGAAGTTGAAGGAATGAGGTGAGACACCTGAAGTGCTGGAGTCTACCAGACCACTTGTATTGTACAGGTAAATAGCAGAACTGTTGATTAGGTTATCACTGAAACTGATATTACAAAAGATCCAGTCCTGAGTTAAATTCCCTGCTCCAGTAGTCTCATTATTGAAACCTATCAGAGGAATTGTTGTATCTATTGTAATGGTCAATGTTGAGCTGGTGTTGACATTTCCTACAAGATCGAACACGGTGGAATTCAGGTAGTAGGTACCATCAGCAAGGCCTGTGAAGTTGTAGGCCAGGCTGCTACTACCTACTGTAGTATTGGACTCTACCAGTGCAGTATCATTGTAAAGTGACATTGTAAGACTGCTAACTCCAGAACCATCTGATGCCATGACATTACCCAGGATCCAGTCCTGACTGAAGCTACCTGATGGGGTCCCTTTCCCATGAACGATTGATGGTCCAGCAGTATCCAGAACTATTTCCCCTGTCTCTATGTAATTGATGTTACCTGCAAGGTCCCAAACACTTGCGTTTATCTGATAGGAGCCATCAGCAAGGCCTGTGAATTTGAAGGAATGAGGTGATACGCCTGAAACATTGGAGGCGACCAGACCACTGTTGTCGTACAGTTGGATGGCAGAACTGTCGATCCAGGCATCACTGAAACTGATGTTACCGAAGACCCATTCACTGCCGTAATTGCCTGTAACCGTGGTATCATCATTGAAGGTTATGAAAGGTGCAGTGTTGTCTATTGTTATCTCGACCACATCACTCGTACAGAGAAGTGAAATTGATTCATTCTCACATGCTTCCCATATGATGTTATAGACACCATCTGCGAACAACCTGCTGTCAAAACCAACAGACAGACTATCCTGCGGAAGGTTATCGTATCCATAATCATCTACCTTACCTGTAAGGTTACTCAAGCTGACATTGGATACAAAAGCATCTCCGTTACTGTCAGTTATAGAAGCATCTACAAAGAACATACCTAATATGCTGGCAGATGGTTCCGGTGAAATGATAGATACATGAGGTGCTGTATTAACTTCGACAGGATTACTCAAAAGATATGGATAACCACCATTCTAGGAACTAGACGCATCATTGCAAATGCTCCATACCGAAGTAAAATCCCAGCCAGAATATGTGGATCGTGCCTTCATTTCAGCAGTCGTTTTACCTGTACCTCTAACACCTGAATCTTGATCGGAGGTTTGGGTATCCCAGTAACTTTTTTTGACAGAACCACCAGAATTAATTCCAACAATGCCACCTACTTTACATGTATCTTCACTAGTCACTTTACCGTTGGCATAACTTTGTTCTATGCTTCCATAATTAATTCCAACAAGGCCACCTACTCGATCTTCACCAGTCACATTGCCGGAGGCGTAACTCTGAGTGATAACACCTCTACTACAATCATAACGTCCAACAAGGCCGCCTACTCGATCTTCACCAATCACATTGCCAGAGGCGTAACTCTGAGTGATAGTACCAGAAGAATGTCCAACAAGGCCGCCTACTCGAACTTTGCCAGTCACATTGCCGACTGAATAACTCTGAATGATAGTACCAGAAGAATATCCAACAAGGCCACCTACTCGATCTTCACCAATCACATTGCCGGAGGTGTAACTTTGAGTGATAGCACTACCACAATAAGAACGTCCAACAAGGCCACCTACAGAATTGGAACCGATAATATTGACATCCTTAAGTCCAACATTCTTAATTTCGGAACCATCAGTCATACCAAAAAGCCCAACATGATCTTTTGAGGGCCTATTAATATAAAGTCCGGTTATCTCATATCCCTGACCATCGAAGAAGCCTTTGAATTTATCTGATGATCTTCCAATAGGCTCAAATCCTGCACCTGAGTTCCAGTTGATGGTGCTACTGGCATCAATATCATTGATAAGTTTGTAATTGGCCGACAGATAACCACTCATGCTCTGAAGTTGATCAACTGTTGATATCTGATACGGGTTCCCGGCAGTACCGTTTCCGCCTGCAAAGGGAGTTGCATTTGCGGGAAAGGACATGGATATAACAATTAATAGCAATAATGAACAGAAACCTATTTTTTTCATATTTATATTTAGTTTTTTCATAGAATTCCTTTCTGATTATAATTATAAAATCATAACTATTAAATAATCTATTTTTCATCTAAACACTATATGTCTTATTTAACCTTTTTTAATTCCTGTTGATCAGGAAATAAAAGCAGCATGCATTTACATGATAATAGCAAGTAGAACTACACAGTTTTTAGAAATGAGTTGCAATAATAAACCATATTTATTATTATCTTGGATAAGAGCTTCAAGGGTTACAGATAAAGTATACAAAAAAATAGCAGATCCGAGCTCGTCCATCCAGATCACGCTTCTAGAGATTGGTTCGAAGCGATTAGCTGAGCTCAACACCTCAAGAACAGAACACCGAAAAAAACAATTTATAATTCCGAAAATCAAAAACAAAGCTCTTCAACTCGAAATTCAAAAGAATAGAAGTGTGGTGGGCCCGATGAGATTCGCAACCCAGATCACGCTTCTGGAGCGCGAAAAGAGGTGATGAGCTACGCTCAACACCTCACTGATTCTAAAAGCAAGTCCTCAATTGTAAATAATGGATCACAAAACCAAAGCTCTTCAACTCGAAAACCAAAAGAATAGAAGTGTGGTGGGCCCGATGAGATTCGAACTCATGATCCTCGCCGTGTAAAGGCGATGTCATAACCAACTAGACCACGGGCCCATTTGTGCAATTAACACATCATCCTCCCTTCGCATGTAAGCAGTAAAGGGGACGTGCAACTCCTTAATGTCATTAGCAGTATATAAGTTTTTCGTGAACAAGCAGGGATGTGCATGAATTAATCCCAACCATTAATAAATAGTAGAGTATTATGATGAAGCATGACCAATAACGAGGGAACAGATGAGATAAAAACTCAGAGCAAGCAGATAGAGGAATTCAAGGTAGATCTCAACTACAATTCAAAGATGGGGCAGCTCGCTATCTGGATGCCTGAGGGAGAACATGAGATGAGGGTTGTCGCAAAGGATAAGGACAATTCCCTTGAATGTGTTTTTGTTGAGATGCACCATAATGTTGAAGAGGGCATAAAGGCCTATGACAAACTTGACGATGCCCAGAAGATAAAGGAAATGTTCGCCAGAACGGGCTTTGGGAAGATCTGCAAATAAATCTCAACTTAATACCTTAAATTGCAATACATTACTACTACATGTTACTACATTTTAATTAAATTCAAAAGCCAACGAAGGAGTATCTCATATGCGAATAGGAGTTTACATCTGTCACTGCGGACTGAATATCGCAAGTGTCATAAACATGGATGCACTGCACGAAAAAGTAGAACAGATGGAGGGTGTCGAACTTGTCAAGGACATACAGTTCATGTGTTCCGACGTCGGGCAGGATGCGCTCATGGACGATATTGAAGAGCACGACATCGACAGGGTACTCGTTGCCGCATGTACTCCAAAGCTTCACGAGAATACGTTCAAGAAAGTACTGGAGCGGGCGGGACTTAATACATATCTTCTTGAGATCGTAAACATCAGGGAGCAGTGCTCATGGGTGCACATGGACCATCATGACATGGCAACCCAGAAAGCCTTCGACCTCATCAAAATGGGAGTTGCCAAGCTCAGCCTACTGGAACCTTTGCAGATAAGGAAGACAAAAGCGAACAAGGACGTTCTCGTCATAGGTGGCGGGGTCGCCGGAATAGAAGCAGCCCTCACACTAGCGGATTCCGGCACACATGTCTATATGGTCGAAAAGGAACCCACCATTGGCGGCAAAATGGCATTGCTCAATGAAGTGTTCCCGACAAATGACTGTTCCATATGCGTCCTCGCACCAAAGATGACCGATGTGCAGAACCATCCGAACATCGACCTTTTCACATACTCCGAGATCAAAGACATCTCCGGATCAGTTGGCAACTTCAAAGTAAAGGGCATTCAAAATCCCAGATATGTAATTATCGACAACTGCAAAGGCTGTATCGATGAATGTTCAAGGGTATGTCCCGTGGACATCTCCAACCCCTTCGACAGCGGTCTGGGGAAAACGAAAGCCATCAACATGCCCATACCGCAGGCCATCCCCCAAACAGCATTCATCAACAGCGATTACTGTGTGGGCTGCGGGCTTTGCAAACAGGCCTGCCCTGCAGATGCAATTGACTTTAACATGAAGGCAGAAGAGTTCACCTTTACCGTGGGAGCGGTCATAGTCGCAACCGGTTATCAGGGATTCGATGCAAAACGCAAAGAAGAGTATGGCTATGGAGTGTTCCCCGATGTCCTCACCAACATGGAGCTGGAAAGATTGCTCAATGCTTCCGGCCCAACCCGTGGAAAAGTGGTCGTGCCCTCTACAAAGGAGACACCTAAAAAAGTGGCTTTCATACAATGTGTAGGCTCAAGGGACGAGACCGTTGGAAATCCTTACTGCTCACGCGTCTGCTGCATGTCCTCCATGAAGAACGCACAGATGATCAAAGAACGTTATCCTGACGCCGAGGTCACCATTCACTATATTGACATACGTGCCGCCGGTGAGATGTACGAAGAATACTATGTGCGTTCACAGATGATGGGCATAGACTTCATTCGCGGAAAAGTAGCAGAGATACAGATAGACACACAAGGGAAAATGTTGCTGAGGTATGAGGACACCCTTGAATGCGCTGTCTGTGAAGAGAACTATGACCTTGTGGTACTCGCAACCGGAATGGAACCCTGCAGCACGACCGAGCCAATAGCCAGAACACTGAATCTCACAAAACGAACTGACAGATTCCTTTCCATCGCACACCCGAAGATGCGACCTGTGGATGCACACATAAACGGAGTGTTCATCGCCGGCTGTGCCTCAGGACCAAAAGAGATACAGGTATCCATTGCACAGGGGAGTGCCTCTGCAGCACGTTCCACACGCCTCCTTGCAAGAGGTGAACTCGAGAACGACCCTTTCAGTGCATACGTGGATGCAGAAAAATGTATCGGATGCCGTATTTGTGAAGACACCTGTAATTTCAACACCATCAGGGTCATTGATGGAAAAGCAGTTGTAGATGAGATCTCATGCCAGACCTGTGGCTCATGCAGTGCCTCATGTCCGGTGGATGCCATCGACATGCCCCACAGCACCGATGCTCAGATAAAAGCGCAGATAGGGGCAGCCCTTGAAGTAAAGGATGAATTTCCGCTCATCATAGCCTTCCTTTGCAACTGGTGCAGCTACGCGTCAGCAGACCTTGCAGGAACATCAAGGATACAGTACCCCACCAACGTGAGGATAATCAAAGTGATGTGTGCAGGTCGTGTTGATCCCGACTTCGTACTGGAAGCATTGCAGAGAGGTGCTGACGGGGTCATCGTTGCAGGATGTCGTCTTGATGAATGCCATTACATCATTGGGAACTATGATGCAAAGCACAGGATGGACAATCTCAAGGAAGTACTGGAGGAGATAGGCCTCGACCAGAGAAGACTTCGTGTAGAATGGATATCAGCTGCCGAAGGTGAGAGGTT
The DNA here is from genome assembly GCA_021108275.1 of Methanococcoides sp. GTDB lineage: Archaea > Halobacteriota > Methanosarcinia > Methanosarcinales > Methanosarcinaceae > Methanococcoides. Next base: position 9,202 of record JAIORD010000021.1, read on the forward strand.
TGCAAAAACCATCGAGGATTACGTGGATGTGCTGACAGAACTCGGACCGGTAGGTTCAGAGCTTCCTGGAGGAGATACGGATGAGTGATGAAGAAAAGTCCATGACCGTTTCAAAGGAAATGGACATCGAAGGAACTCACGTACTCTACAAACTGATATCCGACAGATCCTCAAAGACACTCGACTATGATTACAAACGCTGTGTAGGTTGTGGCATCTGCGTTAAGATATGTCCCACCAAGGCCCTTGAACTTGGACCGATGAAAGAGATAGCCACAGGCCTTGATGCACCTCCGGTTATGATGGACCTCGAGAAATGCACATTCTGTTCTATGTGTGTCAACTTCTGTCCGGTGAATGCACTGGAAATGAGAAGCGAGGGGGACTTTCCTAAAGAAGACCAATATCCACGCCTGGAACAGTTCGTCAGAATGAACGAGAAGTGTGTGCCATGCTCGCTTTGTGAAGCAACTTGTCCCGAAGATGCCATCGAGCTGGAATACACATTCCCAAAGAAAGAGGAGATTGCACCTCTGAAAGAAAATGCGGAAGGGGAAATAGAGATAGACAACGAAAAATGTAACCTCTGCGGGATATGTGCTCGTTTCTGTGATGCGTTCCTGATGCTTGAAAAGGACCCGACAGCAACCGACCCCATGCCTTTTGAACAACTTATAATAGATGAGGATAGCTGTGATTATTGTACGCTCTGCCAGGATATCTGTCCTGAGGATGCTATCAAGGTCAAAGGGGAAAAACCATGCGAAGTGCCTGAAGTCTCAGGAAAGGTCACCGTGGATGATGCTAAATGCACCCGTTGTGGATGGTGTGATGCGGTCTGCCCCTATGATGCAGTGAACATGCTCAAACCCTTCGAAGGTGAGCTTATGCTTGTCGAGAACCACATCCAAAAATGCGATGCACAAGGATGTCATGCCTGCTTCAACATCTGTCCTTCCCATCTGTGGTACGTACCTGATGACGGAAAGAACATCGCGGCTGTAGATGACCTGTGTACCTACTGTGGAGCATGCGTTAATGCATGCCCTGAAGATGTTATGAAGATCTTCCGCACAAAAGTAAGCCATACGGAGATCCCTGAAAGTCCCTGGGCAAACGAATGGAAGGATGCAATAGGTTCCCTGCTGACAGAGGAAAGAAAGCACCCTGACCTCTCAAGGACCATTGAGGTCGAGAACGAGCCCATGAAAGAACATGTGGACATAGAGTTCCCTGAGGTCGATGAAAAGATGATGGAAGCGGTCTCAAAAAAAATGAAGCTCGCAAAGGATGCTCTTAGTGACCCCAGGACCAGAAGGACACTTAATAAAGGGGAAGGCGATGACATTCACAAAGCTATGAAGAAAATGAAGGGAAAGGGGAAACTCTAACCCTTACCTTTATTGTCGAAACAATACTTTTATTAGGCTCGATTATAATGGGGGTTTTCCCCATTTTGTTATTTTTTCACAATAGGTTTTTAAGTAAGTAATCCATTTTTTAGGCTATGCCTATAAATAAAAATAGTCAGCTATTAAAAGAATTAGAATTGGATGGTGAAATTTCATCATGGTTAGATGCTGTTGCAGAACGTGAATCAACGAGGAAAAGTTATCTTCAATCCATGATAAAATATTTAGATTTTACAGGATTGACACCCACTGAATTACTTGATGAAGCAAATGAAGAGGAAGAGAATCTTCCAAAGAATAGGCGTTCACTTAAAAAATACTTCTCAGGATTCAAAGCAATTTTGAAAGATGGTGGTGAATATCAGAATGGTAAAACACAAAAACCATTGGCAGAAAAATCAATAAAAACACATATCGCAGTAATAAAGAGTTTTTACAATGCTAATGAAATTACATTACCATTTATAAAGAAATCGACAGCCCGAAGAATTAAAGAAAATGATGATAGACCAACGAAGGAACAATTGTCAAAAGTTTTAGAACTTGCTGATATAAAAATGAAGGCAATCATACTAATCGGTACAAGTAGTGGTCTTGCAATGGCTGATATTCTGAATTTGAAAGTTAAAGATATTAGAGATGTAGATGAGAATGACATCACTACAATGAGATTACAAAGACAGAAAACTGGTGTGGACTTCATTTCGTTTTTTTCGCCGCAAGCCACCAGAGCAATAAAATCATATCTGGAATATCGAAATGGTTATGGCACGTCAATAAATGACGATGTCCGTAATGCATGGCACAATAAACATAAAGTGAATAGTGAAAATGATTATTTATTCATTAATGATTCCATACCAGATTCATATTTGGCATCAAAAAATGAAGAAGTCCGTAAGATTGCCAGAAATACATTTCTTGGGTTGTTCAATAGATTGTCAAACAAAGCAAGTCTGTCAACTGAAAAAGGCACTTTCAATGTCATTAGAAGCCACAACATGAGAAAATACTTCTATACAGCAATGATGCTTGATGATGCAAATAATTACCTAATTGACTTTTTCGCAGGAAAAACAATTCCCGAAGATAAAGAAACATATTTTAAAGCTAGTGTAGAAGAAACAAAGAAATTATATCTATCTCATGTAAATGTTCTATCATTTGATGATACAGAAGTATTGATTCTAAAAGACAGCAATTACAAGGCTTTAGAAAAACAATATGAAGATGGTATCAAGCAATTAAGAATGGAAAATGAGATTGAAAATCTTAAAATTCGCATGGAAATGGAACTAAAACCTATTCAACAGATGATTGAATCTCATAAAAATACGATTAAAAGGGATGATTCTAGAACAGCTGAGAAAAATATTGCATATAAAATGATAAGAGGGAATGAGCAAGCAATGCAACGGGTTAAAGAAGATTATGAAGCAAAAATTGCAGAAATTCAAAAAGAATGTGATGAATCATATGGCCATATATTGTAATTTAATTATCTCCATATAGTTTTTGTAGAATTTGACCCTGGATATAGTAATGATAAAATTAGACCACACCAGAGTCTATTTTACAATCATCTATGGATCTCCTCGGATTCTCACGTGCACATAGAGCCTGGAAAAATGTATGACGAGCCGTAAGGAGGGATTAGCCCCACAGAGTTAATGACCCTCAGGGACTCTTCCTCTATCAATGCGTAGCTGTAGTTAAGCATAGTACCTACCATGACATCAATCCCCCTAGCCGCTTGCATTCAAAATTTATCAATGAAACTCTTTTTCCTGAGGCATCTCATCAATCAGTCAGCTTATCATCCATATATATGATGACCTGCAGTTCCTTCTGATCAAGTATCTGTGAAAAATCCCAACTTCCAAGTGCAACTATATGATCATTAAATGCTATACGTGGATGCCACAAGCGCTCCTTGATAACAGGACCTTTTACATCCATATTACTCAGGTGATTGCTGAACCGACTTGTTCCCTGTATCCGCAATTCATTGCAACATCGGGCAATTTTCCTCATATCCTGATGTGATGTATATACTTTCAGCGGATGTTTCTCACCAAACTTGACAAGTTCCTTGTAGAATACCCATTTTATTGTCCTACCAGACTTTCTCCTGGATTGTGACCTATTATAATCATGTTTACTGAAATGCCCGAAAATTCCTATTTTTCCTCCGAATAGGTGCCCTATTGACTTCCACATCTTGATGAAGTTCGTTGCATCCGCGTTTCCATAGGCGTGAAACATGTTGATCAGGGCCTGTCTGATAAACTCCCTTTGCGTGTGTTCACTGAAATCTATCAGGCAAAATGACTCACGGTTATTGCCCATATAGTTCGTTGTGGTCATGGAGTGTACGAGCAACTGATACTGGTTTAAAATACATTTCCCGTGGTTCTTGTATAAGCGTTTGACCTGTGTACCATGGGATTCGAATATCTCAAGCATCTTTTCGTGGGTATTACTATCCCGAACATCATTGACGATCAATAGTTTGGGGTATTTCTGGGAATCAGGTAATTTACTTAGCTTGATCCCATCACGCATGTGGTTTCTGCACATGCCTGTTACAATTACATCTGCGCCAACAGATAGTTCTCTCCATAGATTCCCGATCTGGCCAATACCAACAGTAACCTTGACACCATGAGTAATCTGATGATCTTTCAATCCATTTATATATTTTGTAGGATACTTGAACTCACGACCGAACTGGCCATAATCCTTCTTTTTTTTCTTTTTGCAGGTAGTGATACCATCATCCCATCTGTCACCGAAGTAAAGTTTATCATCTTCATCATCTACGGTTTTCATCATTTCATTATGGACAATGTCCTTGTCCTCAATATCAACCTTAGGGAATCGCAACACATCTTCAGGAAGGGGAGATATTGTATTATAATCTGTCTTGGTCCGCATGTAAGACCAATCAGAAACATTACGGTTAGAACAAATCTCTGGTTCAAGATATGTAACGTATGTATATAGCCCAATATATCCCTCGAAAAACAATCCAGCCATTATGGAACTTATCCGCCTGCGATGTTCACTGTTCATTGCAGGTAAATACAACAACATGTCTTGATTTTGGCATTCAAACATTGCTTCAGATAATCTCATCTCAATGCCAATGCTATTTTCATGGAATTCAGTAAACACAAATCCATGCTTCCCGTCAACCACCAGATCAAAAGGATATTTCCCTATTTTAGCATCATGACCATTTTCTCGATAAAAGTTTTCAAGTAATGTCAAATGCAATATTGAGAATGTCCGATTCTGCACCGCATGATTCTGGTAAAAAGACTTAGCGACACTATCCGGACTCTTTTTGAATTGAACATTATAGTAGAACTTGCCCAATGCATTCAAAAAATATGGAGTTGCATTCTTAAGTTCGCCTTTATGATTCTGGTAGTCCATCCATTTCCAGTTGAGTATTCGACTATTTATCAAAGCCAATCGAATTTTTTCACGTTGAGCAAGGGATATTGGAACACGTTCCCGATCAACGTACACTTTCTTGCTGGCAATCGGGATTACGGGTTCACCAGGTATGACTCTTAATACATCTTTTGCATAAGGCACTTTGTTCAATTGATTAGCTATTGAAGCTACATATTTACGCGCAGAATCTTTGCTTTTGTTTATCTGATTTAGTTCATTTGAATAGTATCTGTATTCTTTAGCAATATCCCTGTATTCGAGATATTTAACTTTCAGATTCTTGAACGTTTTAGAATCGATTTCTTTCTCTTTATGCTGTTTATTCGCAAAGCTGCGACGCTCATAATACAGTCTCTGATAATGATCAGCAACTAAATTCATCCGTTGGCATATCTCTTTCGGATCTGTGCCAGTGATCTCAATGTTAGGTTTGTCTGCTTCAGATATCCTGGCATTGTATTTGCGGTTAAGATTTTCACATACTTCAGTGATATGAGAATTAAGACTTTTGAAATTTGTACGATCAAAGTCAACGTTCTCAAAATTCCAGCGTACATATTTTTCATTTGGACCAATAATCCTGTGATTTTTATTATCCATGTTTTATAATATAGCTTAATAAATATATATTAATTACTATTATAAAATTGCAGGACGAGATAATCTGTGATGTCGATTAATATGAGTATGTAAAAGCAAATTTGTAGATGTATATGCAGATCATGCTGTTGTTTTTCAAGTTTCACATGAAATGTTCTAAATGTGCTCCAATGATTGACTGTCTCTTTCGGATATGTGTTTTCCAAAATGTTCAATTGAATTACATGGTTTGAAGGACAATGATAGAATTAGAAGTATGGATTTTGTATGAGGGTAGGCACATGAACACCGCTGTGTCCATATGCCCTGTTTTACACAACCGAAATGCAAAGCTGGTAAAACATCAGCTAATCAGAACAGAACACCCAAACTCATATGAAAATAGATGCACGGCACATGACAGCTGTTGTAATCTTACGGTATTTTTCAAGTGATCAGGTCTGCTGAGAGTTTAGCAAATCTTTTGAACAACCTGATATTGGTGTATACTGGTCATTGATTTAGTTGAATACAGTTATAATATATTGTATCCATTTATATATATTAATTCCTATGGATAAATTGTATTTTCAAAACAAGATACATGATTCATAGAATTATACCATATATATGGTTTTCAGTAGGAATATAGTTAATACAGAGTATATTCTTGTGAATGACATCATTTAAGGTATTTCAAAAGTCACAATATTCTCTGAAACAAGTGATACATCAAATATCTTTGACATGTTGAGTTAAATTGAATCTTCTTTTTACTTCATGTAAGGGTACTGTGAAGTCGATTGAATTTGCGAGAAACGAATCAAATTAAATGTTCATGCTTGCAGAGTTTAAAGCAACCATATCTGTGCCTGGAAGCAGTGTCCTTAATTCATTATCTCCACGTCGATACCAATGTTACTGTCATTCATGTGGTCGCTATTTTCACTAAGCCTGCTGATAGCAGTATAAGAATCCTGTTTGTGATGAGTGTAATGCTATCGTGAATGCTCAGGCAATGAACAAATACTGCAATAGGGAACAGGTTTTGTCGAGCATATGAACTGTCATGCTTGCTGGTCATATACCTTATGTGCATGACCTTTACTCATGAGATGAGATCAAGTGTCGCCTGTCAAAGCCATTGATGTCCATAATCTTCAACATGTATAACAATATGCAAATGAATTCCTGCGACCCTGGAATAAGGATGTATTGATTGTGTATAGTGGCAACATTTTCATGATTACTGAAGCTGACCTGGCAAGATTGTGTAGTGTCGAGCATATACCCGGGCCAACCATACTTACCTGTACATACATGGTGCTGTATTGATCAGTGGATCTACAGTAGTGTTTGATATGCCAATATCTATGGTTTTTATTTCCATGTCATATGGAGTAAAATATCCTATAGATGTTCCTTTTGTCTAATAGCATGGTGGCACATAATTTTTGGCAGAGACGTATTTTTTTACACGTTCGTCTCAAATATAATATTGGTCCTGGCATGCGAATGCTCAATGTTATCCATGCGATGCAAGGCTAGCATCAATTCCCGCAATGGGAGCTAGTACCATTTCCCTCTGATGTAGGATTCATTCCCTTTCAAATTCATATAAATCAATCAGTATCTGTTCTTTATGTTGATTGGGATGAGTTCAATGGTTCTGGAGGACAAAAGGAGCTGAAGGATGTCAGTTTCGAATATTTATGGTAGCATTCGAATCATTTAACTGGAATATAAAAGATGTAGGACTCTTTCTGATCTTATTGTTTATCAGCAAGTCTGTTCATTCCAAGGACTCTGAGAACCATGACTCCAAATAAAGTGGTTATAATGAGAAAATGAATTCTGCAATCGAAATGGTGCAAAGCTCGTTGAACGTACTGGTTACTAAAGTGTTGTAAATTATTGTGAATATGCCCAAAGCAAAGTAAGATAATATTATAATCCCAAATATAGAAGATTCTGTTTTCATGTATTGTACCCTCATCAATAACTTCATAAATTCATAACTTCATGCATATTAGCATCAAATTAATAAATTTATCACGTCAGTTGACAGTAGACATATTATAATTTATATAACTGTGTCGATATTGTCGATATATCAACAACCGTCAAAAAGGGATGGAACTAGTATGCAAAGGCAATCAGGAACTATATTAATT
>JAIORD010000018.1 GCA_021108275.1 Methanococcoides sp.
ATTGTATGATGGGGCCGCTGAGATTTGAACTCAAGTCGCAAGACCCCCAGCCTTGCAGGATGGACCAGGCTACCCTACGGCCCCACGGGGACGATTAATAGTAAGACTTTTCAGTATATCATTCTTTCTGAAAAAAGATGTAAAAATGGGTGAAAGTAAGGCTTTAAGCTTGCTCCCACTGCTCGTATGCGTCAACTATCTCCTGTCCTTCGAGGAAGACCAGATTGTGCAGTTTGGCATACTCCTTTGCATCTTCTTTTGACAATGCTCTGCCGTTGGAATCATCCAGCATTTCACAAACCACCATTGCAGGAACTACATCTGCCATCTTTGCAATGGCAATGGAAAGTTCGGTCTGGCCCTTGCGGTCATGGACCAGGCGGTCGGCTGCGCGCAAAAGAGCAACATGACCGGGTGTCCTGAATTCGGAACCAAAACTTACATCCTCGCCTTTCATGCACTTTTCCGTGATATTGGATAGCTCGTTTATGGTCAGGGCCCTGTCGTTGTCAGGAATGCCTGTGCGTGTCTTCCTGTGGTTCACCCATATGGAAAATGAGGAACGGTTGTCATAAGCTAGATCTCCGCCTTTCTCAACAGTGTTTCCAAGAGCAGGATTGGACCTTGCTTCATCACGCAGAACATCGGATATGAAAGGAAGACCAAGTTTTTGTGAATTTTCACTATCAATGGCCACGCAAATAAGTCCGCCGCCATCTCTGCGCATCCAGCGCACGTCATCGGGAGTTACAGCAGAAGCGGTAATTACAAAATCGGTTTCACCCTCTCTGCTATCTGAATCATAAATAAAGAACATTTCCCCGTTCTGTGCGGCCTTTATTGCATTCTTGATATTATCAGTGTACTTTTCGTTTGTCATAGGATCACTCACATGCACTGCGGTCTTCGATCGTAATCTTCACTTCATCCCCGTCATTCAGTTCTAAGGTCTTACGAAGATGAACAGGGGATATTATCTCCAGCAGATCGTGGGGGTAATGGCTACGTTCGGGGGTCACAACGGCTCCCCTCACTCCTTCTACCTCCACAAAATAACAATTACAGCCTCCAAAAGTGCGCTGTCCGTCAGTAAAACCGGATATCGGAATGGTGTTTTTCTGACCTTTCCTTTTCAGTATATCTGCACTGTGACTGGTAAGCCTAACATTGAGAGTACCCGGATAGGGCTTAAAGCCCAGCTTTTGTTCGAACTGTGACCCGTATCCATCCTGTGCAATATAATACTGCCCTTCCCCAAGACCCGTTATCACATTACCATAGAGCTCAATTTTGTCTTCATCGCCACAGAAGATGTGCTTATAATCACTGAACTCACTCTCAAGCCATGTCCGCCCCTCTTCCGTAATGGATATCATCTGGCCTTCAGGAATGATCAGACGATCGATCAAACCCTCTTCCTCAAGCTGCTTTAGTATCCTTGCGGCTGTTTTGGAACCTGTGGAAGTATATCTGGTAAACTCACTCGATGATATCTTTACAGGTTTCTTAAGTGCGCCCAGAAGAGCCAGATGTTTCAAAGAGTTGATGCGATGCATTTTTGGTACCTTTTTGTTATCCTGCCTCAAATATGAGATGCATCTCAAATATGAGACGGAAAGAAAATAAAGCTTTTGATTAATGTATAGTCATTATTCGGAATGATTTATATTATAATAAAGAGATTTGTTTTTAGGTTCCTACAAAATATATAATAACGGAACACAAACTCATGGTATTGATTGATAAGAGGGCTGAATGATCAACAGATGGAACAGGGATTCGGAAAACCGTTCAGAATGTGAGGGGTGGCGTTCATACCTGTACAAATACATCTTCGAAGCCAGTACCCCTATTGGAAAATATTTTGACATAGCCCTTATAATAACGATCGTTCTGAGCGTTCTAGTCGTCATGCTGGACAGTGTTCATTCAATAAGCTCAGTTCATCACCAAAAGCTCTACATGGCGGAAATAATCTTCACCATCCTCTTTACAATTGAATATTTACTGAGGATGATATGTGTAAAAAGCAAGGTCCGCTATGCCACCAGTTTCTTTGGGATTATCGATCTTCTGGCCATCGTACCAACATATCTTAGTCTGGTCCTTCCCGGAAGCCAATACCTCCTGATAATCAGAGTGCTACGCTTGCTCAGGATATTCAGGGTGCTAAAACTTGTCCAGTACCTCTCAGAGGCTGATATGCTGGTACAGGCCCTTAAAGACAGCAGCAAAAAGATAACAGTTTTTACATTCACTGTCCTGAACCTTGTAATAATATTAGGTTCTCTGATGTATGTCATTGAAGGGGAGCAAAACGGATTTACCAGTATCCCACGAAGTGTCTTCTGGGCTATAACAACACTGACAACGGTGGGATACGGTGATCTCGTGCCTGTTACGCCACTAGGGCAGGCAATGGCATCCGTTGTTATGCTGCTCGGTTATTCCATAATAGCGGTTCCCACTGGCATCATTACCCATTCCATTATAAACACCAGCATGGCAGCCAGACCTATAATCATATCTGAAAAAACGAAGGACGTTGCCCTTAACATAGCCTGTCACAATTGCGGATTGCAGGGTCATGATACTGATGCTTTTTTCTGCAAGAACTGTGGAGCAAAACTATAAGAATAATATTAAATTCAACCAGTGATAAAAATGGATATATTAATAACCACGATCATCGATAGTTTAATTGTCATCGGTCTTACCGCTGGCATTCTTTTTTTTGATATTCTCATACGAAAAATTCTTAAAATGGACCTTTCAGAAGCCGCTCCAGATCTTACAATTGCCGCATTCGCAATTCAAATATATGTTATAGCAGCACTTCTGATATCTGATGTCACACCCGACATTGCAGCCGATTCGATCATTCTTGTCTTTTTTGCTTTCCTTTGGGTAATGACAATATGGCAAAGCTCAAAAAGAAGAACAATGAATCACAATCTTTCGTTCACAATTGGTTCAGTAGCATTTGCGGTCTCGGCATCCCATCTCATGAACCTTTATGACCCTATCATATTCAGTGTGGTCGTAGCAATTGCAACCGTTCTGGGATATGTGGCAGCAGCCATTACAAGGAACCTCTACAACGAAAAAATAGTACGTAGATTTGAAGAAATGATGGGGAAGATCACCTCATACGACCTTATCGAAGCTTCATCAAAACACAGTGCCAGAGATGCCGATGATCCTCTTTCAGCTGCTGTTGACAGTATCAGATGTGCAATTCGGAACAATGATGAGGACATCTTCAAAAAAGGATTATACAAGATAACCATTACAGCAAAGAATCTCATGACAGGTAGCAAGGACACTACTGCCATTGCAAAACATATGAATTCCCATTTGCTCGAGATGGGCTTTATTGCGACCTCAAAAGACGAAAATGCGACAATATGTGTTGTTCGTTCGATCGGTGTTATCGGGAAGGCCGCTTCAAATCACGGAAGCCAGGATGGAGCTGTGCGATCATTAAGATCATTGACGTCCCTTTTCGATGTTGTAAAAGGAACAGCTTCAACCCAACTAAACAAACAATTTGTAAGCTCCATAGGGGATATCATAGAAGCTGCTGCCGGATCGAGACAGGAAGAAGCGGTCGAAAAAGGGTTGTTGCTACTCAAAGATATTGGCAACAATGCAACCTTTGCACAGGACACTTCAACCATGATAACCGTAATAAAACAGTTGCTGGAACTGGCGAGAATATCAACAAGATATGAGCGCGCAAATTACAGTCGTCTTATAGTTCTCACAATGCGAGATATCGGTATTCGTTTTATTCAAGAAAAAACTCAGGAAGGACAGGATGGTTTCAAAAAATTGGTGGGTTCTTTGCGTAGCATGGGAAAGTTCTTCGACCAGAAAGATGCACTGGAAGTCATCAGGACAATGCAGGACCTTGGTGTAATAGCTGCGCGTAACTATCGCGAAGAGGAAGTGCTACATGTCATTCGTGAACTGAACGATGTGGGCCTTGCTGCTCTTAAAAATGACTCTGAGGAACTGATGCAACAGACCGTTGTTTCAATGAAGGATATCTGTCTTGCTACAATGCGTTCAGAACTTGAGTTGCCTGTAAAGGCCATTGCGAAACTTTTTTCCAGAATGGGAAAACAAGGACAGTTTGCCGTTATTGTCCAGGATGCTGTCATGGATATAGGCGAGCATCGCACTCATGACGATACATTCTACATCCTTTTTTTGCGAACATATGAAGGTACAGGGGAGTGAACTTTCTAATAGAAGAGTATATGTATAATGCATTGCAAATATTTCTAATCCAAAGTGAAGTTGTTACTAATATATTCCTGTATTTATATGTAATATCTTCAAAAAGGAGAAAGCTGCATGAAAAAAATGATCACGTTGATACTAGTGTTTGTGATAGCAGTATTGAGTTCCGGATGTATGGATTCCGGAACCATGAGCAAATACGACATTTACATTCAATTGTACGACAATGATGTAGAAGAATATAATCCTGTTATCAATGAACTTATTGAAAAACAGGAAAACTACACTGCTGCATATGATAAGGATGCGAAAGAAAATGAACTAGATGAAGCATTGGATCAACTGACAACTGCAGAGAATAATTACAGATCCACTGCAAACAATATATACAGGCATCTTAACGAATTTGAGTCCTTTGTAATATCCAATGAAGATACGCTTGAACGCAAAGGTGTTGACACAGTTCAGCTTAAAGCGGATATTCAAGATTGGAAAGAAGAGATCAGATACAACCTCAACCAGTTCCAGTTGAATCTGTGAAGATGGTATCCATCATTGTGGATGGATGGTAATTCTTTGCATGTTAACTGGATCCAAAGATCGCACTGTATTTTAATAAAGGTCGCTCTGGACATGCTCCACGTGGGAGATTCAGGACAGTTTGCCGTTATTGTCCAGGATGCTTTCATTGATATGGGTGAGCCTTAAACCCATGATGATAATTCTACATCCTTTTTTTGTGAACTATGAAGGTACAGGTGAGTGAACTTCCTAAATGGAAGAGGATATGTATTGTAATAGTAAATCTCAAATATGAGGAAAAGAGTCATGAAGGAAAAATCTATCCGTTTAGGAAGACTACTAGCTTTAATATTAAGCGGATTCATAACCGGATGGTCACTACGAGGATTATTATTTTACTATGGATACCAGTAATCGAAATCACTCGTTTTTTCAATTTGGTCGTGCACATATATTTAATGGTCAAATTCCAAATATTTGTTGATGGAAGTTTTACTAAAAGAATGAAAATCCTATGGAACTCTTTTTAAAATCGTTTTATTTTGATAACCAAAATAACAGTATCTTTCAAATTCTTCCTTATAAATCTACTATCTATCGCTATGGACACAACATATATGTATTGTAATTGTATTGTAATTCATACTAAAATTCAATCATGTAGGTGTTGTAATGGAACTAAATGGAGTAGAGATCGAAGATACATTTGCAGAGGCATTCCCAATCAAAATTTCACGAATACTGATCACAGCCGCAACAAAGCGCTGGGCAACTGTTGCAGCACAGGAAGCAACAGGATTCGGAACATCAGTCATTGGATGTCCTGCTGAAGCCGGTATTGAGAAGTACGCGGATGCAAGTGAGACACCAGATGGCAGACCAGGTGTTTACATACAGTTATGCACCTTCGGATTCAAGTCACTTGAAGGACAGCTTTTAGAGCGTGTCGGTCAGTGTATTCTCACAGCACCAACGACCGCAGTGTTCAACGGCCTTCCAGATGCAGAGAAGCAGTTCGATACCGGACGCAAGCTCAAATACTTCGCAGATGGAACAGAGTCTGAGACAGAAGTTGGCGGTCGCAAGATGCACGTTATCCCAATGATGGAGGGTGACTTCCTTGTCGAGGACACGATCGGTGCAGTAACCGCTATTGCAGGTGGTAACTTCTTCATCTTCGGTGACACACAGATGACAACACTTACCGCAGCAGAGAACGCAGTCGATGCGATCGGAGCTGTTGATGGTACCATCACACCGTTCCCAGGCGGAATCGTAGCAAGCGGTTCAAAGGCAGGCGCAAACAAGTACAAGTTCCTCAAAGCAACTGCAAACGAAAAGTTCTGCCCAAGCATCAAGGACAAGGTAGAAGGCTCAGAGATCCCTGCAGACGTTAACTGCGTCTATGAGATCGTTATCAATGGTCTTGACTTCGAATCCATTGCAAAAGCAACCGAGATGGGAATCAGAGCAGCTGTTGCTGTTCCTGGTATCAAGAAGATCACCGCAGGAAACTACGGCGGAAGTCTCGGTCCACACAAGTTCAACCTTCATGACCTTTTCTAAGGTCAACCATTTTTTCATTTTCTTTTTTAGGTCCTCGTTTGTTCAGAATTTCCTTTCATAGTGTTCTATAATATCTATTCATAATGATAGCAGGCTGATAGTATGCAAGAATACCTACGCTCTACAGAGATAATCGACTGGAAAAACCGCAAAATTCAAAAGCTTGCAAAGGAGCTTGCATTGGGATCGGATGAACCCGTTGAGATCACAAAAAGGTGTTTTGAATGGGTAAGGGATAAGATATATCACAGTCATGATCATTGTTTGAACCCTATCACCCTGAAAGCTTCCGAGGTACTGGAAGCGGGAACAGGTTACTGTTATGCTAAAAGTCACCTTCTGGCAGCTTTGCTCAGGGCAAATGGCATTCCCACCGGATTATGTTATCAACGTCTTAGCAGGGATGAGAATGGAGAACCATTTTGCCTCCATGGTCTGAATGCTGTCTATCTGCCGGACATAGGTTGGTATCGTATAGATGCCAGAGGAAACAAAAAAAGTGTGAATGCTCAATATGCTCCACCTGAAGAGATACTTGCCTATGAGATAAAAGTAGAAGGTGAAGCCGACCTGCCGGAGATATGGGCAGACCCACTACCTGTTATAGTCAATCTTCTGACAGTTTATGACAACTATGAAGATGTCTGGAAAAATCTGCCGGATATTCCATTGATAGAACAGACAAAAAAATGAAGATAAATGAAAAAAGTCAAAAAATGGTTTGATATATCGAAAAATGATCTATCATTAAACCTTTTACAAACCTATAACTGACAGACCTGCACTGATTATATCTCTTGGGTCGAGACCTGTTATCTGTACCATCACATAGACACCAAGGAAAGTCCCTATGGTACTTCCGACATTAGCAAGTGCGGCTACAAAGACAACTCTGAAGAAATTGTTTTTCTGAAGCTCTTTGAAGCTTTCGAGTTTTACCATTTCCTTCAGATCAGCAGTAGTTGGACTCCTTTGTTTAGCTTCCATGAGACCTGCAAACCATCCGGCGGCCATCATTGGATTCAGGGAGGTCAACCATGCAACCAAAAATGCAGTGATAACTGAGTATGGATGACCTTTTGCAAGAGCAGCCCCTGTTGCACTGAGAACACCATTGATAATGAACCACCATCCAAATGCCAGAAGCAAAAGTTCGATAGGTGTTCCTGACATGATGATCAAAATAAATGTTGCAAGGGCTATTCCCACTATTCCGATACCAATTATCTTCATGAAGCTGAACCGTTTTTGAGGCAACTCCGTCAGTGAAGAAATAGGAGGGAGGGACTTCGGGTCCTTAAGGTATCTTTCAACTCCCTGCTTGTGGCCTGCACCTAATACTGCTATTATCTTCTTGTTGCCACCATTGGCAAGTCTTAAAAGATTTCCTGCAATATAGGCATCCCTTTCATCAATGAGCACGGTAGCCGCATTCGGAGAAGCTTTGCGAAGCTCATTGATAAGACTCGTTACCATGTCCTGATCAGTAATATTATCAATATCGATATTCTTGGAGCCGCCAATTCCCAGAGCTGAGGAAATAAGTGCAACTAGCATATTGAACTTTTCAAAGATGCTCATCTTGCTCCAGAAACGCTGCAAAGTAAGCTGTATATCACGGTCAACAAGCGCGACCTTGGCCCCATTGGCTTCTGCTACATCGATGGCAGTTATCATTTCAGCACCTGGCTGAACTCCCATCTCATTGCCGATCTTCTTCTGTACGTATGCCAAAAGCAGGTGCACCAGGAAGTAATAGATCTTTCCGCCACTCAGGATATCCTTTATGGGAAGGTCTGAATCTTTTACCTCCCCTTTAAGCGAATCATATCTGCCTTGGCAGAGCTCGACTGCCACAATATCCGGCTTTTCATTTTCAATAGCGCTTGTTACTTCATTGACGCTCTTCTCTGAAACATGGGCTGTACCCACGATTATTATTTCGGAAGGCTTTGCTTTGACAGGATCAACTCTTTCCGTTGAAACAAGGGAAGGTGTCTGTGAAAAAGTAGCACCTCCATTTCCGGAATAAGTTGAGCCTGAACCTATATCGTAATTATAACCAGAAGCGGCAGTACGGGAATCGGTCATCAACTGACTTTCCTTTAACTGTACTTCTTTATCTGTCGAACTTTCCATTGTTCATATCACTCGTTCAATAATGTCATAGTATGCATCAGATCGGTCCTGGAAAGAATACCTGCCACAGAACCATCTTCATCTATCACCAATACTCTGCCGATGTTGTTAAAACTCATCAGCTTGAAAGCATCGGAAGCAGTCGCTTCTAATGGAATCGTTACTACATTATGTGTCATTAGATCGGATACCAACACACTGTAACGTTCCAGAAGTATTACCCTGCGCACATCTGTAAACGTTATAATGCCTTTTAAAGTATTACGTTCCATCACTGGATAGCCCATGTGTTTTTTTTCGAACATGAATTGTGTCAGTTCATCAATTGTCATGGAAGGTTCGACAGAAATAATCTCTTTTGACATAACATCCTTAACAGGTATTTTTTCAAGTATGATCGTAACAGCTGTGGACCTGTCTTCTCCGGATGCACCCATGTAAACAAAAATTGCAATAAATATAAGCCAGGGATTCCAGGGGCTCGAGACCAATCCCAGAAAACCGAGAAGGAAAGCAAACATTTTTCCTACAGATGCTGCTGTGTGAGTTGCCTGTATATAGCTCATCTTTCTTGCAAACCATGCCCGAAGGATACGTCCTCCATCCATTGGAAATGCCGGTAGCAGATTGAATATACCAAGAACTATGTTGATAGAGCCGAGCATTTGTATAATCCTGAAAACAACATTATCTCCAAATGTAGCGAACGTATCAGCCAGAACAAAATTGAGCAGGAGCAGTGATGTACCTATAATGAAACTTACAAGAGGACCTGCAAACGCCATTTTTGCTTCCTGAGAAGGATCTCTTGGGATCTCTTCCATTGAAGAGACGCCACCTATCAGGAACAAAGTGATATCTGTTATCTTAACACCATATTTTTGTGCCAGATAGGAATGTCCCAACTCATGAAGGACCACACATACGAAAAGAAGAAGTGTTGTCACAAATGCAAGCAAGTATCCTAGTGATACGGGTTGAATATCACTAAAGCCAAAAGGTGCAGGATTTGACGCAAATATAAATGCAAAAACTGGCAGCACCAATAGGAATGTGATGTGTATTTTGATAGGAATACCAATAATAGTCCCAATTTTGAAAGAATTTTGCATGACTAAATTCTCATCTTTATGATATTTAGTACTATCTAGTTGTTTTCATCGATTTCTATAATACTATTTCTGTTGATGTTTACCATTGAAGGATCTAAAATTGTCTTACATAATACTTTCACCCCGCTTGGCTCAACTGTATATATGCTCAGATCATAATTAGTATTAGACACGGACCCGGTGATACACGTCTTTACAAGTTTCAAGGCTAGGTATCATCGGTTCATCCCCTCTCCGTGAAAAAATAAAAAACGATATTGAAAAACGATTATTTTAAATTTTTTTATTTAATCGCTTTTTCAAGATCCTTCAAAAATAGCTCTATCGTTTCATTTTTGATGTGAGGCATTATAACGATCCTAAGAGCACGTGGATCACGTGTAATAGATACATGCCATCCATGTTCATCAAGCAATTTTTTTCTCACAAGATCAGCTTCAGGAACATCCAATGCAACAATATTCAAAACCGGATCGATAACAGTACCTATACCTAGTTTATCTGCACCTTCAACCAATTTTTTTGTGACAGACATACAGTCTGAAACAACTTTTTTGTAACCTTCTCTTCCAAGATGTTTCATGACAGCATAAGTTGAAGCCACTGCTGCACCACTTCGAGTTCCTGTTAGTGAATATTGTTTATTGACGCTTAAATAAGGTGTGTGTATCTCAAGACATTCAAAATATTCAGGTTCTTTGAATAAAAGTCCACCTGAAGGAATTGTGCTAAGAGCCATTTTATGAGGATCTATTGTCATTGAAGTTACACCTTCAAGTTTAAAATCATAGGAATAGTCAAGATCCATAAAAGGAATTACAAAACCACCAAATGCTGCATCAACGTGCAAAAAAATATCTTTTTCAATAGCTAGCTCTGATAATTCATTGATGGGATCAAGCTGCCCAAATTCTGTAGTACCTGCAATACCAACAAGACCAATTGTGTTTTCATCAATAAGCGATCTTACAGAATCCAGGTCAACTTTAAGCAGATCATCAAGAGAAGCTTTCCTAATTTCAATCTCTGAAAGGTTTGCAACTTTATCGAATGAAAAATGAGCTGATTGAGGCATTATGATATTAGCCTTTGAAATATCACGCCGAAAATTTTTCATTGACCTTATTGCTTGTATATTAGATTCGGTTCCTCCGGTTGTTATATACCCAGCTTTTTCAGGAGAATTTTTGTGATGCAACATTTCTCCAAACATACCAAGAACTTGTCTTTCAAGATCGAATGTACCAGGGAAAAGACCTGGATCTCCCATATTTGACTCTATGAATTGTGTATGTGCTAAAACTGCAATTTCATGTGGATAGGTACACATTGAACTTAGAACACGCTCATAACTTGTATCAGCGGATTTGGCTTTTTTAAGAATTGCTAATATTTCTTCTTTTGTTTTGCCGTTTTCTTCCATGAATTCTCAAGCTAATTACATACAACCTGTTTAAAATGATTGTGTTAAAATGTTCAAAAAATAGAGATGAATATAGTTAATTAATAGGTGAAGCTCTAAAATTTCGAATTAAATTAATTTCTTACAAATAACACTTTGATTTTATTAAAGTTATGATAAACACAAAATATATTAAATTAAATTATGGAACAAATATTTCAAGAAATAATTATGTGTTTTATTTTTATGTGTAAATTTTCACAAAATTTTACTAAACTTAAACTTGAGGAACTCTAGGGGTCACCCCATTGTTTCGACTGGAACATTTTAGTCAAATTTGGGAATTTGTTTCTAAACTTCTGGAAAGGTTTATTAACTATTAATTATATCTTTACAACACCTTCTTTTTTTAGTATTATAAAAAATATATCTCTTATTTTTTTTCTGCACTCCAGTCGAAACCATAGGGTCACTGTTCTTTATATAGTTTCCAAAGGAAACAAAGGGGTCTACTTCCAAAAGAACTCTTTTAAACGGTTTTTGTTATAAAGTAATTTTAAAATTTTTTTCGTAAATGATTTGCTTGACCTTGTTTCTATTTTTATAGCAACAATTTTATAATATGTTCCAGCCGAAATGAAGGGGTTTTGAACCATAAATGTTAATAAGGTACACTTCCATTGCATCAACTGGAAATAATAATGTTCACAACTTTTGAGTTTAATATCTAAAAAAGTAATTAACAATGTTCTGGAAATAGTCTATAAAGATAAATTATGATAATATTATGTTATCATTAAAAATTCTTGATTTGCAACTATTTTTTTACATTATTATATTATATTTTTGATTTTAAGTTCATTACAAAATTAAAAATAATATCTTTAAAAATTTTAATTTATGTTAATAGATTAAAACAGCATCTTAAGAAAATTCCATTTAACATTCACTGAAAATTAGATTGTTTATTATGATCTTGTTGTTAGAATAAATGTTGTTTCATAATTATTATTAATAAGTCTAAACTTATTGGAAGGTTCAAAATATGGAGAATAAATCATTAGGTGGATTATTTGAAGATTTATTGCAGAGTGAATCACTCTTTAAAAATAAGGAAGTTTTGAGACCTTCTTACACACCTGCCTCACTACCTCACAGAACCGAACAGGTAAATAATCTTGCTACTATCCTTGTTTCTGCACTTAGGGGAGATACTCCATCAAATATTTTGATTTACGGGAAAACAGGTACAGGTAAAACAGCTGTTGCACGATATGTTGGTATCGAACTAGAGAGGAAAAGTGAAGATTTGGATGTTCCATGTTCTGTACTCTATCTTAATTGTGAGGTTATCGATACACAATATAGGTTATTGGCAAATCTTGCTAAGCAGTTTGGTGAAGATATTCCAATGACAGGATGGCCTACCGATCAAGTATTTTCAAAATTCAAAGAAGCTATCGATTCTAAAAAGCAGGTTATAATGATAATTCTGGATGAGATCGATAAACTTGTGAAAAAGGGTGATGATGTTCTTTACAATCTTTCCCGTATAAACACCGATCTTAAAAATGCAAAGCTCAGTATGATAGGTATATCAAATGACCTTAAATTTACAGATTTCCTCGATCCAAGGGTGAAAAGTTCACTTGGAGAAGAAGAGATTATTTTTCCGCCATACGATGCTGAACAGATAAGCGATATCCTAAAACAAAGAGCAGCTATTGCGTATAAGGATGATGTTCTTGACGAAATGGTCATTCCTTTGTGTTCTGCTTTTGCAGCACAGGAACATGGTGATGCAAGACGTGCACTGGATCTTCTAAGAGTCGCAGGTGAGCTTGCTGAACGTGATAACCAGGGTCATGTAGCGGAAGAGAATGTCAGAAGAGCTCAGGAAAAGATCGAGATCGATCGTGTCGTTGAAGTGGTCAGGACACTTCCGACACAATCAAAACTGTCCCTTTATAGTGTAATGGTCCTGAGGGATAACGGACACAGAAATGTTACTACAGGAGAGGTCTACAATGTTTATCGTCAGTTATGTTTAAGTGTAGATATGGATATCCTGACACAAAGAAGGGTAACTGATCTTATATCTGAACTGGATATGCTTGGTATTCTCAATGCAGTCGTAGTCAGTAAAGGACGTTATGGAAGGACAAAGGAAATAGTATTGAGTGTTCCTATCGAAAGTACCAGGCGTGTTCTTCTGGAAGATTACAGGTTAGGAATGCTTGCAGACTTCAAACCGGTGATAACAGCACAGATGCATCTGTGATGCATCAATTTTTAATTTGTTGTAAAAAAAGTGAAAATATGTAAGGATATTTAGGATATGAGCAGTCTCAGATGACCCAGATATGGTATTCTGAACTGTGCTGTTCCTATTATCCATTCTTCTTTAATAGGTTCATTATAGCTTATAGAGCCTTGCTGATCAAAATAGATGTTCGTTCTTATATTGTCACCTTTTGTGATATAACCACTGTGAGGAGCAGCAGGACCGTTAATCCACATAGGTTCTCCCTCTTCTACATAATACATAGCCCGATGTATGATAGGTGTCACTCCTTCCTGACCATAAGGGCGGTATAGAATAACATCACCCTGCATTTTAAATGAAATATGTTCTGTAGAAGTATCCTGATTGGTTATTATCTGTGTCCGATCAATACTTTTTATGAAAATAATGTCACCGATCTGCATATGTGGTTCCATGCTGCCGGACTCGACCGCAACCATAGGTGTCCACATTCCAAAAACGATCTGTGAGATCACTGCAAAAGCCAGTACAGCCAGAAGCACGGATGCGAGATCTCTTGTAATAGATATCCAGAAATTCTCACTTGTTCTAAATGTGTGAAATGATTCTTGTAAGGTCATATTGATCCAAAAGAAGAAAGTATCTGATTGGTTAAAAGAATATTGTATTTATGCCTTATCTATTATCTTCGTACGTAGCATTTTTATTTGTAGGAATGCTTTTGTTACCACGACTCAAATTTTGCTCATGGATATTCGTAGTTTCGTCAACTTCGATCTAAGCTTCAGTTTCAGTTCTATCATTTCAGGCCATATTATGAAAGAGATCAAGGCGCAGGAAGTTTTTTTGGAAGCAGGTTATCAGATAAGCCCTAAAGCTGTGGAAATGATCACCTCACATAGTGCACCAAATGACCTTATTTCCTATATACTCGAAAATGTGGATGAATCCCTTTTTGTCATTGAAGCTGAACATATTGATATTGAGAGTTTTGAAAAAGAATATCCGGACCTTCCAAAGGAATGTCTTGATGAGGTACCGTGTTCCAATGATACTTTAACATCTCAAGTATCCTCAGTTCCTTCGACCCGATTTCCTGCACGGTCTTCAATATCCTCAACACCTTCTCCAACATCATCTTCAGCCACTTTACGAGATGAAAGATGTTTTAGTGACTCCAACGGTCAGGTGAACAATATCAATATCATGTCTGACATTACAGATATGTCGACCTGTGTTGGTGAGTACATGGAATTTGTCCAGTATTTCAGGAACCGTTACACTAAACTGAGTAATATCATACGTGGAAGGGTCACCGCCCGACCTATTGAAAGTCTTAACAAGAACCGGAAACAAAGTAGCGGGATAAGGCGTAGTGGCGGTGGGGATTATAATGAGGCATCTATCATAGGGATGGTCTCTGAGATAAGGACCACTGCCAATGGTCACAAGATGATACAATTGGAAGATCCCACAGGTTCATTTCCGGTGCTGGTACATCAGGCGGAAAAAGACCTGTTCGAGGAAGCGAGCAAGATCATTCTTGATGAGGTCATCGGTATAACCGGCTCAATGACCAATGATGGTAGTCTTCTGATCGCGAAAAAGCTGGTACTTCCAGACCTTCCGAACATCTCGAACAGGAGAGAAGGTACCTGGGGTAAAGCAGTTTTCACATCGGATATCCATGTGGGTAGCTCTACTTTTCTTGAGGAGGAGTGGTGCGGTTTTCTTGATTTCCTTAACGGCAAGACCGATAATGAGCAGCTGAAAAAGATGTCTGAGGAAATACGTTTTCTTGTGGTTGCAGGCGATCTTGTTGATGGTATCGGCATATTCCCGGGACAGGAACATGAGCTTGATATACTTGACATCTATGACCAGTATAGAAAAGCTGCTGAGTACTTCGATTAGGTACCTGAACATATAAAGATCATTATTTCTCCCGGTAACCACGATGCTGTCAGGCAAGCAGAACCCCAGCCATGCTTTCCAGAGCGTATCACTTCCCTTTTCCCTGATAGGATAACGTTTGTGGGAAATCCTGCGCTTGTTGATCTTGATGGCGTTAAGGTACTGATGTATCATGGACGTTCGATAGATGATCTGGTAGCATCTGTTCCGGGAGTTTCCTACCAGGAACCTGAAAAAGCCATGGTGGAAATGATAAAACGAAGACACCTTTCACCAATATATGGAAGCAGGGTTTCCATTGCACCGGAAAAACAGGACCATTTCGTCATTGACCCAGTACCCGATATACTGCATTGTGGTCATGTACATACTATTGGTGTTGGAAACTACAAGAGTGTCCTTCTTATAAATTCAGGTACATGGCAGTCTCAGACAGAGTTCCAGAAAAGGGTCAATTTAATGCCTACCCCTGCAAAGGTTCCGGTGGTGGACCTATCTACTCTCAGGACAACCCTTCTTCAGTTCTAAT
>JAIORD010000046.1 GCA_021108275.1 Methanococcoides sp.
CAAGTGTTCCTGAATCGAACATATCGTTGTTATCTGTGGCTGTATGTGGTGCTGAGTCCAGATTTGTCCATTTAATTGTGTCACCAACGGATATGCGGATCTCCTGAGGAGCAAATTTGAAGTCTTCGATCATCACTTCTACCGCCACTCCCATGTGCTCTTCTGTATCCATATCCATGGTTTCATTGTCTTCTCCTTCGACAAGATCGGATACTTCATCTTCTACCATCTCTGATACACCATCTTCTATCTCGGTTTCGTCTATGATCTGTTCAGTGTTATCCACACATCCAGCGGCACAGATCGCTGCAATCAATAAAAGTAATACTATTAGTTTGTTCAAGATATTATTCCCCCATTAATTCCTTAATAAAACTATCTTGGGTATCGGTGATATAAATTTTGCTTCTAAATAAGAATGATTTTAGGGCTCTGTAGAAATCCTCATTTGAACAATAAATATAACTCTGATATACCTGTCAAGGTTATGCACTAATAACTTAAATTTAATTTCTTTTAGTTGATTCCAGTACTTTTTTGCCCTGATTTCCTCCCCATATTTTCGTTTCAGGACAGAGAACATCGTTTCTACCAGATTTCTATTATGATACAGTTCCACATCAAATTCCCATCTCATTTTTCTACGGTACTTACCTTGATCTTCTTTCTTTTCCTTTGCCTCAAAGGAATCATGGCAATTAATCCTAGTTTTTCTCTTGCAAGAGAATGTATATCTTCAGAATCGTAACCCTTATCCATGACATAGTAATTTAATCTGCGAGTTTTATGACATTGCTTTAGCAATGTCATCGCATGCTTTGAATCGTGTACAGGTTTACCTGAGATCTTAAAACCAGTGACAATAAACTTATTAGTATCAACAGAAATACTAGTTTTCAGGAAAGATCTTCGTTTCTGTTCTGTTCTCCACGAATAATAGTAACTACAATGACCGCTCGTAAATCCACTCGAATCAATAGCAGTGATCTCAATCTTTTCACCATGAGAATAAAAGAGTTTTAGTGTTTGTTGTAGCAATCCGCTGAAATAAACAGAGTTGAGTCTTGTAATGAATTTATGAAGCGTAGTAAAGTGTGGAACCTGTTTTAATCCAATTCTTGTTTTTACCTCATCCATTACTTCGACAAGTTCAACAATATCTCTATAATCTTCATTAAGATACTCTTTCAATAAAACCAATGTCAATAGCTGATGTTGTGTATATTTTCTTTTGGAATACTTGCAACTATATATCTGAAGGTGCGAGTTACCTGATACAGTTAGTGCTGTATCAACAAACTTTAAATATTTGTTAGACAAAACACAATCATCCCCTTTGTGTTTTCTGTGCTAAGTAATACTCAGGGGATAATCCTTTTTAAAATTTTATGTGAAAATTAAATGGAAAATAGGTTTTCTACAGAGCCGATTTTAGTATATTTTATATCTCCGGGTTCACCGGTATTTCAAAATAGAATGTTGTTCCTTTTCCAACTTCACTTTCGAGCCAAATAGTACCTTTGTGCATCTGAATAAACTTCTTTACAAGCGATAATCCAAGTCCGGTTCCCTGAAATTCTCGTGAGGATGAAGAATCAATTTGCACAAAAGGCTTGAACAATCGTTTCTGATCTTCTTCTGAAATACCGATGCCGGTGTCTGTAACTGAAATTTTAATCATATCTACGTTAAGTGAAGCGTTGATTGTAATATTGCCGTTTTCGGGGGTAAATTTTAGAGCATTGCTGAGTAAGTTGTAAATAATCTGCCTAAATTTATTTGGGTCTGCGCAAATCTCATCTATCTCAGGTGCAATATTTGTAATGATGTGGATTTGTTTTTTTAATGATATCGAAGCAAGTATGGATTCAATTTCATTAAAGGTACTTTTCGCTTTAAAGTATTTATAATGAAAATTCATCTTTCCTGCTTCTATTTTTGAAAGATCCAGTATGTCATTTATAAGATTAAGAAGATGACTGCCGCTTGATGAAATATTATTTACGTACCGTTCTTGTTTTTCATTAAGCTCACCAAAATTCTTACTCGCAAGCATTTCTGAAAAACCGATGACCGCATTTAGCGGTGTTCTTAGCTCATGACTCATATTTGCAAGGAACTTGCTCTTTTCTATATTAATATCTTCAGCAATGGTCTTGGCTTCAAGCATGATCACTTCTGCTTTTTTTCTTTCCGTTACATCTACAAAAGCAACAATCGCTGCATATATTTCATCATTCTCATCTTTGATAGGGGCCGAATTTGCAAGTGCCCAACGTTCAGATCCATCATCGAGACGCACAATGACCTCTTCTCCAACGACGACCTCTCCGCTGATAATAGATCGTGCCAGTGGCATTTCTTCCCCTTTATACTGTCTACCATCAGGATAGAACTCTTTCCAAGAACAAATATATTCCTCGATAGTTATTCCAGTAAGTCTTGCATTGGTCTTCCCTCTGAAATCCCAGACTGAGTCATTGATATATTGAATATTTCCATCTGGAGCATCTGCAATGATTATTGCAACACCAGAATTTTCAAAAGCAGCTCTGAAGTATTGTTCCATAGTCCTGAGTTCTTCTTCAGCACGAAGGCGGAGTAATGTACCTGTTATGACCTGTCCTATCAGTGTAAGCGTTTCAATCTCATATTTGTCCCATGATCTTTTTTTCTTCACGGAATCAAATCCAATAAAACCAATAAGTGATTCTGTGCAGGACAGAGGAACAACAACAAGTGATTGAATTCCTTGATCTATACATTTCTTTTTTTCGAGATGTGCTTCGGGGGGTAACTCTTCTATGGAAGTTACATGGAATGTCTTAAATTTTCGGATCTGTTCTGTTTGCCATGGAATTTCTTTTTCCAGATCGATATCCTTGAGTTTTTTGATTTGAGGTTCTATGTCAATTGCACACCATTCGTGGGTGTTATCGACTTTTGCTCCGTCCTTTGAGCAAAGGAATACATAGCTTCTATCGACTTCCATGAGATTCCCAAGCAAGCTAAGTCCTAAATTAACGATGTCATCAAATTTTTTCATATCACAATCAATAAGTTTGATGGAAAAATCGGTAATGAACTCTTGCAGTCCCAATATTTTTTGAAGATATTTCACTTGTTCCTTTTGTGCTTCTAGTTCTTTTTTGAGGTTCAAATTTAAAACTAATAGTTCCTCAACATTGTTCGATGTATCCATCCTTTTAAGATTCATAACTACACCCCGAGTATGAAAAATTAGATGTCATTCAGATTTGGAAATATTATTCAAAAAAATTTGAATTAAATAATTTATATTAATATAAATAGTATATCTAATTATAAATAACATTTGGAATATTGTGGTAGGTGAATAGGTTTTCATATTTTGAATCTGGTCTATATTGAAGTGAAAGGAGGGCTAATGATGCATTATACCTTCATAAGTAAATTTCTCTTGATGTAGATGAAGTCCCTTTGAACTATTTTCCATTACCGATTTGAGCTTTTTTTTTTCTTCAACAATGCTTTTATCATTTGGCATCGTTCCACTCCACAAGATGCCTGCTAATAAAGTACTCTCTGTCCTGAAATATGTCTCTCGTATGAAAAAGGAGTTCATGCTATCTGAGCTCAAGGATTATGTTGAAGACGAAATGTCTATACAAACTATTTATGATGAGGTTTCATCATCTCTGTTCGACCTTAGGCTCAATGCTGTACCTATGGGGAACGATTTCAGAATAACAAGAGCTCCTGGGAAAGAAACCCTTGTGCTCAGTCCTGAAGATAAGGAATTGATGAGTTCATTTTTAAAGTTTGGTACTATTCCTAAGAAGCTCCAAAGGCTAATTGAACAGTACATTGGCGAGAAGACCTCTAAGGACTGGGATGACCCTATAGTCCTGGAGAAAATGAGATGGGCGATACAATCCCAGAAGGCCGGTTACTGGAAAGAGGGCAAGGCAAGGAAGATCAGCTATGAAAAAGGCTACAGTATCCTTGGTTATCTTGCTTATCAGTTCCCTGTATATTTCATTCAGTTCCAGCATATCCTCTACGGTATGGAGCTTGATGGCCTGCTCAAGACAAGAATGAAAATAGTTGACTTCGGTACCGGTCCGGGAACCGTTCCTGCTGCAATAGCAGACCATTACATGCGATTGGGTAATGCAGAAGTCGATATCCACAGTGTGGAGCTCTACGATGAGAACCTCGAAGCATATAAGCACATTGTTCCTGAGTATGCAAAGGACAATCTGAATGTGAAGGTCGAGGAGACCATAAAGGCAAATATTAAGGACCTTACGGCTGACGATCTTCCTGATAAGGTAGATATGATGGTTTTCTCGAATGTGCTCAATGAGATAAGTGAGCTATCCCTCGATGAAAAGGCGGCTCTACTTACGGAATTATCTAAAAAGCTCGTTGATGATGGGAACATTGTTCTGATCGAACCTGCTGACAAAGCGAATTCTACAGAACTAAGAAGGCTGATGTTCGCTCTTAAAGGTTCAGGGCTTAATGTTTACAGCCCTTGCTCGTTCATTT
Source organism: Methanococcoides sp. (assembly GCA_021108275.1). GTDB lineage: Archaea > Halobacteriota > Methanosarcinia > Methanosarcinales > Methanosarcinaceae > Methanococcoides. The sequence goes on from JAIORD010000046.1 coordinate 4,534, forward strand.
GGTGTGCCGGATGCAAACCGGATGAATGCTGGAGCTTTGAGCAGAAAAATGACATCAATCCGCCAGTTCTGATGAAGAAGCTTGCAGATTGTGAAGAACCGTTCCGTTATTTGAACACTGATATCAAATATTCCTATGTGATTCTCAGAAAGGACAGGCAGACACGTATCAAGTTCAAGGTACCCCTAAAAGCGAAATTCGCAAGACTTGCAACCATCGATAAATTTGCAGACAAACGTATAAATATCGTTTGTTCTCTGATGTCAGGTGATCTTGGGGACAATCAGTATAGTGTTTACAAAGTATGTGACGGCACTTCAAGAAAGCAGGTATATGTAATTTTACCATTCCATAATATGAACGTGGAAAACAACGCTATCAAAGAAGTAGAGTATGGCGGGATTATAAAGATATATGACGTTCTTGTTAAGTACAATGAGGACAAGGACTCGTATAATTTAATTCTTGGTAAGATGAGTGCTGTCGAAAAAGTTGAATGAACTTCGAGCTGAATCATTCACTTTTTCTTTTTTCTCTAATCGTGAACTGCTACATATTGACCTGGGGATGAATGTATTGGGATGTTCGTCCCTAAATATTGTTTAGCTTATAGTTCAAGTAAAGTATATCACATATATCATATTTTTAATATGATATCTATTTAAGAAACTGACCCCCTAATATTCTATGGGGTTGGTTAGAATAGTTACATCTTCTTATATTGATGATGTCAAAATTAGTGATGAAACAGTTGCTAAATGGCAAAGAATAGTGGATCTGATGGCTCAGAACTTACACGTTCCTGCTGGTCTCATCATGAAGGCGGAGCCTAACCATCTCGAAGTGTTTGTATCGAGCAAAACAAAAGGTAATCCATACAAAGCGGGGGAGCGAGTTGATCCTGGGTGGGACCATGATCCTGATATTGAGCTAGGGCTGAAATTTTATTTTGGGTTTCCGATCAAATGGCCAAATGGTGAAAGATTTGGTACAATTTGTGTCCTGGATAATAACGATAACTCTTTGTCCAGTTCTTCTCGCGAATTAATGTTTGAGTTTAAGGAGATTATTGAAACTGATCTTTTAGTAAATTCACAGGCATATGAGAACGAACTAATTAAAAAGGCACTCATTGAAGCAAAAATAGAGTCCGAAAATGTCAGTCAAGCAAAAAGTGATTTCCTTGCGAGCATGAGCCATGAGCTACGCACACCCCTTAATTCGATCATAGGCTTCTCTGATGTACTGCTTACTGAACAATTCGGCTTGCTTAATGAAAAGCAATTAAGATATCTTAGCAATGTTTCTACAAGTGGAAATGAGTTGCTGGAAGCCATTAATGGTTTATTGGAGCTTTTAAAAATAGAATGTGGCAAAATGCAACTTCGGATCGAGGATGTTAATATATCAGAAGTTATGCAGGATGTAAAAGTTCTGCTAGATCCTCTTGCGTCGGAAAAGGGCATTAGTTTGCTATGCAATGTAGGATCTGATGTTGGAAGCATAAAAGCTGATCGGATCAAGTTCAAAGAGATCCTGTATGATCTTATAAATGATGCTATTAAATTTGCATCTGACAATGGAACGATAATATGTTATGCTACTGTTAATGAAAGTGAATTGCATATTACTATCCAATATACAGGTGTCGGAATACCAGAAGACGAACTGGATAATGTTTTTCAGCCTTTCCTAAAAGTTAGAAAGTTCCACGTGCAAAAATATCAGGGGACCGGATTGAGGTTGCCGATCGTTAAGAAGATAGTTGAATTGCATGGAGGCACTATCTGGGTTGAATCTGAACCTGATACGGGAAGTACTTTTAATTTTACGATTCCTTATACAAATAGAACATGATCTGGCTTTTGTATAGTCTAGGTTAATATCACCTTTTTTTATTTTCTTTATTATTCATACTATCTGAATCTATTTTCTACAGTCTAATCGTCGTTATTTTGGCTCTTTATCAAAAGTAGCTCAACAAAACTTAAATAATATTGACTTATAACAAGTTATATTGATTTAGTTACTCTAGGTCAAACAGTTAAAACTAATGGAGGTTATTAAATTTCAAACAATGATATCATGGATGAGATTAGAACAGAACTTCTCTCTTCAAAAGGAATTGGTTCAGTTTTGTTCCTTGACGAAACTGACCGAAAGAAGATAATCGAATTTGAAAGAGAGGATGAACTAAATGGATCAATAATATGCGGTAAAAAGGACAACGTTGGAATACGTCAGGTTCTTGACTGTGATGTGATGATGGGTTTTTTAACCAATAAAGAGTTTCAGTGGCCTACAAATCATATCAAAGTGATGCACGGTGACAAGGTCATCGGTGAAGATGTGTGCAATCCTCTGGATCTACAGGAGTATCATGACGATAATAAATATTGTGTTTTGGGTAATATCGTAATACTTTATGAGGAGTTCTTAAAGGGCAAGTCCTCAACTGATCCGATATATATGGTCATTAATGCACATCCCTTCCCTTCCATTGAAGTGGTTTCCGGGATTTCCGGGGCACTTATTGCTTCACCTTCAAGAGCATCGGATGAATACATGCGATCTCTTTCTCAAGAGGACAAAATGCTACATGTTGGTTCTTTCCTTATTGGGTTCAACCTAAAGCCCTTGGAATATGCCAGCAGTTTAGTAGCCACTCCTCTAAAAAGCAGTGTTTATTGATCAAAAAATGAAGGAAATAATAGGAAATTGGGGATGCTTTTCCACCTCCTTTAACATTCTCAATATTTCTATTTCCTTTGCTGACCATTCAAGTGATCGTAAAGATAATATTTTATTAATTTGGGTTATTCCGTTACTAAAACTGTGGAGGTCAACAATGGTATTGTTGACATTGAATTTTTCGATGAACCATTGTACAGTTGGGTATCATTAAAGATTATCTAGATCAGGCTCTGTAGAAACTTACTTTTTTGTATCAATATCAAAAGTATTTCAATAATACTTAAGTAACATTGAATTATAACAATATACATTGATTAATTGATCTTGATCTATCAGTTAATTATTGGGGGTTATTAAATTACAAACAAAGATATTATGGATGGGGTCCGAACAGAACTTCTATCTTCAAAAGGGATCAGTTCAGTTCTGTTCCTTGACGAAACTGACCGGAAGAAGATACTCAAGTTTGAAAAAGAGGATGAACAAAAAGGACTAGTTCTGTGTGGTAAAAAGAGCAACGTTGGGATTCGTCAAGTCCTTGGCTGTGATTTGATGCTATGTTTTTTGACCAACAGTGAGTTTCAGTGGCCTAAAAATAATGTTAAATTGATGCACGGTGGCAAACTCATCGGTAAAGATGTGCTCGATCCTGTGGAACTTCAGGATTACCTGGACGATCCCAAATATCGTGTCTTAGGTAATATTGTAATACTCAACAAAGAGTTCTTGAATATAAGGTCCTCGACCGATCCGATAGATATGGTCATCAATGCACATCCCTTCCCTTCCATTGAGGCGGCTTATGGCATTTCGGGGGCACTTATTGCTTCTCCTTCAGTAGCGTCGGATAAATACATACGATCTCTTTCTCAGGATGGTAATTCGGCCTATATTGGTTCTTTCCTTCTGGGGTTCAACCTGAAACCCCTGGAATATACCAGTAGTCTTGAAGCCGCTTCCATAAAAAGCAGTGTCTATTGATCGTAAAGTGAGGGAAAGAAAAGTAAAGTGTTTTTCTCTTTCTTCCTCTTTTGATATGCCAAATATTTTTCTTTCCTTTGCTGACCATTCAACTGGTCGTAAAGATAATTTTTATCAATTTGGCTAAGACCGTTATTGTTATTTATTTGATGGGCTATGGTCGTTTATGTCTTTAAAAGTGCCTGAAATGCTTGAAACCGAAAGAACGTTCATCCGTCCTTTCAAAGAAGATGATCTTGATAGCTTCTATTCTTTCATGTCTGATGGGGAAACTACTAAATATCTTCTTTTCACTGCTGATCAAAAGACCTTAGAAGGTACTAAAGAGCTGCTTGATAAGACTATTGCAAATTACGATAATGAAGAACAGATATATGCTCTGGCAGTTGAGCGTAAAGCCGATGGAAATTTCATTGGTTCTATCGGCTTTGGTCCAGATTGGAAAGGTTCAGGATATCAGATGTTCTGGATGATCCTTCCTGAGTACTGGAAAAAGGGATATGGTATTGAAGTTACCAAAAAGCTCCTTGAATATGCTTTTTCTGTACTCGGGCTGGAAATGGTGACCGCTTATTCCCATCCTGACAATATAGCATCTGAAAAGCTTGCACTAAAACTGGGGATGGTGAACAATGGTATTGTTGACCTTGAATTTTTCGATGAACCTCATGTGCAGTTCGTTATCAGAAAAGATGATCTAAATTAATTGCTTTAACTATCTCCAATTCAATGGTTTTATATTTTCAGGTATGTTCAACTTCTCGCAAGAATATGTGTCTGAAAGCTTCTATTATCTCTGCTTTCCCAATATTTTAAAATGTATCGAAATATCCTGTAATGTCAGATTATATGCATTGGCTGACAATTTTGTTTTGTATTATTTGGTTAAGCTCATAAAGCCTTTTAATCAATGATAGACAAATTATAACTTAAGGAGTTCGAGTGGAAATATAACAAATTCAATAAATTGACCATATAAATATTTCAAATGAAAATAGGGGTATACGATGATCAATATGTTTTCGTCAGGTCCAACTACTGAAATGAACTATAATTTCGTTAATCTTGTTAATACTTGCAAGTTACAGTACCTTATGGAAAGTTTTTATGCTGCAACTAATATTCCCTGTGGGATCCTTGATATGGAAGGTGAGATCCTCGTTGCTGTTGGATGGCAGGATATTTGTGTAAAATTTCATCGTTTAAATTCTGTTACCGAAAAACGTTGCAGAGAAAGCGATAAACAATTTATTAAGTTCTTTGAGAATAGTTCTGCAAAGGATAAAGGCTACATGGAATATATCTGTAGGAACGGAATGATCACGTTGAGGAAAAGCATCTTGCAAATATTTTTCTTGGTCAATTCGTTTACGAAAAACCAGACCCTGATTTTTTTATAAAGCAGGCAAATGAAGTTGGTTTTGATGTAGATAAGTATCTTAAAGCTCTTGATAAGGTTCCTATCCTTAGTAAAGATAAAGTAACTCACATTATAGATTATTATATCAAGCTCGTTTCCTTTCTTACAGATACTGGTTTACAAAACCTGAAGCTTGCAAGGACTGAAGAAGCCCTTTTACTTGATGAAAAACGACTTGAAGCTCTTTTAAAGCTTAACCAGATGGATGGTGCATCTTTGCAGGAGATCACGGATTTTGCCCATGAAGAATCAGTCAAGCTAACTAAGAGTAAACAGGGCTATCTTGCATTCATGGATCCGGATGAGAGTGCTCTTATCATGCATTCGTGGTCAAAGGATGCAATGAAAGAATGTTCCATAAAAGGCAGGAAATTCATATACCCCATCGAGACCACCGGACTCTGGGGAGAAGCTGTAAAGCAGAGAAAACCAATAATAACCAACGATTACCAGACCCCCAACCCCCTTAAGAAAGGATATCCCCAAGGTCATGTAGAACTGACGCGCCATATGAATGTTCCAATATTTGATGGAAATCGGATTGTTGCTGTTGCGGGGGTGGGAAATAAGGAAACACCATATGATGAAGCAGATGTTCGCCAAATGACACTGTTAATGGATGGTATGTGGGGGTTGGTAAAGCGCAGAAATGCAGAGGATGATCTCTACAAAAGCGAGATGAGAAATCGGTTAATACTAAACTCTATTCCTGATCTCATGTTCAAGTTCAGTGGAGATGGTACGTTCCTGGATTACAATACTCCTCCCGAGGGATCTCTAATGTTTCCCGCTAGTGATTTTATTGGAAAGAATATTTCCGATATTTTTCCAAAACACATCTCAAATCCTTCAATTGTGAACATTAAGAATGCATTGAAGACTGGCAATATCGAGATACTTAATTATCAAATTGATTGGGATGGTGGTGTTCTTTATTATGAATCTCGCTTTGTTGCCACTGGGGATGATGAAGTGTTGGCGATCATTCGGGATACCACTGACCGAAAGGAAGCTGAAAAAATGCTTCGTGAAAAAGCAGAGGCTGAAGCTGCAAATCTTTCCAAGAGTAAATTCCTTGCGAATATGAGTCATGAGTTAAGAACTCCGCTAAATGCTGTTATAGGTTTTTCAGAAATGCTTGCGAGTAAGAATTTTGGTGAGCTTAATGAAAAGCAAGTGCGGTATGTTAAGAACATTTCTTCAAGCGGCAGTCATCTTCTTAATCTTATAAATGATATTCTGGATCTTTCAAAAATAGAAGCAGGAAAGATGGAAATTTTTATCGAAGAATTCAATTCTCTGGATGCAATTGATGAAGTCTGCTATTCTTTGATGCCCCTTATCCTTAAAAAGGACCTTAAACTTAACTTTTCTGTTGATGAGGACGTGAGGTGGATATTTGCTGATATTACAAAGTTCAAGCAGATACTTTATAATCTACTCAGCAATGCTGTTAAATTCACTTCAGAAGGCGGTTCTATAACAATTAGTGGTTCAATTATTGGGAAGGAGGTCTATTTCAGTGTTGAAGATACTGGCAAAGGTATTGCACCCGATTCCCTTACTTCTATCTTCGACCCTTTCTCACAAGTTGAGAAATTCGAAACAAAAGTGGAAAAAGGAACCGGACTTGGTCTTGCTCTTGTGAAACTTTTTGTTATGCTTCATGAGGGGAGGGTCTGGGTTGAATCTGAGGTTTGTAAGGGTAGCAAGTTTTCGTTCAGCTTGCCGATAGAACCTATTCATATTGGGGAATCATCCATGCCCTATTTGAAGTGATCTTGCCACCATAATCAAATTTACTTGAGTTATAGGTAAATCTAATTTTTAAAAACGGTTATATAGCATCAAAGCACTCTTTTTATTGTAACCAATACTCCTAAAATAAGAGGTAAAACACATGGCTTGCTGGGAATATGATATTAAAATGATTCGAATGGACAAGATCGACACTACCAAGGAAGATCTAAATTCACTTGGTATTGATGGCTGGGAGTTAATCAAGTTTGATGGTCAACTCGATAGTTCCGGTAAAACTACCGGATATTTCAAGCGCTTGTTAGATGGAGCTAATATCTAAAGCTTTTACCACATATCTCCATCTGTTTTTGCAACTTCTTCGTTGTCCTTGCAAATACAATATTTGCAAAGGGCAATGTCAACTTCCTTTTGCTTGTTTTTGATAGGGCAGTAATATTCACCGTTCAGTTCCATTATTGTCATTCCTCCAGGGAGGATCATGCCTGCGGGGTGTAACGGTTTTTTTGTGATGAATATAAGGTATGGTGTTACTACATTCATAAATCTCTGAAAGTAGCCTTCGAGAGGGTCCTCACTGACTTGCTGGTCGTAATTTTTGATGAGTTCTTTGTATGTTTCAACATCTATCTCTTCTATCACAGGATCCAATCTTAGGCCCTTTATTTCCATAAAAGTCTCATAGTAATAACTAAATAATTCCGTTGAATAGGCCTTTTTATATTTCTCTGGTAGGAACTTAACGTAATTGAGCATGAATGAACGTGCTTTCATAATATCGTTGTTCGATAGTCTTCTTGCATCCTTTTCCAGGGATGCAAGAAGTTCTTTGGTGTTCATAGTCACCTTTTTTAACTTATTTATTAATTAATTTTCCCGGTTTGAGAAGTTTTATCCCTTCACCAGTTTCTTTTCTTTCTGGCTGCCAATGCAAATAATATAGCAGCTACCGGTGGCACAATTCCAAGAGGTGTGCTTTTTTCTTCCTCTGGAAGCTCAGGTTCAAAGCCTTCCGGAAGGTATATTGTTGTTTCTGGATGGAATGCATACCATGCAAACCAGAAATCCCTTTCTTTTATAATTTCGTCACCGGTTTCCAGGTCAGTTATTCTGACAATTCCTGCTTCATCTCTTTCAACAAGGATCTCAATGTCATTGACGGTGTCATTTATGGTGCCGGAATTGATAAGATCCTCTTCACGATATGCCTGGTAAGTTCCATTCACTTCGATGCCGAAAATGACCGTTTTAGGGTGGATCGTGTCATCACTGTTCTCCACGGGGAATAGCACAAAACTGTTCTCATAATAATTGCCATATGGGTCAGTACCATATGGTCTGTCGAACCCTGTATCCTGTGAGAGAACTTCTGAATCTGGGTGTATAACTTTCCAGTCCCTCCAGACAACTGTTTCTATGGAAATTGCTTTCAGTTCCATTCCTGTAAGCTCTCCGACGATCGCTTGCCCGCCAATTTGTGTCCAGTATGAATTTGTTTTTCTATCATACATCACAAGGTTTGAATTATAGAGCTTTCCTGAAGTTCCAAATTCAACTTCTTCTCCGTTGATCGTTCTTTCATAGGCAATGCCTGAACCGCACAATGGGCAGTATGTTATGAGGATCGGTTCTCCATTTATGTGATCATTGACAATTTCATGCCAGACCATCACTTGAAGAGGGTATACTCTTTTAGTGTCGTTGTAGATGAGTGCCAGAACCAGCTCATTGTCCTGTATCCATTTATCTGCTTCATTAACAGTTACATACTCAGGTTCATCGATAGAGGGTATCCCGTCCATGGGTGGACCTCCTGATGTGATCTTATTTGGATCTACAATATATTTCACTCCCAGTTCTGTGAGCATTATGCCTGTTTCTTCTTCCATCTTAGTAAGTTCAGGCAGCTTTTCGATCGATCCGGCATTTTCCTCTTCAGCAACTGCTACTAACGGCAGGATCAGGAAAAGTATGCATGAATATACTACTATCTTTCCTAAGGTGTTCATAGTAATTTCTCCAGTACTCTGAATACAAATACAAGGTAATACACGGATATGACAAACATCATGATGCCTGCTGAAAGGTTTATCTTCCTTTTGTTTGTAACGAGGAATCTGATGATCCTCTTGCTCTTTGTTGTTGATATTGCAGAGAAGACCAGCAATGGGAAGCTCAATCCAATTCCAAAGGCAATAAAGTTCAGAAAATTCTCTAGGAAACCCATACTTGTGAGGGATTTAGCAAACAGGGCTGCAATAAATGCAGGATTGCATGGGACTACGATGGCCCCGAAAAAGAATCCGTACAAAAAAGCTGTTATGATGGGGCTTCTATCGTTTGAAATGTTAGTTCTTGGCAAAAATTTACCTATATCAAAATCAAGTATCAATAGTATGCTGATGATGAACAGTATGCTAAATGCGATCGGTGAGATTATTCCGATTACCCTTGTAAGCGAGACTTGCAATATTGTGGTGAACAATATTCCCAGGAGTGCCATAAAAAGGATAACTCCGGCACTGATTATTAGTCCGAAGATGATCGGTAGCTTCTCATTTTTCTCTTTCCCTGACATCTGGTTGGAAAGGTATGCTAGAAATGCAGGGTATAATGGTAAGACGCAAACTGCTGTAAGTGGCGTCAGTAATCCAAGTGTGAAAGAGAGAAATAGATCCGTGAGAAAAGGAAGGATAGTGCTTATCAGCATCCCTCCTCTAGTTCCATTATAAGTTCATCTGATTGTTTTAGGCCTCTGTCCAGCAGTCTTGTGGACTGGTCATTGCAAATGAGTATTACTGGAGCGCTTGGCGCATTGACAACTCCCAATCCAAATTCATCTATCAAAGACTCTGTCATTTCAATGGGTGCTACTGCAAAGTACCAGTCAAATCCATTCTTTTCAGCATGATCTCTGACGAGTTCCGCATCTTCGTTTTGGTCAGTATCGAGGGAGATGTGGATCACACTAGGTTCTATTCCTGCAAGCTCTTCCATCTCTTTTTGCTGTTGTAAGCAGGTTGGGCACCAGACTGCAAAAGTCTCTAACATTACTGTTTGTCCTTCAAAATCGCTTATTTTGAAAGTGTCACCGGTTATGGTATCCGTTAGTTCTACTTCTTTCCAGTCTATAACTTCTTCAGGTCCAGTATCCTCGTTAGTCTCAGTACCAATACATCCTGATATCAGTACCAATGTGATGACAAATGCAATAAATAGTCCATAGGAATGTTTAATATCGTACATTTAATACCCCTATTAAAAGTGTGGTCTGCTTTTAAATAAACGTTTCTAATAGGATCATCACTGGATATTATGGAGCTTCTTCAAGATCTCTACTATTATTTTGGGATCTGTTGTGGGCAACGCACATTCATGATCTTGGCAGACATAAGCAGTTGCTTTTAGGTTTTGTGTTTTAAGTGTGGATGTGTATGGTGCTATTCTTTCCAGTTCCTTCTCATTTTTTTCGCTTTTAACAATAACTGTTTTTCCGGGGATGAACTCTTGGTTGATGTTGTTTAGCATCAGCTGCGTATCTTCGGAATCAAGCTCTCCTGCTATCACAATTTCCACTGAGGGGGCGAATGCTAAATCAAGGCCTGCGATGAAATGTGTATAGCCAACTGGCATGGCTTTTACTGTGGATGCGAAAGCATTTGACGTATCTATTGCTTCACTATTTAGTTGGGGATTGCCGGTAAGCTTTGAAAATCTGAGAAGGTTGTTTAATGCTACTGAATTTCCGCTTGGCATGGCTCCGTCATATGCCTCTTTTTTTCTGAAAAGCAAAGTCTCACTTTTATTGGATGTGTGGAAGAACCCGCCATTTTCTGTATCTTTAAAATTCTCGATCATATAGTCTGTAAGTTGCAGGGCCTTTGCGAGGTAGTTGACTTCAAAAGTAGCTGTCGGCTAAGTCGGAGGGATTACTCCCTCTTTCTCGCCTAAGAACTGTACGTG
>JAIORD010000016.1 GCA_021108275.1 Methanococcoides sp.
ACAATACGCCTGACAAGCCCATAGGTCGTTTCATCTATCTTCATCTTTTTACTGGCAAAATGAAAATATGCTTTTAAGAGCCTATCTACCATTTTTGCTGAAACGAAAGTTAATATGACTATCAAAAAAACGAATAATATAGTAGCAATATCCCATGAGATCCACGAAGGGACAATGTCCATAACTTCCATAACCAATTATTAATGCAGAACTAATATAGATATTTAGTCATTCAAGAATATACAATTAGATCAGACCATAAAGATAAACGAGACTGAAAAGTACAGTTACACCCAGAATAAGAACACTGATGGTGAATACAATGAACACCCTCTGTAATCTCGCTTCGTCTTCTGTCAGTGGACGAATGTTCTTTACATGTTTTTTCTCAAGCACGTAACCTATCACAGTACCAAAGCCTATTCCAAGTGCCGGACCAATAGCAATGCCTATAGAGACATTCCCTAAAGCAATTCCGATGGCAATACCAAGAGGCATACCCAGCAAAAGACCAAAAGCTATACCCATGCCAAACCAATAGCCTTTCGGATACATGCCACCATTTGCTGTGTCAGCTACTCGTTTCTTTACAACATTAGCTAGGAAGATACTAAGTACACATAGAACAAAAGCAAGGAATACTGCGGCTAGAACAAGGCTCATATGTTAAGGATTACGAGAACTTTATTTAAATATTTGCAGTAAACGGGATCCAACAATGTAAGCAACATCATCAGAAATTATTCAATAAAAGGCCACGGATTCAGACAACCACATAGACCTTACCGCCTTCAACTTTTGTAGCATAAGATATCTGGTCATTACATTTGCCGGAAAATGCCTGCACAAAAAAATCCGCTTTTTTTTTGATCTTACCCGATGTCACATCATATTCGCACTTGTGACGAGGACAGATCACGATATTATCCTTAAGCTTACCATCCACAAGTTTACCACCCATGTGATTACAGATAGCATCGATGGCATAGAACTTGCCACCAAGATTTATTACCAATATCTTATTGTCACCTGAATCGAAACTGCGCATTTCCCCATCCGGCACATCATCTGAACTGCATAGCTCTGCATATTCGGTCATTTAAACTACCCCACATAGCGTTGGCTACGCTTGCATAAAAATATTAGTATTACATAAGTACCGATCGAAATAGGTCATTCAAATGAAATTAATATAAAACCCAAGAGTTACAACCGAAATTATTTAAGTGTGTATTAATAACTTTTATATGGGAGCTTTTGTAAGGAGGTTGTGGGATTGAAACAAAAAATTAACCGTTCTGAAGAAGAATGGAAAAAATTACTGACACCTGAACAGTATGCCATTCTCAGGGAAAAGAATACCGAAATACCATTTACAGGCGAGCTGTTACGCAACGATAAACCCGGCGTATACAGCTGTGGAGCTTGTGGCCAGGAGATCTTCAGTTCAAAGAATAAATTTGATTCCAGCTCAGGTTGGCCAAGTTTCTATGAAGTGATCTCCAGTGATAGCGTGGAACTAGTTCTCGATGATAGCTATTTTATGAAAAGGATCGAGATCCAATGTTCACGCTGTGGAAGCCATCTTGGACATGTTTTCGATGATGGACCTCAACCTACCGGAAAAAGATATTGTATAAATTCGGCATCATTGGGCTTTACAGAAGGCTCAGAGAAGAAAGAGGAACAAAAGAACAATCAGTGAGGGGATTCGAAAATGGAAAGAGCAACATTTGCAGCAGGATGTTTTTGGGGCGTTGAAGCTGCATTCAGCAAAGTCGAAGGCGTGATCTCAACAAAAGTAGGATACACCGGTGGCACATTGAAAGAACCAAGTTATAATGATGTTTCCACGGGGCAGACCGGGCACGCTGAATCCGTAGATATCGTTTTTGATGAATCTATCATCAAATACGAGGAACTTTTAGAGATATTCTGGAGCACACACGACCCTACGACAAAAGACAGGCAGGGACCCGATCATGGTTCACAATACAGATCAGCTATATTTTACCATAACGATGCTCAAAGGGAAGCTGCCCTCAGATCCAAGGAGCAGCAGGAAAGTTCAGGAAAGTTCAGGAAAGTATGATAGTAGCATTGAGACAGAGATAGTAGAAGCATCTGAATTCTACCCTGCAGAAGACTATCATCAAAAGTATTTCCAGAAACTCCAGTTCAAGCGATGATGCAAAAAAGAAAGGAAAATAATGAAAAACAAGACAAATAAGGGAGTTTGCCGGTAATTCCGGCATCCCCCTATTCAAAAGAGGCTGCTATAAGATGAAAACCTCATGAGGACCATAAGTGCAATGGACCCGGCCAATGTAGCAAAGAATACTCCGTTGCCATCAATGTTTAAGCCGCTGGTTCTCCATTCAAAGAGCTTCTCTTCTTCTTCCATCATAGAACCTGTGTAATATGTGTCCATATATGTATTCCTCCTTATTGGTGTAACGCAATTTGTCACGATTAATGATTGCACATATACATAATGATTAATCATTTATAAGTATTTCGTAGAATACTTTCAAAGGACCCATAGAAACACTAAAAATTTGATATGTACATAAATTTACACTTATTTAGGGATTGCAAAAAGCCCGATCTATTAAGGATCCCTGAGAAGAAAAACAGCAAAACAAAAGAACAAATCCTAAAATTACGGATTTGAATAGATAATATGTTGTGAGGAGTCTTAAAAATGAATAATAAGATATTGAACCAAAGTTCTTGTTGTGACAGGAACTCGAAGGATGAGGCCTGTTGCTGCGATCCGAGCAACAGCAATTGTTGTCTGACTGAGAACACAGAGACCTATGAGGAGAAGACCATATGCCCAATATGCGATGATCAAGGAGAACAGGTCGGATCGATCACTGTAAAGCATCTTATAAAAAAAGAGAAAATAGAAGATGTTATTGATGAAAATTATCTGCTCTGTATGAACGAAGACTGCGATGTTGCATATTTCACAGAAACAGGAGCGAAATTCAAAACCAATGATCTGAAAGTACCTCTCTGGTTCAAAAAGGGTGCTGATCCGAAATATGCGTGCTATTGCAATGAGATCACTGAAGAACAGGTCATTGAAACTGTTGTTAACACAGGTACCGATAACATGAAAGATGTTATGACAGCCATCAAAGGTGAAGTAAGGTCACAATGTAAGGTCAAGAATCCACTCGGTAAATGTTGTACAAAAGCCTTTAATGAAGCCATAGGTAAAGGATTGGAGATCAAGAACAGTTGAGAGTGTGATATGGGAAGATCAGATAACAAAAAAGAAAAGTGATATCATAAGATATTATGAGATATCAAATAGACACCAATTCCCATTATCAAGGTCAAAGTCCAGCATACCGCCACAATATCCATATGGATCTTCTTTTTGAACCTCCATCTGTTGGTCACAAAAAGAATTATGAAGATCAGAACTATTGAGCCGAGAAGCCGGTGCAGACCAAGTAGTATTCCATATTCGGGCAGCCTAAAGCCCAGACTGATAGAATAGAACATATACAATACCGTAGGGACCATAACATATACCGCAAGGGAAGACGCTCTCCCATGCTCTGCGAGACCCACTTTTTTAAGATTGATCGCATACAGAAGCATTACAAAAGCTATCACTTGAAGAGTAAGTGATAGGTCAGCAAGGACCGAGATTACAGATACCAATAGATTACCCCCAATTATTTATTATATAGTAAGTGGGAGTAGAAATTATTTAGCTGTTGCTACAGGTCACTGCTTTCCAGAATAATATCCCTCTGGCATGATCAACATATGAAAATGGTCATAAGTAGATTCCTAGTGTATCATGCCAGCTTATCACTGAGATTTAATCCCAGAACACCGACCATGACAATGAATATGGAAACCATCTTTATGGCTGTTGCGGGCTCTTTGAAATAATATATCCCTATCAAGGTCATGGATGCTGTCCCCACCCCGGACCAGATGGCATAAGCAAGGCTTACATCGATGTTCTTCAAGGCGAATGGGAAAATACTGAAACTTATGCCATAGAACACGAATATCATCAGAGATGCCGGGATGTTAGAATAGCCATCGGATATTTTCATACATACAGTACCGCATATCTCAAAAAAGATGGATATTGCCAGAAGTTAATAGCTCATATTAATTCCCCGGATCACAAGATATAACTGGTATTTATGGAAGCTATTTGCAGATAAACATAATGACCATGAAAAGAGATAATATTCTTTACATGAGCAACGATAAATGAATGCTATGGAATCATCATAAATAGTTAGCTCTCAATAAATGATACACATAAGGAGATAATAAAAATGCCAGAAGACCCACTTCAGATAATAGCAGATAACGACCCGGAATTCGTCAAACTTTTGGATGAGACCCTTCATAACGCATTCCCGGAAAATGGAATACCTTACAAGTACAAGCTCCTGATGGCATTGTCCCTCGATGCATCAAAAGGTGCTGTTAATGGAGTGCGCTCTCTTGCATTGCAGGCATTGGATGCCGGTGCTACAAAGGAAGAGATCATGCAGACCATCAGAATTACACAGTACATCTGCGGTATTGGCAGTGTTTACGTAGCTGCTAATGCCCTTCAGGATGTTCTCTAAATTATCACAAATATCTGCACATAAGTTGTCCAGAAATTTATAAATACAGAGCTTTACAAAGTTAAAGAGTATTGTAGATATTAATTTTGGGGGACTTATGTATGGCAGATGTAAAAAATAAAGTAGCTGAAAATGTAGAAGGAGCTTATTACGTGGATGATCAGTGTATCACTTGTCAGAGATGCATAGATGAAGCTTCCAATAATTTCAAGATGAATGAAAACGGTTCGAGTTCTTTTGTATATAAGCAGCCGGAGAATGATGCTGAAACAAAGAATTGCGAAGAGGCCATGGATTCCTGTCCTGCAGAAGCGATTGGAAATGATGGTTAAGTTCATAACTTATTTTTGAAGCATATTTGTTCCTTTTCTTAATTCTTTTTTAGAACTATTGAATTAACAGATTTTGATATCACCATTTACAAAAACGGTGATAGCGAAAAGCATTTCCTTTTTGTCCCACATGACGTATTCAAAAAACTCAAATAGATTGCAAACTGTTATTTCTATATGAGTTTGATCTATGAGGACCTGGTAAAATCGCTCGATTCCAAACAACAGGCATATGTGGATCTGGAACTACCTGATCCGACCAATGGGGAATACCTTCTCGGAGTATTTCACTTGATACCGGGAGGAGATCTGAACGTACTACAAGCGGCTGCTGAGATAGCTGCAGAGTCATCAACCGGTACGAATATCAAAGTAAATACGGAGACAGCGTTTTCCAGAACGATGAATGCGCTGGTCTATCAGCTTGATCTGGAGAGAGAGCTTGTATGGATAGCTTATCCGTGGAGACTTTTTGACAGGGGAGGAAATGTCCAGAATATACTGACCTACATTGTCGGTAATATCCTTGGAATGAAAGAGATCCAGGCATTGAAGCTGATGGATGTATGGTTCCCACCATCCATGCTGGAACAGTATGACGGTCCAAGCTATACTGTGGACGATATGCGAAAATACCTTAGCGTTTATGACAGACCGATTCTCGGAACCATAGTCAAACCAAAGATGGGACTTACCTCAGCGGAATATGCAGAAGTATGTTATGATTTCTGGGTAGGCGGAGGAGATTTTGTCAAGAATGACGAGCCCCAGGCAAATCAGGATTTCTGCCCGTATGAGAAGATGGTCGCTCATGTGAAAGAGGCCATGGACAAAGCTGTGAAAGAAACCGGCCATAAGAAGGTTCACTCATTCAATGTTTCAGCCGCTGATTTCGACACCATGATCGAAAGATGTGAGATGATCACCAATGCAGGATTCGAGCCCGGAAGTTATGCTTTCCTGATAGATGGTATCACGGCCGGCTGGATGGCGGTACAGACCATCAGGAGACGATATCCCGATGTGTTCCTGCACTTCCACAGAGCTGCCCATGGTGCTTTTACAAGACCTGAGAACCCCATCGGCTTTTCAGTTCTGGTACTTTCAAAGTTCGCACGCCTTGCCGGTGCTTCAGGGATACACACCGGAACAGCAGGTGTCGGCAAGATGAAAGGTACACCAGCAGAAGATGTTGTTGCAGCCCACGGAATCCAGTATCTGAAGTCACCAGGACACTTCTTCGAGCAGACATGGTCAAAGATAATGGATACCGACAAGGATGCAATCAATCTTGTCAATGAGGACCTTGCTCACCATGTTGTTCTTGAAGATGATAGCTGGAGAGCTATGAAGAAATGCTGCCCCATAGTTTCCGGCGGTCTTAACCCTGTGAAACTGAAACCATTCATAGATGTAATGGAGAATGTAGATTTCATCACTACCATGGGTTCAGGCGTACACTCACACCCAGGAGGCACACAGTCAGGTGCAAAGGCACTGGTTCAGGCATGTGATGCATACCTTCAGGGAATGGACATTGCAGAATATGCCAAGGACCATAAGGAACTGGCAGAAGCTATCGAGTTCTATATGAATAGATAATTGTACGAAAATAGTCTCTACATGTAAACTGAACATGTAGAGATAAAACTTTTTTAATTCAAATATTTAAGAATCCAATATCCCATTAACAATATTGATAAGAAACGAGTCTACATATTTGCAAGACTGATAAATCGACTTTGTAGAAACCCTCGGTTTTGTTTCAATGGAATTCAAATATCGACATAGACATCACTTATTTAGTTTAGAAAGTACACACTCATTAAACCAACCTGAAGTAAGATAATCCACCAATAGATCTAATGAACCATCTGGATTTTTTTTAGCTATTAATTCCATTTCTTCAGAATTGTCAAAAATGTATGCCCTACGACAGTGCTTTAAAGCCTCAAATAAATTATTGTTGGCCTTTGTGTACCGATCATAGATTTTTTCACGAGGAACATCGTGACCACCCATTTGCACCCGTTGTGCCACACGAACACAATTAATTTCAGGGTCGTTTGTGCTTACAAAATACAAATAGACATCCCAGTCAAGTTCTTTTGCATCTTTGAGAAAATCTATTTTTGATGGATGGGATAAAACAGTTTCAAACGAAAACAAACGTTCATTTGTTTTTATGAGACACTGTCTAAGATAATCCGATAACATTGCACCCATATATGAACTTTTTTTAGTTATGTAAAAACAGTTGTCTTTAATTTTGAGATCTTGAATGGTAATGCCAAGTTTTTCATAAAAATGATATTTTAGTACAAAATCTCGAAAATCGCCCTCATCCACTTTTACTCCAAAGTTATCGAAATTGAGAACATCCAATAAATTAAGTTCATCAGGATTTATATGACGAGTAGGATCGATCAGTTCATCTCTTTTTTCAATAAATTCACTAACAATTGCAGTTTTACCAGATCCATTTGGTCCTGCAAATACCCTCATACGTTGTTTCATATGTAGTATCGTTTTTTGTTTAGTGTTACAGGACTATTTTCAATTCTCTTAATGACATCAGTACTTCCATCTGGATGCAACATGACAATGTTTTCACCCTGTTGTCTTGCTACTGATATCCCATGACTAAATGCATTTTGTTTCGCACTAGAGGATGCTGCCCTCGCGACTCTCACGATATTATCAACTTCCCGTGTTCTGCGGTTCTTTTTATTGATCGATAGTCGCATTATAGATTCCTCCGTCTAGCTAATTGGTCATGTATAATCATCATACACAATCGTTACATAAATACATTTGTGTGTAAGCCATATTTCCACTATAGATCAATTCACATCTATTGAAGCAGCTAACTTATACTTATGGACGATCTTACCGTTCTTTGATACTACCAATACATTACAAAAGTCAGTATTGAATCTACTGCAATTCCTGCCAGTGTCGCTCATATCCGAACTATCAGGAGGATTTGAGCTCATAACAATGGTTTTAATTCTATAATTCATTGAATGTAACATACATATTCAAATGTGATTTTGATACAAGCATATAAAACAAAATAGTGCGGGAGGTGCGATTCGAACGCACGAACTCCTACGAGACAGGGTCCTAAGCCCTACTTACAGGGCGACGTAATATTTATAAGTGTATAAAGCATGTTATGAAGTATGAAATATGCACCTGAATTTGATGAAACAAACAAAGAAGTGCTAGAGGACTATGCTAGAAGCCTTGGACTTAATAACTTTAAAGAAACTACCATCAATACAAAGCTATGGAAAGTTTACACATTCCTTAAACACCACGATAACAAAGAAATCAATGAAATCACAAAAAAAGACATTGAGAGCTATATACTTTTTCGAAGAAAGAACAATAAGCCAAAAACAGTCCATAATGATATTGTCGATCTGAGGCTCTTTTTCAAGTGGTTAAAGCCAGATAACACTTTTTTTGAGGACATCAAAACTCGTACACCAAAAAACCACTTACCCACTAAAGAAATAATTGTACCAGCGGATGTGAAGAAACTTATTCCCGCATGTAAAACTCAGCGTGACAGAGCCATTATAATGACCTTATGGGATAGTGCCGCAAGAGCTACAGAAGTACTAAATTTGAACATTGGACATGTGGAAATCGACAAATATGGAGCTGTGATAGTTGTTGAAGGTAAGACTGGAATGAGAAGAATTCGACTCATAGAAGCAGTACCAGATCTCCAAGCATGGATAAACCAACATCCATACAAGAATAATCCAGAAGCACCTTTGTTTGTCACTTTCAGAAACAGTGGAAATGGACCAAAAAGGCTCGATATTCGCACAGTCCAGAACACACTAAAAAAGGTTGCTGAAGATGCAGGAATCAAGAAAAACATACATCCCCATGCATTCAGGCATGGAAAACTTACTGATCTTGTTAAACGTGGTTTCAAGGAAACTGAGCTGAGAATCATTGCTGGATGGGAAGCAGATTCAAAAATGCCTGCTACATACATACATCTATCTGGAGATGATGTCGAAAAGAAATTGTTGGCTTCTTACGGTATAATAGAGGATGAGATCAAAAAAGAGAAGCTTGAACTTAAACCAATTGAATGTCCGCGTTGTAAAACCCTTAACCCACATGATTCCAAGTATTGCAGTAGCTGTTCAATGGTGCTTGATCTGAAAACAGCAGTTAAACTGGATACTGAAATAAAAGCAACCGATGGAAAGCTTACACAGCTTATGGAATCCAAAATCGATGAATTGGTGGAAGCTAGAATAAACGAAATATTAAAAGGAATTAGCCCTGGACAATAATTAATATTAAAATGATTATCGATATTCAATTTATTTGGAGTTTATCTTTTACTTGCTGTATGTAACTATGTGCCTTCATAAGGTCCTTACTAATGCCACTGTGAAAAATACTCATTACTATCTCCATAATATAAGTTCAGTACTTCACTAATATTCCCTCCTTCATATAATAGCCTCACAATCACCTAAAACACTTAACAGTTAACCTAACTTTCAACTTTCCTCTCACCCATTCCACAATTAAATGAACAAACATATCAAATCTAAACATATCAGATTCAATCGTCTTTGGTCCTCTTTTCACTTTCATGAAATGCATTCTCTGTATTGACACCCATGCATTTTTGAAAAGAAACGATATCAGCGCATAAAAATATCGTAACATAGGGTCTTTAGAAGATGTTTTAAGTTTTACCACATTTCGCATTCTATAAGACGATTCTATAGCAAACCTTTTCCTGTAAGTGTCACTGACTTTTCTTGGATCCCAATCAATCCCATAAACAACAAATCCAAGATTCTCAGATCCATTCTTACCTCGTTTCCTTTTTCTGTATTTGACATCAATAGCAATATCAAGCTCCACTTTCCCTTTTGTGTTATTCATCGTATATGTGTCATAACGCTTTTTTGTTCCATCAAGAATATTTTTCAACCTTTTTCCCATTTTAACAACAGGAACAATATGTGGGACCTCATTTTCCTGTAAAAAAGAAAAAACCTCTCTTGAATAGAATTCTCTGTCCAAACAAAGAACATTGATCTTGAGTTTAATCTGGTCTATGGAATATTTGAGATAATCTGTCTTGGATTTTCCTTTTTTCACAGGAAGTACAGAAATTGTAACCCTTTCATCTTTGTCAATAATGCAAAGCGAGATGTAAGAATAGAATGAGTTCGTTGATTTATTGGCTTGACCTCTAATCACATATCGATTATTGCTATCATCTATGCCTCCATAGTATGGATCAGGTACATGTGAGTGGGGTGTGCATTATTTTTAAAAATAAATTTGGACAAAAGGAAAAAAGGTGGATGCGTTCATTCGGAACTACTGTACGAATTTAAAAGTCAGAATGTTTGCTTTGTACTCACCCAGTTCTGCCTTCACATACCTAAATGATAAATTTGCCTTTTTAGCTAGGTTTTGAATACTGGTACTTTCCCGAATTTATTTTCGGCCAAAGTAAAAGACCCCTAGTCCTGCCCAGAATAACATGATAAACGATGTCATGATAAGCATCGGCATCGGACCAAAATAGAATATCAGGGGTACAGAGGCAGCTGTAAATATCCCACCGCCCACTATCGGTTCAAATAGCAGCTGTTTATAACCAAATCCCTCAAGGGCAGGAGATTTAGAAGCAGGATCGGCTATCCTCATTAACAACAGGCCACTTGCCGTCATCCCCATAGACTGTCCAAAATTACCTATGCTTTTTTCGAACCAGTATGAAGGCATCATTTTTGGTCCAAGGTATAAGAACGCTATCAGATTCCATACAATTCCAACTGTGGCAAGTATGAGGAAAGGCATCAAATTGTTTCCGATAACCGTCAGTGACAGTGTGGCTATTGCACTGGTTATCAGAATGTCAAGAGATAAACCCTGTATCCTCATCATAAGATCTCTGTCCAGAGTATAGTACGGGTCGAACTTATCAAGGAACATCTGTAGTATGATGCCTCCTATCATTGCCAAGGGGAAAAGAGGTAAATGCGCAAGCAGATATATTCCCGTTGCCTGGCCCCAAGTGATCGCCTCTATCCATATCAGTGCCTGAAGGATAAAATACCCGAACCCAATAGCAACTCCCACATAGGCAAAATGAAGTGAAAGCGGCTCGATGGATTCGGGTCTTGTAGTTATCTTCCCCGCAGACTCCCTTGCGTCAAAATCAATGATGCCTTTCTGATAGGTTTCACTAAGGGATAACTGGGATTGATCTTTCAGCACACTTGTTTTTCCTGACCTTACACCATAGTTCAAAAGCACGATCCCAAAAATGACACCAAAGAGAATACCCACAGTTGCAAGCCCAAGTGCCAGGTCTGTTGCATCTGAAAATCCAAGTTCCTCAAAAGTAGCGCTCATACCGGCTGCAGTACCATGCCCGCCTTCAAATGATATTTCTATAAGGGCACCTGCCATTGGGTCCATTCCAAAAAAAGGGGTCAGTATCAGAATCGCGGCCAATATGCCAAACACATACTGACCCCATGCTATGGTCTGTCCGTGGGCAATTTGTGGTCCTGCAAGAAGCCATATGTCTTTGATCGCAGGTAGTTTTTTCCCAAGAAAAAGTGTTGCAAATATGATGTTTATGAAAAGCCCGGGCAGAGTGGTCCACGCATCAAGCATCTCTTCTGGAAATATCCCTCCTGATAGGAACGTACTGCTATCTCCTATCCATGAGATCAAATAACCCAGGACCTCAGGTCCAAGAAATAAAGCCAGGAATCCCCCGATAAGAGAACTGGGTATGAAGAGCTTTTGGATGGGGGGTGACATAACCCTTATCCATTTCCCAAGAAGCAGGATGACACCAAGTACGAGAAAGCTCATTCCGATCATTGCAGCCGACATTTAGATAACCTCCGCTTGCCTTTTCAGGATTTGAATAAAGGCAACGGCCCATCTTTGTTGGGAACGATATATACATTTTTGCTTTTACAGTAATTTCGAATGACCTTAGTTCCAATCAACTGCTCTTTTTTACAAACTGCAAAGCTTATGCCATCAAATGTAAAATTTCAGCACTTCGCTAATATTCCCAGAAGATTATGCAAGGGGAAAAAACTGAACACTCTTTATTCATTCCATCTCAATCCATTCCCAGGATGTCCGGAACAGATGCAGAGATCAATTGTCTCTCAATCTCAGGTGTTACTCTGGCATAAAAGGCCGCTGTAGTTCTCGTACTGGCGTGTTTCAACCTATATGCTATGATTTCCATGGGAACACCTTTTGAGAGCAAGTATGTGGCTAAACCATGTCTAAAAAGGTGAGGATGGATCGATCTGACGCCTGCAATCTGTGCATAATCATCCAGCATATAATTTACACTCTGACGAACCATTGCTTTTTTTGAACCGTTGACACTCTGAAAAAGCAACCCAGCTATTTTCCAGGTCCTGATATAGTTTGATAATCGTAGTGTTGTATCACTATCCAGGCTGATAGTGTGCCACTTCTTCCTTTTTGATACAAAGAACTTGATTGTCTTTTCTTCAAAGTCAATATCAGATTCATGGATGGAGAGAACATCGGAGACCCTGCCACCAGTAGCCCACATTGTTATCATCAATATCTTATTCCGGTCCCTTACATATGCATTACGAATTGAGGACCTCTGCAAAGTTCCCAGCTTCCTATCTGCAGCATTCAAGAGCTTATGAAACTCAACTATTGTCAAGTGATCCACTTGATCTCTCAGTACAATATCACGGTTAACTATTGATGGTAACATTAACACTTATATTAATTGTAAAAGATAAGTAGGTTTCTGTTAAACTTAAGTCGCCATAATACCTCTGATTGTGGGTTCTGGATGCACTTAAGTTTAACAAAATTAGAAAGAAGGTTAAAGTTAATTTTTCAAAGAAATGAAGTCATATAATCAATACGATCGATATTTTAAAACAATAAAATGAGATGATCAGGTCTTATAATCTGTAAGGACCAAGTTTGTAGCTAATGTTCTTGATTTTTCTCATGGTTGTATCTGATTATATTCGAGTTTTTTGATGGTAATAGATGGTAATAGATGGTATTTAATGGTACATAGTAAACCCATATTTTAGTACATTTGGTAGATTATAATACATATTCTATGTATTTGGTATGAAGGACCTACTTGCACGAAGAATATTAACAAAAGTAAAACTAATGATCATTGATTTGAAACCAGTTAAAATGGATATTCAGTACTCTATTAATTTTCCCATTAACCATATCAACACATTTTGATAGCCTTTGTTGATAGTTCACAATATATCCTTCCTGCAGCTACACAGATGTTCCTGGTATCTTGGTGTTTTGCGATCCTAACATAAGACCATGGTTAAAACTTGGTGCTGTAGGTACCCAAGGGTACCTTTCATACCCATTGCTTATCTTAGCCAATACATACCATAGGTTTTACACAACAAACACTAGTTACTATTTTTGAATCAAAGCCATTGATGATAAATCGGCTCTGTAGAAAACCTATTTTCCGTTTAATTTTCACATAAAATTTTAAAAAGGATTATCCCCTGAGTATTACGTATCACAGTAAACACAAAGGGGATGAATGTGTTTTGTCTAACAAATATTTAAAGTTTGTTGATACAGCGCTAGCTGTATCAGGTAACTCACACCTTCAGATATATAGTTGCAAGTATTCCAAAAGAAAATATACACAACACCAGTTATTGACATTGGTTTTATTGAAAGAGTATCTGAATGAAGATTATAGAGATATTGTTGAACTTGTCGAAGTAATGGATAAGGTCAAATCAAGAATCGGACTTAAACAAGTTCCACACTTTACGACACTTCATAAATTCACTACAAGACTCAATTCTGTTTATTTCAGCGGATTGCTACAGCAAACACTGAAACTCTTTTATTCTCATGGTGAAAAGATTGAGGTAACTGCTATTGATTCCAGTGGCTTTACAAGTGGTCATTGTAGCTACTACTATTCATGGAGAACAGGAAAGAAAAGATGGAGTTTTAGCTCTATAGAAAACTTTCATGATAAAAGAATCATGAACAACGTAAACACTAACTTACTACGGATTTTAATGAGTACGAAAACGAGGTTTAGCAGGTAACAACGATAAACACGGACATAACCTTAAATCTTCATTTATCTGTAGTTCATCAATTTCAGCAGTTCGCGAATTTCAGTTTAAACTCATATGAACGACATCATACGATACATTAATATGTGGTAAAGTTCCCTCTGCATGTATTTCCAATCGCAAAAGAAAGCCGCCACTATTCGATTTGAAATGAAGTTTTAATATTATTATGGTTATATATTATATGCTAATTGACAAATCGCTTTTATAGGATGTGTCCAAAGTAATATTTGGGATAAGTTTCAGTTGTGTAAATTATCTATCAAGACGCATGAGTTAAAATGCTACAAAATGAGTCTATAAACGGTCTCTATTAAATTATAGGATAAAAGGAGAGTGGATAAGACGAAAGGGAATATCTGTAAGAAAATTATGATTGCAACCGACGGATCAGATAATGTCAAAACGCAGTTTCTTATGGTATTGAAATTGCAAAAGGGACTGGGGCTGAAGTTTATGCAGTATCTGTTGTTGTTGTTTCTGATGAGTATGCCCCGGTTGCACGAAAGGGCATAAGCTGGGCGAACGGAATTGAAGAAAAATTATTTGATAGGGGAGTACGTGCAACTGCATATGTAAAAGAAACTGGAAAGAAAGCTGAAGTTCAGGTGAAATCTGTATTGCTCATAGGCAGACCAGCTGAAGAGATCATCGATTATGCAGAGAAAAATGATATTGACCTGATAGTGATGGGCACACTTGGTTTGACGGGAGTTAAGAGGTTCTTAATCGGTAGTGTAGCAGAGAATGTTGTTAGACATTCCAAGGTACCGGTGCTGGTTGTGCGATGATATGTGGGATCATGAAAATCTGTTAATTTTCATATGTAAAAACTGTTGCGGAATGGGTGAGACGGAAGCTAAAACCGATGTTAACAGTTGAATGTAATAGATAATGAGGATTATTATAGAAGGGGTAAATATTAGTCAACTGCGGAATTTGTCTGTCATGGTCATCACAATTTACATTTTATTTTAACGTATATGCAAGTACGGCTCTGTATAAATCCTCAACCAAACTAAAGATACAATCTTGACATACCTGTCAAGGTTGTGTATCAATACTTTTAATTTCACTTCCTTCACT
>JAIORD010000007.1 GCA_021108275.1 Methanococcoides sp.
AAGTGCCCGAAATTGGACAAGTATAGGAGTTATACACTATTTTTGATTTTTTTTCCGCCGCGTAGCGGCTTCGTCCAACAAACGGAATTAGGGGAATTCCAGATATTACGTGACCAGCTATGGTGGGTGTGCAGGGAATGGCTACGCTCTGATACAGGAACAATGCTGCCACCGGATGAATTGTTGATTGAAGAGCTTCAAGCACCTACCTATGAGGTCGTGAATGGCAAAGTCCGCGTAATGAAAAAGGCGACCATGAAAGAACTTCTAAAGCGGTCTCCTGACAGGGGCTACGCCTTGTGCCTGACCTTCGCAAGAGACGGGTTCTTGAGCGATTGTAGTTTTTTGGATTTTCCAGAATAAAACGACCGTCTGAAAGCGTCTATTATAAGCGTTTATGGCTTAGTCAATACTTGACATGGCTTTAATCAACTGTTTTTCTTTAGTCGGTTGTAAGTATGGCATGTCAATCCTAAGGAAGGGTTGCGTGTCGTCATCCTGTCAAGGCAGGTAGGAGACCTAACCGAAAAATGGCATTTTCTTTTAGTTATTTCGAGCTGTTTGAGGTATTGATTTCATATCAATATCGCAACCATCTGTGAATAAGGCTAAATGTTTGATAAATAGCAGTAATCTTGAAATTCATTTGTTCTCAGATATTTCAGATAGATCAACCTTATCATAACTTTTAATTTATACGCATTTCGTCAATCCTTTAAGAGTTTTATTTGGTGAAGCGCCCTATATCGAGTAAAAAATGGCCATTATGCGGTCAGCTTTATTGAAATATCTTACTGTTCACAGAACCTTTCGGAAAAAGTTCCAGCCTGATAACTTGTATATTAAACAATTCTAAAGTATTTTATAAGTTAATGGATGTCCCACCCATCCCCTTGTTTTGATCGGCTTGCAATGTTTACTTCGTAAGCCCTGAGAGCCCGGCGACAAGAAACGACGCCAGCACATAGCCCATGATTTGATGGATATAGAAGTAATAGCGGACGGAACCATGTAAATCGACGTCGTAATGTTGCTTACGCAGTTCAATGACCGGAAGCAGCATGTCCAGGCTGTAAAAGAAACAGATTTGGATCGGAGGTTTGCCATTCTGCCCCGGCACCAGAGGCTGGTTCGATTTATGCAGAAATAATGTGCCAATGAGAACCATCACAAGAACCCAGCAGAGAGAACGAAAATAGCGGCCGCCATATCCATAGCCGATCGTGTATTTAAGGGCCGATTGTCCGGCCCAGGTCCAGTAATGACCGCCCTTGTACGCAAGAGCGCGCGCACGCTCACGACTGGCATACAGGACGTCGTTAGCCTCCACCACGTAGCCCATGCGCCGTAAGACAGTAGCGAGCTGTTCGTAGGGCAGTGGCGTGTAAGGTTCATCCTGAGCGAGCCAGCTCACGTACCATTCTGATCCGCGGGCAGCAACGTCGGTAGTACCTTGCAACCCGCCGAGCCAGCGATAAACGAAACCATCTAAATCGAGGTGCTGTGGCCATGCGTCACGGGTTTCCTGGAGGACTTCGGCCGTAGTATTGCGAAGAATCAGCTGAGCCCCGTCCTTCCACGTAGGTTCGGTGTCGGGGGACGCAATTATTAGCTCGCCTTTGATGTGTGTGCCGCTCAGGTCGATGTCGGATAGCTTTTTCGCTGACCTGAGATCCAAATTCTTGCCGATCTGAACTAAAACGCAACTAATAGCTTTGTCAAATTTACCCTCACGCATAAACAAACTGCTGCCGATGGTGGCACTGTCCAAATTTAGTGTACCGGAAACCTTGGCGCCACTCATATTTAACTGGCCGCCGATCTTCGTACCCAGTAGGTGCACGTCGGCGAACTCCGCACCCTCGAGCATAAACAAACTGCTGCCGATGGTGGCACTGCCCAAATCTAGGGTACCAGAGACCTTTGAGCCTCTCAGATCTAACTGACCGCCGATCTTCGCACCCCACAGGACCACATCGGCGAACTCCGCACCCTCACGCATTAACAAATTGCTGCCGATGGTGGCACCGTCCAAATCTAGGGTACCGGAGACCTTTGCACCTCTCAGTTCTAACTGATCGCCGATCTTCGTGCCCTTCAGGTCCACGTCGGCGAACTCCGCACCCTCGCGCATTAACAAACTGCTGCCGATGGTGACACTATTCAAACTTAGGGTACCGGAGACCTTTGCACCACTCATATCTAACTGACCGCCGATCTTCGCACCCTTCATGTCCACATCGGCGAACTCTGCACCCTCGCGCATTACCACACTGTTGTCAATGGTGGCACTGCCCAAATTTAGTGTACCGGAGACCTTTGAGCCACTCATAACTAACTGACCGCCGATCTTCGCGCCACGCACGTACATGTCAGCGAATTCCGCACCCTGGTGCATATACACACTGTTGCCAATGGTGGCACCGTCCAAATATAGGGTACCGGAGACCTTTGAGCCACTCAAAACTATCTGACTGCCAATCTTCGCGCACTTCAGGCACACATCGGCGAACTCCGCACCCTGGTGCATAAACAAACTTCTGCCGATGGTAGCACTGTCCAAATCTAGTGTACCGTAAACCTTGGCGCCACTCAAAGCTATCTGGCCGCCGATTTTCGTGCCCCTCAAGTTCACATCGGCGAACTCCGCACCCTGGTGCATAAACAAATTGCTGCCGATGGTGGCACTGTCCAAATTTAGTGTACCGGAAACCTTGGCGCCCTTCATATTTAACAGGCCGCCGATCTTCGCGCCCTTCAGGCACACATCGGCGAACTCCGCACCCTTGAGCATAAACAAACTTCTGCCGATGGTGGCACCGGTCAAAATTAGTGTACCGTAAACCTTGGCGCCACTCAAAGTTAGCTGACCGGCGATCTTCGCGCCCCTCAGGTTCATGTAGGCGAACTCCGCACCCTGGCTTAGAAAATGTGAGCCTTGAAAAGAAACGTGACTTCGCGTCTCGCAATCTCTCAACTTTAACGGTCCGACGAATCGCGATTCTCCCAGCCACAATGTGTGTTCGATGCGGCCTTCAGCCAGATCGATAGCGGCATTAAAAAAAGCGCCGATGATTCGTACGCCTTGGCGTGGAACCGCCGATACCCACGGTTCATGCAGCAGAACGCTCTCCAGAAATTTCGGGCTCAGCAGGCGCTCCTCATCCCAGCCCTTAGTGGAGGCTGGGTCGAGTCTGCGACCGTCACGTTCGCTCAAATTAGCGACTTCACCGACGCATAGACGGTACCAGACCCATTTCTCTACGTCGGTCCACGACTGGTGTGCTTCAACTCGACATGGACCTCCGGGAAGGGCGACCTGTCCATGCGCGGTTATGTTTGCTGCAAATTGCATAAGCGTAAACACAATGAGAATAGCTCCCCTGTGCATACATTGCTTCCATCCGCGCATTAGCATCGTGTTGCCTCACTCAAAGGTGGTCCTAATTTTGGCGAATTCGTTACGCACGACCAATTATGACCGATAGCAGACAGTTTGGGAATCATATAACTTGAGAGTAGCCTGAATTAATACCGAATTATCAGGGCAATCAACATCTTTTTTATTATCACAAATCTATATAGTTTTCAATTGGTTGTAATTTGACAAGTCTATCTGATTTGTTCGCTAATTAAATCTCTGTCAAATAAGCAAAGAGATTCGATCAAAACATATTCCGAGTGGAAAGGGGCGGTAATTTCTTGCCAATGTGTGGAAACAAAAATGTGAGAAATGAAACCCAATGTATTATGGTCAGCCGGAATAATATGTGGATACAAATATCATACCATTATCATAAGGTATGTCAAACCTTTGATACCTTGCCTTATCTATGACTTCCCACCAGGCGATTTTGTCCCAGATTTATAATGAATATCATAAGTATTCCTTACCGGACATAACCAGTCTGTGATTCTTGCAATCGGAGGTGGTAGCCACAACAAAGTCGTCATCTGTGGGGACAATCATCTCGCAAAACTTCAAGGTCATATGTCTGTGATCTTTTCCATTTGAGTTTCCAGAGGTTCTAATTCTTCCTCCCGTCCGAATTTCCGGAACTGCTCTCGAAGCTCTTCAATCTTCTCTTTGAGCCGGGGCAACAATTCTTTCTGTATCTTTTCTCGCACCGATTTGCTCGATCGCTTCATTTCTTCTGCCAGACGCTCCAATTCCTTTTCAAGCTTTTTGAAATCCTCGGTCTCGGGGATGCTCCCGAGGTCTTCGAAGAATCGCTCGAACTGTTCTTTAAGATTCCCAAGCCCTTTCTCAAAGTTCTCCCTCATCTGACTGAAGACCGCTGAAGATTTAGTGGAACCTTGAACGGTCGCACCATCTTGCAGTGGTGATCCCCCTCTTTGGGTTTGGATCACTTCAACGGCCTTTTTCCCCTCATTTTTGGGGTCCGTTATGATGAAGAACTTGGAGTGTTCATTAGCAGCGTTGGCAAAGTGCCGTTCGATCGCCAAGTCCACCACGTAATAACCGTCTTTTGAATAGAACACGCCTGTTACTTCGCCTATGTGTTTCTCTTCAAGAATTACCCGGTCGCCCTCTTTCAAATCTTGAACCTGATCATAACGAATTTTGATACAGAGGTCACCCTCTTTGCACCCCAAAAAAACCAAAGCTAACATCAATGGAATCAAAACTCTTCTAACCATACTCTACCTACATATTGTAATTGGAATCCCCATACGTCAACCAACATATAACTTGCCAACTGTGCAAATTATGAATCAAATAATTTTTATACAGATAGGATTTGCATATCACAAATTTTAAAATGTTTCAATTTTATTACGTGAACAGCAGGTATCACAACTACTGCACCAATTCTGTCTCGGTTGAGAATGCACAATATTTTGCATAGCTACAACCAACAATGGGCAGAGATAAAAACCCCTGCCCATTGTTAAGTGATTTATGTTTGTTTTACTTTTTTATTTTCTTCCTAAACCATGCAAGCCCCATTATTCTTTGCATTTGATTACCATGCTTCTATTGATAACAGAGCCGCCGAAAAGGCCATACTGGCCAGCGGTGACCATAGCTCCCGTATCTCCGCTTTTTTCGAGAACCTCATAGCCTTTTGATCCACATAGCTCTCCTGCCTTTTCATAGCACATGCCCCCAGTTCAAAGCGCTACCAGAACAGTTTATGACATATCCTTCTTTCCCGTCGGAAGTGTATGTCTTGGAGGCAGTTGCACAGCCGCTCACACAGGCGACAATTAATAGGATCAGTATTGCTCTTTTCATGCGCTCTCCTTTCTGTTGTTATTCACCAGGGATAGAAAATACAATCACAACCGGCCTTTAAATTGAGGACCGGTTTTTTATGTCAACATGCCTTGATTTTTATCAAAATATGAGCTGAAGGTTGGAAATAGGGTTGGAATTTGGTTTTCAGGCATTAAAAAAAAGGTTTGCGATTTTGTTTGTAACTATTTGATTTTACTATTGGTGATCCCACGGGGAATTGAACCCCGGTT
Organism: Methanococcoides sp.; assembly: GCA_021108275.1. Lineage (GTDB taxonomy): Archaea > Halobacteriota > Methanosarcinia > Methanosarcinales > Methanosarcinaceae > Methanococcoides. Next base: position 5,494 of record JAIORD010000007.1, read on the forward strand.
TCCGGCGTGAGAGAGCGATTTAGCAGTGATTTCAGCGTATTCCACCTACTTTATAACCCACCAAAAGCCGTTTAGAGCCGTCAAAAGCCGTCTAAAAAGCCGTCTGTCAATCGTGCTGACAGCCCTGAAATTAGCCCCCCATATTTTCTTCGCCAGCATTCTCAAAACTGTCATTACAGGGGAAGTGTGTGCTCGTAGACACCAGTAACGGTGTCATTACACCTGGCCCACCGGAGTATCATGGACTGCGTAATAGTATAATTTAATAGTAAATCAAAAACAACTTAAAATAATTTTTCAGGATTTGAGGCAAATATAAGATTTGGGAAGGGTGTGTGTGTGGTACCCCAGGAAATGTATTACATTTGCCCATTCAGCAGTGCTTCAATTTTTAACATAGTGTAATAGTATAGTAATTACAGTATAATACAGCATTGCAGTTTCCATTACAATAAATACATACATCTGTATAAAATATAATTTAAAACGCCGTTATAACCATAACAAAAGCAGATGTAATTGTTCAGGAAAAAGCGATTACAGTCCGACACAAATAATAAATCATATTGACTTAACCTAATCAAAAGACACAGAAAAGCCTGCTGCGGAATAAATCTTACTTGTTTTTTCCTTGGCGGGACGGTATAAATAAAAAAGATGGTGTTTTTATGCTTTTATATAAGGTGCTCACGTAGTGCGCGATTTCGTTTTATGATATTGCGGGTTTTTTTCCACTAATCATTGTTAGGCATATTAAGGAACAGAAAATGGCAATAGAAAATGTGAGGGCAGTATATTTTCCATACTGCATTGAAAAACAGGAAGATGGTTCATGGGTTTTGCTAAACCGCAACTACAAGCCCGTTGGGTTCAACACTGGTGATTTCATAAGATATGAAGAGTACCCAGTTTCAATGAAGTTAAAGGGCATTGGTCCTGCAACCCTGAAGAAACTTTCGGATAAAAATGAAGATATAGAAGACAGGGTATATCTGTATAACGATAGTTGTGTGCCAACGAGCAGCGCGCAGGCTATGTCATCATATCTCAAAAAGTTGGAAGTATTGCTCAAACTACAAAGCGCCTAAGAATGAGTTCCAGCCGACCCAAGCGTTAAGTGGACTTAATAATAAATATTGCTATGGAACAAATACTAAATATTTTTATAAAACATCGGGAATTACTTGCTGGCCTATTTATAGGTCTATTAGGTTTCAATGTATACTCTTATTATTGTCGTGAAAAAGACTTACTGATTCAAGATATTGAAAGATTAGTTGAAGACTGCAGGAGATTGAGTTCATTCGATGACAGAAGCGAATATAAACTGAATTCATGGTTGGAATTGGGGAGTGGTGAACTTCATAGAAAATCGTTATTTTCTTTGAAAAAAATAAAAAATGAAATGGTCCGTTATTTTAATATCCATATTGAAATGGATCTTGAACAGTAAGAATACTGGCCATTTTGCCACTTAACAATCTCTTCCAGCGGACCGCAACAAGCCGCGGCTACTAAAAAGTACGTTCGCAGAGTCAAAACCTTGACATCATTTTCCTCCCACTTCGCTTCCAATCTATAATCCTTCTGAGGTTTCCGTATGTACGAAAAACCTACGTTGGCACATCCTCTTTCATTCGCTACGGAATTAAATCTTACTTGTTTTTTTCTTGGCAAGACGGTAATGACGATGAGGACGGTGCTTTTATGATATCATGAAAACATCACAATCTTTTTTATTTTTGGTTTTTAAGCGGTCAATCGTATAATTACTTGTTACACAGAGAAATAATTTAATTAAAGCTCGGTAAAACAATGAAAAAAGTGGAAATTGAAAATCATAAATATCATTTTAATGATTTACCTTTTACCGAAAACAAAGAGGTATTGGAATATGTGATTTATTTCCAGGAATTATATCAAATCATACGAAATTTAATTGGGCTAATCGTCAATAAAAATACGGAGGTTAGGACTACTGTTGGTTTTGTTGGAGGTTTACTAGATAGAATTAGTGAAAGTATAATGGCAATTTCATATTTATCGTCCAAAAGATTTAATCGTGATTCTGCCGTTGTTTTGGTAAATCTTATCGAGCTAAGAACAGATTTGAAATATATTTCAGAAAAACCAAAAGAAATAGAGAAATGGTTTAAGCACGAAAAAAAAAATTATAAACCATGGGGATTTTCATTCCAAATAAATTCGTTTGAAGATAAACAATTGATAGAAATAGATAAAACAATTTATGAAATATGCTCAATGGCTAAACATGGGAACCCTGTTGGAAAAGATATCGGCTTTAATTTAGGAATATCTGAAGAGGGCTTATTCTATAATGGTAATGGTGACAGCAGAATAACTGATTATTTACAGTGGGCGTATTTTTATGGGGTTGATGCAATTGAGTCAGGACTGAAAATCGTTCAGGAACATGGATTAGAATTCCCGACTATTCAAAAGGATTTAAAAAATCTGGAAATGAAGACGAAGTCTTTTACCGTAAAGATTCTTGAGAGAAAGATTTGGGATTACGTATATCAGGAGAATCCTAAAATTAAGGAACTGGATGAAAAACTTGAAAAATTGACAAGAGAAAAGGAAAAAATAGAAAAAAAGATAAAACATTTGAGTTAAAGTGAATAATGGAAGCAAAAACCTGTGTAATGAATCGTTCCACCTGTCATTTTTCCACTGCGCTCCAAAATGCATGTGAACTCAAGGTTCGTAGCGTCAAAACCTTAACATCATTTTCCTACCACTTCGCTGCCAATCTATAACCTTACAAAGTTTCCGTACGTACGGAAATTCTTTCCGCACACATCCCTTCCCTTTGCCGTGCTCAAACCAAGTAAGCGTCATCCCGCTCTTTACTTAAAGGGTAAATTCCTTGGTAGTATAGTATAAATAGTATAGTATAATCATCAACTTATCCACCATCCTTCATTAAATTAGTGTCAACTGCGAAAAGGAAAATCTCGATAAAGCAGGACTCCGCTTTACAATTTAAGTAGTTCAGGAACTCATTCAATAAAATACTGATAGGATGGGATGCTGTATTATTAAATATAGACGATATACTTTACTAATTTATTACTACCATTATTACTTCTCACTTATCTTCTCAAAATATCTTTCAGAAGCCATCAGATGCCCATATTCGGCCTTTTATAGTTTTAGGCAAGCCAAAGTATTAACCGCAGGAATATAGTCATTTATTCGATTTCTCCTACCGACCCTTTTTGGGGCTTTTAGACCGAGCAATTGACCCGCGTGTCATAATCTGTGCGTTTCTCTTACATAATCCAAACTTAATTATCGGACAGACTTGAGGTTCATCATAATCAAGAGTCCATAACAACAAATTTCAGCCCCGACAAAAATCTTGCCTTATATAAACTGCGTCCATCCGATAATTCGGATTATATAATCGAAGAGCACAGATTCCGCCACGCTCCTGCCGATGCTCATATCCACGACTCCTGCTTTCTCTACTATTTTGAATGAAAAAGAATTGCGGTAATATTCTATTTAGATAACTGCTAATGTAAGGCGACCTACTTTTGTTAGCGAGTTTTTAGCCTTCATAGAACTGGAATCCAGATAGAATGTTAAAGCAGTAGTCAATCGTGGTCCTCTTAATTTAGCGAACCAGATTTATTGTCTGCGGTACCCTATATATGGATAATGGAATATTTTGTGAGGTATATTTTATACCCCCCCTCTCCTACCTCTTTATAATAAGCCATCCGGCTGATTACTCACAAACATAATCAATCATTTAACCAGTAGAAAGGGCGGTTTGTCTTAAAGGCAGCCGCCCTTTTTGCGTTTTTAACCATCCAACAGAAAGGAGACCTATTATGACAACAGCACAAAAGTTCAACACCGCTTATGAGAACAAGTTCAAATCACTGCGACCGTTTCTGCGTCATACAGCCAGAGGCGATGAAGACATGATTCAGGAAGGAGCAATCAGTATCCTGAAAAGCCTGAAACGCATCCCGGACGCACCAAACAAATACCTTCGCATCGGTGTCAGATGGAGCATCCTGAATCAAGTCAACGGCGTTGGAAAGAGCGTGGACATCCCCAAGCGGTATAATCGGCAGTTCCCCATTACCATAGTCCATTACGATGCCATTCCTGACAATTCCGACGCTGAACTTTCGCAAGCCATCCTTACCGACAGAAACCGGCTTCCACTGGACGAGATGATTATTCGAAAACTGGATTTCGAGCACTTTATCAATAATCTGTCCGGGCCAGAAGCAAAATACATCCGCCTGAAAGTGGTGGATGAACTGCTGGGCAGGGAGATTGCCGTCAAACTTGGCAAGACCAAAGGCCAAGTCAAATACCTGAAAAGGAAACTGCGAGCGAAGATAGAAGCCCATTTCGCAGAATAGTATCCACAACATACGGCTCTCATTGTCCGGCATTTCGGGATGAGGGCTTTTTTTGCGCCCGAAAGGAGGTGAAAAAACTATGGCTTATACTCCAGAAATGAGCATGGGAGCGTCCAGTTCGCTCCGTAGAATAGCGTGGGCTATGAATTTGCCCATGACAAAGGCTTTGGAGAGGGTTTTCGAGACCCTGCCACAGATTTTAGACACGCGCCTTATTTGCGAGGCCTGTCGAGATAAGAGCAAGTGTCCAGAATGTGCTTTTAATTCACACAATCAGACATAGCAAGAAAAGGAGGTGCGCTATGACACCAAAAGTAAGAGAGACACTGAACACCATAATTGACCGATTCAAGAGCGGGGACATCCCGGAAGCAGTAGCATATTCAATGTTCCCAATCCCTAATTTACCATCATCAAAATGGAGTCTTCTCAACCGAACACTGATGTTTTTCAGCGGGACGCAGGACGCAAGAGGGATTAGACAATGGAACAGTGCTAATCGAAATGTGAAGAAGGGCTCCAAAGCAATGTATATTCTCGTTCCTTATTTCAGGAAATCCGATGATGACAGAGAGGAACAGCAGGTGTTGACCTGGTTTGGATGCTCACCAGTTTATAAGGTCGAGGACACAAAAGGGGAACCCCTGGAATATGAAAATATTGAATTACCAGACTTACCCTTTATTGAGCGTGCTCAACAGTGGGGTATCTCTTTAAAGGCAATTCCTGGCAATTATCGTTATTATGGCTATTATTCCCCTGGTCGGAAAGAAATCGCAGTGGCTACATCTTCTGAATGCGTCTTTTTCCACGAATTAGCACACGCAGCCCATCACATTTTGAAAGGAAATTTTAAGCCAGGCCAAGATTCGCTTCAAGAAGTAGTCGCTGAATTGTCAGCACAAACATTGGCTGTAATGGTAGGTAAATCGGCAGAGGATACAATAGGAAATAGTTTCAGGTATATTAAGACTTACGCAGAGAAACTGGAAATAAGTGTCCATTCTGCCTGCCTGAAAGTAATGAGTGAAACAGAGAAGGTACTCAAACTTATTCTTACCGGCTATGTAGATAATAGAAACAGCATAAAAGAAGCAGCATAACAAAAGGGGGCCATTCAGGAGGAGGTGAAAAAAATGGAAGACTTTTTTGACGATGAGTTGGATTGGGAAGATTGGATGATTATAGGGCCTTTGTCAGAGGATATAGCCAAGGAAAAACGGGAGCAGGAACGTGATATGTTTGGAGATGACTATGATTCTTTCAGTGAAGATGTCCCAAATTTGGATAATACAGAAGAATAGTAAACTTATGTATAGTCTTGTTTATAGGCCTTTTACATAATTATATTACTACCTGCGAATATTATTATACTTCTTTTTTTACCACCTTGCCCTTGACAAATGAGTAATAGTGCTTATCATATAAAAAGAAAGGAGAAGCAGTTATAAAAGACTCATAATGAAAAAATATTTTTAATATCGGACGCTAATTTTATCAGAATCAAACTAATATATCAGATTTGATAACAGCCCGCATTATAAGTTCAAATACGAGATAACTGTATTGTACTTGTGATGCGGGTTTTTTTATTGTTCAAATTAAACCAAAAAAAAGATGAGTACACAAAAAAAAGAAAAGATGAAAAATTTGGATTATAATAAAAAGGACTGGCTCGAAGATGCGGTTCCAATGGATAAGGCACTATCCTCATCAAAGAAATTGAGACAACTTGTCGATACTCTGTTTGAGGAAATCAAACCGCTGATAAAAGTTTCCAGTAAAGCCAGGCAGAAAGAAGCACTAAAAACAATTATAATGAATCTAATAAAAGCGCACCAACTCTATAAACCAGTAAGGTATTCACGGGATAAAAACAAATACACGAGGGACAGGCGCTATGGAAAACTGTTTTTCAAGTATGACCGGCTTATCCCGATAATCGACACCATGGAAGGCCTGGGCTACATTAAGCAAAGTTCCTTTTACTTTGACCATGAAAAAAAAGGAGAAGGACTACAAACTCGCATGTGGGGCACAGACAAACTTTGGTCACTCTGTCAGAATTATAAACTGTTTCAACCATTTCCTCTGGTCCCTGAACTTCCCGAAGACGAAGACATAATCATCCTACGCAATGAAGATAAAAAAGATATAGGATACAGGGAAACACGCCAGACGCGCCAAATGCGCGAAGACCTGGAAAACTATAACAACTTTATCGATAAACACAGAATTACCGTGAGACTGAAAGGATTAACAGTAGTGGACAATAGGTTTCTGGTCAATGACATATTAAAAAACATATGGAATAGTAAAGTCTGGATTAAATCAGTTAAATTCAATAAAAATCACTATCAATATAATTATACTACTCCAATTCAAACCTTCACTGGACATAAGAAACCATTCCATATCAATCCATCCTATATTATCCACAAACTACTGGACAGAATACCAACAAATAATCCGGCTCCATCCTCTCCCATTACTCATACGAAACGGAGGATAACCTTACTGCGCACGCTTTTGCGACGATTTTGGTCTGATGCGCATTTGTTCCAGAATGACCTTGAAAAGCGCAGTTATGAAATTAGTCTTATTCCGTGGGATACGAGACAGGGTGTTCTTGCAGAGAAGTTCCGACTCCAGGACATCGATGTCGATGAAATTGAGTTTGTGTTGGACCATGAACACCTATTCCGAATCTTCAACCTCAAATCCTGGGAACATGGTGGGCGGGCATATGGCTCATTCCATCAGCACAAGCTTCGCAAATACATGCGCAAGGACATCCTGATAGACAGCCAACCGACTGCGGAAATCGACTTCTCCGCATATCATATCCTGATGCTATATCATAAAAAACGCATTGACTACCCTTATGACCCGTATTCGGTTTGCGAAGGCCCGGAAATGAGAAACATTTACAAATCAGTTGGATTGATTTCGATAAATGCTAAAAACAACAAGTCCGCTTATGGAGCCATTAATGACGAGTTGGAAAAGAATAATATTCCTTTACCGAAGATTGATAAACCTTTGGTGAGCCTGATTAAAACTTTCAGGGATGCTCATAAGCCCATTGAGCAATACTTGTTTTCTGGCATAGGCTTAACACTTCAAAACATAGATAGTCATATTATGAATGCTATTTTGAAGAGCCTTATGGATAAAGGAATTTTAGGTCTATCAGTTTATGACAGCGTTATTGTTGCCGAACAACATGAAGCAGTCACAAAGGAGGTGATGACAAAGGAATATAAAAAGATAATGGGTTTCAATCCCAGGTTTTAGCACCAGACGCAACGCTACGAGCACCATCTCTTTAAACTGGCGGGGCCACCCAAGCCCCACAAGGTCGCCATAGTGCGACTGGACATGCCATGGGCGGGAGACAATACCGTCTTCTGGAACCGACCAGCACAGGGCCTGTCAAATCAAAATTGGAGGTCATTATGAATAATGGACCAATTAGAACGAAATTTGGGGAAAGCGTTGCGTGCCCAGGAAATAGCCCAGTATCTCGATGTTGACGTTAAAACTGTTAGGAAGTATTATCATGAATTAGGTGGAATACGCTTGGGACGCCATTATAGATTCTTTGAAAAGGAGATTTATTATGCCATACAAAAAAGGACAGAAGTGGGTAGCCCAAGTGAGGAAAGAGAGCAAGAGATTGGAAAAGGTGTTTTTGACCAAGAAGGAAGCCAAGGACTGGGAATCCAAGATGAGGCGAAAGCCTGTCAAAGATTGGAGCAAGAAGACCGTCACGGCCTGTTTGGGTGATTGGGCACAGGTTTATTTCGATGTGGCCAAGGTACGATTCACAACCAAGACCTACAAGGAAAAGGTCTCGATGTTTAAGCGCTTCTTTAAGGTCATCAATCCGGCTCTTCCGGTCTCGGAATTGAAGCCAGGAAATGTGCTGGACTACATTATCAAACAAAAGGAGGCTCGTTCTGGTTATGCCGCCAACAAGGACCGCAAAAATCTGGTCGCTGCCTGGAACTGGGGCATGAAATACATGAATCCAACCCTGCTTGGCCCGAACCCGTGTCTTGTAGATAGGATGCCAGAGGTGAGGTCACCAAGGTATGTGCCATCAGAGGAGGACTTCTGGAAGGCCTATGCCTTTGCAGAAGGCCAGGACAAAGTGATGCTCATGACGTTCCTGCATCTCGCAGCAAGACGTGGCGAGGTATTCCGCATAGAATGGACAACGGATGTGGATTTCGCTAACAGCCGTGTCCGGCTATGGACTCGCAAACGCAAGGACGGAACCTACGAGTATGACTGGCTTCCCATGACCAAGGAATTGCGGAAATCGTTATTGTGGTGGTGGGAACACAGGCCGATAAAAGACAAGCCCAATGTATTCCTGTGTCTGGATGAAACGGCATTCACCCGTGAGTATTACGGCCAGCCTTTCAGATGCAGGATTCATTTCATGCGACGTCTCTGCGACAAAGCCAAAGTAAAACCTTTTGGCTTCCACGCTATCCGGCACCTAACGGCTTCCACACTCTTCAATCAGGGGTACGACGTTGGGGTGATTCAATCCATCCTTCGGCACAAAAGCCCCAGTACGACGGAGCGGTATTTGAAGAGCATCGGCATGGAAAGGGTGCGAGACGCCTTGGAAAGTTTGCCCTCCAAACCGGCGGAGGTCGTGTCGATTGATATTGACCGAGTCTACGAACGAATGTTAGGAGAATGAAGAAATGAGAGGCCAGAAAAGCAAAAAGCCGTCTGTGAAGCCGTCATCTCCACAAGCGGCTTTTATGAAAAGACATAAAACCTTTAATTTATTGGTGATCCCACGGGGAATTGAACCCCGGTTTCCGGCGTGAGAGGCCGGCGTCC
>JAIORD010000055.1 GCA_021108275.1 Methanococcoides sp.
TTGAAAAAATATTTCATTGACGTGCTGCTACGCATGGTTGCATGATAATTATGCTTTGATTTCGGTGAAACTTCAGTTGTCAAAGAAGAAGATGTTAAAAAATACACGGAGGATGAACTGGTCTATAATGATGATGGAACACTGGTAAAATATCTGAAAGGATCGTTTATATACCGTCTGGCTGGGCGTGACCGTGAAAAATCCGCATCTTATTATACGCCTGAAGTCCTGACTTGCTGCCTTGTTAAATATGCCTTAAAAGAACTCCTTAAAGACAAAACAGCAGATGATATTCTGAAACTCACTATTTGCGAGCCCGCAATGGGAAGCGCCGCATTTTTGAATGAAGCGGTAAATCAGCTTGCAGAAGCCTATCTTCAACTCAAGCAAAAAGAAACCGGCCAGGATATCCCGCAGGAAAAGTACCTACAGGAAAAACAAAAGGTCAAAATGTATATTGCGGACAACAACGTCTTCGGAGTTGACCTTAACCCTGTGGCGGTTGAACTGGCCGAAGTGTCACTCTGGTTAAATACCATCTATGAAGGCGCATTTGTTCCATGGTTCAGCATGCAGCTTGCCTGCGGCAATTCCCTGATTGGCGCTCGAAGGCAGGTGTTTGACTCGTTGTTGCTTCGAAAAAGTAAAAACACTGATCCTCTCTGGCTGGATGAAGTGCCGAAGAGAGTTCTGCATGGAAAAGATAGACCGCAAAATACTGTATATCATTTTCTTTTGCCGGATAGAGGCATGGCAAACTATAAGGACAAAGTCGTCAAGCAAATGGCTGCTGATGAAATCAAAACCATTAATGAATGGCGCAAGGAATTTACAAAACCGTTTACAAAAGAAGAAATCAGTCAGCTTGAAAAATTATCAGATGCTGTGGACAGACTCTGGAAAAGGCATACAAAAGAGCAACGAGATATCCGAAGACGCACGACCGATCCGCTTAAGGTTTTCGGACAGACAGAATCAGAAAAAAATAAGTTGAAATTTACCGACAACAGATGGAAAGACAAGGTCTATCAGCAGGAAATGCTTTCAGAGGATGTGCGCAGTTCAAGTGTGTACCGTAGACTGAAACTTGTTATGGACTACTGGTGCGCATTGTGGTTCTGGCCCATAGAAAAGGCTGATTTGCTCCCTTCCAGACATGAAATGCTGCTTGAACTATCCCTTATTCTCGAGGGCAATGTCTTTGATATAACAGCGCATGCAGAAGAACAGTTATCAATATTCCCCGAAACAAAACCCAAACAGTTGTATTTGGACATGGTTGATGAATTGGGGCACGTAAATGTTGACAAACTGTGCCAGCAAAACGAGCGGTTGGGATTAGTGAAGACTCTTGGCAAAAAATACAGGTTTTTGCACTGGGAACTGGAGTTTGCGGATATCTTTGAAGACAGGGGCGGGTTTGATCTGGTCTTGGGGAATCCGCCGTGGATCAAGGTGGAGTGGAAGGAAGCCGGAGTTTTAGGGGATGCTGAACCTGAATTTGTGCTCAGAAAATATTCCGCTTCCAGGCTGAATGAGCTACGGGATGAGGCAGTTGAAAAATATAACTTAACAGGCGCATATCTTGGAGAATTTGAAGAGGCCGATGGCACGCAGAATTTTTTGAATGCATATCAGAATTATCCGCTGCTTAAAGGAGTTCAGACCAATCTATACAAATGCTTCCTGCCGCAGGCGTGGATGATAGGAAACAAGGAAGGTATATCCGGTTTTCTGCATCCCGAGGGTATTTATGATGATCCGAATGGGGGGATGTTTCGGGGAAAAGTGTATCCTATATTGAGGTGTCATTTTCAGTTTCATAATGAATTAAAACTTTTTCCTGAAGTTCATCATGTCACAAAATTCAGCATAAATGTTTACTGCAATAATCTCAACAAAACATGTTTTAATCACATAGCTAATTTGTATGCTCCGAAGACAGTTTACGGCTGCTTTGATAGTGACGGGCACGGATCTGTCCCAGGTATCAAGGATGATGAAAACAAATGGAACGTTAAAGGGCACAGCAGCAGAATAATCAATGTGTCGGAAAATGAGCTTGAATTATTTGCAAAACTCTATGACTCAGCAGGAACTCCGGCACTTGCGGCCAGACTGCCGGCGCTTCACTCACAGGAGCTTATCAGCGTTTTGAGGAAATTCGCCGATCAGCCCCAAAAACTTGGAGACCTTGAGGGCAAGTATTTTTCAACAGAAATGTGGCATGAAACAAACTCGCAGAAAGACGGCACTATTCTCAGGAAAACACGCTTTCCTGAGAATCCCGGCCAGTGGATTCTGTCAGGTCCTCATTTTTTTGTGGGGAATCCGTATTATAAAACACCAAGAGCAAAGTGCACTTTAAATTCGCATTATGATATACTGGATTTGACAGAACTACCTGATGACTACCTGCCGCGCACTAATTATGTGCCTGATTGCGATCCTGATGAATATTTGAAAAGAACGCCAAAAGTGCTGTGGGGGGAGAAGCCTGTTACGGAGTTTTATAGGTTAAATAATCGAAAAATGTTAAGTCAATCTGGTGAAAGAACTCTCATTTCTAGTATCATTCCGCCCTTAATTGGGCATATCCATGGATGTATTTCCTATACCTTTTTTTCTACAAAAAACTTACTGCATGCATCTGGATTGTTGATATCACTCTTGTTTGATTTTTATTTAAAAACCACTGGAGTTGGAAATTTTGGCAATTCACAGTTTCGTACTTTCCCGCGTCTGACCAATAAATCACCATATGTTACACTAATGTCTATTCGTACACTTTCTTTAAATTGTATTACTTCTCAATATTCCATTTTATGGGTTGACGGTTGGGAAGAAAAGTTTATGCATGACCGCTGGGCAAAACCCGACCCCCGACTCTCAAACGACCATTTCAAGAACCTCACCCCGAAATGGAATCGCAACGTTGCCCTGCGAACCGACTACGAACGCCGCCAGGCTCTCGTTGAAATCGACGTCCTTGCGTCGATGTCTCTCGGCCTCACCCTCGATGAACTCAAAACCATTTATAGAGTCCAATTCCCGGTGCTTCGCCAGTACGAATCAGACACATGGTACGACCAAAAGGGCCGCATTGTGTTCACCTGCAACAAGGGCTTAACCGAAGTCGGCTTCTCCCGCCCCGAATGGAATGAAATCAAAGACATGAAATCCGGCTTTGTCGAACGGAGAATAATCGATGACACACTGCCAGTCGGCCCCCGAGAATGCATTATTGTTTATGAAGGTCCATTTGACAAATGCAATCGGGAAGAGGATTATGAAATAGTCTGGACGGAATTTGAAAGACGCTTTGGGACCGCGACACACATGAATGGCACGAAAGTGAAAAGCGATAAATAAAACATGAAAACGACTTTGCAGCAGTTGAAAAAATGGATCCGGCTGGCGGAAAGTGAACATCTTGAATTCAAACAGGCCGGTCGGCAGTTCGATTTCGAGAAGCTCACCCGTTATTGTGTCGCACTGGCCAACGAGGGAGGGGGAAAGCTCATTTTGGGGGTGACGGACAAACCGCCTCGTCAGGTTGCAGGGACTGAAGCTTTCCCTGATGTCGGCAAGACCCAGGCTCAGCTTTTGGACAGGCTCCACCTGCGGATTGATATGGAGGAGATAGTTCATCCGGACGGCAGGATTGTCGTTGTGCATGTTCCCTCCAGGCCTATCGGAAGACCCGTTGAATACAGGGGGGCATACTGGATGCGCAGCCATGACGCCCTTGTCCCCATGACACCGGAAAAACTGCAGCAGATATTTGCAGAGGCGGAACCGGATTTCTCGGCTCAGATTTGTAAAAAGGCGACCATTGGCGACCTCGACTACCACGCTATCGAAACATTCAGAAAAAGATGGCATCGTCGATCGAGCAACGATGAACTGCTTAGCATTCCTTCAGAGCAATTGCTTAAAGACGCCGAGCTTCTGGTTGATGGCGGAGTTACCTATGCCGCATTAATCCTTTTGGGTACCCGTAAAGCCTTGGGTATTCATCTTGCACAGGCCGAAGTTATTTTTGAATACCGATCAAAAGAAACATCACTGCCGTTTCAGCAGCGTAAGGAATATCGGAAAGGTTTTTTCCTGTACTATGACGATCTCTGGAATACCATCAATCTTCGGAACGATGAATATCAATACCAGGACGGCCTTTTTATGCTGACGATTCCAACTTTTAACGAGCTGGTGATTCGTGAAGCTATTCTAAACGCCGTCAGCCACAGGGATTATAGACACGCGGGTTCTGTATTCATTAAACAGTATCCCACCAAAATCGAACTTGTCAGCCCGGGTGGTTTTCCGCCCGGTATAACTCCGGAAAACATTCTCTGGAAGCAACATCCTCGCAACCGGCGCATCGCAGAGGTGTTTGCCAAATGCGGAATGGTTGAGCGTTCCGGTCAGGGGGCCTAACCGAATGTTCCAACTATGCGCCCGCGAGAGTAAACAGCCGCCTAATTACAGTGGAACCGATGACTATGAAGTATTCCTCACGCTATACGGGAAAGTGCAGGATCCTCGCTTTTTAACATTTCTGGAGAAGATCGGCCGTGAGCGTCAAGTGTCTTTCGAAGCCACCGATTTTATCACCCTTGATTTAATCAACAGGGAAGAAAATCTCCCTCAATGGGCGCGTGATCGCATGCCGGCTCTGCTCAAGTCCGGAGTCGTTGAACGCATCGGGCTGAAATACATGCTCTCCAGAAAATATTACGAGCTTGTCGACCGGAAAGGCGTCTACACCCGTAAACGCGGACTTGACCGTGAAACCAATAAGCAATTGTTGTTAAAACACATTACCGATAATCAAAAAGCAGGTAGCCGTTTTAGCGATCTAAGAGAGGTTTTACCTTCCCTGTCCAGAGACCAGGTGCAAAAACTGCTTGCCGAAATGAAAAGGCAGATGATGATCACCGTGGTCGGCAAAACCAGTGCGGCCAGATGGTATCCCCATGGCACGGCAAAAGGACAAAATGACGAATAATGCCCAACATGAAACGGATTGGAAAATCGATTTCGATTTCAATTGCGTCAGAATAAAGTTACAGGCGCAAGTTTGGCGCAAGTTTGGCCCAAGTCAATCTTTTAACCACTTGTATATACAGTTATTTGATCATTTTTAATAATTGCGCTAAATATAATTTCGGCGCAAGTTAGACACAATCCGGACGCAATTGAACGACACATCTTATTGTTTTTTTTCGTGTCATTCGTGGTTTAATCTTTTAACGGTAGGGATAAATGATACCATCGGTACTCTCCCAACAGCTTAGACAAGGTGTCGAAGATTTCCTGCGAACCACTTTTCCGGTATCCACACCTTTTTTTCACGGCATTATCGACCGGTTGCTGGCAGATAGTGAAGGTGTTTTCAAGGGGCCGTATTTATCCATTCAGCTCCCTTTCAGACAAGGTTCAGGTGAATCTGATTATTTTCCGGATGTGCCTTTAAAATTCCCTCCCTATATTCATCAAGTACAAGCCTTTGACCGTCTTTCAGGCATTAAGCCAAAATCCACAATCGTTGCGACCGGAACCGGATCAGGTAAAACAGAGTCTTTTTTGTATCCCATTCTCGATCATTGCTTTCGCCACAGGGGAGAACCCGGCATTAAGGCAATCATTATTTATCCCATGAATGCCCTTGCAATGGATCAGGCAGGACGTCTTGCAAAAATTATAGATACAAATCCCAACCTGAAAGGACATGTTACGGCAGGCTTATATGTGGGACAGAGCGAAAAAGACCCTCATATGATAATGTCTCAAAGCAATATTATTACAAACAAGGACGTCTTAAGAACAAGTCCGCCTGACATTCTGCTGACCAATTACAAAATGCTTGATTATCTTCTGATTCGAGCAAAGGATTATCCTTTATGGCAAAATAATAGACCTGAGACCTTGCGCTTTCTTGTAGTAGATGAGCTGCATACATTTGACGGCGCTCAGGGAACCGACCTGGCCTGCCTTGTAAGACGTCTTAAAGCCCGTCTTGATACACCAGAAAAATATTTATGCTGCGTTGGAACTTCAGCAACTCTTGGCAGCAATGAAAAAAAGGCAACCTTACTGACATATGCCGGCGAGGTCTTTGGCGAACCCTTTGATGAAAATGCCGTAATAATGGAATCACGCCTGACCGCAGGTGAATTCCTGGAAAACAGCATGATAACAAGGATTGGTGTTGTTTCACCAGATTTAGCTGATAAGCTCAGTCCTGATTCATACAACGAGTATAAGGAATACATTCTTTCGCAACATGAACTCTGGTTTGGAGAAAAAATATCTGAGAATGAATTCAGGGGGACTGAATGGCGTATCACACTTGGGGATAAACTTCGGGAGCATAGCTTTTTCCAGAATCTACTGAAGGTGCTGAAAGGAGAAACCAAAAGCTATGATGAAATTCTATTTGAGCTTGAAAAGTGTACGCCTGAATTTAGAGAAGCAGATCAAACATATAGATTAAATTTAATCAGCAGTCTTTTAGCACTTGTATCAACTGCACGTGCCGGCACAGAAGAAAAGAACCGGCCTTTTCTGCATGTGAGGTATCAGCTTTGGCTTCGTGAACTGCGGCGCATGGTTTGTGAAGTATCGCAACCACCACGCCTTGCATTTTCTGATGATTTAAATGATGAACAATTAAAAAAGCACATGCCTGTCATTCATTGCAGGGAATGCAACAGCATGGGTTGGGCAGGGCTGAAACGCCAAAGTGATAAAGAAGTTAATCCTGATCTGCAACCTTTCTATATTTCATTTTTTAAAAACGACCCTAAAGTTACTTTCCTGTTTCCTGAATCAGCAGAGCCACAGAATCTTAATATGGATGGGCAGTTATATAATCTTTGTACAGAGTGCTTGAATCTTACTATCCAGCTAAAACCAGAAGAATGCCCCAACTGTGGTCAAAATGACCTGATACGTGTTTTTGTCCCAAATACAAGGGCAAGGAGAAAGAACGAAGAGATCGGAATACATAACTGCCCTTACTGTGGAGGGCATAACAGCCTGACAATCTTGGGTTCAAGGGCGGCAAGTCTTACAAGTGTCTTAATCTCACAACTTTATTCTTCAACATTTAACGATGATAAAAAGCTTTTGACTTTTTCAGATTCAGTCCAGGATGCAGCTCACAGGGCCGGTTTTTTTGCCGGACGAACATATAGATTTAACTTCCGCAGCGCTCTGCAACAATTTGTGCTTAAATTTTTAAACAAAGAATCAGATAAACTGACTCTTGCTGTATTGCCTGAAAAGTTTGCCCGATTCTGGTTGGGAAAAATGGATGAGAACCTGTTTATTTCGACATTCCTGCCTCCGAATATGGCATGGTTTGCCGACTATGAAGTTTTGAAACAGGAAGGCAGACTTCCACAAGGTTCCAACCTATTAAGAGACGTTGAAAAGCGGATAGAATGGGAAATTTTCAGTGAATACGGTTTTAGAACCAGAATTGGGCGAACACTTGAAAAGACAAGTTCATCTGTAGCGCATCTGAATTTTGATTTACTTGATAATGCAGCCATGCAGATTTTGGAGCAGATTCAAAATGAGATTGGCGGATTTAAGAATTTGGATGAGCATACCCTGAAAGTGTTCATTTTGGGGCTGCTGGTTCATATGAAAAACCAGGGAAGCATTTATTACAGAGAACTTGCCACCTTCATTGAAAGATGGGGTGAGCCATTTATTATAAACCGAATTCCATGGATGCCCAATTTCAGCAGAAATGCCCGGACTCCGGCTTTTTTGACCACCAAAAGGACATATCGGTTTGACCAGTTGTTAAGCAGCCGAAGCAGCCGGATGACATGGTGTGAGTCTTGGGCCGATAAATGCTTTTCACCATTGTATCCTCTTGTTACAGAATTAATAAGCAATATCTATGATATCGTTTTTAAAATTCTGACTAAAGAAAATATTCTTGTTGAAAAGAAAGTAAATAATGAAAAGGTGTGGGCTCTATTACCCGATGTACTAAACATTAGCGATAAGGTCGTTCAGTTCAGGTGCAGGGAATGCAGCCATAATGTATCTGTGCCGTTATCTGAAAAAAAATACTGGGAAGGCGCGCATTGCCATCGCTTCTATTGCTATGGCAAATACCGAAAAACAGATACCGGAGATGATTATTATGGAAAACTTTATGCGTCCGGAAATATAGAAAGGATTTTTGCAGCCGAACATACAGGACTGCTGGAACGAGACGAGCGTGAACAACTGGAGGAAAATTTTAAAAGAAAAGATCGAAAGCCCTGGGATCCGAACCTTCTTTCCTGTACTCCAACGCTGGAACTTGGAATTGATATTGGAGACCTTTCATCTGTAATTTTGTGTTCAGTACCACCTGCCCAGGCTAATTATCTTCAAAGAATTGGACGTGCAGGCCGTAAGAACGGAAATGCATTAAACTTTACAGTCGCTAATGCCAAGCCTCATGATCTTTATTTCTTTGCAGAACCGGAAGATATGATATCCGGCCAGGTTGATCCGCCGGGTATTTTTTTGAATGCATCTGCTGTTCTGGAACGCCAATTTACAGCATTCTGCTTTGATAAATGGGTGGAAACAGGAGTCAGCGAAAACGCCATCCCATTAAAGCTTAGAAATGTTCTCGTAAATCTTGATTCGGTTGATATTAAAAAATTTCCACACAATTTTTTAAATTTCATCGAAACCCGTCAGACATTAATTTTGGACGAGTTTGAGAAGATGTTTTCAGATACTTTAACGGATGAATCCAAAAACTACCTGAGAATATTTGTGGAAGGTGACAGAGACAAAGAAGGAAGCCTGGCTTATCGAATAATTGACAGACTTCATTATCATTACAAAGAACGTGAATCCTTAAAAAAGAAGGTTAATTCTTTAAAAGCAAAAATCCGGAAAAAGAAGAAAGAAAAGGTAAAAGATAAAAACTATCAAAAGGAATTGGATGAGCTTATCCGCGAAAAGAATGGACTGCATTCCCTGGTAACCCGGATAAATGACCGGCATACACTCAATTTTTTTACCGATGAAGGATTAATCCCCAATTATGCATTTCCTGAAGCAGGCGTGATGTTACGCTCCATAATATATCGCAGGAAAGCAAAACCGAAAGAAGAAGGCAGCAACTATGATACTTTTACATACGACTATGAAAGACCTGCTGTCAGCGCAATAAGTGAACTGGCGCCTGCCGGCACCTTTTATGCCGGCGGACGTAAGGTTTGTGTTGATCAGATAGATTTGTCCGTTTCTGATGTCGAAATATGGAGATTATGCAATAACTGCTCATATATGACAGTTGAAGGGACAACACAGGATTATTCAACATGCCCTCAATGCGGCAGCGCTTTATGGTCTGATTCAGGTCAAAAACGTCAGATGCTGAGAATGCGACAGATGTTTGCAACAACTTCAGATCGTGAAAGTCGTATCAGCGATGATAATGACCAACGTGATTCAAACTTTTATAATAAACAGATGATTGTTGGTTTTAAAGAAACTGACATAACGGATGCATATAAGATCGATAATGATGATTTCCCGTTTGGTTTTGAATTTTTATCCAAAGCAACATTTCGAGAGATTAATTTTGGTGAAAAAGAAGATATCGGTGAAAAAGTCAGTGTGGCCGGAGTGGAATTACCAAGAAAGGGTTTTATAATCTGCAAATACTGCGGCAAAATTCAGGATCATAAAGGTGAAATCAAGCATGCCTTAACATGTCCTTCCCGAAAAAAAGACTCCGAGAAAAATCTTACTGACTGTGTTTATCTGTATAGAGAATTTTCATCTGAAGCTGTTCTGATGCTGCTTCCGGTTATTACTTTTGAAGGCTCGGATCGTAAGCTTCATAGTTTTATTGCTGCGCTTCACTTAGGATTAAAGCAAATGTTCGGTGGCAACATTGATCATCTTCAAACAGCCCTGCATGAAGAACCGGTTCCGGATTCAACTCATCGCAAAAAATACCTGGCGCTTTACGACACGGTTCCAGGCGGAACCGGATATTTAAAACAATTAATGCGCAGCCAAAAACCAATGATGAAGGTTTTTGAAAAAGCCCTTGATGCTCTTCGCTCATGTCCCTGTAATCAGAATCCCGAAAAAGATGGATGTTATCGATGCCTTTTTGCCTATCGCAGAAGCTATAATATGGCAGGCACATCACGGGATGTCGCCATTGAAATGCTCTCTGAAATTTTAGGTCATAAGGAGCAATTAACACGAACAAATACATTGAAAGATATTAAAATAAACTCTTTATTTGACAGTGAGCTTGAAGCCCGTTTCATTGAAGCTCTCAGACGAGTTCGAAAAGAGGATTTGCCTGTATCACTTAAAAAAGAAATAGTCAACGGTAAACCGGGTTATTTTTATAAAATTGGGGATAAGGCATGGTATATTGAGTTGCAGGTAAATCTTGGGCAGGCTGATGGTGTCGGCATTCCTTCAAAGGCAGATTTCGTGTTTCGACCCGCTCGCGCACAAGATAGCACCAAATCGATCGCTGTTTTTACTGATGGATTTGCCTATCATAAAGATCGTATCGGCAAAGATATGGCCCAGCGATGTGCAATCACCCAAAGCGGAAAATATCATGTATGGTCATTGTCTTGGAAAGATATTGAAAACCGCTACAATACTCAAAGCGAATATTTTGAAAATTATATTTCTTTTCAAGATTCTCAAAAAATCAGCAAATATAACCAGTTGGTAGGCTTATACGGGATTGAGGGGTTTCGTAAAACGAATAAAATGGATAGTTTTGATTGGTTGATACATATCCTTCAAAACCCTGAATTTCAAAAATGGGGGCGCCATGCTTTCGTACATGGATTGATGCATCTTGATAATAAAAGATTTGCTTCACCTGAGGCGAAAACAGAGTGGACTGAAAAACTTCAGGCAAACATTCCAGAGGAACCTGCTGAATTTATCAATGATACGATTTCAAACAATAATGGTACATGGTTTTACGGATTGTTTAAGCCGGATAAAGACAATAATTTATTGCAACTCTTTATTGCTATTAACAAAAGTGCTGTTCAGGGAAGTAATATATCAGAGATGTATATGGCATGCTGTCTTGAAGATAAAGCGAAGAGCCGTGATGTAGAAGGGTTTGAGGCTGTATGGAATGGTTATCTCAGATTATACAATCTAATGCAATTTGTGCCGCATGCTTATTTCGCCACAAGGCAGGGAAAAATAGATGGTTATTTTTATAAAATTACTGGATATACATCTGAAGGGACAGATGCAACAAAGGGTGAATGGGATGAAATCCTGGGATTAACTGATGCTGAATTACACGACCTGATAAATAAACTTGCTGAAAATAATTGCCCTGTTCCTGAAGCTGGATATGAGCTTGCAAATGAGGATAGTGAAATAGTTGCTGAAGCAGAACTCGGCTGGCCGGATATTAATTTGGCCTTTTTGCAGCCCGAACAAATAGAATTTTCAGAAGTTTTTAAACAATTGGGCTGGCAAGTATTTCCCTTGAAAGATGTGATCGCTGATCCTGAAACCTATTTAGACTTTTTCAGTTAATAGGAGATAGTGAGAAGATGACTGTGATAAAGAATAAGGTTAAAGTAGCTATTTCTTCGGATTTCTTATTGTCATTTTCTAAGATTCCAAAGAAGCAGCAGGCTAAGGTGATGGATTTTGTCACAAAGTTTCGATCAAATCCGGATCGTTCCGGTATCAATTATGAAAAGATCGCCCGCGCCAAAGACCCTAATATGAGATCAGTGCGTATTGATCAATCTTATCGTGGCATTGTTTTAAAGCCTGATACTGGGAATGTCTATGTATTATTATGGATTGATCATCACGATAAGGCATACAAATGGGCTGAAAATAAAGCATATAAAATTCATCCGGAAACTGGAAGTCTTCAAGTCATTGAAATCGAAGAATCACAGGATAAAAAGGATACCGAAGTTTCCGGGACTGAGGAAAGTGCCTTATTCGCAGATGTACGAGATCGGCACTTGCTGCGTTTAGGCGTCCCTGAATTACAGCTTCCACTTGTTCAAAGCCTGAAAACCGAAGATGACCTTGATCGAATTGCAGATCAGTTGCCTCAAGAGGCATATGAGGCACTGTTCTTTTTAGCTGAAGGTTTCTCACTTGAAGATGTCTTACAAGATATCGAAATGACGCAAAAGAAAGAAGAGGTTGATACAGACGATTATGAAACTGCCTTGAACAATCCTGACTCACGCCGTCGATTTCTTGTTGTTGAGGATGACCTTGAATTGGCAGCAATTCTAAATGCACCTCTTGAAAAATGGCGTATATTTTTACACCCTTCACAACAGAAAATGGTAGAACGTAACTGGAACGGACCGGTACGGGTTCTTGGTGGCGCGGGAACAGGGAAGACCGTTGCAGCTATGCATAGAGCAAAATGGCTTGTTCAAAATGTCTTTACAAATGAAAAAGATCGAATCCTGTTTACAACTTTTACTCGGAATCTGGCAGCGGACATTCAAGAAAACTTGAGTAAAATCTGCTCAAGAGAAATGATGCGCAGAATCGAGGTTGTGAATCTTGACAGATGGGTATCCGGTTTTCTGAAAAAGAACGGCTATGATTATAAAATTGACTATGGTTATCGAACAGAGCCTTTATGGAATAAAGCGCTGGATTTGGTGCCGAGCGAGCTTGATTTTGACTTGTCTTTCTATAGGGAAGAATGGGAACGGGTCATCCAGCCTCAAGCTATTACTTCTGTTGAAGATTATATGAAAGCATCTCGTGTGGGCAGAGGTGTTCGGCTAAATCGTAAAGCTCGCAAAGCGGTCTGGACAGTATTTGAAGAATATCGAGCTTTATTAAATGAGCATGGTTTAAGAGAAAGCAATGACGCTATGCGGGATGCGAGACTTTTATTGGAGAGAAAAAAAGAAATACTTCCTTATAAAGCAATAATTGTTGATGAAGCTCAGGATATGGGCATGCAGGCATTTAAGCTGATAAGTCAAATGATGCCGGAAGAAAAGAAAAATGACCTTTTCATTGTCGGAGATGCGCATCAAAGAATTTATCGGCATAAGGTCGTTTTGGGTCAATGCGGTATAAACATTCGTGGCCGTGGCAGAAAACTCAGGATTAACTATCGGACTACTGACGAAACCCGGAAATGGGCCGTAGGTTTGCTTAAAGGCGTTAAGGTTGATGATCTTGATGGAGGAACTGATGACCAGAAAGGCTATAAAGCATTATTACATGGTATCATGCCCGATGTCAGATATTTCAATAATTTTCAGGAGGAAGTTGACTTTATTGCTGAATATATTGAGAAGATAAAAAATAAAACCGGTTCAATCAAGGAAGTGTGCTTAGTAGCACGGACAAACAATCTTCTAAAACAATATGAAAGCGCTATATCTGCCAAAGGTTTTGAAATATACTTTGTCCGCCGTAGCGAGGCTGAAGATCGCTCATCACCAGGTCTGCGTTTGGCCACGATGCATCGTGTAAAAGGGATAGAGTTCGACAGAGTTATAATTGCGGGTGTCAATAAAGGTATTGTTCCATTTGAAGGCACTGGGACTGATTCCTATGATCCAATTATTAAAAGAGAATCTGAAGTTCATGAACGGGCCTTATTATATGTGTCGGCAACCAGAGCAAAAAAAGAGGTTATTGTAACCAGCTTCGGGAAAGCAAGCAGGTTTTTAAGTCAATGAAACTACCAACTTAAGGCGGTCTGAAGCTTAGGCTCGGCCGGTTTGTTTTATAAAATTTTAGGCACTTTTTCAGTTTTATTATGAATAAAAATGATTTATTGAGATTACATCAAGCAGGCATACTAACCGATATAGACGTCCATTTCGCGGGGTTTATGGCGAATCTTGCGGACGGCAAATATCAGGAAGTATT
>JAIORD010000008.1 GCA_021108275.1 Methanococcoides sp.
TCCGAACTCTCAAGTTTTGCAAATTGTGAAGCCGATTGGATCATTTCGATAAGTTGGTAATTGCTCTTCCATATCTTATTGAGATATCGTTCCGCTTTCTCGTCCTTCTCTGTCATCAAGAGCAATTCTGTATAACCTTTAACGACTCCTGCCGGGTTGAGCAGGTCATGTCGCAGGATGTCTGTGAACATATCTTTTAGCTCGTTGGAATGCTCGAGTTCCTTTGCATATCCCTTAAGCTCTTGTTCTGTTATCTGTTGATCAATGCTTGCTTTCTGGAGGGAATGTCGGGTTTGTTCAATACCGTCTGTCAGGAGTTTGAGGTCACCATGACCATGGACACGCAGATCACGGGAAAAATCCTCTTCTTTCATTGCGGATAGGACCTGATTTGAATCGTTGATGATAAGGTCGAGCACTTTTGCGAACACATTCATGGAATCTGCCAGTTTTCTAAATTCTCCTGCATATTCTCCTTCAAAACGTGTCTTAAGATCCCCTTTTGAGAGCTGTTCAGCAACCCTTATGGTTTCTTCAACAGGTACCATTACGCCATCGAGAATATTGTTAAGGCCTTCCGGTATTTTTCTGAAATCCTCATCGATCTCAGTGTTTGCACGGATGTTAAGTTTTCCTTCTGCAGCAGAATCTGCCATGTCCTTGAAATCATTCACAATATCATCTATTGATGATGTTACTGAACGTGATGCTACGTATGCTGCCAGTCCCATGAAGAAAACAGATAATATTCCTATTCCTATGAGCTTGTCCCTTAAAGCAAAAGTCCCGGCCAGCATTTCACTTCTTGGGACTACAAGGAACAATCCGTAATTTTTAGATTTTACCGGTTCATAGAAAACAACAACTTCTTTTCCAGTAACCGGGTCGATGGTATTTACATGACCGCTTTTTTTATGCTGGATGTCATCTGCAGCCTTTGCCAGTTCTTCATTATCATAATCGTAGATCGTTTTAAGTCCGATCCAGTCTTTGTTATACGGTTGTGAAAGTATTGTGCCAGAACTGCCGGTCATGATGGCATATCCTGTGTCGAATGCTTTGATCTGGCTCACGATATCATCGACATACTTCAATGATACATCTACACCTGCCACGCCCAGAAATTCATCGTCTTTTATGATGGGTGCTACATAACTCACCATAAAAATATCTTCGTAGTAATATGGGTCTGTAATGAAGTTTTTATTGAATGCCTTTGGATAAACATAATATTCCAAAGTTTCATAACCCTGAAGCGGTTCTAATTCGATTTCCCCTTCGATCTTGTTCCAGAATGATATGAAACGTCCCGATGCATCATGTCCTTCGGCATTGATGAACTCATTGTCCCTGCCATCAAAAGCGTTAGGTTCATACGCCACATAAGTTCCAATTAAGTGAGGATTATCTTCAAGTATCCTGTTCAGAATCCTGTTCACTTCGTCCCTATCTGATGAATTATATTCACTCATGGTGGAACTAATGGCATGCGCGAGTGCCATATTGGAGCGCATATCTCCATCGAACTGGTTTGCATAACCTTTTGTGATCTCAATGGATTGCTGGTTCGCAAGCTCTTCCTGCACTGATATTTGGGTAGTAATTGTAACGGTGGTTGCTAAGATCATTACTAAAAGAACGCCTGTAACAGCAGAAAGTACAAGTTTTGATCTAAGCGATACCTGTATCCAGTTCATGTGACTCCGGCTTTAAATGTCGGGTTATCGAATATTAACGTTTCTAAACAGGTGTTATATTTTATTAGATCAATATCTATTACACTTAATCACATTAGCTAGAACAATAACATATCTCCTATATTTCTAGGATATTGTGCTAAAAAGAGACAAATAATGATCACTCATCATTTATTCTTGGTGTAAATAACTTTAGTCCTTTATATATCAAATGGCTTTTCCGAAATAGTTCTCCATTTTTTGATAATGATGTGGAGCAAGTAAAACGAGGACATCACAAGGATAATTGTCGCACCTGAGGCTATATCGAAGTAATAGGACAGCATGAGACCAATTATAGTAAAGGCGGTACCGAAGAAGATGGACAGGAACATCATCTTCCTCATGTCGTCTGTAAATTCCCTGCTCAATGCGGCAGGAATTGTAAGGAGAGCAATTACAAGTATAAGTCCAACCACGCGTATCATCACTACAACTGTCAGCGCAATAAGGCAAAGCAAAAGCAGATATAGTTTTTCAACAGGTATTCCTGCAACGGTGGAGAAGTCCTCATCATAGCACAATGCCATGAACTCTTTGTATAGTACATATACCACCAGAATGATAATGGCATCCAGTGCCAGCATCATCGTGATGTCTGACTGTGGTACTGTAAGTATGTTCCCGAAAAGATATGTCATTAGATCAGGCGCATACCCCGGGGTCAGGCCTATGAAAATGATGCCGATTGCCATGCCCATTGACCAGAGTATTCCTATTATGGTATCTTCTGCAACATCTGTACGTTTGCTGAAGGTGCCTATGGTAAGTGCAGAAAGCAGGCTAAAGGGTAACACCCCCATTATGGGATTTATTCCGAGAAAATAGCTGATACCGATACCGCCAAAGGATGCATGTGCAATTCCTCCGCTGATGAGGGCTATCCGTTTTACAACGACATATACCCCGATTATACCGCATGCGATACTTGCAAGAATGCCTGCTGTGATGGCATTGATCATAAATTCATATTGTAATATTTCCAGCACTTCGATCCCTCATCAGTGTTTGTGCAATACCCTGTGCGGTACGCCATGGGCGATCAATTCCACAGGACAGCCGTAAGTCTGCTCGACGTCTTCAGGGATAAGTTCCTTTGAACCGTGATAATGCAGTTTCCCGTTAAGGCATGCTATCTTGTCCACGAGTACGGAAACAGCACTGATATCATGTGAGACCATTACTATTGTGACCCTGGACCTGAGCTTCTTAAGCAGTTCATAGAATTCCATTTGCATCATGGTATCAATACCTGTGACAGGTTCATCCAGAATAAGCACTTTTGGTTCGCTCACAAGGGCACGTGCTATGAAGACCCGCTGTCTCTGCCCTCCGGAGAGTTCTCCTATCTGGCGATCACTATATTCGAGCATTTCCACGGTCTCAAGGGCTTTTTCAGTTGCAGCATGGTCTTCTTCTGTGTATTTTCGGAACAATCCTTTCTTTCCCATTCGTCCCATAAGCACAACTTCTCTGACATTTATTGGGAAATCGAGGTTCGAAGGGTTGTATTGGGGTACATAACCGATCAGATGGCGTGCTTTCTCGGGGGTTGTGCCGAGTACTTCCACGGTTCCCCTCTGTGGTTTTATCAATCCCAGAATGACCTTCAATAGTGTGCTTTTCCCGCCACCGTTAGGTCCTATTATTCCAAGGAAATCTCCCTCTTCGATGGAAAGGTTCACACCTTCCAGTACTGTCAGGTCCTTATACCTTAACCATACATCTTTAACATCGATCACTTTGCCCATTCGAACGCCTCATTATATGGTCAGACCTTCTGAAAATGCTTCGCTTATTATCTCTAAGTTACCCACATAGTCCTTTGCAAGAGGGTCAACAACCACCACTTTTCCATCTATTGCAGAAGCAATGGTCTCAGCACTCTGTTTGCTGAATTGGGCTTGTACGAAGATGGTCTTGATGTTCTTTTCCTTTGCCTTATCGATGACCCTTTGCATATCCTGGGGGCTTGGTTCCTTTCCCTCGTTCTCGATAGTGATCATATCGAGTCCGTATTCTGCTGCAAAATAACCCCACGATGGATGGTATGTCATGAAGCTTCTCTCTTCCCCTTCCATCAGTTTTTCCCTTATCATTGAGTCCGCTTCATCGAGCTCTTTGAGGTAGCTCTCTTTGTTCTTCAGGTAGATGTCCTTGTTCTCAGGGTCTATCTCTATCAGGCCAAGATAGGTGTTCTCTACCATTATTTTAGCATTAATGGGGGATGTCCATACATGGGGGTCTGATCCTTCATGCGCATGATCTCCATCTTTCTGGATGTTCTCATCACTATCTTCCAAATGGGTGTTTTCTTCCCCACCATGTTCGTCTGTTTCAGTGTCGATAATGTCGATTCCTTTTGAACAATCAACAATAAGCATATCTTCATTGATTCCTTCGATCTTCTTAAGCCACACCTGTTCAAAAGGCAATTCTGATCCAACTATGAAATAAGCCCTTGCTTTTGTAAGTTCTCTTAGCTGCCCGGGACTTAGCTCATGGGTTGCAGGGCTGGCTCCTGGAGGGATCATGAGTATGGTATCGACGTTATCTCCAGCTATCTTTTCCACAAATTCCTGCTGTGGAAGGATGCTGACGGCAACGATAATTCTGTCTTCCCCTGATGCTACCTCTCCATTATCTATACAGCCAGCTGCTGATAATGTAGCTATCAACATTATTAGTGTGAGGATCTTAATCGTTCTCATAAGTGCTCTGCCATCCTTTTTTATAAGATCCTGCTATATTTGACCCGGCTCATTCTTTCAGCATATGGTTGGAATGATAATTTTGGTATGATGCCAAATTTAATGTTATGTCCGAATTCAAATGACGTTCCTTTTTAAATCATTTATATAATTAATAGTTATAACACAAATTGGTGATATATTTTATTTAATAATTTTGCTCAATACCAACTTTTGTGCCTGACAAAATAAAGAATCCAAATATTTAATACTATCATTTATATTCTTCTTCAGTATCTATTGCAGTTGTTCGGGAGATATACAAATGACCAAAAGGACCCTATTGATGTTATCTATCATTCTACTGACATGCTCTGCCCTGCTTTCCGGATGCGTGGGGCAGAATGACAATGAGCTCAATTCCGCGCATACTGGTATGCAAAACGATGTGCTCTATCAGGTATCGACCATCGATGCCCTGCTCGAGGGACTTTATGATGGTGAGGTAACGATCAAAGAGTTAAAAGAAAAAGGAGATACAGGCCTTGGGACCTTTAACACACTCGATGGTGAGATGATAGTGATAGACGGCGAGGTATATCAGATAAGGACCGATGGTCTCGCGTATCTGGCTGATGAAACCATGCTTACACCTTTTGCTGCGGTCACTGCTTTTGAAGCAGACGAAGCAATTGTCATACAAGATACGGTAAATTCTTCAGACGTCGCTTTTATGCTGGAAGATGTATTGCCTTCTAAGAACATCATGTACGCTATTAGAATTGATGGCAATTTCAGCTCGATGAAAGTTCGCAGCGTTCCAGCACAGGAAAGGCCATATCCTTTGCTTGTGGATGTGGTTGCAAATGAACAGGTCGTTTTCGAACATGGGAATGTGGAAGGTAGCATTGTAGGTTTCTGGCTCCCTTATTATGTAGAGGACATGAACGTTCCCGGATATCATTTCCATTTTATCGATTCAGAACGTACCGAAGGTGGACATGTTCTCGATTATACGCTTATCAATGGTACTGTGAGCATAGACTACACAACAGGGTTTGAACTAATGCTTCCAAGCGATGGTAATTTTCTTTCCGCGGATCTTTTGAGGGACAAAGGGGGAGAGCTGAGTGTTGTGGAAAAGGATGACTGAAGTGGCAATATATTCATCATTCTCCTATCAACGGTAATATTTTTTAGCTCACCCATGATTCTTAAATAGGTTTGTAGCAATAATGCGCTAAAAACGGAGATTATTATCCCATTTAAAAGGTGAATATATGTACGCAGATAGAATCAATTCATTACCCCCTTATTTATTCGCAACTATAGACGAAGCTAAAGATGCTGTAAAGGCAAAAGGTGTCGATGTGATCGACCTTGGTGTCGGTGACCCTGACATGCCTACTCCTGAACACATCGTTGAATCCATGTGTGAAGCTGTCAGAGATCCTGCAACCCACAGATATCCTTCTTACACCGGTATGATGGAATTCAGAGAAGCAGTAGCAGACTGGTGCAAGGAATCACGCGGTCTTGAGCTTGATGCTGCAACGGAGACATTGACACTTATAGGTTCAAAGGAAGGTGTCGCACACATCCCTCTTGCTTTTGTCAACCCTGGCGATGTGGCATTGATCCCTGATCCTGGATATCCTGTTTACAAGATCGGAACCCAGTTCGCAGGCGGAGAACCACACATCATGCCTCTTCTTGAGGAGAATGGCTTCCTTCCTGACTTTGACGCAATTCCTGCAGACAAGCTCGCGAAGTCAAAGCTCATGTTCCTGAACTATCCGAACAACCCAACATCCGCTACTGCTGATGTGAAGTTCTTCAAAGAGGTCGTTGAGTTCGCAAAGAACAATGACATCACCGTTGTTCACGATAATGCATATTCAGAAATGGTCTATGATGATTACACCGCACCAAGCTTCCTCAGTGTCGATGGAGCAATGGATGTGGGTATGGAACTTTATTCCATGTCCAAGACCTACAACATGACCGGATGGAGACTCGCATTCGCTGTTGGTAACAAGGACCTTATTACAGGCTTTGGAAAGGTAAAATCCAACATCGATTCCGGTGCTTTCGATGCAGTCCAGAGAGCTGGTATCACTGCAGTCTCAAGCTCACAGCAATGTGTTACTGATATGAACAGCATCTATCAGAAAAGGCGTGATGCACTTCTCAAAGGTCTCAGAGGCATCGGTCTTGATGCAAAAGCACCAAAAGCAACATTCTACATGTGGGTTCCTACTCCTGATGGATACGATTCCATGGGATTCTCAAAGCTCCTGCTCGAAGAGTCCGGTATTGTTGCAACTCCGGGTGTCGGCTTTGGTGAATATGGTGAAGGCTACATAAGGTTCGCTCTTACACAGTCTGTAGAGCGTATCGAAGAAGCTGTGGCAAGAATGGACAAGCTGACCATCTAAGGTCATCCAATAACCGTTCCACAAAAACTACAATAAACGATAGTAGAATAAATAACAGAACAGTGCCACCATCTCGGTGGCACATGTTCTTTTTTAAAACGATATCTTCTTCTTTTTAAGATAATTTTCAAATAAATGGTGTCTGGTTCAGCCGAAGACTATCATTGTTTCAAAAGCGAGTTCGGATGAATGTGGCCGCTCCTTATCATGTGGTCGACCAGTACCAATGCCATCATAGCTTCTGCAACGGGAACCATTCGTGGCGGGATGGTCGGATCATGGCGGCCTTTGATGATGATATCACTGTTCTTCATCTCTTTTGTATTGACAGTGTGCTGCACTTTTGATATGGATGGTGTGGGTTTGACACTTGCACGGCAGATTATGGGCATTCCTGTGGAAAGTCCTCCGAGTATCCCACCGGCATTATTGGTCTGTGCGATTATCTTCCCGTCTTCCAGTACGAACGGATCGTTCATCTGGCTTCCCTTCATCTGTGCTGCTTCATTTCCAATTCCTATCTCAACACCTTTGACAGCACCGATGCTCATGATCGCTTTTGCTATATCGGCATCAAGTTTATCGAAAACAGGTTCTCCTATTCCCGGTGGCAGACCGATGGCTATTATTTCGACAACACCACCTATGCTCTCATGCTCTTCCCTTGCTTTTCCGACCTTTTCGAGCATCAATTGTGCTGCTTCCAGATCGGCACACCTGACAGGTGTTTTTTCAAGATGTTCCTTTATTGTATCAAAAGGCATCTCTTTTGCACGAATACCGCCAAGTTCTGTCACATGTGCAATGATATCAATGCCAAAATTTGAAAGGATCTCTTTTGCAACAGCTCCTGCTGCAACCCTTCCAATGGTCTCGCGTGCGGAAGAACGTCCTCCTCCCCGATGGTCACGGATACCGTATTTTTCCATGTATGGGTAATCTGCATGTCCTGGTCTGGGGAGGTCTTTGATATTGTCGTAAGAACTCGAATCAGCATCCTTGTTCCATACCATCATGGAAATGGGTGTGCCTGTAGCTTTTCCTTCAAAGATCCCTGAAATGATCTCCACCTTGTCTGCCTCAGAACGCGGTGTGGATACAGCGCTTTGGCCGGGACGTCGCCTGTCAAGCTCTTTCTGTACTATCTCTGTGTTAAGTTCAAGTCCTGCGGGGACACCGTCAATAACGACTCCCAATGCACGTCCGTGTGATTCTCCCCAGGTTG
Source organism: Methanococcoides sp. (assembly GCA_021108275.1). Classification (GTDB taxonomy): domain Archaea; phylum Halobacteriota; class Methanosarcinia; order Methanosarcinales; family Methanosarcinaceae; genus Methanococcoides. Next base: position 8,090 of record JAIORD010000008.1, read on the forward strand.
TTATCCTGAAAGAATGGCCAAAGGTATTTCCGGGCATGTTTATCTATTCCATTTGATGTTATTTTATTATTGTTCTTTCAGAGGGTCAATATGCACCATAACTTCAGAGACACCTTTTATTTTGCTCTTAAGGTGGTCCATTACTTTATGCGATATTGCATGTGCCTCGTAGAGCGGCATATCCGGTCTTACCATTATATGAAGGTCGATATGGATATCCCCAATACACCCTCGGGTCCTTATCTTATGGCAGTTCTCCACGCCCTTTATCTCGTAGACAAGGGAGCATATCATGTCCTCTTCAAGCTGAGCTGCATCACAGAGGGTCTTACTGCTGCTAAGGATTATACTAACTCCAGCCTTTACAATGACCGCTGCTATGATGAGTGATATCAGGGGATCGATTATGGGGTAACCTGCTTCTATGGCTACCAATGCTACTAGGACCGAAAGTGATACGAATATATCGCTTCTGGTGTGTATGGAGTCTGCAAGCAGGATCTCGCTGCTTAACTGTTCACCTTTCCTGCGTTCATATTCGGTGACCATGAGGTTAATGGCCATTGTCCCTATCATCACCAAGAAGCTCAGGTTCGTTACATTCGGACTTATGTTTGAAGTGAACCTTGTTATTGAATTGTGAATTATTTCGAAACCCACAAAGATGATAAGGATCGCAATGATGATCGATGCCAGGGTCTCGAATTTCTGATGTCCGTAAGGGTGGCTCTTGTCCGGAGGTTTGGCCGCCACGAAGATAGCGATAATACCGACGATGTTGGATATTCCGTCAAAGAGGGAGTGATACCCGTCTGACTTCATACTGAGGGTATTTGTAAGTGTACCATAGACTATCTTTACAAAAGCAACCAGAAAATTCAGTACCAGTATAACTGCCAGTATCTGCTGGATCTTTATTGAGCGTTTGTCCATGGTATGTCGAAATTATATTCTTGGGCTACATATAAAGGTATGTTGGGGGTTCGGAGCAGTTTAAATAATTATATTGCGTACATATTGAATATACATCTTGTTAAAATTTAAATTTTCATAGTTGAAACATTCAAGAGGGTTGACCAATGGTAAAGATCGCAGTTACAGGTAAAGGAGGTGTGGGTAAGACCACATTGTCCGGTACGATCGCAAGATTGCTTGCAAGGGATGGGTATGATGTGCTTGCTATTGATGCAGATTCGGATATGAACCTTGCATCTTCATTGGGAATTGCCGAGCCGCCATTGCCACTTACGAATTATAAGGAAATGATTGATGAACGTGCAGGTGAGGCCGGCGGGATGTTCAAGTACAATCCAAAGGTCGATGATATCACGGACAAATACGGTGTCACTGGACCCGATGGCGTGAAAATGCTCGTCATGGGTACGGTCGAACGTGGTGGAAGCGGCTGTATGTGCCCTGCATCTTCTTTTTTAAGAGCGTTGCTAAGGCATGTGGTATTGAAGGATTCCAGTGCATTGATCATGGATATGGAAGCAGGCATCGAACATCTGGGCCGTGGGACCACACGGGGTATCGATCTTATGATAATAGTCGTGGAACCCGGGATGCGCTCCATAGAAACCGCAAGCAGAATAAAGGACCTTGCAGCAGGCATTGGCATAGAACATCTTGCTGCTGTTGTCAATAAAGGAACTTCTTCGGATATCAAGCCTAAGCTTGCAGAACTTGGCATCAATGTACTTGGCGAGATCCCGTTCTCTGCTGAGCTTATGAATGCGGATTTTGAAGGCAAGGCTCCTCTGGATTCGGGACTTGAGAACATCGCTCCATTCATTGAGATTAAGGACAGGATGCTTGAGATGATCGAAGGCTTCAAGGACGAAGAGACAAAGGATGAGAACTGAATATGCAAAGATGGAGCCGTTCATAACAAAGGACGGTTCTACAATAAGGGAACTTATGCATCCCAATGGGGGTGGCAGTGAGAAGCAGAGTGTTGCAGAAGCCATAGTTCCCTAGGCAGTTCGACCCTTGCACATCGACATCTGGTTGCAGAGGAGATCTATCACATAACGACCGGTAGTGGTCTCATGACCCTCGAATCAGATGTTTTCGATGTGAGTGCCGGTGACACCGTACTGATCAATTCAGGTGTCGCCCACAAGATCGAAAATACAGGGGGCGCACTCCTGAAGATCCTTTGTTGTTGCTCCCCGGCCTATTCCCATGAAGATACTGAACTTCTGGAATAAACGCTTCTTCTTTTTCTTCCTTTTTACTCTCTGGAATAGGTTCCCATTAGCTCTCCTTCTGCAATATTAATAAACTATATATTGAATAGGAGTTTTTCAACCACATTGTTCGATAATGCCCTAACAATTATTGGAGACATTCTGTTGAAAGTGGCAAGGAATATCATATCAAGATCGAAAAAGATCACAAAGGTCGAGTGGTTCAGGATGAGCCTTCAGCTTATTGGCCTTGCCATCTTCATCTATTTTGGCTCACAGTCAACATTCTATGTTGTTCTCCTGTCCGTTCCTGTTGCTCTGCTATTTGGTCCGGTCTATTGCGGCTGGATGTGTCCAAGAGGCATGTTCCAGAACATCATTGGTTCAATGGGAAAAAGGGTACTCGGTAAAAGATACAACAAACTTATCCCAAAAAGCATCCATAAGCCGCTACTATATTTCCGCTATGTAGTATTGCTCTTCTTACTGGCTGCTCTGGTGATGTATGAATTTCAGCTCATTGATGATGTCATCATGGAATCCGTGGTAATAGATGGTCTGCTACTGATCATGGTGGTTTCGATATTGCTCTCCTTTTTCGTGGACAGGGCTGCATGCAGGTATTTCTGTAAAGAAGGCGCAGCAGCTTCATTGACGAACCTGGTAAAGATAAGGAAGATTAAGCGTGATGCTTCGCTTTGCAATTCCTGCGGAATATGTGACAGGGTGTGTCCTATGTGGATCGACGTTTCAAAAAAGGATGTTGTCAGGGATACTGCTTGCATCAGTTGTATGAAGTGCGTTCAAAAATGTCCTGTGGATGCGCTCAAATTGGACCATCAATCTTACATTCACCTAATTTTATAATTACTGAAGATATGTTTTCATTTTCATTTTGACTCATATAATAATCAGTTTCAAGATTATTTAAGTAACGATTTAAAAAATTAATTGAGTCATTTTCAGTTGAGTTTTCATCTATAAACTGTTTGATACATTTCTTGACTTCAATGTAATTATCTGTAGAAAATAATGCTACATTTCTAAAAGCATCTAAAACGTCCCGATGAAGTGTATTGAAAGGATGTTGATTGATATCATCCTCATAACTCAATTTTAATAAGTCAAAAAGATAAGGGATCGATTCTACAATAAATAAATTTTTGATTGGATTTTTATATTCATAATATGGATACGAATTTTTTTCTCTGATCCAATGGACATAGTACTCTAACCCCTTTAGATTTTGCTGCCTTGTTAAATATACAGCCGAATTAAATTTATCTTTTTCATCATCACTATTAAGACAATTTAATAGAAAATTTTCACAAGAATCAATATTCTTATTTATGAGGTCTCGTACAACATTCCACTTAAACTCATCAGTAATTGTTGGTAATATCTCTTGCAATTGCGAATAATCATCTAATTCAACAGTTGTAGAAAGTGCAATTATTCGTGTTTGTTCCTCTCGCTTTATATCCGTGATGATTGTTGGTAGAAATTGTAAAACTTCTTTAACTTTATGTTTGTTGCAAAATGATATGTGATTTCTTAAAATAATATCAATTTCGATTCCTTTATCTAAATTACTCAATACCCTGTTCTTCATTTCTTGATGATTAACTCGTTCTTCGAGATATTCGATTCCTAAGTAGTTTTCTCTTTCATCAAACCAATCATACGAGATCATATCCAACAAAGTTTGTTTTGGATATGTAAGTTTCAATTTCCTTAAGAAACACCATAATATTTTCTCAGTCCATTTAGTGTTTATTTGCCCGTCCCTCACCGTTAAAGCTAGTTCAAAGTTAACTTCATTAATGTGAGATTCACACCAATCAGATATGTACTTTTTTTGATTTTCTAAAAGTTCCACATCATTTCTTAATAGTATAACATAAATCTTTTCGAAACTGAATTTATCCCAATTTAATGAATTTATTTTTTCCAATGATTTCTCTAGTGAGATTGTTTCCTCATTAGCAATTTTAGATAAAGTATGAATCACTTTTCGTGAGAAATTATGGCTTGGGTAATTGTAATGAATGAGGTGCAGTTCTTTAGATGGAATATTTTGTTTGCCAACAATTTCAAATATTCGTTTGATTTCTTTAATGAATAGTTCCTTATCTAAAAGTAAATCAACATCTTTCTGTATCCTTAATAATCCATCCTCATTATGTGTCTCATTTACGTGAAGAATAAATGTATTCCTGAATTTCTTATTTATTAAATTGTTAAAATAAATGCCACATTTTTTATTTATATGTAATAATTGGTGCTGGAATGTCCACATTTCAATTTTATCTAGCTTTTTTTGTTCATATTCCTTTATTATAAATTCGAAACAACTGGAATCTGCCAAAACTGCAAGGATTGCATATGAGTTTTCACTTTTATTTTTTGATGAATATATTTTTTGAAAAGCATCTAGTGTCGTGGCAGTCTTTTCGAAAAATCTCAAAAAATCATTCCAATATTCATTATAATATTTTAATATTAACACTTTAAATAATTCCAGATATATATCTAAAATAGAAGAATCTTCTAAATATGCATTAATTGAGTTATCTATAATCTCAATTTGTTTTCTAGTATATAGTCGATCTAACTCTTTTGGATTGGTAGTAAAATAAACTAATATTTTTGTTAGTGAATCTGCTGATTTAGCTCTATTAAGACCTTTTAATAAATATGTAAAATCTGATATAATTTCTCTGTTTAATGCAGGAGTTATACCATCTATAAAAAGATCAATGTATTCATCAAGATAATCGCTATTTAATAAATAATGATATAATCCCGATCTCACTTTTTCATTTTCTGATGTTTTTAGTGGTAGTACAATCTGATCAACAATTTCTCTTGAATCAAAACTATGATCAGACAAGCAAAATAAAGCTTTATTTATAATAATGTCAGGACAATTATTAGATAAAGTGATATTTATCAATACCTTTTTTAAAGCATCTCTTTTAGAAGGAGGAACCTCGAAGTCAGACAGTAATTCAATTGAATTTCCAGTAGTAGTATAGTGATAAGGAGTTTCAATTTCATTTAACAAGAAATCAATTATTTCATCAGATTGTCCAAATTTGGTAAGTTCATAAGAGCTAAATATGCTATCTCCAATCCATATTTTTTTTAGTTTATACTCATTAAATACTTCTTTAAATATCCTTATTCTTATCGATTCTTCTATTTTATCAGGTTCAAATTTCAAACAAAGTTTAGAATCAATTTCCAAAACCCAATTCAATATATTTTGATTCTCAGAGAGACTGATGAGAAAAGAAAGAGTATTTGCCCAAGATGGAATGATTTTATTGTAATGAGAATCAATAGATACCAAATGTTTAACGGTTTCAATTGTTTGGGATGATAATTTTTTGGCAGCTAAATATTCTTGGAAATTATTGTGCTCAAACTGCCAAGTAACAATCTTTTTATCAACTTTTTTCCAGGTTGTACTGTATTTTAATAAATTCCTTAAAGATTCTTTTGGCAAAAGTTCTTTAAATTCATCATCTGTTAAATAATTACGACCTAAGCATTCCATTGATAAAGCAACATACTCTAACGTATCAATAATAGTATCTTTATCT
>JAIORD010000029.1 GCA_021108275.1 Methanococcoides sp.
GAGAACGAAGCTGCTGTTCAGGATTATCTTGGTGGTGCGGAAAAATCCCTGAATTTCCTTGTTGGGCAGGTAATGAAAAAGACGAAAGGACGTGCAGATGCACGTCAGGCACGCGAGTTACTTGTTGCAGCACTAAAAAGTTAAGACCTGATGGTCTTTCCTTCTCTTTTTCTTTCTCTTTTCTTTTTTAATCAAATTTTAATTATTTCGTCTCAACAGTTAATAACAATGAAAAATATATTTGTACTTATTGTAAATTTGGAGTAAGTATTAATATGATGGAGTCAGACTTAATATTACCATATCATTAGTGATATGGTGAGGCAGTAGATCAGATGGTGATGTGCGCATTGGGTGTAAGATCCCATGGCCATACAAGGTATCACCGCAATCGCTTTCAGAGTGACTTTGGGGAGTCGTCTATTGGGGAAGTTGCTTTCACTCCGGTCTGCCGGAGTCTGGTCGCTGCCATTCATCTTCTTTTTTGTTCTTTATTTGTTGCATTTAGTTGACATCTTATATAATTTATTTTTTTGCTGTGCTTTGTCTATCCCAAAACAGTTATATGTTTTGAAATGCATGTAGCCAGCCGGTATACTGATGTATATCACATTCTAACTAACATATTATCATACGCATTCAATAATATTAATCAAGGTGAGAACATGGCAAGATTCCCAGAAGCAGAAGAAAGGATCCTCAATAAGAAGATCTGTATGAAGTGCAGTGCCCGCAATGCTGTTAGGGCAACCAGATGCAGAAAGTGCGGTTACAAAAATCTACGTGTAAAATCCAAGGAAGTCAGAAGAGGCTGATCTAACAATGCAAGTGGAAGAGTACCTCAACGATATCGCAGAACGCGAAGGTACAGTTCACTTAACGCTTATCGATCCGGCATCACAATCTCCGGAAGCCGCTGCAGAGATTGCAAAAGCGGCTGTAGCTGGAGGTACAGATGCCATACTGATCGGTGGCTCTACAGGAGCCGGTGGCGTAGCATTGGATCAGACACTGATCAAAATAAAGGAACTGGTAGATGTTCCTACTATTCTTTTTCCGGGTAATGCCGGCGGCGTGAGCACTCATGCCGATGCTATCTTTTTTATGAGCCTTCTTAATTCACGTGATATCAATTATATCACAACGAATCAGGTGATGGGCGCCCCTATTGTCTATAAGTCTGGAATTGAGCCTATTTCCATGGCCTACATAATATCCGAGCCCGGTGGTACCGTTGGCTGGGTAGGCGATGCGAAACTCATTCCACGCAACAAACCAGAGCTTGCAGCTGCTTATTCTCTTGCAGGCAAATACATGGGTATGCATTACACATATCTTGAAGCGGGCTCTGGTGCAGATCGACCGATCACTCCTGAAACCATAGGTGCGGTAAAACACGTTCTTGGTGACAACAAACTTATTGTTGGTGGCGGTATCCGTGACGGCAAAACCGCAAAGATATGTGCTGATGCCGGTGCCGATATGATCGTAACCGGTACTATTGTCGAAGAGACGGACGATGTCAAGAAAAAGATAGAAGAAATTGTTTCTGCTATCAAGAAATGATCTCCTGAATTCTAACGGGGTTTTCACTTATGCTCAGAGTTTCTGATATTGTAAAGAATTATGAAGTTGGCGAAAACGAACTCCGCATTCTTAACGGAATAAGTTTTGATGTGGCAGATGGCGAGATCCTTGGCATAACAGGAAAGAGTGGCAGTGGAAAGACCACCCTCCTCAAGATATTGAGGGGAGCCGAACCATTCGACAGTGGAAGCATTGAAATTGATGGTTCCATAATCACTGAACTTTCGGGTGCAGAAGGGACAAAATTACTTGGAAGAAGTACGGCTATTCATCTTCAGCGCAATTTTGGGCTATGGGCAGGCCCTGCTATTGAAAATATAATTCGCAGGCTGAACATTCAATATGCAGGCCATGAGGGCATGCCGGAACCTGATGCACCTTTTTACGACGAGCTTTATGAGAGAGCTATGGCATATTTAAGGCTGGTAGGACTTGACCATAAAGCCCTTCACTCATCAAGTGTGCTAAGCGGTGGCGAAAAACAGCGCTTGATAATTGCCCGTCAGCTTGCAGCACAGCCTCGTCTTCTGTTACTTGATGAACCTGTCACCATGACAGGGCCGGATACCAAGCAGGAGATCATGGATGTTATTCTTAAGCTTAAGGACAGGCTGAACATTCCTATAATCGTAGTCTCACATCTTCCGGAAGTACATGCTTATCTTGCAGACCGGGTCATATACATCGAAGATGGTAAGATCGTTGATGACGGGAAACCGGCATCTGTTCTCAAGAACTTCTTAAAGGACCTTTCCCCAAAGGAAATGCTCTCTGAATTGTCTGAGAAGAGTCCCTGCATAAAAGCGGAGAATATCTCTAAAAGAATGGTCCTGATCCGTGTCGGTGAGGTACTTAACATAAAGGACCAATCTCTTTCGATAAATAAAGGCGAGATCGTAAGTTTCATAGGTTCTTCCGGTGCAGGCAAAACTACATTTTTGAAAATAATGGAAGGCCTGAAAGAGCCAAAGGAAGGCTCAGTTTCCTACTTGCATGATGATGAGTGGGTTAACATATCAAGTTTTACCAGACAGCGCCTGGAACTTTGGAAAAAGATAAGTATAATGCATCAGGAGTTCTCACTTTCTCCGCATTCCACAGTACGCCAGCAGATAGGTTTCAGACTAAGCATGAAGATGCATGGTGCACTTGAGTTAGCACGTCAAAAAGCCGCAGAGATGGGTATTTCTGATGAGATGCTTGATAAGATCTATATCCTTCCGGACATGGGTGAGGCCGAAAGAACGAATACATTGAGTAGTATGCGTCTTTCAATGGATGTTTATTCCAAACTATTCCCTGTTATACCAAATACTGATGTTGACAAATATGCAGTTCCGGTATTTGAAGCCCTTGACCTTCCACTGGATATTCTTGACAAGACCCCTTACCAGATAAGTGGCGGTGAACATGTAAGGGCCTACATTGCCCTTGCTCTTGCAACAGAACCCGAGTTCCTCATGCTCGATGAGCCTTTTGGAGACCTTGATCCTGTGACATTAAGGGATGTGACAAACTCCCTGAAAAGAATAAACGCACGTTTTGGAACTACCATCGTACTTGTCAGTCATCACATGGACTTTGTCAAGGAAGTGGCACACCGTGCAGTGCTTTTTGAAAATGGCTCGATCATTATGGATGGCGATGCGAGGGATGTTTGCGGGAAGTTCATTGAGATGTGTGGTGCAACCTATCTTGAGAACACCCTTGAAAGTATTGCAGACCAATAACGTTCCTTTTATTGCTTTGAGCATCCTTTCTTCTTTTCTCTCTTTTTGTTTTTTAACAAACTATATATCATAAAAAAGTTAAACTCTATATGGGAGGTTGTAATTTGATGATCGATAGCATAAAAAAATTGGGACTTTTTGGCTTAGGTATGTACGCCATTACTCAAGAGAAGGTAGATGAACTCGTAAAGAACCTTGTTGAGGAGGGGGATTTTAACAAGGAAGAAGGTAAGAAGTTCGTAGAGGATTTGATCGAAAAGCAAAAACAACAGCAGAAAGACTTTGAAGATGCAGTTTCTGAAAAGGTACAGGATGTCTTTGGTAAGTCCGATCTTGCTACAAAAGAAGAGATAGATGCCCTCCATAAGAAGATCGAAGATCTTGAAACTCTGATAAAGAAGATGTGATGAAAGACGAATAAATTCGTCTTCACTCATTTCATCACTTTTTAATACATTAGCAACTTCGCAGTAGGTTGCCATATAGAATCTGATAGCAGGCCTGATCGCGAATGCCCACCAAACTGGTACGCAGGTATTCCATGGTAAAACGCTATGGGATCATCATTGATACCCTGATAAAGTATGGGTTCGGTTATTTTGTAGACCAGATGGGCATCAGATCACTTGGTTCTTTCAGTTCGAGATTCAAAGGTCGCTTCGCTCCTCCTCCTCGTCCGTGTTCCGGGCCCGAAAGGGTGCGAAAAGTACTGGAAGAACTTGGCCCTACCTATGTAAAATTCGGTCAGCTCATGAGCATGCGTCAGGACCTTATTCCTAAAGAGTATGCTGAGGAATTTGCTAAACTCCAGAACGAAGTGCCGCCTTTTAGTTTTGATGAGGTCGAAAGGGTAGTTGAAGAGGAATTTGGTAAAAAGATAGAGGAAATTTTTCTTTCATTTGACAGTAGTTCTATTGCTGCGGCTTCCATCGGTCAGGTTCACCGTGCTAAACTTTTTGACGGAACGGAGGTCGTTGTTAAGGTTCAAAGACCGGGTATCCGCAAGGTCATAAGTTCTGACCTTGATATCCTTTACAGCATGGCAGGTTTTGCAGAAGAACATGTGGAAGAAGCAAAACTATACAGCCCTGTGGAAGTTGTGGATGAGGTCTACCACTCCATACATGCTGAGATGGATTATACACAGGAAGCCCGGAACATTGAACGTTTCCGCAGAAATTTTGAGAATGATCCTGACATTGTAATTCCAAATGTCTATTGGGAATACAGCACTCGTCGTGTGCTCACAATGGAGTATATCGATGGTGTCAAATGTAACAATTTCAACACCCTCGAAGAAATGGGTCTGGACCGTTACAAGATAGCGGAGAACGGAACCAAGGCTTTCATGAAACAGATATTCGAGGATGGCTTCTTCCATGCGGACATGCATTCCGGGAATGTTCTGATACTGGAAGATGGGCGGATATGTCTTCTTGATTTTGGAATGGTGGGCAGCATATCCAATGAGATGAAGAACCTCCTTGTGGACGCTCTTCTTGCCATCGCCAGGGAGGACGTGACACAATATCTTGAAGTTATGAGGGACTTTGGAATGGTTCCGGACGAACTGGACATCCATTCATTTAAGATAGAATACGGTTACATCCTGAGCAAATATTATGGAAGGTCCTTAAAACAACTTGACACCCCTGAAATGATCGCTGAAATGATGACCCTGCTGCGAAAATTCAGGATTCGTATCCCTCCAAATATTGCATTGCTCTTTAAAGGTGTGATGACGGTCAGTGGCTTCGCATTACAGATGGTACCTGATTTCAATGTGACCGTTGTTGCTGAACCTTACGCAAAGGGGATCATGCGGAATCGTCTGAAACCAAAGCAAATGGCAGAATCGCTCTACAGTGATCTCTGGCAGACGGCAAGGATGTTGCATAAAGCGCCATTACAGATATCTCATATACTTGCAACAGCAGAAAAAGGATATCTCAATCTCAAATTCGATTCTCATGAGATGGATCGTATAGTTGCAGAAATAAGTTCCTCGAGCAATCGTCTTGCATTCAGTTTCATCATATCCTCCATTATCGTTGGTTCCTCCCTTATTATTCAGACCGGGATGGAACCACATATTTGGAGTGTTCCTCTTTTTGGCTTAATGGGATTTTCAGTGGCCGCTTTTATGGGCATATGGCTTATGGTTTATATACTAAAAACAGGAAAGATATAACCGGCAATAGTTAATTTTAAGTTGATGTCCAGTATATACCCGTTGCTTTTATTAAATGAGCAATGCCAATGGAAATTGCTGTGACCTATAATACACATCAGGTGCCTATAAATGACCGATCCACAGATTCAGCGTAAATTAATTGAGATCATGCGTGTTATTAGCGAAAGCGATAAACCTATAGGCGCAAGGAACATTGCCGATGAGCTTCAAAGCCGTGGTTACAATTTAGGCGAACGTGCCGTACGCTACCATTTAAGGATACTTGATGAAAGAGGATTTACTGAAAAACACGGTTATAACGGGCGTACCATCACCACTTTCGGTAGGAAAGAGCTCGATGATGCTCTTATAGGTGACCGCTTGGGCTTTGTTATCACAAGGATCGAAGAGCTCATCTATAATACCGATTATGACCCCATCTCCAAAGAAGGCAACGTGATAGTCAACCTTTCCACTCTCGACAAGGATGATTTCGATAATGCTCTCGATGTCATGAAATATGCTGCATCAGGTGGCATGTGCATAAGTCCTAACATTAAGATATTCGAAGAGGATTCTGATTCCGGGGTATATGTGCCTGAAGGTAGTGTGGGCATAGCAACGGTTTGCAGTATTACCTATGACGGTGTGCTTCTCAGAAATGGCATCCCTGTAAAACCGGCATATGGTGGTATATTGGAAATGGAGCATAACGACCCCGTGCAATTCAGGGACCTTATCTCATACTCCGGTACTTCCATTGATCCGGTAAAGATATTCATGATCAGGCATGCAACTTCAGTTCTGGACGTGCTCGATACGGGTAACGGTCGCATTCTTGCTAACATACGCACAATTCCATCTTCTGCAGTTGAAAAAGCAAAGGATGTCTTACATCAGCTTGAGGCTTCCGGCATAGGTAATGTAATGAACATTGGCTCTTCGGCTTATGATCTATGTGGTGCTCCGGTTGAAGAAGGTTTATCCGGGATCCTTGTAGGCGTTGGCGTGAACATGATCTCTGCTGTAGAGGAAGCAGGTATTCAGGTATCAACAAGCCCTGTCTCAAAAGTACTGGATTATAAGAAGATGTCAAAGCTCTGATATTGTTCAAGCTTCACTGAGGACGATGTAAGGTACATTCTCTTCTTCCCATTCCATTATCGAACTATATAGCTCGGTCTTCTTGAACATTGTTATATCATAGGCAAGCCGAAGGCTTCTGTCTATTATTCCTTCGTTCGTATGGTGTGCATCCGAATTGCCAAAGATCTCCCGTAGCCCGAATGCCAGTATCTCCACAACATCGTGACCGGAACATATCTGCCAGGGGTCGTGATCCTCATTGAGCATTTTCATAAGTTTTTTGCGTATGATCCTCTCATTCAGGGAATGCCTTTGTGAGTTGACCTTTACTTCTCGTATGAGACGTTTGATGTTTATTGATAGTGGCTGTACTTCCATGAATTGTTCAAAATCGACATCTTTGAACCTAAGAGACAGTTTATCTTTGCCAGAGGACGAAAGCCATCTGAAAAGCCCCAATGGCATTGCTGTGTAGAGCAAGAGTTGTCTTATGGGCATATGAAGCGCTTCGACTTTGTATGGTGATGTGAATTCTTCAAGAAGACGTTCCAGTGCTTCTGATGCAATAAGCATTGTCTCAAGATCATGAGTGTCAGTGACAAGCACATCACTATTCTTGTTCCTTATTCCGTCTACCCTCCAGAAATCGGCATCTACTATGGTTAAAATCCCTTCTATCTTTGACCGTTTAAGGGTCTGTATGACCTTTATAGCATTTTCCTTACCATTGGCGGGGATGACCTTGCATCTTTTATCATCCACAAATCGCTGGTAGAGCCTCATGTCGGTGCTGCCTTCGATTATCAAGACACTACCCCTGAACTGGGTTCGCATCATTCGAACGTTGTTCGCGATATCGTCAGCTGTCAAGTATCTCTTCATTATCGCGTCCTCTAAGCTCAACGGTAAGGTCCCAGCGGTCATGAATTATCTGTGGCGAATGTGTGGCTATCAGGACATCAAAACCTGCGAGCTGTGTTATTGCCTGTAAGTCTCTTAGGAACTGTTGTTGCCATAGGACATGTAGTGATATTTCGGGTTCATCAATAAGTATCAAAGCTTCAGGTTCTACATGGAACAACAGCTCGTAGAACAGTACCAGTTCCTGCTGTTCTCCGGATGAGAGCTTGGTCGGTGAAAGGGGCATGTTTTCTGCCGTTGTAAAAACAAAACCATTTTTTTTGCTGACCGAGAGTTTCTTGTAAAGGAATCTGCAATTGATTATTTTTATAAGGAGGTCTATTCTTTGAGTAAGATCATTGAATACGCTGAGCTTTTGTTTGACATCTTCTATGTAAAGCTGGAGAAAATTCCTGTTGCTCTCATCGATATCTGTGATCTCTTCTATATCAAGACCGCCTTCTGCCTCAATAAATCCTGCCTCGATCAGTTGTTTTCTTTTATCTTCCAGTTCGGTAAGTTCGACCTTTAGTTCTTCTATGGATGTATCCAAATGTTTACTGCCCGTCTTTAGCAGCCTCGAAGGGAATGTGCGGTCAAGAGATTGCGAAAGTGCTGCATATTCTGCAAGTTTCTTCTGCATGGAGGCTGCAAGTTCATCGGAATAACTGATAACAGATGGTATTACAGATGTTCTTCTTTCTGTCTCTACGGATTGGGAGAATGAAATACTCAGCAGTCGTTGTGTCTTAATGAAACAGATGTTGATGGAAGCCAGAACTTCCTTGAGCCATGCAGGTTCATCTTTTCTTTTTTGTGGGAGCTTGTCACTGAAAAGACTCATGACCTCCTCGGATGTGAGCTTTTCCTGTGTAGTGAAATGTACCCAGGTGTTATCATCTATCTTCTCAAGCTCAGGTATCATGTGCTCGACCTTAGGTGTCGAGAAAACTTCTTCAATATCAATAGGTTTGACTGTATAACGAACCTTCTTCTTTGTAGGTTTGAGCCATTCGAATGCCAGTTCACGATAACTACTGTTCTCGGCTTTGATGGGACCAAGTTCATCCAGGTGCAGTTTCTTTCTTACTAAAAGTCTGCTCCGGTCACTGAACTCAATTTCTAGCCTGCTGAACGGAATGCGGTAAAGCTCATAATAGTTGGAACGGAACAGCGAGTTCAATATCTGAAGCAGGACCGTCTTACCAATACCGTTCGGTCCGTGGAGAATAGTGATATGCTCTTCTGTGTTCAACGGAACATCATGGTCGAACGTTCCAAATAGGTTCTTAACAACGATTCTCTTTATTTTCATGAAAGCTCCCCAAAGCATCTCTAAAAACGAATATGATACTACAACATTAGTCCCGATGATTAATAAAATCTCGTTTTTGTTTTATATAGTTTGCTTTAATGTGTGGGAAATTGGTCATGGATAAAAATAGCCAATAGTTGCACCAATGGTAAAGCCAAGTGCCATCAAAAACGCTCTTTTTATCACTGATCTGAATTGAGGTTCTTCGCTCATGAAATAGACTATGGGGATTCCCATTATGAATGTGATAAGTCCCCATACAAGGGGATGTAATGTTGAATGTGACATGCTATAAAACTGAGTGGAATATATTAAAAATTTACCGAAGAACTTTGATCTGGCAAAATGTCTTCTTTTTTACCATATGATCATAAAAAACGAAAGTTCCTCCACGCCGATCCTGGCGTGAAGGCAAAAAAGAAAAGTGAGATGCTAAATTACATCTCGAGCAGAATTCTTGCGATGTCGCTACCAACATCGGTGGTAGTGTTTGAGCCGCCCATGTCGTAGGTCTGGACCTTTGCTTCGAGGATGTTCTTCTCGATAGCTGAGACGATGGCATCTGCTGCTTCCTTCTCACCGAGCTGTTCAATGAGCATTGAACCTGCCCAGATGGTTGCGATAGGATTAACCTTGTTCTGTCCCTTGTACTTTGGTGCTGAACCGTGGATAGGCTCGAACATGCTGGTACCGTTAGGGTTGATGTTTCCGCCAGGTGCGAGTCCGAGACCGCCCTGTACCATTGCGCCAAGGTCAGTGATGATGTCACCGAACATGTTAGGTGTGACTACGATATCGAACCATTCTGGGTTCTTGACGAACCACATTGTAATAGCATCGACATAGTTGAAGTCTGTCTTAACATCGGGGTGCTTGGCTGCGATAGTGTTGAACTCCTCTCTCCAGAATCCATAGATGTCTGAAAGGACGTTCGCCTTGTCAACTGATGAAACGTGCTTGTCGCTCTTCTCAGCAAGGTCGAAGGAGTAGTCAATGACCCTCTGGGTACCTTCCTTTGAGATCATGCCTATCTGGTATGCGATCTCTTCGCTGTCGGTCTCAATATCGAGTCCGAATCTTGCAGAGTACAGTGTCCTTGAGACCTCGAGCAAGTCCTTGCTAACTCCGGTCTTTGCACGTCCGCCAATACCGATATAGAAATCCTCGGTGTTTTCCCTTACAACAGTGAAGTCGATGTCTGCTGGGGTCTTGCCTTTAAGCGGGCACCAGACGCCTTCCAGAAGCTTGATAGGGCGTAGGTTGATGTACTGGTCGAAGTAGAACCTTGCAGCGAGCAGGATACCTTTCTCAAGCACACCAGGTGCGATCCTGTCGTCCCCAATGGAACCAAGGTAGATCGCATCATATGCTGAAAGCTCTTTGAGCGTATCTTCGGAGATAAGCTCTCCTGTCTCAAGGTAGTGGTCAGCACCCTGTGGGTACTCTATCCAGTCAACATCGAATCCAAATTTCTCTCCAGCTGCATCGATTACCTTCTTACCCTCGGTAATGATCTCAGGGCCTATACCGTCACCCGGCAGGACCGGAATTTTATATTGTGCCATGTTTTTCCTCCTTATTAATTATGTAAAATCTATTTTTTTTATATTTTAGTCGGTCAGCAAAAAACTCAACAAAATATCAAATCAAAAACAAGGAATCGAAAGATCAGTTAATGATCTTCCTTGTGTATTCCTTTAAACCGCCGGCATCTACGATCCCGCGGACAAAATCAGGTAAAGGTGTAGCCTGGTATTTCTCACCTTTTGTAAGGTTCTCAATAATACCGGATGCAATGTCAACGGTAAGCTCGTCTCCATCGTCGATCTTGTCAGTGTCAGGGCATTCCAGAAGCGCAACCCCGATATTGATCGCATTCCTGAAAAAGATCCTTGCGAACGACTTTGCGATGACGCAACCTACCTTTGATCCCTTAAGGGCAATAGGTGCATGTTCCCTTGAAGAACCACAGCCAAAATTGTTACCTGCAACAACGATGTCGTTTTCCTTCACATCCCCTGCAAAATCAGGGCGTACGCCGATAAAAGTATATGGGGCAAGTTCCTCTGGTGTGTTCATCACGAGGTATCTGCCCGGGATGACTGCATCAGTGTCCACGTCATCTCCGAATTTCCAAACTCTTCCTTTCATTATGATCACCGGTGATATTCTAATTATAAATGCGATATCCTATGCTCTGATTATAACGTTTAGTTATTTAAGTACTTTCTACCGGCATAGCACTGCCGGTATAAAAAGTTGGTGCAGTTCTCTTAAGCAAAACGCTTGACATTCAGGTCAATTCCATCGACAAGGGCCGTTGGGCCAGTAATTATACCATCAAGGTGCAGGTCAACTTTCACATCGCCTCCAAAGGTGGAATTATCTCCCAATGCAATATGTATCGTTCCTCCCACTTTTTCATCTTCGAGGATGACTCCGATAAGGCGTGCTGCAGGATTTATCCCTATGCCGAGTTCTGCAATATTACGCCCGTCATTACCCACACTCTCCACCATTGCCTCGAGTTTCTCCGCGCCTTCCCCTTCAAAGCTCACTGCTGAACGGTTCTTTATCTCCACTATCAATGGCTTATCCAGTAACCCGATACCTCCCATAGAGCCATCAATGACAGCCCTGCCGTTCACATTCTTCGGGGCAATGTACATCTCTCCTGCCGGAAGATTGGATGTCGTACCTTTCTCATGGCACATTCCTGTATCGGCCATCCATTCACACCCTTCCACATCAAGGACAAGGTCTGTTCCCTTCTCAGTGATGATACGAACCTCTTTCGATCCTTTAAGCGTCTCCAGAAGTTCGTCCGCAAGCTTTCCGATATCCTCATAATTCGCATTCAAACCACCTTCCTGCATCATGGTCAGATTGATCCCTGGCATCGTGGCTGTCCGGGTACCGTTATCAGAAGCTTTCTTACGCGCCTGGGTATGGGTCAGTGACTATGAAGCAGGGGCAAGAACTACATCTGCGTTTTTCATGGCCTCCGCCACAAG
This sequence comes from Methanococcoides sp., assembly GCA_021108275.1. GTDB lineage: Archaea > Halobacteriota > Methanosarcinia > Methanosarcinales > Methanosarcinaceae > Methanococcoides. The sequence continues at coordinate 11,806 of JAIORD010000029.1, forward strand.
TGCAGGCGGTTCAGCACTGTGCTGCTTTCTGGGTTCCATTGTAAGCAATATGGCCTCACAACCCGCATCCACTGCGGAATCATAGAGTGCCTTTGAGAT
>JAIORD010000060.1 GCA_021108275.1 Methanococcoides sp.
ACAGGGACTTATTATTTGCAGATATGGGATTATAGTTTGGATCAGTGGACAAGTTACCAGGTACGGGTATTGCCTGCCTACTGGAACGGCACAGCAGTATGGGACAGCGATTATGAGCCTAATGATACCGGATATACGGCATGTTTTATTTGTACCGATAATAGTCCGCAGCATAGTCATAACGAAGAATACGATGATTTTGACTGGTTCCGTTTCTATGCTGTGCAGGATTCCACCTATGTCTTGTCGCTCAAGAATGAACTGGGTGGAAATTTTTATTTTATACTCTATGACAATGAATTTGCCGCAATTAGTGGGAGTCAAAACACTAACATGCCGTGGACCTGCCCGGCCACAGGACTGTATCATGTGAGGGTTTGGGAATATGGTACTGACCAGAGAGGAAGCTACGATTTCTCCATTGATGGCGAACCCATAGCTGTTGATAGCGATGGGGATGGCATGAACGATTGCTGGGAAACCTTCTATTTTGGTATCGGCAATCTGAATCGAGATGGCACCGGGGATTGGGATGGTGATGGTCTCTCCGACAAGGGAGAGTTTGATAATGGTACGCATCCCAAGGATGTTGACACGGACGATGATAACATGCCGGATGGATGTGAAGTTGATAATGGCCTTAATCCGCTGGTGAACGATGCCTTTGAGGATGCCGATGAGGATGGCTTTTGTAATTGGAGGGAATGTCTGGCGGGCACCGATCCCAATGACCCTGAAGACATACCGGGCAACATTGACATCTATGTGGATGACGATAATACATCAGGGATTGAGGATGGAAGTGTTTCGAATCCCTTTAACACTGCACAAGATGGTGTAAATTTTTCAGGTCCCGGTGATATTGTGTATGTGGCCGCAGGTACCTATGTGGAGAATGTGTTGATTAAAAGAAGTATTTCCCTGATCGGAGAAGGCGCTGATATTACTATCATTGATGGTAGTGGATCGGCCCAGCCGGCAGTTTGTTATACGGCATTGGACGGCGGCAGTATTGAGGGTTTCCGCATACAGAACGGTACACACGCAGGGATACAGTGTGAGCAATCTTCGTTGTCCATACGAGAAAACATCATCTCAAATACAAGCAGTGGACATGGTATTGAGATAGATACAGGATCATCTGTGACAATAGAAAATAATATTATTTATGACAATGATCTGCATGGAATTGATTTTCAAGGTGTGGCTGCGACGATCATGAACAACACCATTGTGTCCAATAAAGATGATGGTATTGGTTGCACGAGTGGTGATGGTGTGATGATAAAAAACAACATTATCGTCAGCAACGAAGACCATGGAATCTCATGTAACCAGCTTCCCGAGCCGCAAATCTCTTACAACAATGTCTGGGACAATACGGCCGGTGATTATTTCGGCTGCAGCCCAGGTACAGGTGATATCTCTGGAAATCCGCTATTCGAGGATTCGGTTGCCTGTGATTTCCACATTACATCAGGTTCTCCCTGTATCGATACAGGCACAAATGCAGGTGCACCCAGTGATGACATAGATGGTGTGTCAAGGCCACAGGATGGCGATGGCGATGCCACAGCAATATGCGATATGGGAGCCTGCGAGTATTTTCCTGTTTGCAAAGGAGACTTTGATAAAGACGGGGATATTGATGGGAACGACCTGGTGATCTTTGCAGATGCTTTTGGCTCTTCATCAGGTGGGCCTGACTACAATCCAGTTGCCGACTTTAATGGCAATGGTTACGTGGACGAGAGCGATTTGGCCGCATTTGCAACAGAGTTCGGGCATACTGATTGCCCAATCTTTCCGTAGTGTGAGTCATAGAGTGGCCGGGCTTTTTTTGCCCGGCCGCTTGACAGCATGCAGATTGGTAGTCCCTACAAAGCAGTGCGGGGCCAATAATTTCAATAAGTTACATATCATGTCTTCTGGTAGCACATGGCGAAAAATCAGGTGTTTACAAAGTAAAACAGGGCAGTATTCTTAAGCCTGCACTGCTTTGTAGGGACTACCGTTGTTTTATGGTTTAACCTATTGGCAATTTAAAATGATAAAATTGGCTTGTTAAAATACAAAATAAGGAGGACACCATGAAAAAACAAGTAAAAAGAATTGGTATGTTCCCCAAATTGCCAAAAGAGATTTCTCATTATTATCATCAATTGGGAAAAATGGCGATGGATAGGGCAACAATTCTGGTAAACTGGTATCACCTAAAAGCTTTGCGCACTTCACGAACCCAGACCGGTCGGGTGCATCTTGTTCTCAGGATGTTTCTCTTGGCTCAACTAATCTTAACTGTCTTCTCGACCAATAGTTTTGCCATTTGTCATTTCTGTTCACAAAACCCATTGGTCGGAAATGACCTCATTGCGATTGAGGCAGAGATTGAAGGCGGAGTCCTCACTGTCAGAGTGTGGGCTCGGGAGTCGTTCAATCCGTTTATGGCGCCGACCACCTCCAGTCAGGTGCAATTCTTTATTGATGCCGACCAAGACCCAGAGACGGGAGACGCACGCCCCGGTGCGATTCGCGGAGCAGATTACCGTATTTCATGCATCTTCTTACTCGATTTACCTGTGTGCAGGCTGTGGCTACTGCCAACAACCACTTACGGGCAAGAGGTGGATTTAGGTACCGTCACTGCAACTCTCTCCGATTATGGCCACTGCTTACAAGTTTCGGTGCCGAGTATATGTACTGCCTCCGACGTCTTCGCCTTTGCACACGGCCGTAGTAGTTTTAACGACGGCGGGACTGGAAACGGCGACCGCTGCCCCGAAGCCGGCGTCTTCGATACAGCAACGGAAACGGTGGAAGTGCGCCAGCCCGCGTCGTTGGTCGACGCGGAAATAGACGACTGGAGTGGAACGACTCTTCAGGGCTGGGGATTCCAAACCTTTGGGGATCAATTTCGGATACATGTGGGCTACCAATATCCCATTAATCCCTTGTCCCTCCACTTCATAGGCAGCGTGGAGCTGGATACAGACCGCAATTTACAAACCGGCCTGGTGCAGACGCCTTTTCTCATTCCTATCCGCTTCAATGAAATTCCGTCCTGGGGTTGGGATGTGGCAATTCGGTGGTTGGGTGGAGGCGGGGTTGCCAGCGACCCCACACCGTTCCATCTTGATTTTGGTGCGCAGTCTTTCTTTATCCAACCGCCCCTATCCACTTATCCCTTTTTCCCCTTTGGCGAAAGATATAACGACGGACGCTGGTATGTGTACGGTAATCACCTTTGGCTGGAGGGCAGTTTGAGCATCCTGGACGCCAGAAAGTGGTGTCTCCCTGGGGGAGGAGTTGTGGATGTTTCCATGGTGCCCACGGACGGGCGGGTGACCGGCAGGTTGTTTACCAGCGATTACAAGAATATCACCGACATGATCCCGAAGAACGATCAAGCGTTTGATGTCGCCGGAAAAACGGAAGTGCCGGCGATCAAGTGGATTCCCGAGAAGATGGTCTCGGGCACGGCACCTGCGAATGACGCAGAAGCCCAGTGGGATCTGACCCAGGTCGATGCACAACTTGATGGTGAGAATCTGGTCATTCGCGGAACGCTCACGCGACTGGAATCTACTTGGAGTGTGACTTCTTTGCACGTTTTTCTTGACACCGACTCTGACAGTCTAACCGGCACACCCATAAGCAACCCTCTGAGAGAGACGATCGGCGCGGATTATTCAGTGAACATCTCTCCGGTTGATCTTAAAGTGTATATAGGTTATACGCTTGTGTTATATAAACATAAACCGGACGGGTCGGACGGGCCAAAAGAAGGTCATGATAGTTGGCTTAATATGAAATTTTCCGACCCGTCTCAAGTGAACTCGCCCGCTCAGTTTCTTGTCACCGTTCCGCTATGCGCTATTGACAATCCGAAAGGCCCAATCCGTTTATATGTCGCCAGTTCAGGCCAAGGCTTTCTCCACGATATCGCACCCACCAACCCACTTTCCCTTGAGGGCGACGTCTGGGACACCCCGGCTGATACTGACAACGACGGTGATGTTGACGGCCGCGACTGCGCCGCCTTCGCCGCCAGCCTCGCCCGGGACTGGGGCGTGAGTCCCGGATCACCAGCCGACTTGAACGGCGACGGCATCGTAGACGAAGCGGACGTCAATGCCTTTGCGTCTGCCTTCGGCCTTAGCACCGCGGGAAAATTCAAAGACATCGCTTAGGGTGCGCTTAGGCTTAGGGTCGGACCAGGCTAAGGAGTTGAAATGGTGGGGGAAACGTTGTGAAAAGAGGTGTTTGGGGCATTAGAGGGGCGATTTTGGTGGCAAAAAGGGAGTTCTAAGGCGAGTTGGTGAGTCAAATGCCGAGGGCGAACCGGCATTACATCGCTGGTGTTGTGTGGCACATAACGCACCGGTGCCACAAGAAGGAATTCTTGTTAAAATTTGCAAGAGATCGGCAGCACTGGTTGAGATGGCTGTTTGAAGCAAAGAAGCGCTTTGGGATTCGAATCTTGAATTATGCGGTTACGTCAAATCACATCCATCTTCTTGTCCAAGACGATCGTGGTCGGGAAGTACTGCCCAAGACGATGCAATTGACTGCTGGGCGCACAGCTCAGGAGTACAATCGAAGAAAGAATCGAAAGGGCGCGTTTTGGGAGGATCGGTATCACGCAACCGCGGTGCAAGACGACGATCATTTGATTCGGTGTATGGTCTACATTGATCTCAACATGGTGAGGGCTGGAGTTGTTCAACATCCATCAGAATGGCCTTTCAGTGGATATAATGAGATACAAGACCCTCCTCAGAGGTATGCTTTGGTTGACCAGGGCCGACTGATGGAGTTGCTTGGGTTTGATGATAGTGAGCGGTTCACTGAAGCCTACAAGGGCTGGGCGGAAGAGGTTCTTGAGGGGGACGGCCATGCTCGCGATGCGAAGTGGTCGGAGAGTATTGCTGTAGGGAGTAAATCCTTTGTTGAGGAGATAAGGGAGAAGCTTGGTATCAGGGCAATTGGCAGAGGAGTAGTTAAGACAGAAGCCGGCTATGAACTCAAAGAGCAATTGTCTCCTTATAGCCGCAATTTTGATGGCAAAATGGGCGTTGTAAGGGACGAAAACAGCTATTTTTGGCAGGTTTTTGATGATAATTCAGTATGACAGCGTGGTCCGACCCCAGGCGGCTGATTGATTTTGGTTGTTGAGTTTTTCAGTACCATATTGACGACTCAATCATTCGACTACCTGAGTTTCAAAACCAACAACTTTATGTTGATGAGAGTGTGTCTGACAACTCATAAGGAGGATTTCCAGATGAAAACGACAAATTTTCGGGTAATAAATGGTACATTATTGTTTTTTGCCGGCATTTTGTGCACGTTTTTCATGGGCGTTACACAAGCGCAAGCCTCCTGGACCTCAGGTGGACCTTATGCCGGCTATATTAAAGGATTAGCCGTTGAGCCAACTTTATCCGGCACTGCATTCACGGTCGTCGATGATAGGCATTTGGCTAAAACAACCGACAGTGGCGCCTCATGGAGTTATTTGCTTGATTCACCCTCCGACCTCGGCGCGGTGGCCATCGATCCTCAAAATCCTTCGACCATCTGGGCGGGTGACGGCAAAAAAGCTTGGGGTTCAACTTATAATCCTAACGACCCTTATAATGAACTTCCAGGTTTTCTATCGTTTTATATTTATAAGAGTGAAGATGGGGGTCAAAATTGGCAACAAAAGTATTTAACAAATTTAACTTGTTGGCAAATACAGTGTCAAACAGGAGTTTCCGACATTTTGATAAAAGCGGATGATTCAGATGTTATCCTTGTATCAATGGAATGCTTTTTAAATATGGAAGGAGAGTTGTTGAGAACAACTGATGGTGGAGTAACATGGCAGACAGTGGATGCTGGGTCATTTACTACATTGGCTGCCGATCCCACCAATCCTGAGATCATTTACTATGGAACTGCACGCTGGGGGTCTGTTAAGAGGTCAACTAACGGTGGAATTAGCTGGTCAACTATTAATCCTAGTGCCCCTTGGGTCTGGACGGTTAATGACATAGAGGTTGGCTTGAATTCACGAGTCTATGTCGCGACGGGCGAAGGCTTGTGGATGTACAATAAGTATGAATGGACTAAGCTACATGGCCTGCCTACTGACGATATCCGTGCTCTGGCCATTGACCGATCCACGTGGCCAGAAGTTGTCTATGCCGGCACTATTAGCCATGGCGTATTTGTTTCCATAGATAGCGGGAATAGTTGGATACCCTTCAACGAAGGGTTGGAAGATCTTTCCATTACCAAACTCGCCATGAGCAGGAGCCAGCCCAAAATGTTGTACGCAGGCACAACATCCGGAGTCTGGAGTACACCGATACCTGATTATCCCTCCACTGTTTTGTGGAACCAGCCAATAAGACCTGCTGGTTTGCGCTATATGCCATGTCAGGATTTTGAAGAAACTTATGACCATTACGACATATTCACAGCGGATGATTTTTCCACAACCGAAACTTGGAATATTCAAACTGTCTTTATTCCTGGAGACCTATGGGGATCCGGGACGACATTAATGAATGCCACAACTCTTCACTTTCAGATTTATGCTGACAACCAAAGTACACCTGACGGTGATCCATATGGCGGAGGCAATTCTCCGGTATGGAATCTCTCGGTTCTCCCCACAGATTCTAAGATAACCATCAGTGACGGGATTAATGGCCTGCCATCCAATGTGACGCTGAACTTGGATACTCCGATAAAACTCCAGGTAGGCACCTACTGGTTTTCATTTTATCCCGAACTTGAATGCACTACTGCAGGGCACTATGGAAAACTAACTGCCAATACTAAAAATGGGAACCCAGCTCAAGTTATTAACCCTGGCGGCGGGTACGGTTTCCCAACTGGATGGACATCCGTGACAAACGAATCCACTTGGAATATGGAAGAGCAAGATTTCGCATTTCTCCTGGCGGGTAGCATCGCCGATTGCCAGGGTGACCTTGACGGTGACGGTGATGTGGACGGCTCAGATCTTGCTGTATTTGCGGCGGACTTCGGCAGAACCGATTACGTTGACGATTGTGAAGGGGATTTTGATTGCGACAGCGACGTGGTCGGCAGTGACCTGGCGGTGTTTGCCGCAGATTTCGGGAGGACTGATTGTCCACATTAGCTCCTGGCTGCTGGCTGACAGATGATTAGGTTTATTGTCCTGATTATATGTGATGAAGCATTTAACGAGGTAAGGGTTTATTGAGTTGATGGGTTGGGTTTAGTTTTTATTATAATTGAGACGGTAAAATTAGGGCGAGAGATAAAGATACAACCAATTGATTTATTAGTATAAAAATAGTTTAAAAAAGCATATTGCGTGCCAACATTGCTGATTTAGAAAGAACTATTTTTCGAAAACTCAAGTATATAATGGGTGGTGCTTGTATACAAGAAAGGAATTTTGGAAATGAAGAAAATAATGGTCATGATTTGCTTTCTTTTTCTTTTCAGTCCGGGGATGAATGTTTATTCTCAGGCTGAGACAGCGGAAGAGCTTGAAAGAAGAGGAGTTACTCACTTTAAAAGGGCATTCTATGAAGCCATACCGCAAAAGGACAGGGCAAGAGCTGATACTGAATATGCACTGGCTGAAAAGGCCTTTCAGAAAGCCATTCAGAAAAAGCCAGATCGGGTTGAATCCTACCTCCATCTGGGGCGGACCTATTTTGTGCAAAAGGAATTTCTAAAAGCGGCAAATATTTATGAAAAGGCCTTGCGTCTTGCACCTGAACGTAAAGAAGTATACTTGCAGTTGGCATCAGCGCTGGAAATGGCCGGGGATTATAAGGGAGCGGAGAAAACATTGAAGGAGCTGCGGGAACAAGAAAAAGATAGCCATTCCCTTCGAGTTCTTGATGAGTTGATTAACAGACTGGGAAAACGGACCAGAGCAACGGGCATGGACAATAAGGGAGGTGAAAATAAGCCATGAAAAGAAGACTCTTCTTTCAACCCCTTCTTATATCTCTTGTTATCTTCATTCTTCCTCCTCTATCCATTGCCGGAAATCCCCTCGGCGCTTATTACCACTGGAGCAGTGACCGGCTTTTCTGGTTCATGATCATATCCGATTCCCACATAGGAACCGGCGGCAGTCAGGATACAGACTACCTGACCTGGGCCGTGAATGAGGCCAGGGAAGTGATTGATCCCCTTTTTATAGTGAATGCCGGGGACTTGACGGATTCTACCAACGGTGGCGTCATCCCCAACGGTCCCTATCAGGAAGAGTGGGACCGGTACAGGCAGATACTCGACGCAGCCGGTATTGATGCAACGTTCTATTTTGATATTCCAGGCAACCATGATGCTTACAATGATGAGGATTTTGCTTACCACCTTGCTAATTCAATCCAGGGAAGCGCCTCCGGTTCTACTCAGTACTCATGGGTACGAAACTTTCCCTTCGGCAGTTATCATTTTCTTGGTGTCTGCACGGCAGGAAACGATGGAGCCCCTTTCAGCATCTCGCCATGGGATAACTACGGCGACCATGCAGGACTTGATCAAGGCGAACTGACTTTTATTGAGTCCCAATTGATGAATCATCCTGATGCGGAACTTACGCTCATGTTTGGGCATCATCCTTTTGATGCCGGCTATTCGTCATGGATAGACACGGGACTTACATACGGTTTACAGTCTCTCCTCGATCTAATAGACGATTACGGTGTTTCTCAATACGGGTTCGGCCATACCCATGATTACCGGGAAAATTTTTATTATGACGACCTCTTTCAGGGTGTTTTCTATTTGAATGTGGCATCCCTTGGGAAATCGGGACAGGATCATTATGCGATCATGGCTGTTGACGGAAACGGCCTGTCCGTTGTGCCTGCTGATAAAGGCACATGGCCGGTCGTCCTGATAACGGCTCCTGTGGATCAGAGCATGGGAAACCAGTCAAATCCCTTTGCATATGAAGTCCCCCGGAGCCCGGGAAATCCTATACGCGCCCTTGTCTTCGACAAAAACCCCGTTGTTGGGGTGGAGTTTCGGATTGATGAGGGAGGAGACTGGCATGAGATGGAGCAGGTGGACGACACCCCGGTGTGGCAAGGGTTTTGGAATGCTTCGGCTTCAATACCTGGACCTCATGTCATAGAAGTACGGGCTTACGGTTCCACTGTGGTAACAGACCGTATTGAAACGTCCATTAACCCGGAACTCTGCATTGGAGATTTCAACAGAGACGGTAATATAGATGATTCGGACTTAGCTGCTTTTGCAGCGGACTTCGGGAGGACAGACTGCACCGGTGGTTGTGAAGGAAACTTCGATGGTGACAACGACGTGGATGGCAGTGATCTTGCAGTCTTTGCCGCTGACTTTGGTCGGACTGATTGTCCATTTGATCACTAAACAACTGATTCAGAAAGGTAGATGATCCGATACTGCTTGAGTTCTTGAAGATATGGGGGAGAATTGAGGTAGAATCTTTGATGCGAAAGGGAAACGCTGTAAAAAAGGAAGTGGGTAAAGGACTTCAGATTTTAAGATTATGGTTTTTTTGCGCATGACGGTTTTACTGAGGAAGCCGAGGCGTTGATGCAGAAAAAAGGCGTGCTTAGGGCTGCCCTTTACCCACAAGTCGAAAATACTGTAGCAAATGATTTGTAACTCATTGTTTTTATTACAAGCACGATTTATATAAGTTCTGTTTGCTCATTTTGCAACTTACTGTTTTTATAGCTATAAAATATTTGTGGGTAAAGGACAGGCTCAGGGCGGTAAGGGAAGATATGCATAGATTGCTTGAATTGTCTGGGATTGAGAAAATTGCCGGAGTTGGCGGGTGAGAAAATAGCGCACTGATAAGTCAACTTAGTCAAAATACGTCCCCATCTCTCCGGTCTTGCGGAAGGTCAAAAGAAGACTCTGCCGGTAAAAGGTCATTTGTGGCTGATATGTTCATAGTAAAGGAATTTCCATTTTTTATCTATTTTATTAATAAGTTAGAAACTATCAGGCCGCAACAATGATTCGTAGCTGATAAGCTAATAAGCTGTTAAGCTAATAAGCTGTTAAGCTAATAAGCTGTTAAGCTAATAAGCTAATCAGCTCGCCCGAAGGGCCGTATATGTTATGGAGGTATAAAAAATGAAAGCAGTTCTGTTTCAACGAGTACGATCTTTGTTATTTTTTTTATCTGTCTTTTTCGTCTTATTTTTTTCAGTGGAGAATGCGTGGGCATATAGTCCCACCATAGCAGGAGGTGGCTATCATACAATAGCGCTAAAGACAGACGGCACAGTTTGGGCGTGGGGGCATAATAGGTTCGGCCAGATAGGTGACGGGACAACAACTTATAGGAGCAGTCCTGTGCAGGTAGCCGGGCTTGCAGATGTGGCAGCCATAGCAGGAGGGCTCTTGCATACAATAGCGCTAAAGACAGACGGCACAGTTTGGGCGTGGGGGGATAAT
>JAIORD010000011.1 GCA_021108275.1 Methanococcoides sp.
TGCGAGGGTTATCGACCGTCTGCTAAAGGATGATGAAGCGGCGAATCAGTAAGCACCCCTTCAGCCGTCGATGCAATCCGCCGAGAGCGCCTGAACAGAGTCTGTGTCTAGTCTCATATTCATATTTAGTAAGCGTTCACGGGGTGGCACAGCCATCCCTGACACATGAAATCCACCTCACCCTTGCTTCGGGTCCGGCGTTTTTGTGTCGGAGGGCCAGGTTTCCTGTTTCTAAATAAACTTAGGATAGGTGGCACACGATGGATGGGACTCCATTCGCCTCGCTTTCCAGCTCGACGCCATTAGTCGTCCTTCCCTCGAACTCGTACTCCCCCTCCGGAAATCGGGCCAGGAACTCGTCGAGCGAGACTTCGTCGAGCGACGGCTCCGAACTCTCGAAGAACAGCTCGGTAAGGCCTTGCTTTCTCAAGCTTCTTTTGGCCGTGATGTCTAAGATCTTGCGCTCGTTAGGGTCGAAGACTTTCACCCTTTTCCAGGGTTCTCCATCGAGCAAGACCTGAATACCGACATCTTCATCCGTGGCGTTGAACTCGATGAATATTTTCGCCTTAGCGAAGGGGATTTCGTTCTCGTCATCGTCCGCCCAACTATTTGGCGCGGCGGTCCCCAAAATAAGAACCACTAATGCTACCGGAAAAACGGTCAACATATGCATGTATCTCGTCATTTCGATCAATTTTTCCTGATTATAACGGATTTGGGGGAGGTGCTCTATAATCTCCCAAAGAAGCTGATGTCAAAAGGTTCTCCAGCCAGTTGTCATGATACCGAAAGTGGTTGAGTCGTTCAGATGGACTTTGAGCTCCGTTATGTTTTTTGATAGTGATTAGGATTGAAAAATATCAAAATAGCTTGCTATTCCATCAACTTTTGTAATTTCAGATCGAACAAACCTGACCCAAATTTATGCGCCTACTTGAGGAAGTTATTCCGTTCCATAGCAAGAATCGTAACCGGTCTGAATGATCCAGAGTTAGCCATTGTGCGTGAAATATGACTCCTATTAAACAGTTAATGCCCAAAACGGCCTGTTGCTGCCAATCGCGTTGTTGTTAAGTACCTATTTTTGTTGTTGTTTGTTTTTTCGGCGTGTCCTCGGACCCAAAAAACGTGGTGAGAAAAATTTCACAAAAAGCGATACTATCCCATTGATTTGCGTTGCATCACATGTTAATTGATATTCATAAGCCATCGTAAAAATTCTAAAAATGGATGTGGTGAGGAAACGAAAACACCAACCCATTGAAAGCACAGTTAATATGCAATCCAACTATTTAATAGGAGATATGATAGGACTGTTTCATGGCTGATATTACTAATCCACATGACAGGTTTTTCAAGGAGGTTCTTTCGCGGGAAGAGGCTGCCCGGGATTTCATACTTCACTATCTGCCCTCTGATATAGCCGCCCTTCTGGATATTGATTCTCTTGAAACAAGGAAAGACAGCTTTGTTGACAAGGATCTGAAGGAGCATTTCTCAGACCTTCTTTGCGCTGTGAATCTGAAGGGAGAAGGCTCTGCCTACGTTTATATGCTGTTTGAGCACAAGAGCTTTTCAGATCCGCTGATCAGTCTGCATCTTTTGCGCTACATGGTGCGGATATGGGAGCATGCGCTGAAACAGGGGGAGGCAAGGCCGCTTCCGCCGATTATTCCTGTTGTGATATATCATGGCAGGGTCCAATGGAAGGTCGGCCTTGAATTCTGTAATCTGTTTAACCTGCCCGGGGAGCTTGAAGGCCTCGTACCGAATTTTCGATATTTGCTTTGTGATCTTTCACGTTACAACGACGAAGAGATCAAAGGCGCTGTCACGTTGAGGGCTGGCCTTCTCCTGTTGAAGCACATATTTTCAGAGGATATTGGGGAGCGGCTCCCTGAGATCTTAAAGCTGCTGTCAAGTCTTCTGGAGAAACGAAGCGGGCTTGAATATTTAGAGACGATTTTGAGATATGCCGCCTCCGGATCAGATAAGATCAGAGAGGAGGATATTGAAAGTGCGGTCAGGGAAGTTTTAAGGAAAAAGGGAGGTGATATTATGCCTACTGTAGCTGAAGAATGGATTGAACAGGGTATTGAACAAGGGATGCGGCAGGGAATGCAGCAGGGGATGCAGCAGGGTTTTCTGCAGGCTTTGAGAGAGGCATTGATAGAAGTGATGGAAGACCGTTTTGAAACGGTTCCCCGAACTCTTATGAAGAGCCTGAGAGAGATAAATGATCCTGATGTGCTTAAGTTTTTGCATAAAAAGGCCCTCCGTGCGAGTTCATCGGAAGAGTTCAAGAATGCGGTCGAGGCTGCACTGGCGTAGCTCCGATGCTGCGTTAAAAATAAGGGATGGGGCCATTTAGTTTTGCAGTTTAGTGAGCCTCTTGCAGAAACAACGTCGACCAGCAGAGCACTGCCACATGATGTGCTACAGCTCACGCCACTGTACAATATATGGCGCAGGCAACGTGGTTTCATGTGTTTCTGCAAGAGACTATAGTGATTGATAAATTTGTAGCTCGACTGGCAGGGGCTGGTGGTGGTGCTGGCATAGCGGTGGGTACCTGCCATGGAGAAGCTTCGTGAAGACGTATATTTGAATATCCTGATGCTTTCATACCCGGTGTTAAGGTCATAGGCAGGGTGAGGAGAAGCGATATTCAACTCATTATCCGCCTCGTTGTATACGATGAATGTCCCGAATCCCTGGTCAATCATCCCATCGTTGTCAGCATCTTCCACCTCCATGAGTACGGAATATGTTTCACCGTTGTCGGAATCGGTAAATCTTTGAAACTCCATGATGCCGGAGATGCTGGAGGGCAAGGTAACGGTGGCCTGGCCGTCCAGCATCTGACCCATCACGGTACGCAGGTCTGCCAGTTGCTGAGCGGTGGGGGCAGTATAGCCGTCGTCCCTGATGCGCATCTGGGTTTTGATACAATCGAACAGCTCTTCAATGGTCGTGCGTGAAGAACAATTGAGAACTGCCGCCTCTGTAGTAATTGAAAAAAAGACCGACATCATGACCATTACCACCGTAAAGGTCATTAAAGTTAACGATTTGCTTTTGTTTAGCCTTACCATTATCATAACCTCCTTTATTCCAAGGATACAAGAACAAGGACAGGGGTCTTCATTCTTCCCACACGGATTATCGTTGTCAAGAATGAAGACCTAACCCCTGTCTGTCTACTCAGGTTGCGTCAAAGCATCACGGCAATGTAATGAATTCGCCTGACGTGATTGTCTGGTTCTTGCTTGCCTCTATTGCTAACACCTCGAACTTGTGCAGGGTGTATTGCTTGTGGAAGAATTCCGGCGGAACCATTACGCTCGTAACCGAGGCCGGAAGGTCTATGCTGAACACGCGAAGAGGTTCCTCTTGCTCGACGATAACCTGGTAACCGACAATTTCAATATCTTCTGAACCTGTAATGGTCTCTCTAACGGGCTCCCACTGGATGACGAAGTCGTTAGGGTCCACCACAGGCGGTTCGTCGGTAAGCGAGAGGGGTGAGATGATCTCGGGTCCAGCCGGAATAACGTGTGTGAGTATCGCCTCGCTTTATTGTCACCTTGTTCAAGTACCCTGTCAACTTATAAACGTAATGTACGTTATATATTAAAAAATCATTGGCTTTTAAATATTTTTCATATGTGTTAAGAAAAAAATGAATAAATCAAATACCTTCGGCGAGAAAGCCCGATCACGGACGTTGAGGTGCTCAGGACCTCGGTGGGGACTATTAGGGCATTTCTCTGAATTTTTAACCTGGATAAGGGATGATGGGTGATCACCTTCGTGTGATATGCCGGATAATTGTAACGATTAGGTAGAAAATTCGCTAAAAAAGAGAGATACGCCGAAAAAAAGCCCATAAATGGGAATAGTAGAGTTATATCTAAAATAAGGCTTTCCTCATAACCCCTTTATATTACAGTAATTAAAATTTAGTCATTTTTTTCTTTACAGCATTATTATAGGATGTCCCTAAACTCCTACTGGTCAGAAGATCCTGGCAGGGCCGCTTGTCGGGCGAATCCTCGAACAGGACGGCCAGCCTGGTCGCTCATGACCATATTGTACGACTACGAAGAGCGAAATGTAAACCCCCCATTTAAACAGCAAAAAGCGTTTCAAGTCGATCAACTCCATTACGGCGCGGGATATCAGATGGTATGAGCGGGGCAGGGAAGCCTCTGCCCCGTTTCACCACGACACGTTGTTGGGACTTCTTATCCTCCGCGGGCGTTATGCTGCCGCCTGCAACGGGTTGAGTCGCGGCGTTGCCATCCATAGACCACTTTATCCATTGCCCGCTGTGCTTTTAACCGCGGCTCTCATCAAAATGGATCGTTGAGATTTCAAAAAAAGAGAACCGTCCCCTTTTTGCCCTTTACTTGAGGGGTCTGACTCTAAGAAAATCAGCTTTTCGTCATTTCGGAGCTAACGAAATGGAGACGAAGTGGGCAAACTAAATCTTGGTCCTCGTACAGGTGAATGAGACCACCTCTGTCCCACTGCAGGAATCGGAGTTTGTGGCCACGGCGTCAATGTTGTCGTTATCCGACATCGTCATGCTTGTGTCGGTCTCCAGAATACACTCTGTGTCGATACTAAAAGCAAAGTCCTTCGACTCGAAGGTGTTGAGCCCCGTCCGTTTCCAGGCGCCGTAATACACGCTGGTGGTGAGGTCCGGACCGCTGGCGGTTAGGGTGCCTCCCTGGTTGAAGTTTACCAAAAAGACGACGTCATCACCCACCTTGCATTGCCAGCTACCGATAAGGTTAGTGGGTGGGCCCT
Source organism: Methanococcoides sp. (assembly GCA_021108275.1). GTDB lineage: Archaea > Halobacteriota > Methanosarcinia > Methanosarcinales > Methanosarcinaceae > Methanococcoides. Next base: position 4,819 of record JAIORD010000011.1, read on the forward strand.
CAGCATTGGCCGTGCCAATCAAGGCCATCAATAGCGCTAAGCACAACAGGGATTTGATAATAGTACGCATAATATTTTCTCCTTTCTGTCATTTGATTCTCAATTGTTTAAACAAACAAAAACAACCGACCATAAGATGATATACTTTCATGTCTTGCATCTTTATTCTTCATTTTAATTCGCTACGCTACCTCTATCACCACCACCTCCTTTCACCTCTATCACCACCACCTCCTTTCACCTCTATCACCATCACCTCCTTTCAAGTTGATCTGGACTCTGCTCTTCAGCCCAAAAGATAAGGAAAGGCGCTCCGCATTTTCTATCACTTCAAGCCCTCCCCGTGGGTGATATGGTTGAGTTGTAACCCGTTTAGGTCTCTTTTTTTCGGCTCCATGCCATCATGCTGTCTTTTATAATAAGCAATTTAGATGCCGACCCGGGTTTGTGCCCTATAACTTTATTTAATATATTGAAAAGACAAGATTTATTTGAGGTTCCGGAGGGAGTTGGGGAGATGGAAATACCTGGAATACCCTCAACCATTAGTGGGTTCCGCAAATAATGGTGGGATGCTGCGGGGAATTTGCTTCTGGTGGAGTGAATGCAAGGGCGGCATCAAGGTCGTTGGATGCCCAGCTTTTTCATCCGATAACGCAGCGTGCTGGGCTTTAGCTCAAGGATCTGGGCGGCGCCACCAGGCCCTTCGATTTTCCACCTGGTTTTCTCAAGGGTTTCAAGTATAAACTGATATTCTATATCTGCGAGTCCCTTGGGTTTCGGGTCTGCCGTTTCTTGCTCCAATTTGAGTTTGCTCATCACCTTCAATGTTGTCCCGTGGGTGGTGATGACGGCCCGTTCGATGACGTTCTTCAATTCCCTGATATTGCCGGGCCAGGGGTATGCCAGTAGACTATCCATAATAGCCTTTGGCACGGAGGTAATAGTCTTGCCCATTTCTTTATTGAATTGCTTGAGAAAGAAGCTTACCAATAAAGGAATATCCTCTTTTCGCTGCCTCAGGGGGGGCACTGTAATGGGAAATACGCTGAGCCGGTACCAGAGATCTTCACGAAACCGCCCTTTTTGTATCTCTGCTTCAAGATCACGGTTGGTCGCGGCTATGATGCGCACATCCACTTTGAACGTTCTGGAACTGCCCACCCGTTCAAACTCACCGGACTCTAAGACCCTGAGCAGCTTGGTTTGTAATTCCAGCGGCAGCTCGCCAATCTCGTCCAGAAACAAGGTGGTGCCATGGGCTACTTCAAAGCGCCCCTTATGCCTGTAATTAGCGCCGGTAAAGGACCCTTTCTCATGGCCGAATAGCTCGTTTTCGATGAGATTCGGAGGCAGATCTGCGCAGTTGACTTTTATCAGGGGACGATGTTTGCGCAGGCTGGTGCTATGGATGGACCGGGCAATAAGTTCTTTACCCGTGCCGGTTTCACCGAGAATCAACACACCCGAATTGGTACGGGCCACCTGTTCCACCTGGAGCAACAAAGCCTTGAGGGCGTTGCTGTTTCCGATGATGTTTTCGAAATTATGTTCCAGCTTGATTTCTTTCTGAAGAAACGTGCTTTCCTCCTCGAGTCGTTGCCTCAGCTTCTCGATCTCCTCGAGCCGTTCCTCCAACTGCTCTGCCATCCTTTTTCGCTCGGTGATGTCCAGCACCGTGCCAATCATCAAAATCGGTCTGCCGTCATCATCAAAAGTGACTTCACCCATCTCGTGAACGATGCGCTCTGAGGCATCCGGCCGCACTATCCGGTGTTCGATCTTGTAACACACATTGGGATCAGCCAAGGCCTTGTGAACGGCATGATCCACGGCCTCTCGGTCATCGGGATGAACCATGTCCAGAAAATCTTCGCAGGTGGACCCAAACTCATTGGGCTCGATGCCGAAAATCCAGTAGACCTCACCCGACCAGCTCAGCTTGTTGGTAACAATGTTCCACTCCCAATTGCCGAGATGGGCAATCCGCTGCGTTTCCGCAAGACGCGTTTTTTCATACGTTAATGCCTCAACAGCCCGGTTGCGCCTGGCCCGCTGTCTGAAAAGACTCACTATGATCAAGGCTTGTAAGATGATTAGTGCGATTCCAGCAATAATCTCTTGTTTGCGTTCCTCCCAGAGTGACCACTCTTTATACTGGACGACACTGCCGGACGGCAAACTGTCCTCGCTGATACCCCAACGTTTCAACTGACGCCAGTCAAACTTTGGACTGCTGAGCATTAGCACGGAAAGGATGTCCTTGGGGGTTTGGCCGTCAAGGATGCGTAGTGCAATCTCCGCGCATCTTTTCCCCTGAAGCTCGGCGCTAACCAAAAGGCCGCCCACTATCCCATGCCCAAGATAAGTATCAACAAGGCCGAACGTGGGTGCGTTGGCTCTTTCGGAAACAGTGGCCATTACCTCGTGAGGAACAAAAGTTTTACCATCGGCATCCCGGCCGAATGCCAAATAATAGAGAACTGAGTGTTTCGGTAATTGTGTAACTTTTTCGAGAAGATCCGCTTCGGTAATATCAGTCAGGTAATGTATTTCTAACCCGCCCTTATATCCAGCCAATGCTTCACGAGTCAGTTTGATCAATGCTCGGTCGGTTACCGCGGAACCCGAAATGACAAATAGATGCCGGATTTCAGGCAGTATCTCTTGAATGAGCCCTACCGTGCCTTCTATATCTATCCCCCATAACAGAGAAGTCATGTTGGGTTTCAACAAATTTCGCTGCATGGTTTTCTGTTCGACACTGACAAGAATGATCGGAATCTCCGGGAACAATTCATCGCCGTACTTGAGCAAAATGTCAGTGACTTCATCACCATACCCGATAATGACGTCCATTTTTGGGTATGAATACTTGCGCCGGTACAAATCGACAAGTTTCTCTTGTATTGCGTCATTCGGGTGAGCCACCCGATCCGTGTGTTCGACATGTAATTCGATGGGTGCGGTGGATTTTGACTTAAGTGTGGTGCGCAGGCTATCATCTATGACCGTTTCCCATGGCGAGCCGTGTACGCAAGTATAAAGTACCAAAACCCGCTTTGGCCTTGATTCTTCCTGTTGCGCCGGGCATATCGGCGCGGATCCCAGCAGGGCTAAGCCTGTTATGGCAAAAAGAACGAGCTTTTTCAGTTCAGCAGAAAACCGCACATCATTTCCTCAAAAACCTATAGCGCTCATCAGAATTGACCTACCATTTGATTAGGGATTCCTGGACAAACACAATGGAGAAAAATACTACCCCCCATTGTACCCAACAGTGGGACCGAAGTGGTATAATAGGTGTATGCCACAATACATGGGTAGTATAAGCGAAAAACTGGTTCTTTTATACTCGACAGTCATAAGTTTTGTAAGCTAAGGATAAACGCACCTCTCCCGTATTGCAACAAAAAAGCAAGAAAAAAGTAGGGCTTACAAGCTTGTGGCAGTGCGGTTTTGAGACTCAACGGATGGACAGGAAGCGGGACGGGATGTCCATGCCGGCTCTTAAGGGGTTTAAATGGATATATCGAACCAGTTCCAGGAGATAAGAATCTTCCTGACACAAAATGGATTTGTAACGGTTCTGAAAAAGATGTCCATGCCGGCGATGCCGAAAATTATAGGACACTGCGTAACCGGTCAAAAGCCTGCGCATTACAGTGGAAATTGATGTGGTTCCCGTTCGCAGCAATAAATGAAAATGATTTGGAAGCAGCGCCCAGGAAAAACAGGCTGTTTGGGTTTTACGTAAATATCCTTTTACGTTCTATACCTCTGGCAATAATATGATGAAGCGCACCCGGCGCATCTATTCTTGATTGGCGTGGCATGCAAACCAGATATTATAGTTCAAGCACCCCTGTCAACTTATAAACTAATGTACGTTATGTTGCCCCTTAGTTTTAAAGGATTCCGATAATTTTGGTACAATTATGTATAACAAACTGTCGGCAAATCATAATTGTACCAAGTGGTTTAATGTCCTAATATTCCTGCTTTTAGAAGGAAATCTAAAGTTAATTTTGATACATTTGTGAATGATCCAACCGAATTCTGACGCTGTAGGAATTTTTGTTTTGGTCATTCGTATTTGTTTCGTATTTCGTATTTCGTGCTTCGAATTTATAGAAAATCCCATAAGTAAACAATCTTCGTTAAGTCAGCAGGTTATCAGCTTAAATGACGTAGCCTTGGATGTTGGGTGCACATAGTAACCGGTTATTTTTGTTTAAAAAGTCTTGAATCAAATGAAAACTTCTCAATATT
>JAIORD010000006.1 GCA_021108275.1 Methanococcoides sp.
CCAAATGGAAGGGATAGCGTTGCCGCAATTCATATTATAACTTCTTGTCGCACTCATATAGCTCTATCAATCCCCATGTAAAGAATGCATAGTCATCGAGGAATCCAATTGTTGGTCCTTTGTTACTGGAATAATTGTGGTAGAGCTCACCATTTTCCTTCATACGCTCAGATATTAGCAGGTCGGCGTTTCTTTTTGCAATATCAATGTATCTTTTATTGCCCATTACGCGACCACTGATCGAGAGTGCTGCTAGCATGAGTCCGTTCCAGTCTGTTAATATCTTATCATCCTTTGAAGGGTGTATCCTTTTTTCACGTGTGGAAAATAGTTGTTTCCTGCATCGTTCTATTATATGATCTATTTCTTTGTGTGTTATGTTGTATTGTTTTTCAATGCTTTCCGGGGCTTTCTCAAGGTGCAGTATGTTCTTTCCGCTAAGCTGGTGCGTACTTTCTTCTAGGAAATTGCCTTCAGGTCGAACATTAAAAACATCTCTGAAGATGGGATGATCTTCACTGTTCAGTAGACTCTCAATTTCCGAAATATCCCATGTGTAGAACTTTCCTTCCACTCCTTCGCTGTCAGCATCCTCTGCACAATAAAATCCGCCATCAGGTGAGGTCATATCCCGTAGGATATATTCAATGATCTCATTTGCTGTATTCGAATACTCTTCTTTGGAAGTGGCTTGATAGGCTTCCGTATATGCAATGATAAGCAATGCCTGATCATATAGCATCTTCTCGAAATGCGGGACAAGCCATGAGCTATCTGTGGAATATCGGTGGAATCCAAATCCAATGTGGTCATATATTCCACCTTTTCTCATTGCCTGCAATGTTCTTTCGACCATTTGCAGGGCTGTTGGGTTCCCTGTCCTTTTCCAGTAGTGTAGGAGATATGATATGTTATGGGGGGATGGGAATTTCGGTGAGGTTCCGAATCCTCCATTTTCGTTATCGAAATTATTTGCAAGATATGTGTAAGTTCTATGAATGATCTCTTCAGTTACTCCTTTGGTATGCGAGCTCTCACTTTTTTCGGATAAGGCTGTTTTTATCAGCTCGGTCTGTTCGACTATTTTGTTGTGCTCTTCCTTCCACAGATGTTCTATCCATGGGATGATCTCGAGCATTCCCTGTCTTCCAAATCCGCTTTCACGGGGGATGTATGTGGCTGCAATGAAAGGTACCTTTTCCGGGGTCATTATAATGGTAAGGGGCCACCCTCCGCTGCCGTTCATTTTCTGGCAGATGTCCATGTATACCGAATCGATATCTGGGCGTTCCTCTCTGTCCACTTTGATACTGACAAACATGTCGTTCATCATTTTTGCAACGTCTTTGTTCCTGAACGATTCCTTTGCCATTACATGGCACCAATGGCATGTTGAATATCCAATAGAGAGGAATATTGGTTTATCCTCACTTTTTGCTTTTTCAAATGCTTCTTCTGTCCATGGATACCAATCCACAGGGTCGTTAGCATGTTGTAAAAGGTATGGATTTTTTTCATCGATCAATCTATTCTTAGTACCCTTATCATTGTTTGTCATGATTTCCCCAAATCATTTTAATTTGACTTTTTTAGAAAGAAACTCTTAAATGAATGTTGACTTATCGCTATATGGATTTATCCCTGTGGATAATCTTTAAAGTGGGGGTAGTACTAATATTAAGAAAATAGTGGGATTGATGTCTGTTCTTCTGCTTGTAACATTTGTTGTGTTTCTGGATACTGACGCCATAAATGATGTTGGGAGTTTTCTCTAAAAGATCCCTGGGGTTTCATTTTCTACTGGTCAATAAAAGGTTGCTGTGGCTCTTGTGATGAAGTCTCTGATTATGTTCGATTAACTACTTCCGTTCTTGCTCTTGGAGGTGAGTGAGTTCCTTGCTGTTATGAAAGGCTTTGTATGGTGGTTATGGTCATTTTAGCAGCTTCCTGAACTGAGTCATGTGGGGGACTCTCATTGGGTGTTCTCTAGTATCAATTATGTATCTTCACTCCTTTTTCAGTAAGACCCTTCAAAGTATTTTTATTTCTAAAATTGTCAAATATATATTATTAATTATGTACTTCTATTTATGCCTAATTAATATTATTTATTATAATATATATCATTATTTAATTATGATATGTAATAATGTATTTACTATGTATTTTCAAATATATACTTATATTAATAAATATTGAATCAACTAGATTTGCGATATTATTAAATATAAATTTTATAATATATTCTTTTGTGAATCGATATTTAACAATATACTTTATTACAATTTTATAATGGGCAGTGTATAATATTAAATATAATATTGTCGTTTAAATAAAAATTCGCGTGTATTTTAAAAGCCTTCTACTTTGATCAATGCACTTTCTAATATAATTTAGACCATGATCTCAATGGTTCGTATTATGTCTTAACAAAATCCTCAAAAAGTGGCTATGTGTTTCTATTCATTTTCTGTTCGCATAGTGTATAAGTGGCGCATCAAAAATACATCAATTCGTATAGCAAAATATCCCTATTTTTTTGTAATGTGAGTGGTATTATATTTTTAATTTAGTCCTAAATATATTATTTTATTTTTATTACTTACTATTAATATTTAAACGTGCAATGTATCTAATGTCATTTTATTTATGACCTTTTTAATAATCATATATTAGTATGACTTTTTCTTTATGTATTATCTATAATATACTATTAACTGCTAATTATGTGGCATACTTGTATGTGGGGGTGCTATGGAAATATTTGTGCAATTACCTATGGATCTCTGGTCACTTTTGCACAAGCTAGCAAATTATATGACTCAATAGGGGTATATTCGTGTGGCCCTTTTTAATAAAAAACATTTATGTTGCCTTGATTATGTCCTATTTCTAGTGTATGGCGAATTTACCGAAAAAACCGCTGAGTCGATCGTGAGGGCTGGTTTGCCTGTGGATGTCCTGGCAGTACTACTGTTGCAGGTGTGTACAATACTGAAACGATCTAAATGGCAATGTGAGTTTGTGGGTCTCAATATGGGCATTGGTTCAATGTTCTCATGGTTCAATGCTAATATTGCAATGCGATTGATCTCATTCAGGAGCTCCACGGCCTGCCATGATGCAATACTGGCAAACTGGGGTACTGATACTATTCCGGCATAAAATCGGTCAGATCTTGATAAATTGGCTGACATGGTGGGGGTGGACTAGGTGGACAGCTCGCATTTATCCCTAAATATCATTTCCTCCTTGTGGGTCCTAATATTTCTCGATGCTAAAAAAGTTATTCGACTTTTCCTCTTTGTACCATTAGTCGGTTAAAATTTTCCAGTTGACCTGGTTTTCTTTTCTTGGTATGGGCACAATGAGGTAAAAATGAAGTAATAATTCTCGCATCAAAAAATATTTTATAGATTGCAATGCTGCATAATTCATTATCGTGCAATATAAAAATGACTATTATATATGGATCGTGAAGCCATGGCCTGTAGAAAGTAACTGCCAAAAACTGAAGAAGCTTTAAAGATCTCCTTCTAGCCGTTGTTGCTTATGCTATCGGTCTTATTCCGGCATAAAATCGACCAGATCTTGATAAATTGGCTGATATGGTGGGGATGGGCTAGATGGAAGCTCGCATTTATCTCTAAATATTACTTCCTCTTTGTGTGTCCTGGTAGTTCTCGATGCAAAGAAAATCGTTCGATTTTCCTCTTTGTGTCATTTGTGGGTTGGAATTTTCCAGCTGTCCTGGTGTTCTTTTCCTGGCATGTGCACAATGAGGTAAAAATGATGTAATAATTCTCACATCAACGAAGGTATCTATAGTTTGCAATACTGCATAATTTATTATCATGCAATACAAAAATGACTATTATGCATGGGTTGTGAAGCCATGGCCTGTAGAAAGTAACTGCCAAAAACTGAAGAATTTGTAAAGATCTCTTCTGTCCGTTGTTGCTTATGCTATCGGTCTTATTGCCGGTGACATGAAGTATATTGGCAAAATAAAAAAGGCAATATGGCTTAAATGAGTCGCTGTATGGGGGCTATGGTTGCTGAAGGTGGATTAATTGGGGATTCCGATGGTTCCACGATGGTTAAGATGCCACGTTCTGACTGCATGACGCCTGATGGATACTTTTACTGATGGGAATTTTATCATTTTATCGGGTTGCAGTTTGATCTTTGCAATGTTAAAACAATCAATTCCTTTAAAATCCATCTATGGGTTGGTCTGGCATAGTGGGGAAAATCAGGCATGATAAAAGCAATCTATCGGAAGTTGAACGTGACCTGATGGAGCAGGCCTTAATAGATCTGGGGTTGTATCTCCTAACGCTGTAATGTTAAGTGTGGTGGTTGTAATATGTGCTGAATTGCAAACAACCATGAATCAATTAAGGGGTGATTGAAGGATGATAATGAGCAGCATTCACAAAAAGAGGTTCATTTATTATTAATAATTCTTTTTATTTTGGGCTCTCAGTTTGCTCAAAATCGTCCGATTTAGTAATATCAATTAATTACAGCGCTGCTTTATTTTGGAAGTAACCTATTTGATTATCTCGGTTATTTATGCAATGATGGTCTTATTTTCAGAAAATTTGATGAAGCAAGTGCACATTTAAATAATACTCTCCAAATATAAATGTTTATTATTCACTCGACTTTAATCAATTCAAATATAATTATTTCTGCTTGATAACTATTACTTTTGTAAAAATATTATGTGAATTTTGCCTATGTGTTTTATGGCATTTTCAACACACTGAGTGTATAGGTCATAGCTCGAAATTATGTTAGTACACATAGCATTATAATCACCCGGAGTTATTAAAATTAGTAAAATTATTACTTATAGTTATAAGCTTAATCGTCTCAACTTCTTTTAATATATGGTTATGTTTTACCTATCAATTCGATTATTCTTAATTTACGGCAATTTTGCTTATTCTTATATACTATAGAATTAGGTTATAATGTCTGCATAAATGCTATATTTTTCTCAACATGTTTATTCTAATCTCTATAAGAATAGGCGTTTTACAACCTACAACCCCCCCATTCTACACAAAATAATATCAAGAAATGCATATTTGATATTTTACTACCAGCTGCACATATAGTCTCTGTAATGGCAATTTGGCTTTACTAAATGAGGTTACAAATTCGAGATTAATTTTGGACCTTGGTAAAAGTAGAGCCATTCCTGGCATTGTTTTATTTTTTTGATCATTTGCAACTGGTTTTCTATTATTCTTCACATTCTTTTATTTAGTGGGGCTATTATTCTCACTTTTTTCATTGATTCATGTCTTTTTTGTTCTCAATTTGCTATGTGTTTTATGCATTTTTTAACTTCTAACTGGTATAGGTGGAGGGTTGAAAACTCCTAACTTCTTATAGGGTATTTTTTGCACTAGTTTTCCATGGTCAAGTAAAAAGTTGATTTGGTATTATTTTTATTTATTTTTTTATTCGAATATAATTCAATTTAAATGTCACTTTTAATATTATATTTATGTAATGCTTTATTTTAAAATACTATTTATTTATATATGCTGAGTTATAATTTTTAAAATAATAAATTCATACATATTTATTTACACAACCTCTATTATCTTCGTAATTAAAATATATTACGCGTGAGCTAATTTAAATTTGTGTAACAAAATAAGTTTACGCTAAAGTATATACTAAACATTATACTTCAATTTTAAATCCAAAAATATCCTCGAATTTCTGATATTTCTTTCTTGCATTATAGAGGTATTGTCGTACGCAGCTTTCTCCTTTTGCACGTGCGAACATGGCAGTGATCTCTGTGGATGAAAAAACGGTATGTAATTTTTTTTCTGGAATGCTTTCAAGCAGCTCTAGGCCGGATAGTTGCTGACCCTCTTCTACCTCATTTTTCATGGGGGTTGATGTTCCTGCTTTAGCAACATGCCTGGAAAAGTGAGAGTTAGGTATTTCGCTTACCCAATTCCAGTCCTTATCGTAAATGTTTGCAGTGAGTTTTCCGCATTTAGTGCATTTACCTACGATTATGAATTCCTTGTCAATGGCATGATAGCTCAGGCTTACAATGGGCGATCTGCATTTAGAACAAGTGCCTACTTCATTTTCTTCGGACTCAGCAGCTGGTATCTGATGCTCAATGTGAAGTGTTTTCTTCTTATGGTCGTATGTGTATTTTGTTGTGTCCGGTATATTCATGGTAATATCTCGCTGCGGGTATTGTAGCTCACTTATTATAGAAGGCATCAGTTCGCAAACATATATATAGTGTCATCTACATAATAGGTTTACTGTTTTATTGGGGTGAATTCTATCATGGCATCTATTCGATCTAGAATTAAAGACCGGCTTAATAAGTTCATTGAGCTGGATGTAAATGGACTTCGGAGCTATGTTCTATCTGTGTTCTTGAGTGTTAAAAAGTCCACAGTAGATGAATTGCACCAGGCCATTACTAAAAAGTATGATGTTTCCAGGAGCGCAGTAGCTTCTATGGTAGGATATATCCATTCAAAGCTTGGTATTCTACGATCTCACAAGGAGTCTTACAAGACCCCGATCGTCTATTCTTTAAAGGAAGAGTATGCTGATCTTTTAAAAGCTGAGCTTAATTCTAAAGGAATCGCTCTATCCTGATCCTTCGGTCAGTCGGCTTTGATCGATCATGGTATCAGTAAAAGATGCTCCCAGGACCTCTACAACTATAGTCATACGTTCCGATGCAAATGCACGTATAACTCGTTCAAGAGATCCCTATTTCAGTCTAATGCGGCGATTATTTCAGGAAGATGCCACTGCTATGCGCGGGCAGAAGTTCCTGATGATGGTCGAAGAAAGGCAAAAAAGTGGCAATCCGGTCAAGACCAGTGAATGGGAGGATCTTATCAAGGAGCTAGATGTGGGTCGTGCTTCGTTCTATTCAATGCGTAATAAGCTTCTTGGTGCCGGTCTTATTTCAAACAGAAACAATGAATATCGTCTCTCCGGTCAGTTCAGCCGTGATCTTATGGACCTTGCCAGATGGTGGCAAACCGCTATCCTGGGTGAAAATCCAGATGATTCTTAATTTGACTTAAGGTTTTTTAAGTGCCGGGCGATAGGTTTATTAATTAGGTTTACCATGTAGGTGCTGTAATCATTAAGCAGCCCGGTAGTGTAGTGGTCAATCATGCAGGACTCTGGATCCCGCAACCTCGGTTCGAATCCGTGCCGGGCTACCAAATTCTTTTTGGAAGTCCTATTTTTTTGATGCCTATTCTAAAACTATCCCATACAGATTTTATTCAACTATAATGAATGTATCAAACGTGGGCTTCAATAAATAAATCGAGAAGATCCCTTTGTCATTTTGATAACTTTTACCCAATATACTTTCTTCGAAGATATGCAACAAACACGCTCGCCGACAACGAAATAAGACCTGTACATAAAGGCAACAAGTTTGAAGGCAAAGGCAAGCTTTTCGGCACCTTTGACGGTGTTTCACACCAACACTGCTTACAATTCTGGGGGTGTTGTAATTAAAGAGCTTGAAAATGTTGCAAAAAAAGAAGTAGAATAAAATACATATCTCAGCAGATCCTTGGTATCAAATCACCTGTAGGTGTATCCACATACCTCATGCTTCCAATTGTTGTTCTCATCAGG
>JAIORD010000022.1 GCA_021108275.1 Methanococcoides sp.
AAATAAGAGGCAATAAAATGAAAGTATGTGTACCTTCAGCAAATAATGGCGGATTAGATGACATCGTAGGACAGCACTTCGGAATGGTTCCGACATATACTGTGATGGATATCGAAAATAACTCTGTAGAAATAGTAGAGAACACAAGCGAGCATAATGGCGGTGTCGGATTACCACCGGAACTTCTCTCAAAAGCCGGTGTTAACATAATGCTTTGCGGCGGTCTTGGCCAAAAGGCAGTAAACATGTTCTGCGAATGTGGAATAGATGTTTTTGTCGGTGCACAGGGAACTGTGGAGACAGCTATCAATGACTGGAAAGAAGGAAATCTTGTCAGCCCGACCAGCGAAAATGTCTGTCAGGGTCATGGACATGATGAAGACGATCACCAACATTAAAATCGAAATATGAAAATAGCTATCGCAAGTGGAAAAGGCGGCACCGGTAAAACCACCGTTGCCGTAAACCTTGCCCTTTCAATACCCAATTCACATCTTATAGACTGCGATGTGGAAGAGCCAAATTGCAATCTTTTTCTGAATAAAGAACTTGAGCCCATAGGTAGCTCTAAAGTAACTGTTCCAAATATTGATGAAGAACTTTGCACATATTGCGGGAAATGTTCTCAAATGTGCCGTTTCAATGCGATAGCGACCCTTCCGGAAAAAGTTATCCTATTCCCGACACTTTGTCACAGCTGTGGAGGATGCATACTGGTATGTCCTGAACATGCCATATCAGGAAAGGAAAAATGCACAGGCATTGTCAGCAGATCTGCCGATATGGAAGACCATCCCAGACTCTATGAAGGGGTGCTCAATATAGGGGAAAGCATGGCATCCCCGGTAATAAAAGAGCTCAAAAGATGGATCGAACCAAATATTTCCACGATAATCGATTCCCCACCGGGAACAGGATGCCCTGTTATGACCACATTGGAAGACACAGACCACTGCATCCTCGTAACAGAGCCCACCCCATTTGGATTGCATGACCTGAGTCTTGCAGTGGAAATGGTGAAGATAATGAACATACCTTTCGGAGTGATCATAAACCGAAGTGAGGAGGGGAATTCCATCATAGAGGAATATTGCGACAAAGAAAATATCGATGTGCTGATGAAAATACCCCTCAATAAAAGGATAGCTGAACTATATTCACAAGGCATACCTTTTGTCGAGGAAATGCCTGAATGGAAAGAGAGATTCTCAGCTTTATTCAAGAACATAGTCAATGGAAAGGAACTGGCATGAAGGAACTCGTAGTTATCAGTGGAAAAGGCGGAACCGGCAAGACCACCATCACAGCCTCATTTGCAGCAATGGCAAAAAATGCAGTGATAGCTGACTGTGATGTCGATGCACCGAACCTTCACCTCCTCCTAAGACCAAAGATCATGGAAACACACGCATTCTATGGCATGGATAAAGCAAAAATAGACCTTGAAAGATGTAACGAGTGCTATAATTGTCAAAATTCCTGCAACTTTGATGCGATAGATGAAAACCTGATCGTAAATCAACACAAGTGTGAGGGTTGTGGGGTCTGTGAATATGTTTGTGAAAGCGATGCCATAAAGATGGTGACAAAAATATCCGGCAATGTTTTTAGATCTGCAACGAACCATGGAACAATGGTGCATGCAGAATTAGGAATAGGAGAAGAAGCAAGCGGGAAACTTGTGAGTGCTGTTAAAGAACGTTCACGTTCAATTGCACTTGAAAATGAGAACGACCTTATAATAACTGACGGCCCGCCGGGTACAGGATGTCCGGTACTTGCAACGATAACAGGAGCGCATTTGGCATTGATAGTGACCGAACCAAGCTTATCAGGAATGCATGATCTGGAAAGGGTCTTGCAGGTTACGGAACATTTTGAGATACCAGCCATTGTATGCATCAACAAATACGACATCAATGAGAATAATTCAAGGACGATAGAAGCGTTCTGTCATGAAAGAAATATAGAGGTTGTGGGGAAACTTCCTTACGACACATCAACTAATCTGGCTATGATGGAAGAAACAACTATTATTGAATACAGTCAGAATGTTCTTTCGGAAGGGATCAAAGCATTATGGGAACGTGTTGTTTCAGAGCTTGAGAAACAGTAAAGGAACCTCACTGCTTTAAACGAGATGATAATATGAGATGTGCTGATTGTGACAGTAAGGATTGTTACCAGGGGAAGAATTGTGCCCCCAAGGATATTGTTGCAGATTATGAAAGCGAGGACCTTGAGATCATGAAAGTTGCTTCAGGAATAGAAGCAAAATACTACATGCAGAAAACAAGGCTTGAAGAGATCCTCCTTTTTACAAAAGAACTTGGATATGAAAGGATCGGAGTTGCTTTTTGCATAGGGCTTGAAAAGGAAGCGAAGTCATTCTGTGAGATAATGGAGAAACACCTTAAAGTGGAATCTGTTTGTTGCAAGGTATGTGGCGTGGAGAAAGATACCTACGGACTGGATAAGATACGGGAAGAAAGTATAGAGATAGCCTGCAACCCTATCGCCCAGGCAAATGTGCTGAACCGTGCAGGGACACAACTGAACATCATAATTGGCCTGTGTCTTGGTCACGACATACTTTTCAACAAGTACAGTGAAGCACCTGTTACAACATTCATCGTTAAGGACAGGGTACTTGCACACAACCCCGCAGGAGCCCTTTATTCAAAATATTATATGAAGAACGTATTTGAAATGGGGAAGCAATAATGGAGATCACCGTTGTCTATGACAACAATGCCGGAAGAGGATTGGGAAAAGGATGGGGATTTTCCTGTTCCATCGAGACCGATGAACAGAAGATCTTGTTCGATACCGGCTGGGATGGCGGGCTTTTGTTAGAGAACATGGCAGCTCTTGGAATTGATATAAGAGAATATGATATTCTGCTATTATCTCACCAGCACTGGGACCATATCGGAGGATTACCAACCGTTCTGAATGCGAATCCGGAAATAAAGGTATACGCATTAGCATCGTTCTCTAAAAAGCTCAAGAACGAGATACAAAAGCGTGCAAAACTCAATGAGATAAACGGGATGTGCAAGATCGCAGAAGGAGTATATTCCACCGGAGAACTGGGAGACAGTATCAAGGAACAGGCACTATTGCTGGATACTGACAAAGGCGTCTATATCATAAGCGGCTGTGCACATCCCGGCTTATCAGCGATAATAGAGGTTGCATCTTCAATTGGAAATGTTCGTGGCATCATCGGAGGATTACACGACTGCCAGGATATTGAAGCGATGCAGGATCTCGAACTCATAGGTGCAGGACACTGTACATCGAACATTGATGCCATTAAAGAGAAGTATAAGAAAAGTTTTGTTCATATTGAAGCGGGCTATCGTATAACCATCTGAATGATGCCCATATCCTGAATAAGCAGAGCAGTAGTGAGGTATATCATTTAGGTTTTCCATATTGATATGAAGAGTTGAAAATATGAAAGTTGCCATACCATCTTCAGAGACCGGGGGATTAGAGGACTACGTTGAACTTCATTTCGGAAAAGCTCCTACATATACCATATATGACACAGAGACCGAAACTGTCAAGATAATCAAGAATACAAGTGTGCATATGGGTGGAAAAGGCATACCTCCCGAACTGCTAAAAAATGCAGGAGTGGATATTGTCCTCTGTTCAGGTGTGGGACAGAAGATCGTTGACCTTCTTGACAAGAACGGAATAGAGATATTCGTGGGTGCTGATGAGACTGTGAAAGAGGCCATCACTTCGTGGAAAGCAGGAAAGCTCTACAAACCAAAGACCATAAATCTTGAAAAGGAACACGGCCTTGGAATGACAAAGCATCAATTGTGAGCTTTTATTTCCTTTTATTTTACTTAATTCTACTTTATTTCTTTTTATTTGTTTCACTTGAACCGGTCCAGGGGAGAGAACACATAATGCATTGAGGACCATAGCCTGCAGCATTATAACCGGTCATTCCACCGGCTACATTGTAGACATCGCTGAATCCATTCTGTTGTAAGATACTGGCAGCCATACTTGAACGCTGACCACTTCCACAGATAACAACTGTCTTTGTATCGGGATCAAGGTCCTTGTGGGAATTCCGCAGTTCAGGAACAGGGAATATTGATAGAGTTCTGTATATGCCCGTCCCGGTGTTCTGCTTCCGACCTTACATCTATCAGCACCAGCTCTTCACCACTGGAGAGAAGAGCATGAAGCTCCTCAGCTGAAAGCTGGCAAACATGTTGTGTTGAAAGGCCTGCCATGGACCATGCTGCCATTCCACCTTCAAGGAAGGATCCAATTCTGTCAAGTCCTACCCTGTGAAGCCACAGGGATGCTTTGCTCATTTGTTCCGGAGAATCAACCACCAGCATAATGGTCTTGTTCTCAGGCAACAGCCAACCCGAAAATGTTGCAAAATTGCTGTTAATATCAATACTGTATGCACCCGGAATATGTCTGCCACCAAATGCTTCATAGCACCTGATATCAAGAACTATATTTTCAGTATCTTCACTCATCTTTTTGAACTCAAGAGGAGGTAGTGCTTCAACGGATGCAAGCTGTGAAAGAAGAACGGGACCTGTAGCATTCACTTTACTGCACCTTTTGAAGTGATCTGGTGCAGGGGGCATCTCATTGGTTAGGGATGAGATGAAATCAGCCTTTTCATCGATGTTGAGAACATGATTATAAAGGCGTTCATAACCGATGGTAGAACTTCTTTTTGCAGCCATTGCCCTGCCACAGAGAGAGCCTACCCCGTGTGCAGGATATATCTCACAAAAATCAGGAAGAGATAGGAGTTTGTCATGAAGACTATCATAGAGTTCTGAAGCCAGTTCTTCAGCTTTACCCGGGAACAGATCAGGTCTGCCCACATCCCCAACAAAAAGAGCGTCACCGCAAAAAACACACACAGGGTCAGCCCCTCTTGAGCTATCGGTCACCACATAGGAAACGTGTTCAGGAGTGTGACCGGGAGTTTCCATTACTCTAATGGACATATCCTCGATCTCGAATATATCACCCTCTGAAACACCCACTGCATCGAATTCACACCCTGCAGAACCGGGAACAAAAATGTTCGCACCTGTCCTTTGCATCAGGTCCATATGCCCGGAGATGAAATCCGCATGAAGATGTGTTTCCAGTATGTGGGTTATTTTCCAGCCCATATCAAAGGCCATATCGATATATACATCGACATCACGGGACGGATCGATCACTGCACAGAATCTATCGCCACCAAGCAAATAGGAACTGTGCGCAATTCCTTTTACGAATACCTGCTGAACTATCAAATTACAACCCCACCTTTTCTTTGAACTGTATAAAGAATTAATATTTGGAAAAACAACAAATGTTAAAAAATAATATAAAGGTTCATGAGATATATATTTGTACATACAAGAAAGCATATCACAGAACAATAGATGGCTGTTCTTTCGGAAAACTGATAATATGAATATTTATGAAGAGGGGCGTAACAGTGTTGGCGTTTGATCTGGGCATAGACCCGATACTGTATGATTTTCTCACAAAGGTCGTGCTGTCTTTAATGATAGGCATCCTTATAGGAATCGAACGTGAACACCACCGCCAGGACCAGGAAGTGTTTGCAGGAGTACGTACTTTCGCAATAGTGTGTATCTGTGGTATGCTTGCGACATTTGTAGCCCAAATGATAGATATAACGATCCTCCTAATAACCACAGTACTCATTGCAGCATCCTGTTTTTTCCTTATATACAGAGTATATAT
Organism: Methanococcoides sp.; assembly: GCA_021108275.1. Taxonomy (GTDB): domain Archaea; phylum Halobacteriota; class Methanosarcinia; order Methanosarcinales; family Methanosarcinaceae; genus Methanococcoides. The sequence continues at coordinate 5,767 of JAIORD010000022.1, forward strand.
GATCAGTGGTAAACTGGGGATGACAAGTTCCATCGCCCTTTTTCTGACCTACCTTCTGGGAGTGATCGTAGCAATGGGACATTATCTCTTTGCCATAATAATAGGGGTCATAATAACGTTCCTGCTTATCGAGAAGAAGCCCTTGCATTCTTTTGCCGAACATCTTACAGATGAGGAGATAATCAATGGTGTTCAGTTCCTCGCAGTTGCTTTTATACTATACCCACTCATGCCGGAAGAGCCGATAATGGGTGTACTGAACCTTAAATCCGCCATACTCATTGTGGTACTTGTGATGTTCATAGGATTCATCAGCTATGTATCGCTCAAGAGATTCGGTACTAAAGGCGGGATGTCCTATTCAGGTCTTTTTGGAGGTTTTGTCAGCAGCGAAGCCACCACTGCTGCACTGGCTGCAATGTCGAAGAACCAGTCCAGCCTTATCCATGCCCTTTACATCGGCATCCTCATGTCGAACATATCAATGATCATCAGTAACACCCTTATTGCATTGATAGTCGATCCCACCGGAAAAACAATGCTGGCAATGATACCCCCACAGATCGCCATGCTTGTTATTGTTCTGATAATCATAGCAATACGAAGGAAGAGCTATGATGTAATGACAGGACCACTGGAAATAGGTTCACCCTTCGCATTGAAACCTGCCTTCAAGTTCGGTGCCCTTTTCTCAATACTCCTGGTGATCACAAGTCTTGCAGGAGAGTTTGCAGGAAGTACAGGTATCTATATAACAGCACTGGGAGGACTTGTAAGCAGTTCCGCTGTCGTGGCATCCGTTGCAGCATTGGCTTTTACAGGCAATGTTCCCTATACTGTGGCTGCCCAGACCGCTGTGATGGCAGGGATCATCAGCACCCTTAATAAGATAATGCTTATAAGGATGTCAGGGTCAAAGGAACTTTATTACCATTCAAGGAATACCTTTGTCCTTATAGCAATAGTTGGAACGGTCGTACTCTACCTCTGGAGCTACTTCGATCTTGCCGGCCTTTAAGGAGCTTTTACCAAAAGGCTATAGTCCAGAGACCGGGCTTCTATGAGCCATACAGGTGTGAAACTATGAAACCATATTATAATCCTTCTTTTGCTACCGAAGAACTCGAATTTCACGGCTTGGAAGA
>JAIORD010000035.1 GCA_021108275.1 Methanococcoides sp.
TCCCTGTATCCCACCAACTTTTTGCTTTTATCTTTTTTTATTATCAATTCTTCTGGTTCAGGTTTTTGGAAAAAATTTGGCAAAAGTAATTGGTAGTCTATGAATAATCCAATAAGCGCAGGTGTCGGCCAAATTCTTGTTTGAAATCCCTTTTTTTTATCTTCATATTTTGACCTTCCCTTTTTCTCCTCAATGTAGCCTAATTTTAGTAGCCCATAGATAACAGGAAGTATTGTATGGTATTTAAAATATAATTTTCCATATCTTCTATTATGTGAGTATGCGCTTTTATCTCGTGAGTATCTGACAGGCATCCCTAATAAATTTGAGAGCCATAGATTGATTAGAACTGTTTTAAGAGCCTGCTTTCCCCTTTTTAGTGATTTAATTTTTAGACCTGTCTTCACAATCTCATCGAATAAAGCGTTTACAAGGTTTCTAATACTATTTGAAGTAGAATTATAGGCATCCATTACCAGAGCATTTTGAAGCCAACTTCTTTGATTATGTAAATCTTCTGCTTCATCTGATAATACAAAGCCCTCTTTATAGGATAAATCTGTATGTATTGGGTATCTCGGTATAAAGATAATGTTTTTTCTCCTTAATTTGTATTTTATTACCAGGCAAAGATATAATATTTCTCTCACCTAACTACAATATAAGCATTTATTATCATTAGTAAATATCGCACTATGCGTGGAAAAGGGTTTTCAAATGAGGAAGCGTGTTTAAGGATTTTGTTAAACACCGATCAATTAAGGATTTAGAAAAAGGTATGCTGATTTAATTTGTGTGCGCGGAAAAGGGTCTTCCAGATTTAGAAGAGAGTTTATGGAGTAGGTTCGCGGATTATTTCTTTTTCTTTTCAGGTCTTATCCCTGGGTCTTTCGCACGCTTTGGTGCTATCTCACTAATCCATTTATGACGAGTTCCGGGTTGATAATCTTTGCCGCCAGATTCCAAAATTTCTGGTCTATCAACCATTTCCTTTACAGTATCAATTTCGGGATGTTTGTCATAAAGTTCTTTGGCAACTTGCTGAACTTTCATTTTGGCTTCTTGGTCAGGACGTAATTTTTTTGCTTTGAAGAATTCAGGGATAATTTCTTTTTTTTCTATTTCAGGCTCACTAAAATATTTCTTTATATCTTCTATATGATACAGTGAATGTACGAGTACTGCGAGCACCGCCATCGCCTCTGCTTTCATTTCAGGAAGCTTAAACTCATTCCAATCTAATTCCTTTACAGAAAGTACCCATTTCTCATAATGCTCAATCTGTGCCAATAAGTCGTATCCTGTTGTGGCATCAAACTTTTGAAGTTCTTCATTTCCTAATTCTTCTACTGAATATTTCAGTTCTTCATACTGCTCTTTCAATTTCGCTATATTCGCTATTTCTTCAACAACATCTGACGGTGTAATCTGTTGGGCTAAATCATTATGCGGTTGAAGCCCCTTCTGCACATAATCATAAAAAAGCTCAAAGTCCCTTATTCCAAAATTATTTAATAACTCCTGCCCTGAAATCCATTTAGACATCCTTAACCTCCTGCTTCAAAAGTGTTATTCATCAAATAACTCTTCATCTTTCACTTGGTCAACCTTTTCCTGATTCTGCTGTTCTTTTTATCATATGTTCCTCCCAACAAAGAAAGCCAGTATAGCCGCACCGAGAAGCTGATATACTGGCTTTTCTATTATACTATTATTCTAAATCATCAGGGCCTACACCATCTTCATTTATCTCCTTCTCTATCTGTTTCCGTTTTCTTTCCTCATCAGCCATGTCCTCTGACAAAGGCCCTATAATCATCCAATCTTCCCAATCCAACTCATCGTCAAAAAAGTCTTCCATTTTTTTCACCTCCTGAAAACAAAAAGCCCCCAAAGCCGGAATATCCAACAATGAAGGCTCTCGTTTCTGTTTTATGATTATTATTGTTTTAAGCTGGTCTTCTTTTGTTATGCTGCTTCTTTGATGCTGTTTCTATTATCTACATGGCCGGTAATGATAAGATTGAGCACCTTCTCTGTCTCACTCATTACTTTCAGACAGGCAGAATGGACGCTTATTTCCAGTTTCTCTGCGTAAGTCTTAATATACCTGAAACTATTTCCTATTGTATCCTCTGCCGATTTACCTACCATTACAGCCAATGTTTGTGCTGACAATTCAGCGACTACTTCTTGAAGCGAATCTTGGCCTGGCTTAAAATTTCCTTTCAAAATGTGATGGGCTGCGTGTGCTAATTCGTGGAAAAAGACGCATTCAGAAGATGTAGCCACTGCGATTTCTTTCCGACCAGGGGAATAATAGCCATAATAACGATAATTGCCAGGAATTGCCTTTAAAGAGATACCCCACTGTTGAGCACGCTCAATAAAGGGTAAGTCTGGTAATTCAATGTTTTCATATTCCAAGGCATCCCCTTTGGTGTCCTCCACTCGAAATACTGGCCTACATCCAAACCCATTCAATATCTGTTGCTGTTCGCCCTCTTCCTCATTTTTTTTGAAATAAGGAACGAGAATATACATCGCCTTGGAGCCTTTCTTCACATTTCGATTGACGCTATTCCATTGTTTGATACCTCTTGCGTCCTGCGTGCCGCTGAAAAACATCAATGTTCTGTTGAGAAGACTCCATCTTGATGATGGTAAATTAGGGATAGGGAACATTGAATATGCTACTGCCTCTGGGATATCACCACTCTTGAATCGGTCAATGATGGTGTTTAGTGTCTCTCTTACTTTTGGTGTCATAGGGCCCCTCCTTTTCTTGCTGTGTCTGATTTTGTGAATTAAAAGCACATTCTGGACACTTGCTCTTATCTCGACAGGACTCGCAAATAATGCGCGTGTCTAAAATCTGTGGCAGGGTCTCAAAGACCCTTTCGATGGCCTTGGTCATCGGCACATTGAGTGCCCACGCTATTCTACGGAGCGAACTGGACGCTCCCATGCTTAATTCTGGTGTGTATGCCATTTTTTGTTCACCTCCTTTCTTTCAAAACAAAAAAAGCCATCTGCCTGCGGGGGCAAAATGGCTCTTCGTTAATGATATAAATTCTTTGTTTCAGTCTATCTCATAATAAAATTTGCATAATCCTTGATAACAACATGCAATAGGACGTTCACGACAATCCTCCTTTGCTAAACACTCTTGATATAAAGAAGGGGGGGTATAATTGTTTAGAATAAAGACATTCCAGTGCTCATACTACGGTAGGCTATGTCACAAAATTTGGAGTTTTGAAGATTTAGCACCATGATGGAAATTGGAAGGGCAATTAAACTGCTGGAAATATATCGGCGGATGCCGCTAAATTAAGAGGACCACGATAGATTCCAGTTCTATGAGTACTAAAAACTTGCTAACAAAAGTGGGTCGCCTTACTAAATAAAATATTACCGCAATTCTTTTTATTCAAAACAGTAGAGAAAGCAGGAGCAGTGGATATCAGCACAGCAGGAGCGTGGCGGAATCTGTGCTCTTCGATTATATAATCCGAATTATCGGATGGACGCAGTTTATATAAGGCAAGATTTTTGTCGGGGCTGAAATTTGTTGTTATGGACTCTTGATTATGATGAACCTCAAGTCTGTCCGATAATTAAGTTTGGATTATGTAAGAGAAACGCACAGATTATGACATGCGGGTCAATTACTCGGTCTAAAAGTCCAAAAAAGAATCGGTAGGAGAAATCGAATAAATGACTATATTCCTGCGATTAATACTTTGGCTTGCCTAAAAGTATAAAAGCCCGAATATGGGCATCTGGTGGCTTCTGAAAGACATTTATGGAAGATAAGCGAGAAGTAATAATGGTAGTAATAAAGTAGTAAAGCACATCGTCTAAATTTAATAATTCAGCATCCCATTTTATCAGTAATTTATTGAATGAGTTCCTGAACTACTTAAATTGTAAAGCGGAGTCCAGTTTTATCGAGATTTTCCTTTTCGCATTTGACAGGTGATATCTGGGGAATGATGGATAAGTTGATGATTATACTATTATACTATGTTGCCAAGCGCGCGTTGCACTTCTATCCCGACCGGCATATCTTTACTCTTGTTTTTTCGACCTCTTGCTTTTTTCCCTTATAAGCAATTTAAGAATTTCTTCAATACTCAATCCCTCATAAATTGATTCGAATCTGGCTTTTTCTCGTGCTTTTTCATCCTGAAATCTAAATTCCAAGTATTGTTCATAACATTTAACCTGTTCATTTGTAACCAATTTATGCCGAAGAAAATATTCTTTAGAATTATCAAGTGGATATTCTTCAAAATCAAAAAGTTCCAGTGGCAAAACTTTTGCTCTATTATTAACAAAATATGCAAAATCAATTCTATCATGCTTAATAAAAATGAAATATTTTCCAGATGTTTTGTGTTTGTAAATTTCCATATCTTTAAACTTTAAATCCTCAGTTCAAAATGTATAACGCTGGTAGCGACTTGTTAAGCGGCATTTCCATCTATAAATCATCATTAATAAACTTAAAGGTATTATTTCTCCTTCTTACTTTGTGTAATAGCTTTTTAGCAAGCATGTGCTCATGATAATTTCTTCTTCTTCTTTTCTTGTCTGAATAAAATAGTATTATATCCTCAATTAACCATTCAACCTCCACAATTTCTTTTTCTAACTCATCATCGTTGTCATCGTTATCTTTTTTCTGTTTTATTATATCTAAAACACCAAGATAATATTCCATATTGAGTATAATTTGAGGATATTTATAAGAGGAAAATTTTAAAGATTTGTAGCCAGCATAAAGTACAAAGATAGCTAAAAAAGAATAAAGACCAGCAAGACCACGTGCTTTTTCCCAATCTAAAATATTATTTAAAATACTTTCTGAACCTCTTCCTAAAGAATAAAATGAAAAAATAAACAAAAGAATAATAATGGCTTTTGGTATATAAGTTTTAATTTTTTCCATTTTGAGGTATTCCTATTCTATAAACATGAAGCTATCCCTTGAGTTCCTTTTTTGCTTTCGCAAATTTTTTGTGACCCTCTTGTCGAATATTTCGAAGTTCCACAATAAGATTCTCAATAAAAGAATCTAAATCAGTCTCTGTGATTGTTGGCGTCATACGAGAGAACGTGCCATTGTGTCGGCTGTGAATTTCGACTAATGGAGTCATGGGAAAATCATGGTCAATTTTCGTAAACTCCAATTTAAAGAATACAGTCTTACTGCTCATATTAACCTCCATTTAATAAATTTATTCCAATGAGGAAAGATACAAGTTATTATATAGTTTCTGACTATTCCCACAAATTTCATGATTGTTGTCCAAAAGTTAGCAAAAAAACAATAAAATATTGTAAAATTACAATAAAAACAAACGAAAACAGTATCCCGAATTAAATTTTCCGATGCTATCATAATTTAATACTACTTTTTACTCTGCTTCTTCTTATACAATGCTATTCCTGCCTTGGCTATATCTGCTCTTGTTCTTGCTTTTTTCGGCTTCGGCGGACATAAGGCAGCATCCTCTTTACGAATAACCTCTGCCATCTTTAATATTGTTTGATATGAAACACCAAATTCTACTGCCCATTCACCAGTAGTCTTATTATCCCACTCTTTAATCATTCTGGCTATATTTTCAGGTGTTAAAGACTTCTTGGGTGATGCTTCCTTTTTCTCTGCTGTTTTCCCTTTTTTCTTTGCCATAGGTTTATCCTCATCTAATGAATGTTTATCAGCCTTATTTTGTACCGATAATGCTTCAACCTTATCCTTCATCCTTTTTAGTTGTGCTTTTGTTGGTAGTTTAGATGTACGCTTTATTACAGTGGGGTATGGTTTCTTTTTCATATATGCTATCTTTGTTATTTTAATGATGATGTTAAATAATCATACTTTTACTAAATTATGTCAATACAAATCTATATTCTACTATTCAGACGCTCTGTAATGCGATATAAGGAACGTTTCTTGTGTAGAATATAGTAGTGTATAGGTATTTCCTGAACAATTACACCTGCTTTTGTTCTGGATATAACGGCGTTGTAAATTACATTTCTGTTCCGCTGGTTGTCAACAACTTAAAGAAAACTGTATTCTATACTATACTGTAATTATTATACTATTATACTATTATACTATTATACTATGTTAAAGATTGAAGCACTGCTGAATGGGCAAGTGTAATACATTTCCTGGGGTACCACACACACACCCTTCCCAAAGTCTTATATTTGTCTCAAATCCTGAAAAATTATTTTAAGTTGTTTTTGATTTTATCCTTGGGGTAAATTTGGTGTAAAAAATTTTGATTTTGGATGGAATTATTGAACTTATTTTGTTTATTGAAGATTGTAAGAAAGGGTTTAACTGACTAAAAATTAAGAGGAAAGCCCGACATACCACTATTTGCGGAAAATGCGGTGGGCCTAATTCGACTCCCGCCGCCTCCACCATTTTATTTGTTTTAGTCAAAAACATATCAGTTTTTTCAACTTTCAAGAAAAGATCGAAAAAAACCTTGCT
>JAIORD010000047.1 GCA_021108275.1 Methanococcoides sp.
TTTAACAAATTCTCATATCTTGACCGAAAGCAGTTGTCTTATATCGAATATCCAGTTCTTTATGTAGGAGATTGCAAATTAAGTTCTTTTGACAACCGTTTGCATATTAAGGGATGCAAAGGACACTATTTGTGTTCTTTGCCTAATACAGGCGAGACAGCAAAAAAAATGGCTGGCTGGATAGAAGAAGGGCTTTTCTTAGACGGAAAAGATAAGTTGATAAAATACACAGTTATCAACGATAAGGACAAAAAAGAACTGAAAGCAAAAGGGTATGAAATAGAACGTCAGCAACCAGGGGTTATAGATGGAAAAGAGAAAGAATGGACAGAACGTGTATTGATAGTAAACTCTCCGGCTTATGCAAAGCAGAAGGAAAGAGGATTGGAAAAACGTCTGCAGAATGCCGAGAAGAGGATATATGCTTTAACACCAGCAAGAGGCCCTGGCAAAAGACAAATTACAGACGAATCTGAATTGGTCGCTGCTGTAGAATCAATCCTAAAGAAACATAATGTAAAAGGATTCTTAAATTATGACTATGAGAAAGAGGTTGAGACTAAAACCAGCTATGTCGGAAAAGGCAGAGGCAGCGCAAATAGGGAGCGGAAAACCATAGAAAAGATCCGATATCAAATTACAAATGTCAGCAGGAATAAAGAAAAGATAGAAAATGAAATTAAAAAGTATGGCTGGAAAGTTTACGTAACCGATGTATCCAAAAAGAGACTTGGTTTTATTGATGCGATGAAATGCTATCGCAAGGAATACAGAGTTGAACGTATATTCAACATGTTAAAAAGTCGATTGAATATAGCGCCATTTTTTGTCAAAAGAAATGATCAGGTTAAAGGCATAACCCATTTTCTAACTTTAGGAGTAAGGACTCTTACCTTAATTGAGTATGTAGTCAGACGTTCTCTGAAAAAGGACGATAGCAAATTAGAAGGTTTACATCCGGAGAATCCCAAGAAATTAACCGACATTCCAACAAGTAAAAAACTTCTAACAGCTTTTTCAAAGATCACGTTAACGATAATTGAATCAAAAAATAGTGTGGTAAAGCATCTAACGCCTCTGTCACAATTGCAAATTAATATTTTAGAGCGGTTGGGCTTGAACGTTGCAAACTATACTAAACTGGAAATTAGACAAAGTGTGAATATTTTAAGCGAATGAGAAGTTATAATTGACAATAACATTCTTTCAACCTTTGCAAAAATAGGCAGATTAGATATATTGTTCCGACTCTTTCCTCAAAGACAGATTGCAATTGTACCGGCTGTCTATGATGAACTCAGGATTGGAATAAGAAAGGGATATGTTCAATTGGAAGACGTAATGGCAATGGTTGAAAAAATAGAGTATCAGACTGATAACCTTGACAGAGGCAGAAATCTTTCTAAAACCAACTCTTCCAGCGTCATTTGACGAAGGTGAACTGGAATCTGTAGCAGTTTGTAAATCGAGGGAAAAACCACTTTTAACAAATGAGAGGAGTGTGAAAAACTGGTGTATCAAGGAAGATATTAAATATGCTGACTTGCCTGATCTCTTAAGAGCTTGTTGGCAATCTACAGTGATGTCCAAGAAAGAAGTTAAATCTCTAATTGAGGACATTGAGGAGAAAGATAATATCACGTTTAGATCTAAAGAAGAGATTTTTAATGACTAAATCGATATTATGACTAAATCCTTGACAGGATAACAGGATGAACAAGATAATAACATGACGAACGACCGTACCGGGGTGAAGCCATCCCTTACTTCCATTGGGGTTAAACCTGTTATCCTGTCAAAAAGGATTTCTTGAGGAACAGAAAATGAAAATTGAGGGATTAAAATGTCTTGTAACCGGTGGTGCCGGGTTTATTGGTTCACACCTTGTAGACGAACTATAGACTGTCACATATTAAATTTCACTGCGTTATCGGTCGTCAGCGTATTACAATACAGCCTTCTCTATCCTTGTGCAATTTAATATGTGACAGTTTATAATAAGGCACGGGTGCAACGTTCGCGTACTCGACAATCTCGCCAATGGCAAATTGGAGAATATGTCCAATCACCTGGGGCAGGAAAACTTTCAATTTTTCCGTGGCAGCATCACCGACCCCCTCGATGTCCAGCGTGCGGATGAAGGCCTCACAAAGACAATCGAATTTTTTCGGAATCATCCATTGGGCATCAAGGGGCTTATGGAAAGCGAGTCTGGACGAAACTGGGAGGAAGTGTATAATGAAAAGAAAAAGGAGCCTCGATGATGGATATTCAAATTGAGCCGAAAGAAGCATTGACAGGATTTCTTGAGATTCTCAATGTAGGAAAGTTTCGATTAGACTTTCTTGTTACCTACGAATCCGGTATATCCTGTCAAATAAAATATAAAAACAAATCCATACCATTTATTCCAATAATGCCATGTAAAGTAAAGAGGGGGTATGCATTATGGTCAGGCGGCATTGAGGGAGATCTTGCAACAAAGGCATATCTTTTTGTTGGTCGGACTGTGCTTTTTCATTGCTCTTCCTTTGGCCCAGGCTGATGTGATCAAGCTACAGGCCACGGCGGATATATGGCTTTCGGCCTTTAATGAACGAGAGCGGAACAGCAGCAGCGGCAAGGTCGAACGCTTTAAGCTTAAATCCATCCAGGAGATGGCTGCCATCCGATTTGACCCGCGTCCGATTATGGGCAGGGAGGTTCTTTCTGCCCGCCTGTTCCTGCACACCACACAGCCCGATAATCAGCTCCGCTATATCCGAATCTCCACGGTCAATCAGGACTGGGTGGAAGGGAATAGCCGGCGGTTTTATGGTACTGGGAATGGTGCGACATACAACTATGCCGACCATGCCGATCGTAAACCCTGGGCAATGCCCACGCGTTCAAAGGGGAATATCTATGCGCCATCAAAGATTTCACCTATATCTTTCGACGGAAGCCTAAGCACTTTCAAACAACGTACTACCTTCGTGGTGACTGCTTTATAGCCATGGGATTATTGGAAAGGGGAATCAAAGATTACACTACGTGCCTGAAATATGGTCAGGACGGTAAGGTTTCTTACTACAAGGCTCGTGCTCTTGCGATCGCAGGGAAGACCATTGAGGCACTGCAAATCATTCAGCTCACGTTAGCTACTAAACACCACCATTCGGACAAGCTTGAAAAACTTCGGGAAGCAATACTTAGTGGAGATAAGATTTCCTTAACACAGGAAAAAAATCGCTGTTGGTTTGTTGCTCGGCATCATGGGCGGCATTTACGTTTCCGACCCCCAGTTCTTGACTCGTATTGCCACAATTACGAGCAGCTCGGAAGAACGAGACGAATCTGCTGCCAGCCGCCTGCGTCTCTGGCAGGCTGGGGCGAAGATGTTTGCGGACAATCCGTTCGGCATCGGTATCGGGAACTGGTACCAGACCATCGGTTATTACATTCCAGAATACGAGGCAAAGGACTCTCACAACACCTACGTCAAGTGTGCGGTGGAGTTAGGTGTTCAGGGGATTTTGGTTTACGTCTTATTTATTTTTATAGCATTTCTGCAGTTACGGCAAGTCCGAAAGATATCCGCAACCCTGCCCCAGAGCGTCGGAGATGATCTAGTTCTGTGCTCCTTTGGGTTGACAGTTTCGCTTGCTATCATCCTTACGTGCGGGCTCACAATTACCCTGATTTACACCGAAATCATCTGGATACTTCTCATGCTGCCTGTGTGTCTCAGACGGGCTTTGGACAACGCTATGTCTGACCAAATTGCGCTTACTGGTGACGGAGGAGAGTCGGGTCCGAAGATATCCGCACAATCCAGCGAAAACTCAAAAGGCTAATAGCCGGTGAATATGGCACGTATTGATTTTCAGATAAATAATTTCAACCTGTGCGACTAACATTTACTATGTTTTATCAATGAATTGATGGTGATGCATGAGACGCCGTAGGAGCGGCTTTATGCCGCCAGCCTATATTGGAGATCGTTTTTGAAGGATCGGAACAAATCCTCCCAACAAGAACTGCATATTGCCATCATCCTTTCTGACCTTCGGCCAGGGGGAATGGAACAGGTGGTGGTTTTTGATGTTTCCGGTCTGTCTCCAACGAGTGACAGACAATCTGGAGGCAGAGGTTGGAAAGCGGGAAGATCTCGGCGAAACGGGCATGCCTGATCTGACCGGGCGATCACATGTTACAGCATGATTCCGATGGCATCTCGGCAGTCTACATTAAACCCGTATAAAAATTTTGTTTTAGTTTAGCTTTACCGAGGGACGCTTTTGGAGACTTATCCCATCCAACGAATTGCCATTGTGATCTCTGAACTCCGCGCCGGCGGCGCAGAGCGTGTTGTCGTTCATCTGGCTTCCGCGCTGACGAAGACAGGCAAGGAAGTGCTTGTTGTCTGTCTGCAGCGGCTGGGCGAGCTGGCTGGTGAGTTGAGCCATAAGAACATTTCCTGCATAGCCATAGAGTTTTTGCAGCTACGACCTCAGGGCGATTTCCCGACTGCGATGCGCTATAGTTGGTTTTCGTCCGCACGTAATTAATGTCCATGATCGCACCAGTTTGACGTACCTGTGTCTTGCGATGAGGCTGAGCCGTCATATACCCATTGTCTTCTCGGCTCACGGTCTGTTGATGGACGATGAACGACCTCGTCTGCGAGATCGGTTGGCGTCTCGATGCCTGGCTGGGATGACGGCAGTTTCCAGGCCGGCGGCTGAAGAGTATATGAAGTTGATGGGTTGGCGATATGAGGTTAAGATTATCGACAACGGCGTTCCAGAAGCAGGCCGGCTTGAGGCAGACAGGCGGCGAATCCGACGCCAATTGAGCATCGCCGATGAATACACAACCGTCGGGAGCATCCGCAGTTTCTGACCAGCACCTTTTTTGTTGCCAATAAGAGGCTATAGAACGTGATTTTGGCTGAGAACAATGTTGTTTTTCCGAATTCCGACTCAAAAATAACCATAAATACATATAAAATTCGTCTTGGTCAGAAACTGCGGATGCTCCC
>JAIORD010000003.1 GCA_021108275.1 Methanococcoides sp.
CTTGCATGGCAGTTGATGAGATGCTCTCAACACTCTCGATTTTGAAAGTAAGGTCCGCCAATATCCTTCTTGATTCCCAGATGAGCAACAGTGGAATACTTGCAGAGATTATCCGTAAAAGGTCCAAAGATCACACATTCAAAGCAGATACTAGGACCTCCAAACATGTAGATCACGATCTCAGGGAAGCGGGGAAGGATGCAGTAATAGCAACTGCTGATAGCGTAATAGTGGATAATGTTGACCAAGTGGTTGATATCACGGAATGCTGGTTGAAGCAGAATTCGAGATCAGTGATATCCTTCAGTTTGATTTCTCACATAAAGGACAGGTTCGAAAATTGAGATAATGTAGTTTTACAGTTGATAATAAAAATACAAATCAATTTATGCTAATAGCCCAATTAAAGCTATGGGCAATGGGATGGGTATAGATCTAATTTAGTTATTCTTTCGCAAGATCAAATTCTTACTCCTTACTCCTTACTCACAATAAGTGGGTTAGTTGGAAAAGATCCTTTGATATAGTTTTGAAATGAGGGGCTTATCATCTGTGGGGATAAGCATCAGTATTCGAAAGAAATGACATATCTCATGAATTTGGGACATTGTTATAGTCCATCTCAAACAGGGATGAGTGCGAAATATGACAATAGGGGAATTTTGGGGAACATTATGACACTCAAAGCAAGTGATAGAACGGTAGGTATTTTAGGTGGTATGGGATCTGAATCGACTGCATATTTTTTCTTGAAGGTGATCAAAAGCACTCCTGCCAGGAATGATCAGGGCCATTTAAGGATCATCGTAGATAATAATCCCAATATACCAGACCGTACACAAGCGATCCTTGGCCTGGGGGAAAGTCCTGTCTATGAAGCACAAAAAACTATCCGTAATTTAGAAAATGCTGGTGCACAGATCATAGCAATACCGTGTAATACTATGCATTATTTTTATTCTGAACTACAGAACAGCACAAAGATACCAATACTGAACATGATCTCAGAAACAGCATCCTATATTTCTAACGTATTTCCATATATTAAAAAAATAGGTTTATTGGCTACCACTGGGACACTGGAAACCCGACTATATCATAAAGCAATAAACGAGATCGAAGTATTAACTCCAGATGAAGAGCTACAAAAGAAGGTCATGAATTCAATTTATGGCGAACAAGGAATAAAAGCAGGCTACACATCTGGAAGTTCACGGGACGAGATCTTAGAAGTAATTGAATTGCTTATCGAACAGGGGGCAGAAGCCATAATACTTGGTTGCAGTGAACTTTCTTTGCTTTCGATTGAAGACGAAGTGTCTGTTCCATTGATACACCCTTCCCAGGTTTTAGCAGACGTTGTCATAAGAATGGCAAGGTCGGAGACATTATCCCAAATTGAAAATAAGGCCACAAAAAAGATGGTCGATCTTATATAATGACAATTCGTCATAAACTATATGAAAGTCGATGTGCAGGGCTTATACCGACAATTCTATGTTGACAATAATTTTGAAAGGGATGATCTATTTAGATCCCTGAGGTCCAGATTCAACATTAATAAGGCACTCTATCCGGGAAGTTTTGTTCATATAACTCCTTCTTTTTTCATCTCTGAGGTCGTATATGTTGATAGTGATCAGCGAGCAAAGAAGTTCTTTGAACAAGAAAGTTCAGTTGCGGATATGATCTCAAAGAAAAAGACCTATGATACAGATCCTGTGTTCCATTTCATAGCATCCGATTATTCCCGAACCCTCGATCTTAAAGAAAATAGTTACGATCTACTCATTTCACAATATGCTGGTTTTGTTTCACAGGAATGTAAAAAATATCTGAGAACAGGTGGCATACTGCTTGCAAATAATAGTCACGGTGATGCCGGAATGGCATTCATAGATGATGATTACGAATTCATTGCTGCTGTTTATGTTAAAGGCGGTAGCTATCACATCACAGACAGGAACCTTGGGTCCTATTTCATTCCAAAGAAGCAGATACAGGTTACAAAAGAATACCTCGAGAAACTTGGGAAAGGAATAGGATACACAAAAACAGCAAATTCGTATATTTTCAGGCGAATTTCCTGAGATGTTGACCGTCCATACAGAAATTCGATCTTCATGCCATGTATAAGATCACAACAATGCAATGAACTGCTTGTATCTAAATGTGAAGACAAAAAAGCGATACAAATTTGTAATAATGAAATAAAAAATGGATCTCACATTATAAAAAAAAGATGATCGATAAATAAATATCAATCGATCTGAATATTTCGATACCAAATATTCATGCTTTCAATATTGCCAGATATATTGGTATTATTTACAAGTCTTCCACAATATTCATATCCGCATTTTGCAAACACAATATTCATTCCATAAGAACTGGCTCTTGCAATGGTGTATGCAGTTTTGATACCCTTTGCTTTCATTTCATCTTCCATTTTTCTAAGCAAATATGAAGATAATCCCTTTCCCCGGAATTCAGGCAATGTTGCAAAATCTGTCATTTCCACATTCGAGTGACCGTATTCTATTTCAGAAGAAGAGAGTGCAATAATTTTTTCTTCTTTGAAAGCTCCGAAATACACTACATTATCCTCTATTGTTTTTAAGAGGTAATCGGGATCGTGTATGGGAAAAGGATAGGTTTCAAATGTTTTTTTATATAGATCAGCCATCTGTGCAATATCATTTTTATCGCATATTCTGATCGAGTATTCAGATGGAACATTGGTCTGCTGATCGTTTCTTTTTGATAGAGCCGTCGTTACCACATTTTCATGCATTTCATTCAAACAGTCAATGCTTCTCTTATCATCAAGGAATTTGCTCATGATCACTGCATTTTCTTTCCCATCATAATATCGTGGGATGGCCGCTTCAAAAAGATAATTTCTATCACAAAGAAGTTCTTTGAAAGATTCCGGAACCTTTGTGAATATCTTTGAATAGCTTTCCTTTTTTGCAAGATCATCCAGTTTATCCAGAAGTGAATGCATATCTTCTGGATCTAATTTCATGAGGTATATGCGATCATTATACCTCCCATGCTGGATACTGGAGTTACCGATCTTCTCAATAGTATCCTTCAAGTCCTTCTCTCCATCCTCTCATTATCTTCAGGAACAAGACTTGTAGTGTCATCATAATCCGCAAGCAGTTTGGAAATGCCAATCCCCTTACACTCTGTAGCGTCATCAAGTTTAAGCTGTAGATCACACTTTTCACAATTTCGATCACAATATATCTGTTTGTATGACTCCGGCTCTTTGTAGGAGGTAATAACACCTTCATAATTACGAAGGATAACACGGTTTGTCGACCAGGAAATGATATAATTGGGCATAACCGGTATTTTGCCTCCTCCATGAGGGGCATCAATAACATAAGTAGGGACTGAAAACCCACTTGTATGGCCAATTAAATTTTCCATTATCTCTATTCCTTTGCCTATGGGTGTCCTGAAATGGGACAGACCTTCTGAAAGATCACATTGGTACAGATAATATGGACGAACACGATTTTGAACCAGCTTATGAACCAGCTTTTTTATAATTCTCTGGCAATCATTTACGCCTGCAAGCAGTACGGTTTGATTTCCAAGAGGAATGCCGGCATCTGCAAGTTTTTTAAGCGCTTGTCTGGATGAAAATGTCATTTCTCTGGGATGATTGAAATGTGTATTTAGCCAGATCGGATGATGCTTTTTCAAAACATCCACAAGTTCATCTGTAATCCGGTATGGAAGTACAACTGGCATCCTACTGCCAATACGAATTACTTCTACGTGAGGAATGCTATTGATTTCAGTAAGGATCCAATCCAGAAAATCATCAGACAACATTAAAGGATCTCCACCTGAAAGTAGTACATCCCTTATTTGTGGAGTGTTCCTAATGTACTCGATACCCTCGAGTATTTTCTCTTTTTCAGGTATGTAATCAATATCCCCGACTTTTCTCTTACGTGTGCAATGGCGGCAATACATGGAACAGACATTGCTTATGTGGAAAAGAACTCTATCAGGATATCTGTGAGTTATGCCTTCAACAGGGCTATCTGTATCTTCTGAAAGAGGATCTTCAAGTTCGTCCACTGATACAGTTAGTTCTTCCGGCGAAGGGAATGATTGTAGGAAAATAGGATCGTTTCTGAAATCATCAGAATCTATCAATGATAGGTAGTAAGGTGTGATAGACAACGGGAACTTTTCCAGCGTTTCTTTGAGCTTCTCTTTCTCAGTTAGCTCAAATTTTATTCCAAGCAGTCGCTCGAAAGTTTCTATATCCCTAATTGAATGTTTTAATTGCCAATTCCAATCTTTCCACTTATCCAGAAAGTCATCAGAATCTATCATTGTTGCTATTTCTTTTTGTTGCTTACTGTATTTTTCCATTGAAAAACCACGGGTAAAGTTTCGGCTTTAAAATAGTATCTATAATTTGCCATCCAAAATTAGCACAAAAAGCACATGGATCTTGAATCAGATAGATACTTCCAGTCACTTTTCATTGACTGTAGCCTATAAAATAAAAATACACCTACATTATTAGGTTGTGTATTTCATAAAATGAAGATAATATATGATATACTTGTCCCCCTTCATAGAAGAGACTAAAATTATATCTTATGTGAGGATTGGAATAAATATTTGCAAGTTCAATCGATTTATTGCGAAATCTCGGGTTTTTGACGCTACCCATAACTCTAGACTTGTTATGCTTAGTAGAAAAGAAATATAATGGCAGTGATCAGGGATCGAATTGCCGACCTTATCGGACAATTTTTGGGCGACCCTACCCCACTGAATTCTCCCCGTCTCAGGTCGACCTTAAGGATT
>JAIORD010000004.1 GCA_021108275.1 Methanococcoides sp.
CAAAACGTCGACGAATGACGAACAGGCCACCCAACCCGGATCCCATAAGAAGCAGAGATGGGGGAATCGGGACCTGGTTTAAAGTAGCTGTCATGATAAGGGGATTGTCCGGGTCGATTCCAAGGAGGAATGGTCCGGACAGCTCATAGCTCTCGTAATGGTGCTCGATGTACGGCGGAGCCGGAATACCGGCAACCCAATGCCTCCAGTTCTGCACGTCGGTCTGGAGAGATAGCGAAGTGCTCAGTACGTACTCGACATCCTTTCCTTCAATCTCTTTTACGAGCTGAATAAGATGCTCGCCCTCCCGATTATCATTATTTAAACTGATTGGTGGCAAAGTTGTTTGCACACCCGCTCCATCATCTACAATTTGCGAAATTTGTGCAGAGCCTGCCAGGTTGTAATTAGCATAGTGACTACTATTGTCGGGGTTTTCAAAAGCAGCAAAGTCAACTGCCCCGTCCAAAAATCCCCTGAAATAAACAGATGTGTCCTCATCAACACTAAAACGTTTCTGGAGAGAGGAAATAACTGTCTGTTGAACGTCAATACCATTTTCGTCAGCATTGAAGAGCCCCACCCCCCCGCTTTCTCCGGTAATAAGGATGCTTGTTTGCGCTTTGTTTTGTAAGCCGCCCAAGCCGTCCGTAACAACCCCGCCACTAGAGGTGGCATAAAGTACCGTGGACCCTCTGATAGCTTGCCCGTCAGGGTTAAAAGACTCCTGTGTGGAAGCTGATGCAGTTTCACCAATTGTATATGCGGGCAACTTCGTCCCATCGTTAGGCCAATTATACGTATCTGGATTATTCGGATTAGGCACAACACCTGGATAATAAAACGTTCCCCCATTCTTGCTTATGCCATAGTTAAACACAGTGTCATCCTGCCAGATAATTTCTGCCTGAGCCTGCGTTAAAAATAGGAGCATAAAAACGAATGTTGCTAGACCAGTCACTTTTTTTTTCATTACCTACCTCCTTGTATATAAATCTAATTTATTGTGTAACCCTGCTTACTATCTAATTTTTCCAATCACCAAGACCGATGTTGGCCGCTCCGATGACCTTGAAACCGGCGTTTTGGGATATCTCCTCGAGGTTCAGCCAGGGGTTTCCGCATTCGTAAAACTGATTTTGAGCATCAGACAACCACACACGAAAATCTGAATTTGAAGAGAAACGGTTTACGATCAGGTCAGCAGCGCCGTCGCAGTTGATGTCTGCACCAGTCTCCACCGTGTCACCTTCCTGTAAATCGACTCTGGCCCAAATCTCTTCGCCAAGGAACCGAGTCAAACCATTTGACAGACACACGGAGATATCGGTTGACATATCATAAGCCTCACGAGTCAGTATTAAATCATCAAAACCATCCCCATCGACATCCGATACCCCCAGACAGGTTGGGGGGGGTCTCAGCATATAACCGGAAGGAGTCCTTATCCAGTAAGGATAAATACTCAGCCAGAAATAAAAAGAGGATTCAAACTGCGTTCCGTCAGACAAACCCACAGAATAATAGACTGGTGTGTAGTCCGAGTTCTGTTTTTTTTCGATAATCAGGTCCCCCTTGCCGTCTCCGTTCACATCTCCGAGATGAATATTCAACTGATAATAGTTGCTATTCGCATAGAAACTAGTCCAGTCTTCGTAAGCCATGAAAGAGTCTTTTCCATTTGACAGAAGAACGTTGATCTTAAGTCTTTGGGCACTTTGAAAATCTTCTTTTTCACATAGAACCAGGTCTGATCGCTTATCGCCATTTACATCTGCAAAACCGATGAATTCATATTGATCAGGAGATGTGGAAACATATGAATGCCAGACACCAGCTTCTTTTGAGAAACCGCCCGCATCTTCAGACAGGTAGACATCATATCGGGTCAGGTAGATGTTTGAACTAAGAAGTTCCGTTTGGCTGACAACCAGATCTGAAAAATCGTCGCCATTGACGTCTGCAATGCCTAAGGCATTTGCGCCCGGCTCATTGACTATGAAATTCATCTCTTCGTTTGAAAAACCGCTTTCGCCATCGGAAAAAAGGGCATGGTATCTGTGGACTTGAGAATCATAAAGGTCTTCCTTTGTCTCGAACACCAGGTCGGCGGATCCAAATCGAGGGAGATAACGGTCCGCAAAATCGAGTGCGGATGCAAGATCGAGCCGGCCTCGCCCATAACGCACGTCCTGACCCGGTTCTCCCAAGTCCTCGCAAGTATTAAGCAAAAACCTCTTTAACTGAGACAATGTCAAGTCAGGATTGTGCTCCAGGATCAAGGCTGCGGCCCCGCAGATATGAGGAGCGGCAAGAGATGTCCCCGACAGTGTCTGGTATTGCCCATCAGTGCCTATGCCCATGATTCCAAAGCCCGGAGCTGTGATATCAGGCTTTTGCAAACAGATATCCTCCCAGCAAACCAGCCCCCCGCCGCTGAACATGGAAACAAAACCATTCTCCTCAAGCGAACCCACCCCTATGGCACCAGGGGCATTTCCAGGCGAAAGAGTGTAACCCTCGCCGGTATTTCCGATAGCACAAACAGGCAGGACTCCAGCCGCTGTCATGTTCTCTATGGCTTCCCTAAAAACGTAGGAAGTTGCCGTGGTGCCCCAAGACATATTTAGTATCTGAGCCCCGTCATCGGTTTCCGGATCATTGTCAGGATCAAGCACCCATTGCATCGCGGCCAAAAGCTGCTCAATAGTACCATAGCCGGAAGGCAGCGCCAGAGCACAAAGAAGAGCAGATCCCGGAGCAACACCTGTGATCTCACCCACCATGACACTTGCGATGTGTGTTCCGTGTCCACGATAGTGCGTTTCGTGAGGCAGGCTCTCAACCTTTTCTCCCTCTGAATCAAATTCAGCCCATGCGGTTAGTCTGTCTTCAAGATCAGGGTGATTAGGGTTGATGCCTGTATCGATAAGCCCTATTCGAACCCCGGCACCATCAAGGCCGAGCGCCCTCGCCGCGTCTACCCCAATAACCTGATGGTTCCACAAATCGACAGGAACACCTGGGTTGTCCGTGGATTCCTCCGTCACGGGAGGAAGGCTGAGGATAATATTTTCAAGTACCTCCATCACATCCGGATGTTTCCTGAGTTCTACAATTTCGTGGGGGTCTGCAGTTATCGCAAAAGAATTGGCAATCCATAAGCTGCGGGCATTGAGGGAAGGACTTGGGCCATGCGAAAACTTGAAGCGTTTTTTCTCTAAATAATCAGTGATTTCAGCCTGATGCCTTTTTGTATGCTTTCTGAGCCTTTTAAAGAAAGCCCCTCTGTTTTTCCTGATGATTTTGTGAGCAGCCTCTTTTGAAAGGTTGTTTCTTAGCCGAACAATGACTCTAACGTTCTTTGAGCCCTTTGAATTATTTGAGATTTCAAGCTTTCCACGTGGTTTTGTGGCTGTCTCTTTAGATAGTTGATGCGATCGAGAATGAAACAGACGCCCTTTATCAGAGGCGAGCAACGACATGTCACCAGAAAGTGCGCTACTTTGAAAAGAAAAAATGATAAAAAAATAAAGAATAAATATTTTGATGAAGTATGCCATAGACTACATTCTCCAGATGCCTATCTTTTATTTTGCCACTAGCCGTTTCCGGTGACCTAGTGGTGTTTCCTGAAAGACCGCTTTTACTACCTCCTGCGCTTCAGGCCAACGAGCCCGATAAGGCCAGAGCTAAGCAGCAGAAATGTCGTTGGAATCGGTATTGGGCTCCCTTTAAAGTCCTTACCTTCAAGCAATCCTACTATTTCCGGCAATTCATCCGGTATGCTCAATACCTCATTGAGACCTGTGAGGATGAATCCAAGCATGCCCTCACCCTGCTCTTGAAACTGCGCGAGATCCGGAAATATTCCTATTTCACAAATCCAGAATGGCTCGCCTTCAGGATGAAACGACCAATGACCAAAGTATGTTGCGTCCACCTCTCCATCAGGATAATTTTTCTGGCCATTCAAAGATAAGTCCCCCAGTTTTCTGTCATTTCCAAAAACCTCCAAATGACCGAGGACATTAAGCGGATACCCTATCCCGTAAACATAGTACATACCATTGAGGTCGAATTGGAAATCTCCCTCAAAAACCAGGTCTGTAACAACCAACGAAGCCGGAGACGACGGGGCAAGAGATATTCCCCAAAATGCCAATATACAAAAGACTAAACCAACCTTAACAACAATTTTATTTTTCAATTAATTTTCCCCTTTCATATTGGATTTTGGTTTCCAGATTACTACTCTGGTTAGTTGAGTTAGAAATTCCGCTGTTTAATAATTTTATACTCTGTATATTTTGTTTATGCCATTTTATGATATAAAAACAATAGGTGAAAAGTATGAAATTGTTCTTATTTTTTAGGTGATAATGCCTAATACTTTGGCATTAAGAAAAATTGAGATAGGTCTAACATAGTGTAATCTTGTAATTTTTATGTAAACAGATGAACATCTTACTTATGCTTTACCCCCTTGAGACCTTTTATAGACTTTCAGATAAATAATTTCACTGTGTTATCAGTCGTCGACGTATAACCAATACGCCTTCCTCCTTC
>JAIORD010000010.1 GCA_021108275.1 Methanococcoides sp.
ATCGAATGATGAAATCGCTTCGCTCCGCCAGTTTATAAATTGGCAGAATACCTTTCCTTCACGACTCCGGACAATTGCTCCTCCACTTCCATGACAATTCTAAATGACCTAATCTTCATCAACGACAGATCTTTCGTAACTCGGTTAACGGTTATCGGTTAAAATGCTTCAGTCGTTGCATAGTTCATTGAAAAAACCGTGAACTGTGAACCGTGAACCGTAAACCGACAACCATTCCTTAATGGACCATGCCAAAATGGCATTGTGCCTGTAACTATTTGAAAAAAATAGCCTTATTTGCAAGCCGTGCCATATTGGCATACCGACGTCCTGTCAAGCCTAATCCCAGGGTGCTTTTACCGAAAAAATTTTTCTCGTTCCAATACAGTGAAATCACACGATTTTTTATTAATTTTTCGGAAATAGCGCTTTTTGGCACGCATGGTGCATTAAGCTATAATAACTTAAGGCAAGGACGTCCTGGTAAGAGAACAACAAAAAAAACAATAACCCAACAAAAGAAAAAGGAGAAAAAGAAATGAAAAGATTGATTAGTTTTCTGAAGGATGAAGAGGGTGCAACAGCAATCGAGTATGGTCTTTTGGCAGCTTTGGTTGCAGTGGCCATTGTCATTGGGGCCGGGGCACTGGGTGATAGTCTGAACAAAACGTTTGATAATGTAGCTGACCAATTAGACAATGCGGTTGGTTAATCTTACGGTTACGTAAGTGTGTATCCCCTTGTCAAATGCATAAGGGGATACACGCCCTTTTTAAGTAGTGTCTGAATGATGTCGGCACTCAGGCAACATGTTACAGCAGGGAGGGAATCATGAACCTGTCAATAGATGTTTTTTTAATCATATTTTTAAGCATTATTTTGATCGCTGCCGCGATCAATGATCTGCAGTTTCAGAAGATTCCCAACCTGCTGACCTATCCGGCCATGGCTATAGCAGTTGGCTGTCATGTTGTGATGAACGGCCTGAATGGTCTGCTCTTCAGCGCAGGAGGTCTGACCCTCGGAATCGCCGTTTTTATCCTTCCTTATCTGATGGGAGGAATGGGGGCGGGAGATGCCAAGCTCATGGGCGCTGTCGGCGCTATACTCGGCGCTAAAGGTGTATTCATTGCCTTTTTGTTTACCGCCATTATAGGCGGGGTTTACGCACTGATACTACTAATAAAGTGCCAACATTTTAAAGAGTTCTTTACAAGACAGGCAGTAACATTAAAAACATTTATATTCACAAGACAATTCATTCCAATACCCGGAGACAGTAATGAGAAAAAACCAAAGCTCTGCTATGGCATAGCCATCGCCCTGGGAACACTGTTTTCGGTCTTTTTGGAATTCTCGGGATACTACAGGTTCCCGATCTGATTAATATATAGAAAGGAGGCATTTCATGGGAAAATGGAAAGCGTTTGTTCCCCTTGCACTGGGCTTAGTGATTGCTTCATTTGTCGGTATTTTCGCATACAAATGGTTAAATGTTCAAACGACTCAGAAAAAAATTGTAAGCGTGGAATCCGAAGCTGTGCCTGTTGCAGTGGCTGCGGCAGATTTGCCGTGGGGGACAAAACTTGAGCCTGAAATGGTAAAGACCCTCCCCTATCTTAAAGAAAGCATTCCTCCCGGGTCTTTTTTGGATACTGAATCATTAAAAGGCAGGGTTGTCATCAGTCCGCTGAGACAGAACGAACCCATCCTGGAGTGCAGATTAGCTCCGGACAGTGTGACAGTCGGCGGCATATCCGCTATCGTAAAACCCGGAAAGCGTGCGCTGGCTGTAAAAGGCGACAAAGTAATCGGGCTCTCCGGCTTTATCAGACCGGGCAACCGGGTGGATGTTCTCGCTACCATAACCAATCCACGGAACAAAAGGGAGATGACCAAGACAGTGCTTGAAAATATTCTTGTCCTTGCAACAGGAATAGAAATTGAAGAAAACAAAGAAGGCGGCAAACCCAATCCGGTTGATGTTTACACTCTGGAAGTCACTCCCAAAGAAGGGGAAAAGCTGTCCCTTGCCGCAAACCATGGAAAACTCCACTTTGCTTTGAGAAATATTATTGACAAAGAGATTGTCCTGACCAATGGAGCCAGTATTTCCGGAACGCTTGCCTCTTTTCGCCCCAAAAAGAAGAAAACGAGCAAGACTTTCACGGTAGAAATAATCGAGGGCAGCAAAATGACCAAAAAGAAATTTAAACTATAGCCTAAGTTAAGCGATTTTAGGTCTAAGGAAGGATGATACCCATGTTTCTATCAAAAGAATTTGCGAAGAGGAGAAGCGTATCTATTATTATTATTATGTATGTCTTATCTCTTGTTTTACTGGGTCTGGTTTTTTCCGCGATATCCCGGGCAGCGGACTCTGTGCCGCCGGAAATCGAGAAACCAAAGAAACTGCAGGTAGTGGTTGGAAAATCTATCATTCTTAAAAGCCCAAAGCCGGTCAAACGTGTCTCCATAGCTGATCCTGGCATCGCTGCCTTTGTCCTCCTTTCCCCTAATGAGATTTACATCACCGGGAAAGCTTCAGGAATTACCAACTTGACCTTATGGCAAAACAATAAGATTTCAGTTATTTACGATCTGGAAGTAGATTACGATATTTCGCGGTTGAAACAAAAACTTCACGAAGTACTCCCGCTCGAAAAAGAGATCCGCGTCATTGCAACTCATGATTCCATTACCCTTTCAGGCAGGATCTCCAGCGCGGCTAATCTTTCCCAGGCCATGGCTCTGGCTGAAGCTTACGCGCCCAAGGGCAATGTCCGCAACCTGCTTGAGGTAGCCGGCGTACACCAGGTCATGCTGGAAGTAAAAGTAGCTGAAATGTCAAAAAGCGTGATCAACCATTTAGGGATAAATTTCAGCTACACCAGAGGAGGAGACCTCGGTCTCAGCTTACTCGGAGGTCTGGTGCAACTCGGAGAATTGACAGACATAGGTACCGAGCTTCTCGTTTCGCCGGCAGTCAATGCCCTTTTCAGCTTCAATAAAGGAAGTGCGAACTGGTCAGGCTTTGTCGATGCCCTAAAGGAGGATGGTCTGGTCAAGATTCTGGCAGAGCCGACACTCATTGCCCTAAGCGGACAAAACGCAAACTTTCTGGCAGGCGGAGAATACCCGGTGCCTATACCTTCAGAAGATGGTATTGCTATCGAATACAAGCCCTTTGGAGTAACACTCTCTTTCACCCCAACCGTGCTGAGCGAAGATAAGATCAGCATTAAGGTTGCGCCGGAAGTATCAGAACTCGACTTTTCAATTGCTTTGCAAGTCGGAGGATATACTGTGCCGGGATTGAGTACGAGAAGGGCTATGACGGTGGTGGAGCTTGCAGACGGTCAGAGTTTTGCCATTGCCGGTCTTCTCAAGGAAACAGTTCGAGACAGCATGTCCAGGTTTCCGCTTTTGGGTGATATTCCGGTGTTAGGCGCCCTGTTTAGAAGCCGCGCCTTTCAAAAGAATGAAACAGAACTGATTATTATCGTCACCCCTCACCTTGTAAAACCTCTTGATCCGGCAAGACAGACCCTGCCGACGGATTTCTATATAGAGCCTGACGATACGGAAATCTACATCCTGGGATTAATGCAAGGATGGGAGAAAAACCAGCCCTCGACTGTCAGGGGGGAATTGGATGGAGAATTTGGGCATGGCATGCCGTATCCGGATTAAAGAACAGGGATTAGGGATTAGAAAAAGTCATGAAGTTAAAAAGATTGGTAGAGGAGAATAACATGTTAACCAGATGCCTTACATTAATCGGATTGATAGCGACGCTGTTGATTTTTTCAGGGTGCGGAACAAAGGAGACGATGCTGAGTAGAAATTGGGGATCATCTTTTGAATCGGCAAAACAGAGCCAGATATTGAACCCTGAAGCCGGAAAGAATCTGGACACTGTAGTCGGACTGGACGGCCAGGCAGTCGAGAATGTTGTGGAAAAATACAGGCAAGGGTTTAAAACGTGTCAAACGAAATGACCATCAACCGTGAACAGTAAACCGTAAACCGACAACCGTGAACCGTTACAAACTATTTTAGAGAGGTTCCCATGTCTGATAATACTATTAAGATCAAGATAGAAGTAAAAAAACCAGGTCTGAGAAAAAAGCTGGATGAGATCAT
>JAIORD010000025.1 GCA_021108275.1 Methanococcoides sp.
GGCTCTGGCATTCCAGAGTATATTCGTTATTTTTTGATTTATGAGATATTTAAGGCGTGTATTTATAAAAAATTCATTTACAAATCCTTTAATTGAAATTCTAAGTAAATTCTAACTATTACAGTTGTTTAGGTGCACATTATTGCTAAAAATCCAAAAAAAACAAAAATTGGGATATAATCGTAACGTATTCATTCGCACCTACCATAAATACATTTCGATACAATTGAATTAATTCTTTTGAGTTAGTGCATATATTGTATCAAAAATTGCCTAAAATACCCTCAATCCAAACCCTTATAATGAAATTTTAGAAAAACTGACCCTTTCTAGGTGTTTATTGGCATTTTAAAGCTGTTACATCCATTTTGCCAGAGGCTCAATTCATTCTTTTTATTCAAATCACTTTGTACAGGAATACTCCGAAAATGATTCTGTAAAAATACCATGTCCATAATTTATTTCATTATTGGTGTAATTCGAATAAGTCTGAAGGAAGTTCATTGGCAGGTAGTAAAACGATTGAGGTGGTCTGAAATCTTCATCAATGTAAGGGTCGATTGGAGTTGGAAACTCCTGGACATTAGAGATTTTAATAGCATAACCTATATCCGAATTCTTGAAATAATCAAAAAATTCAATTTCAGATATTCCAGCATCTTCATGATATTGTTCCCATAACTTCTGGGGAGAATCAGATAAAATGCCATCAATGTCAACGATTGCAATAATTTTCTTAACCGGAGAACTGGAATAGATATACATTTTTTCAATATTTTCTCGTTTAAAAATGGATTTCCGGAACTCGTATTTTTTTCTTCCCGAGATAATTTCATTTGCGTATTTTGGCTTAACTGACAGTAAAACGTTCATCTAGTTCCCCTCCTTTTTTTATTGCCATATATTGTTTATGATTTAATTCTATAATAGATTGTGGGACAGCAATACCATTTTGACGCAGATAAGGTAAATCTAATGGTTTTGGGAGAAAAAGGTGATGTCTGAACATGGTTACCAATACCGGATTTTGTGTCATCTTTTTGATTTCATCATAAGGATAGACACTTCTTTTTCCAACAATTCCCACGACCTCATCCGCCTCATTTGAATGTACCGGTTTTTGATCAACAACTCCTATCGCAGTCACTGCCTTCAAATCTTGAGAACGGTAAAAAATAAGAATATCTCCTGCTCTCATTTTCTTAATAGTTGAACCCGAAAGATAGGCTTTCCTGATCGCATTACCAGGGATGTTCATTTCAGAATATTCGGTAATTCTCATTTGCCTTTGTTTAAAATCTGGAAAAAGCCGGTCATGGTACTTAGGAATAATTGGAATTAAAAATTTTTTAATATCTGGAGAATCCTTGAATGAAGGATAATATTTCTTAGATACATCAAGGTCAGATAGCTTATTTTCGATTGGTATTAATTTTTTGATAAGCACTTCTTCATTATTCTCTTTTAAAAATCCTGCAGTTTCAAATCCATAGCTTTCTATGAGATTAATTAATGCATCATCTTCTTTTCTAAAATGGGTTAAATATGTCTCAAAAATCTGGTTACCAATACAGTATTGGAATGCCATTTTCAAGAAAAGTTCACCCAATTTAAATCCAGGTAAATCAGATTTTAGTGTAGCGATCTTCAATCTTCTTCTCGCTGGTATAGGGGGGTGTTGTCTCAATTCGTTCATTTTCTTCTTTCAATATCAAGAACGCCTTAATATGGTAATCTTCATGATACACCCAACATTTTCGTCCTTCTATGGATTTATCATTGAACCATTTTCTAAACTCATATTCTTCTTTTAATGAATCGAAAAAAGTATCCTCAATATCAATGTTGTGAAGATAATCTTCCTTTAAGAGAGCATGGGTTGGAATCATTCTTTCATATAATTCATTGAAATAACCCAAAGCAGAGTCTATTGACAGTACACGGTCTTCCAGATTTATTTTGCATGCTTTTTTGTAAAGACCCTTATCTTCAGTAATCAAAAAATTGGCAGCGTTTTTATAAATTGCAAATAGAATCTCATTATCATTGATTTCATTACTGCTTGTTGAGGGTCCCATTATTGATAAGAAATAAATGGTAGGCTTGGGTGGTGACTTTATAGGTGGATAACCTCTTAGCTTTGAGAATATTATCTCTTTGCGCTGCTCATTCTGATCATTTTCAATGTCCCTTAATGAAGCAGGGTGAATAAATTTTTGGTATCCGTGTTCCCTGAATATTTTCATTAAATCCTGAAGATTTGGAGGCAATACTTTTGGGTCTTCGACATGAATGAGAATATTTGTATCCAAAATAATTTTCATTTTATGTTGTTTTCCTTATCGATTTTCTTTATAAATTCGTTCCTAGGGGACTGTGAAAGTATTATATTGCTAGTGCTTCATTAAGTTGAGCAAGAATATTGGTCAATTCTTGTCCGAAAAGCTGGTAAGCCTTCACCATACCACCCTTCTGGTTAAACGGCACATTCTCAAAATCATCCATCTCAATACTCACAGACGAAGCGATATGATTCTTAATCATTAAAAGCCATTCCTTTTGCTCTGGCGTGAACGAAACTCCCGCCCCCACGCTTCTCAATCCACCTCTCGAACCTGTGGTCTACAGTTTCGGGAACGGTTCCAGCACATCGCTCTTACCAGTGGCTAAGCGTATCAGCGAAATAATATTAGCCAGCAACTTCTGCGGTCCTGCATCCTTTACCTTCGACCTGTCAAGCTGCTCATGCGGCGGCCTGGATAATGAAGGTGTTGAGAGGGGCAAGGTGTTATATCAGTTCACGATTTTGGTGAAGCTGCCGCAAGAGGCTTCGGAGTGGAAGTATGGGTTTTGGGAATTATTTATTCGTCTAATTTATGATACAATTGTCTCAAATTATAGTCATTTCTCTTGAACCAAAAAAGTATCTTGAAATATAATTCTTTATCATTCCTGGTTTCAAATTCTTTGGCAAAATTATACTCTACATTTGAATTGAGTGGAACATGAAAACGCCGAGTATTTCAAAAAGTATTAATTTATCTTCGTCGTTATACCCCGCAGCTCTGCTGCGATTGGGACAAAACAAGCATCAACTTCAACCGCAAGTACATATATTATATGTATGGCCGAGTTAAAACATGCATGCCACTGTGTTTATGCAATAGGTGAAACTTTTAGATTTCGAATAAAAACTGAGTTGTTAAGCGACGGCACGTCATGCCCCGCAGCTCTGCTGCGGTTGGGTGTGCCGGCGCAACGTTTGACTGA
>JAIORD010000038.1 GCA_021108275.1 Methanococcoides sp.
CCTGATGAGAACAACAATTGGAAGCATGAGGTATGTGGATACACCTACAGGTGATCTGATACCAAGGATCTGCTGAGATCTGGATCTAGTTATACTAATTTTTACAACATTTCCAAGCTCTGTAGAAATCCTGTTTCCTAAATCCAGCTAATCCGCTACAATTTTAATAAGAAGTCACTCTGTCTGTTTGCACCCAAACACAAAGGGTGTGATTATGTTTTGTCTAACAAGTACTTGAATTTTATCGATGTAGCTATGCAAGTAACGGAAACTCCTATTTTCCACTTTACAGTTGCAAATAGTCAAAGTGAACATGCACACAATACCAGTAATTGATACTGATTTTGTCTAAAGAATATTTAATTAAAGATTAGAGAGAAATTATTGAAATCGTAGAGTTGATGGAACCTATTCAA
The DNA here is from genome assembly GCA_021108275.1 of Methanococcoides sp. Lineage (GTDB taxonomy): Archaea > Halobacteriota > Methanosarcinia > Methanosarcinales > Methanosarcinaceae > Methanococcoides. The sequence continues at coordinate 417 of JAIORD010000038.1, forward strand.
TCCAAACTTGAAATAAACAAAGTTCCTCATTTTACAACTCTCCACAAATTCGTAACCCGAATAAATTCTGTACTATTAAACCAGATTTATCAGAAACTGTGCAATATATTTCATGCACTGGCACATTTTCTACCATATAAGCATAATGCATGAGCTATGCTCAGAGTGGTGCCAGTAGTCTTGAAAAAAGAGTTACACTTTTAAAGCAAAAAGCTAATCTGATGATCTCAATTACACTGGCTCTATTGTTGTTTGTGCTGGTCGGTGTCTGGAAGAATTATTCCCTGAACGAAGACTCGCCCATGTGGACAATTCCCGCAACTTCGGAGACGTCAAGCACAAAAATCATCCCTCTACCGGGCTTATCCAGTTCTCCTGCCTTGACCACGGCTTCAAGCACGCTATCAGTATGGGCTTTTTTAATCAGGACCATCAGTATCTCTTTTTCCGGCTCGATCGGTGTGCCTAAAAACATAGAATGTTCATGTATGCCGGTCCCCCTACCATAAAATATGGTGCCGCCTTCTGCACCTGCCGCTTTTGCCTCTTCCATGATAGCACTTGCGCGTCCTGTTTCAACAACTGCAACGATTAACTGAAACTCACTCTTGTTATCCATTTTTCTTCTTCCTATTGTAGATAGTACCTAAGAACAGCATAAAGATTATGGGGCACATCGCGATTATTCCAACCGTTCCAAGCCCAATGATTCCGCCTTCCTCACCCCATAAGCCAATAGCCATGCCAGTCATCATCGGCAGGGCAAAGGTTACTGCAACAGGTCCTGTAGCCACCGCTCCAGCATCGTATGCTATCGGAACGAATTCCTCTGGAGTAATGAGGGTTAAGAGAAGCATGAGCAGATACCCGGGTATAAGGATGTAGGTAAGAGACAGCTCATGAAAGATCCTCAGCGTTCCGAAGACCAGAGCGAATCCAACCCCTATCGCAATGGTGGGCACGATGACACATTTGCGTATATAGCCTGATGAGACCTCCTCGATCTCATAAGCAAGGATGTTAACCGCAGGCTCAGCAAAAATAACTGAAATTCCCATTACAAATGCGAATAGAACCACCCACAATATATCGCACCCCGAGAGAAAAGCTCCAATCATCCCCCCCATCGGTATCAGACTCATCTTTGCACCAAGGATAAACAGGAAGAAGCCGAAAACCGCCATCACAACACCAGATAGTATATTTTTGATATCCGGGGGTATCTTTCTCAGCACAACGATCTGGAAAAATAGGATCAAGACCAGTATTGGTATTATAGCTCCAACTACTTCGAGAAGGACCTCAAGTGCCTTATAGGTCATAGCCATCCCCGGATGATGCCCCATATCAGGATTGCCATGATCGGTCCTATGGAACCGACAGCCATAATCCCGAACCCGGTCCTGAGTCGGTCCCTTCCGCCAAGAACAGACGCCATCCCAACACCAAGGGCTATCAAAAACGGAACAGTCATTGGACCTGTTGTCACAGCACCCATATCAAAGGCTTTGACCAAAAACTCCTCCGGCGATAGGAGCGCCAGTATCAGGCAGATAGAATAGCCCGGAAGGAGGATGTGATGGATGGGTGTATCAAACACGATCCTGAGAAGGGCGATGAGCGCGAATATACCAAGACCCAGTGCGGTAACATAGATGATTTCACCGCGGGAGATATCAGATGCCATCACCTTCTCGATCTGATACGCGAGTAGCCTTACATCAGGTTCTGCAATGGTTAACACCGCTCCTAAAAGAAATCCAAATAGGAGTATTGTGAGAATGGCTCGCCGCTCTATCAGGGAAGCACCAACTCGTTCACCCATCGGTAGAAGCCCAAGCTTCGCACCCTGGATGAAGAACACAAAACCTGATACAGTGAAGACCAATCCTGTGACTATCGGGATGAATTCTGAAAGAGGCATTCTTATTAAAAATATCTGAAAGAAAAATATCAGCACTATCGCCGGTGAAAGGGATTTTACAGTGGATTTAAACTCTTTTTTGAAACCACTTAATCCCATTTGATGTCTCCATTTCTGCCTTATGTTTACCCTTTACTCAATTGATTTTATCGCATATAACGGCTTTGTCATATTTCCCATAATCCACCTGTTCTTCTGCATGGATCATGTAATAGATCTGTGATCCCGGAGATATTTACTGGTGGTCCAATGACAACAAGTACATCATCGTTCCATAATAGCAGAAATAATATATCCTGGCAGAATTGAATCGTGCAAAGTTATTGTCAAGGTAGTCAGCAATGAATTCGCCCTGCCTGAATGGTTCACTGTTCTTGGGCAGCATGCCACCGCCATTAATGACCACATTAGCCTGGAACTCTTTTGCTGCTTCGAACAGTCGCTCATATTTCCATTTGCTTCCGTGCAGGTCTGTAAAAAACAACACTTTCATCTGAGACTGTCGGATAAGTCCATTTTAGACCATTTTCTCAACGTAATTACTCCCACATAATAATCACAATGTACCGAATGCCATCGTTTTTACATTAACCATTAATAGATTGTGTTTTGATTTTGCTACTTTTCCGACAGTCTCTCATCTATCCAAGTTTGACAGTTTTCACTCTTTCTTGAAGAGAATCCACTCTCTTTAATCCACATTTTTCGTTTTTTTGTCAGGAAATCCTATATGTCAGTCTCAACAAATTCACTCAAATTGTCATGAAATTCCTCATTTTTGCCTCTAAATCAGCGTATTTATCGCATCAAAATTGGTATATTGATACGTCATCTGTTTTCAAATAGTTAGCAAGATTGTCACT
>JAIORD010000049.1 GCA_021108275.1 Methanococcoides sp.
GAGTTATACACTATTTTTGATTTTTTTTCCGCCGCGTAGCGGCTTCGTCCAACGACGCGGGTTACCAGCCGGAAGGGGAACAGTAGTAACGCCAATTGTTAATAAAGCGAGGTGCACGATAAGGGGGCAGGAGCTGTAGTGGCCCGCCCCTTCTGGTCTGGTGCGCCCGCAGGTTAACCACCCTATTTCGCAACTTCCTTAAGTGCTTCAAGACCAGGCCGGAGATTCTCAAGATTATTTGTCAAAAAACTTCTGTCCTTACTCTCAAGGTTGCTGACTGCGTGTTTTGAATCAAGCCAATATTTAAAATTATTCACTGCTTCTACAGCTATGCTTGCGTTAGCAAACTCTTTATAATTTAATGCTGCCGCGAGGTGTGTCCTCTGGTTTGGCCAAGAGTCAGTACTTGTTCGTGCCATTATTTTGTTAAATTGTTCTTCACGTATGTTTTCAGCGCTTAATAGATCTTCAATCCAAATTGTAGTAATGTATAATTCGTCACGCACAAGTCTTGCTGCAACACGTGCAGCTAAATATTCTTTTCTTTTTTCTAAAATAAAATTTGTAACGCCACTGATCAAGGCACCTATTATTACACCAACGAGCCCAAATATTGCTTCTGTCATATTTACCTCAAACTTAGATTCTGGTGGTTAACATAGATTAGACGGCCTAATAGCTGTAGCTAATTACGACTAATTGCTACCGTAAAATCATAATGTATAAACAATACAATATATTAATATTAACATTGTTTTATATTGAAATGTCAAATACGGCTAAAATACAGCCTATTTTTAATATGCGACTGTTTTCCCGCATAGTGCTTTTTTTATAAATTTTCTAACCTTAATGATATTATGCGATAATAATGTGATCAAGCCATATATTGATCTTGAAAAAAGCGTCTAAGAGTATAAAAAGTGTTGCAATATAAAAAGATGTATGACAATAAGTTGCAACATGACTGATATTTCACAAATTCCGATTAGGGCATAATGTGGTTAGATTTTATTTTGCATATCAGTAACAATTTGTCAATATTTAAAGGCCATTGATTATTGATGATAACATGGAGTTAAAAATGAAACTGTTGGATCAGGTACGTCACATAATAAGGAAGAAGCATTATTCGATTCGTACAGAACAGGCGTATACAAATTGGATCAGGAAATTTATACTGTTTAATGGCAAAAGACATCCCAAGGATATGGGAGAGAGGGAGATTTCGCAATACATATCATACCTTGCAGTAAAGAGAAATGTTGCCGCAAGTACCCAGAATCAAGCACTCAATGCTGTTGTTTTTCTTTATAAACAAGTATTGAATAGAGATCTGGGGGACTTCGGGAATATACAAAGAGCCAAAAGGCCTAAAAATCTACCGACTGTACTTACAAATCCGGAATGTGGGACGTCCATAAATAAGTAAATAACTTAACAGTCATCTTTTTTTTATGAGCGGCTATCACCTTTTTCTTTTCTGTTGTTTTGTCGCTTTTGCTTTTTTATTGTCTTTTTCCACCAATCCTCAAAGTCATTTTCTTTATTCCACCAGTTATCTATATCTTTTTCTGAGTTCAGCCAATCTGGGTGATTCCATTTCCACCTGTGTTTCGCATTCCACCCGGTTATTATGATCTTGGTTGTTCCTTTGAATCGCTTTCCGTTTTTTAGCTCACCTGAAATGATTACCTCATATTCCTTTCCGGGGCTCATCTCAGGAAGGGTTTCCATGGCCTTAAACTTGTTGAATTTAACCAGCAGCACAGGGCTTTTGTATTTCTTTAATAACCTGCTTCTGTTCTGCCACTCTTTAAAGCCTTTCCTTTTCTTAAAGTAGCGATTCTCTTTTGATTTTACAATTAAAGCGACCTTTTCCTCACTATTAAACCTCCAGGGCTGGGGTGGCAGCAGGTAATTGAATAGAATTGTTTCAGGGACTATTTCTTTTACACTATAAGGTTTCCCTTGATTGTCCTTAAGGTCGGCTATCATGCAGAGGATGGTGACTTTTTCGGCAAAATGCCTGATCCACTCTTTTTCCTCCATATGTTCTTTTATCCAGTTGTACCAGTTGAGGTTCCATCTGTTGGGATTGATTTTTATGGTAGAGGATATGATTTCTTCAGGCTTGATATAATCCAGATACTCGTGCAGTTCTTCGTCACCGGAAAATTTATTGGTCATCTTCCACTTTCCATTTTCCTGCACAAATGTAAAGGGCATCCTAATAATACTACCGTCTTTATCTTGATCCTCAACTATTAACACAACAGCATCCTTGTATTCTATCTTATCAATTATGAAAGTATCCTTTACATCTTTTTCCAAATTAAAGTCAACTTTGGGATCAATGCCGGCCTTTTCAAGAAGTCTCCTTTGTTCTTCTAGTGATTCTTGAGTTAATGTTTCATCTGACCATTCGAGGTCTTCATTTACCAAAGCAGAACGTATAGCGGAAAGGGTATTTTCAGGAGTGTCATATTTTGCTTGGTCTCTGGTTATAATCGTCACTTTCATGGGGTACTTCTTTTCCTCAGCATAGCTAATCCCATTTATAAAAAAAATAGTTAAGCACAACATGGAAGTGATGGTATATTTAATGCCTGTTGTTTGTATTGTATTCATATTAGGTATTCCTCTCATACATCTTTCTTATTCCAGAGAAGGAAGGGCAATCGTTACTGTTGAAAGATTATCCTTCTCAAAACAGGTTCTGCTTACTTCAAAATTTAGAATTTTCCTTTTTCTTATTAGGATTGTCACATTCCCGCTTGCCGTTAGCCCGCCCCAATTAGTTGTAATCTTCAAGTTTGTTAATTCTGTTCTGAGCTTTTCAGTTACGATAGTCGAACCTGCTATCTCTCCCTTGAGTATAATGACCTTGGGAACTTCTGCATTAACCAAGCCCCCCAACTTTAGTTCAGCAATGAGATCTCCTCCTCCACTCCATGTTGTGTTGTCCTCACAAGCCTTGTAACTTCCAT
>JAIORD010000023.1 GCA_021108275.1 Methanococcoides sp.
ATCGCATCATCAGTCCACATTTTAAAGTTTAGAGCTTCAAAGACAAAGTAGTTTATCGAATTAATTGATCAATTCATTTTCCTTTTCTTTTTTACATATTTTTCCAGCTCTATCAGGAAGAAGACCGAGCTTGCGGTAACTACTATTACTATCCAGTCCACAGGATCAATGGGGCTTGTCTTAAGGATCGCGTTCATTGTAGGGTTGTATGTAATGAATACCTGGAGAGACAGCACAAGTGCGATGCCCATTAGCATGAACTTGTTCGAAAACAGCTCTCTGAATACATTCTCATGGATGGATTTACAGTTGAAGAGATAGAATATCTCAAAGAATACGATCGTATTGAGTGCCATTGTCTGGGCGGTGTTGCTATCCCTACCGTTATGGGTCAACCCAAAGAAGTATAGCAGGAATGTGGCAGTTACCATCAATAATGCTACTGTGACTATCCTTTGTTTTATAACTGGCAGAAGAAGTGGTTCCTTTGGTGGCCGTGGAGGTCTGTTCAGGAGTTTCTTTTCCATCGGTTCCATTGTAATAGAAACTCCCAAGCCTAATGCAGTAATCGTATTGATCCAGAGGATGTGAAGTGGAAGCAATGGTGGGTTCCTTAGTCCAAGAACAACAGCTGCCAGCACTACCAATCCTTCTGCTGCATTTGTAGGCAGGGTCCAGAGTATGACCTTCTGTATCTTGCTGTAGACGTTCCTTCCTTCTTCAACTGCATTTACAATGGATGCAAAATTATCATCTGCAAGCACCATATCAGATGCTTCTTTTGCGACTTCGGTGCCTGATCTGCCCATGGCGACACCAATGTCGGCATTCTTAAGTGCCGGTGCATCGTTGATACCATCACCGGTTACTGCTACAACCTCGCCTTGTTGCTTAAGGAGACCGACAATTCTTGATTTATCCTCAGGAGATGTTCTTGCAAATACCGATACCGTTTTCAGTGCGTCTGTGAGTTCTTCATCTGACATTCCCTGGATATCGCTTCCTGATAAGGCACCGTCAGTTCGTATGCCTAGTTGTCTGGCGATTGTGTGGCCTGTAAGGATATGATCTCCTGTTATCATTATCACCCTGATGCCGGCATTATTGCACTTGAAGATGGACGTTTTCACCTCTTCCCTTGGAGGGTCGATCATTCCTTGCAACCCAAGGAATATGAGGCCCTTTGTATCGTCAGCTACGAGCTCTTTTTTCCCATGTTCCAGTTTCCGATAAGCTGTTGCAATGACACGCAGTCCCTCGGATGCCATTTCTTCTGCAGCGGTAAGGAAGCTTTCCGGATCGATAGGTGACAGTTCTTTCCCATCGAACTGGTGGCTGGAAAGTTCTATCAACTTTTCAGGGGACCCTTTCATATATATCCAGCTATTTCTTTCTTCATCCTGGTGCAAGGTTGCCATAAACCTTTCTTCAGGTTCAAAAGGTATGGTATCAATTCTTGGCATGTAGAATTTTCCGGCTTTAGAGGCAGATACAAGAAGTGCTCCTTCGGTTGGATCGCCATCGATGCCACCTTCTTCTTTCAAATAAGCATCATTACAGAGTGCTCCGGCTTTGAGTGTTTCCATCAATGCAGGATGTTCAAAAGGTTCAGTTTTCTCCCCTTTAAGCTCAAAGTCGCCTTCTGTAGTATATCCCACACCGGTGACATCGAACTTCCCTTCCAAAGTGTAGATCTTCCTGACCGTCATCTCGTTCTTGGTAAGCGTACCGGTCTTGTCAGAACAAATTACCGTGACTGAACCAAGGCTTTCAACAGCCGGCATGGTCCGTATTATAGCATTTCGTGATGCCATACGTTTTATTCCGAATGCCAGGGAGATGGTAATTAGTGCGGGTAGGCCTTCCGGGATAACTGCAACTGCTAGGCTTACGGAGGCGAAGAATATTTCCAGATCATCGAATCCCCTGAGCTTTCCAATGATGAATGTCAATATTGCCAGGCCGATGATAACAATGGCAAGTGTTTTTGCCATCTGGTCGATAGTCCTGACAAGCGGTGTGGAGATCTTCTTTGTTTTACTGATAAGTTCAGATATTTTTCCTATCTCACTCTCGGAACCCGTAGCAACCACAATTCCAAGACCGCTTCCCTGAGTTACCAGTGTGCCCCCAAAAGCAATGTTCTTCTGCTCTGCAAGTGAAAGGTTTTTGGTTTCGATAGGATCGATGTTCTTCTCCACAGCTGTGGATTCACCGGTAAGCATTGACTCGTCTATGCGCATGTTCTTTGCATACATCAGCCGCAGGTCTGCAGGAATTCTGTTACCCGCTTCAATGAGTACGATATCACCTGCAACAAGTTCCCTGCTATGTATTATCATTCTCTGTCCGTCCCTTAATATACTGGTTTCAGGAACCAGCATCTTTGCAAGGGACTCAAGTGCTTTTTCAGCTTTTCTTTCCTGAATGAAACCTATTACAGCATTGGCAAGAACAACTCCAAGAATGACTGCCATATCCGCATATTCATCAAGAATAAATGTCACAAATGAAGCAGCAAGAAGAACATATATGAGCGGGCTTGCGAACTGCCTTGCAAATCGATGAAGAGAACTCTCTTTTTTCTTGAGCTCGACTTCATTGAACCCATACTTTGACAGGCGCAGTTGTGCTTCTTCAGCAGTAAGACCTTCCCTATTAGTCTCAAGTAATGCAAGAACCTCATCCACAGGAACATGCTGCCATTTCACTTCCCCACTCATAGCTAATCATGTGTCATTGTGGAGTAATATTCTTTTTGGTTTTTTGATAAGAGAACATCAAATTAGCTTTTCGCTTTAAAAGCATAACTGTTTTTCAAGACTACTGACACTACTCTTAGCATAGCTCATGCATTACATTCATATGCTAAAAAATATGCTAGTCTGTGAAATATACTTGCACAGTTTCGGACGGAATCTGTATCAGTGACAATCTTGCTAACTATTTGAAAACAGATGACGTATCAATATACCAATTTT
>JAIORD010000050.1 GCA_021108275.1 Methanococcoides sp.
CATATCAGATATGGCTACAACATCTCGATCAATCAGGACGGAAATCCGATCTTACTGAATGATACTTTATTTGTCAGGGGAGAGGTAAATACAGATTCTGTAGATGTATTCAAGATAGAGCGTCTTGCATTAATGGAAACAGGCACATTTGTCGAGTATGATGCTCATTCAATTTATTCCAATGGAACTGCAGACACCACGGAAATATCTATAAATGGGTCACAAAAAGGCAAGATGGTAATTGACATCAGCAACTTTACGACGACCTCGCCAAATTCAAGTTTTGAGAATATATCCATGGATGGAACACTATTGAACGTATCAACTGACTATGTTGTTTACCTTAAAAATAGTAGCAATGGATTTGAAAACTATTCATCCCCTATTATGAGCAATAATACGCTTCGTCTGGAAATATATCCAATGGTCTTTGGAAATTCGGGCCTTGTGGAAATTGAATTCGATAATGTTACCTTTGTAGCAGGACCAGCAGTGGAATACACAGCTAGCAAAGAACCGTTCTATGAACTGGCACAAATGATGGTGAAGGTCTGGAAATGAACGATAAAGCACAACTATACACTCTGGAAGGACTTATGGCAGCAGTTCTGATCACTCTAACAGTATTGGCTGTTGCACAAAGTTCAGTGGTGATCATTCCTCAGACAGATAATTTCCTTGAAGTGCAGATGAAGCAGAAAATAAATGATGCACTTGTGATACTCGATGTAACTCCTGATACTACAATGGAGTATAACCTGACAGAATGCGTTGCCAGCTGGAACACGAGCACAGAAGCCTCTTACGGAAAAGATCAACTTCTGGCACTTGATAAGCAATTGGCAATAATGTTACCGGACCTCATGTATAATGTTGAATTTGCTTATGTGGAAAATAGCAGTGTAGTAGTTAAAAACACTGTATTTAATGGCGCTCCCACAGAGAATTCGATCACTGCGAACCGACTTGTAGCGTTGAGCAATGCAACTGTGAATTCTTATGGCGGAACATGGATGATACCCGATGATGAACTCAAAGTAATAGAAGTGAGGTTAACTGCATGGCACGTATAATTGAAAATGATCAGGGGCAGTGGATCCTGCTCTCAGGTCTTGTGGTAGCTATTGCCCTGGTCTTTCTGGTAACCCTCATGAACAATGCGACAGTTACCGGTTATCACTCATCTAACAATGCCCTGGAATTTCCAAAAGATGATATCAGGGATCTTGTATCCCAGTCAAGAGATGCTACATCCCAGGCAGTTCATATTGCACATCAGATAAACCAGTCATCCAATCAGACAATTCCAGATATCACTACTTCTATTATTGAAGATTTTAGCCGCCAGACAAGTTTGCTGTATGCTTCACATGGCCAAACGGTTGCTATAAGCGTATCGAACATCACGACGAACAATTCAACATCAGCTTTTGGTGATATTGTCTGGCTGAACATCAGCTATAATGATGGAAATACATTCTATTCTTCAGAACCAGAGATAGTGGAGGTCAGTGTATGAGATTATTTTTCAAAAATGAAAAAGGAGTATCTTCTACAACCGGTTATCTGTTATATTCATCCATATTCATAATGTTCTTCGTAGCCATCCATTTTAGTGTGAACGATGTTTTGCTGGAAAGACAAAGTGATATTGTGATCGAAGAGGGATTCAGTGACATAGGGAATATGATGAGCACCACCCTCACCGATATGTACCTTGTCGCACCGGAAAATGGCAGGATCGATACAAAGTACATGATACCGACGACCATTGGAAATGAATATTATACAATAAATGCAGACGTGGCTACTACAGACCAGCTAATTGAAGTGAGATCTCACTCATCTCAAAGGAAAGTAGATGTAACGATCAGCGGGATCGCGAGTACGGTCCCAATTAACGGAACTGCCTTGAGTGGTGAAATGGAGCATATGATCAGTTATGACTCAAGAAGACAATGATAGAGGAGATAAAGCCGTATCTGAAACAGTAGGATTCATACTTCTGTTTGGTGTGGTTGTAATAGGAATGAGCTTCATTTATGTAACGGGCTATCCCATTTTACAATCGAACATGGATTCAAGCATCTTTCAAGGAGCTGAACAAAGTTTCATTGTTATGCAAAGTGACATGAAAATGGTCTCTTTTGACCAGACCCCTGTTAAGAACATGAACCTCAAGCTTCATTCGGCAGGAATGTGGATCGATAGTACACCTTTCATGAACATAACATATAATGGAACGAGTACACATTATCCCATCGGAAAGATAGAATACATAAAAGAGGAAAAGTCCTTAGCTTATGAGAACGGCGCTGTAATGGCACAGTATGATACCGGGTCGAAGATCATGCTTTCTGACCCCCGGATATACTCAACGGTTATTGGAGGCGATGACATAACCACTATTGGTCTCGTGCAGGTCAATGGTAATGGCGGATCATCAGGAAGTTCTGTGATCACTTTGAAGATGGAACACAATGACACAGTTCTGACAAGAACAGATGTGCCTGTCAATGTAACTATGGTAATGAATAGTGACTATGCATATGTATGGAGAGATCACTTTGAAGACATAGGATTTACAACAGATCCCGTAAATACTAATGCTACCTATCTTAAAGCATACAAGAACGATACATTCCTGATAATAGGTCACAACATAGTTGACACCATAATTACTTGAATATGAGTGTCGCAGGAATAAATAACAGAAGTGATGTGGTAGGTTAAAACCACACCTTCATCCTTTTTTAGAATTGCCATCGATGATTTAATGATATTTTTTTGAATAAAATATCTACCAACATGATGATGGTCTGAACCAATCGTATTATCAAAAAAAAAAAGTAATAACGTTTTTATGAAAGCATTATTACACCTTTTGGCCTTATGTACAC
>JAIORD010000015.1 GCA_021108275.1 Methanococcoides sp.
CCAGTTACCGACAGATGAGTTTTTCAACACCGGTATTTACACCTACCTCTGGGTGCTAAATAAGAACAAACAGCCAGAGCACAAAGATAAAGTGATGCTGATCAACGCGAGCGAAAAATTCAAGCCGCTGAAAAAGAGCAAAGGTTCCAAGCGCAGAGAAGTGGACAAAGCCAGCCGCCTGGAGATTGTTGAAACACTCACAAAGTACCAGAATAATGATTACGGCAGAGTATTCGACAAGGAGTTTTTCTATTTCAACAAACAGGCCATCCTGCTTACTAATTTAGATGAACATGGCAACAGTTATGAATCGAAGTTAAGGGAAGGCAAGAAGAATAAAAAACTTACACAAACCAAACTTACCAATGGCGAGCGCGAACTGACTGAGTTTGTGATAACGTCCTTTGATGCCGCTCAATACGATTCATTAGCCGATGCTTTTGCACAGGACATCAAGCCCTTTATTGCATCGCTGGATTACAAAGAACAGCCACTTGTTATCACCACTGCTATGGCACAGTATTGGTTTGATGCCGAGCAGGAAACCCTGATCAAAGAAGTGAATGGTAAAAAAGAGTGTCTGGGCTGCGGAAAGATAGTGGTGAAATCAGTCTATAAAAAAGCAAGCAAAAATCAGCCAGAGTGCATCGAGATCAGCGTTGAGCTCACGCCGGATTACCAGAAAGATTATGAGATCATCCCCTTTCATAAAGACGAAGCCGCTAATCAAGCGGAAATTGCAGACTTTATGGCGAAATACATCACCAAGCCGTTTAGTTATTTAGAAAATGTGGTGGGTGTGGAGCTGAATTTCAATAAGATTTTCTACAAGCCAGAGAAACTACGCGAAGTGGCGGATATTCTGGCTGAGATTGATGTGCTTGATGGTGAGTTGAAGGAGTTGGAAGCGGGGCTTGTGTTATGAGTGGTAATAGTGATATAACGCCAGTTATTCATGAGTCTGATCAGGGGGATATTTTCTCTCGCATTGTTTCAATAATAGAAGAGGCGCGGTCAACTGTCATTCGGACAGTAAACAGTGAAATGGTAATTGCATATTGGTGTATCGGACGTGAAATTGTAGAGGAACAGCAGGCTGGAAGAGAGCGTGCCCTTTATGGTGATAATTTACTTAAGAAACTTTCAGAGAAACTGACTCTTAAATTCGGGAAAGGATTTTCGGTTACCAGTCTGAAGTATTTTAGAACCTGTTATGTAACATACAAAGGTCGCATAAACTGCGACCAATCTGAAGGTCTCCAGCAAAAGGTCGCACTATCTGCGACCTTTTTTACAAACCCTTTTAATCAACAGATTTTTACCAGCAGATACAAGCTTTTTCCCCCTCATATTAAAGAGTTGGAGGCATAGATATTAAGAGAGGTGCGATTGTTGACTACTGGAGGGGAGTATGAGTAAGGTTGTAATGAAGCGATATGATGCTTACAAAGATAGTGGGCTTGAGTGGTTGGTCGAAGTGCCGGAGCATTGGAAAATATCTCATCTTAAAAGATTTTGCACAAAAATAACTGATGGAGCTCATACATCACCAGATTTATCATCAAATGACTATCCTTTTTTAACAGTAGTAAATCTTAATAATGGAATATTGGATTTTGAGAATTGTTTATTTACTTCTTATATTGATTACAAAAAATTGGTTCTTAATGGATGTCAGCCAAAAAAATATGACGTTTTATATAGCAAAGATGGAACTATATCTGAAACAGCAGTGATAGATGAAGATAGAAATATTGTGGTTGGTTCTTCTTTTATTATCGTTCGGCCAAATTTGAAAATGAGTAACTCTTTCTACCTTTGCTATTTTTTATCATCACCTATTATGCGTTATCAGGCTCGCATTTACGTTAAAGGTGCGAGTTTACCTAGGATTTCCATTTTCAATATTGCTAAACTAATATCAATTATTCCGCCTCTTCTAGAACAACAAGCTATCGCCGCCTACCTCAATACCAAAACCGCGCAGATTGATCGCAAAGTAGACCTGCTCACCCAGAAGGCGACCCAATATGGCAAGCTCAAGCAATCCCTTATTAACGAAACCGTCACCCGTGGTTTGGATAAAACCGTGGCGATGAAAGATAGCGGGGTTGAGTGGATAGGGGAAATACCAGAGCATTGGGAGCTGAAAAGGCTGAAAGAGTTAACAACAATTCAAAATAGCAACGTCGATAAAAAATCCCATGAAAACGAGATTTCTATGAAGTTATGCAATTATGTTGATGTTTATAAAAATGAGTTTATTAACTCATCGCTAGACTTTATGCAGGCAACCGCCGATGAGTCTGAAATCAAGCGATTTACAATCAAGAAAAGTGATGTGTTGATAACAAAGGATTCTGAAACGTGCGATGATATTGCTATACCTGCGCTGGCAACTGAAACGCTCGGAGGTGTTCTTTGTGGTTATCATTTAGCACAATTCAGAACAAAAGAAAAAATGCTTTTAGGATATTATTTATTTAGGCTGTTTCAATCTAAAAGTTATGGATTTCGTTTTGTAATATCTGCAAAAGGTATTACGCGGGTTGGACTTGGACAATCAGCAATAGCGGATTCACTAACACCAGTACCACCACTCTCCGAACAAAAAGCCATCGCAGATTACCTTGACACCAAAACCGCCCACATTGACCGCATTATCGAAACTATCAACACCCAGATTGACAAACTTAAAGAACTGCGCAAAACTTTGATTAATGATGTTGTCACAGGTAAAATCAAGGTGGCGTGATGAAAGAATCAAATCGAATCGAACTCAAAAGAAAGCTCACCGATTCTCTTGAAAAAGAAGTTGTGGCTTTTCTCA
>JAIORD010000058.1 GCA_021108275.1 Methanococcoides sp.
CCGTGCAACCCACGCCGTCATCGCAATTAGGCGATGTGCCCGGCTGGCAATCCAGAACCGCATCACAGGTCTCAGTCCCATCGCAGAATAATCCATTGTCACAAAGGCCATCGTTCGCTATGTTATCACACGAGTCGGTGTCCTCGTTGCACGAATCGTCCGTGCAACCCACGCCGTCATCGCAATTAGGCGGTGAACCCGGCTGGCAATCCAGCACCGCATCGCAGGTCTCAGTCCCATCGCAGAACAATCCATTGTCACAAAGGCCATCATTCGCTGCGTGGTCACACGAGTCTGTGCCTTCGTTGCACGAATCGTCCGTGCAACTTATGCCATCATCACAATCCGGCGGTGTGCCCGGCTGACAGGCCCCGCTGTCACAAGTCTCGGCCCCATTGCAGAACAGGCCGTCGTCGCAGTCCGGATCGGTTTCGCATTCATAGCATATATCCCCAGCCTCGTCGCAGTACTGCTCCTGGCAAGGATCGCTACCCGGCTGGCAACCCAGCACCGGATCACAGGTTTCTGCCCCGTTACAAAAGAGGACATCATCGCATAACCCGTCATCAGGTATGTTATCACATGTGTCGGTGGTTTCATTGCACGAATCAGTGGTACAGGCGATACTGTCATTACAATCCACATTTACGCCGGGCTGACAGACACCGTTGTCACAGAGCTCAGCCCCATTGCAGTACACCCCGTCGTCACAGTCACCGTCTCCGAGGCAGTCCACGCATGTGTCACCTGCCTCGTCACAAAGCTGCCCCGGACAAGGATTGCTGCCGGCCTGACAGCTACCGCTGTCACAAGTCTCGGCCCCATTGCAGTAAAAGCCATCGTCACAGTCCTCATTGGTTTCGCAGCCGCCATAAGCCCATACCTTCACATTGTCCAGTGCGGCTTCGATGATATTGCCTGTTGAGGGACCGTCTGCGGCCCCAAAGCGCACCCGAACAGTGCTGGTCAGAGTGATGTAGCTTTCCAACGTAAAGGCCTTCGATGTCCAGGTATTGGCACTCTGGCTGGTGTCGAGCGTTTCCACATCGATCCAGTTGGTTCCGTTGTCATCCGAGACCTGGACTACGAAGAAATCACCCGAATCCTCGCCCGTATCCCGGTTGTAAAACCACCGCACATACTCCAGCTCAGCGGAATCGGCACCACTCAGATCGATGACCGGCGATACCAGATAGACCACGCCGCCATCCACGTCATCAACGCCAAGAGAGCTGTTTTGCGCAGTAAAGATACATCCGGTGCCTGCATAGGCATTCTCGGGCTGGGCCTGGTCACTGCCTGAAACCGTGCCAATGGGATCGCCGATCACCCAGTCCCCGGTGCTGGCAGTGCTGCCGGACGCATACAAATTCCACCCCTGGGCGTTACCGGACTCGAAATCATCTTCGAAAACCGGAGCGGCCACACACTGGTCGAAGTCTTCGTTACACTGCTGGCCCGGACACGGATCGGTTCCCGGGTGGCAGATATTGTCCACGCAGGTTTCGGCGCCATTGCAGAACAGACCATCGTCACATTCGCTGCTATCGTTACAGGGCTGGTTCTCGATAACCAGAAAAATGGCGCTGAAAGCGCCCCAGTTGCCGTCTGCGTCCTGCCCGCGGACGAAGATGATATGCTGCCCTTCATCCCATCCGGTTGTATCAATGGCAGCTTCAACAGATTCTACGGTGCTGTCTAAATTTCCATCTGATGGGGACATAGCAATTGCAACCGGCGTAGGATCTGTAACCCAAGGTGGCACATCCACATAGTAATCTGCCGCGGCTATGTTTTGCGATGGCTCGGTGCCGTTACTGTTATTGTAACGGGTGTCATCCATCGTAGCGCTTATGATGACAGTGGTTCCGGAGGGTACGCTTGAGCCAATGTCGAGGGCTAAATTAATGGCTTCAGGTCCGGCCGGTGTCATATAAGGGGTCCTTGCAACCTTGATGGCATACAAAAGCGCAGGCATGTTGCCAGGCATTATGCTATTTTCAAAGTAGGAGCAGTCCTCAAAGAACTCTGTGCCCAGTTCAAAGGTATAGGATGCGATCCCCAGCTCCCCATAGGTAAACGTTGTGGTGGTTCCATCTGTAGGATAGAGACCATACCCCTGTTTGGGCTCGTGTCCGTTAAAGTAAGCGAACTTCCGGCCCAGTGTTTGAAGCTGTGTGGCATTGGGTGACGGGTTGGCTATCCAGCCCCAGGGCCACAAGACCAGTCGGCCGTGACTGTGGACGTCGATATAGAGCCCGGTGGCGTCAAGTGGCGCAGGGTCGGTGTCATCAGGACCGCGCTGATCTGTAAATTGTGCAAATACATAGTCCTGCACGGCATTGGTCTCCGGCTCTGATGCGGCATAGGGACCATGATAGGTCGGGTCGCACGGAGAGTCGCTTGAGCCGCCGCAGCAATTCCATTTAAACTGAAAATTCCGGTTAAGATCTGCTCCGCGGTAATTGCTGGTAGGGCTGCAGTAGGTCTGGTTGGTATTTTTGCGCCATGATATTCCGGTTTCCGCCTGCTTGCGGCCGTCAGGATTTGCATGAAGCATCATATGGAGTTCGTGATGGTCCAGCATCC
>JAIORD010000036.1 GCA_021108275.1 Methanococcoides sp.
GACCTTACTTTCAAAATCGAGAGTGTTGAGAGCATCTCATCAACTGCCATGCAAGTAGCATCCGTGATCTTGTGATTACTGAATATTCCACTTGTATCCCGCAGGAATCCATCATCTGCAAACCATAGGGGTTCATTTTTGAGTGCAGTCTCTATGGTTATCAGGACATTATAGCCGTCAACAAAGACATCACATCCTTTTAATTGAGAGCATCCGAGCTTCTTTTTGTTGCGGTGGTCTGCTCTTTTAGGTGAGAAAACAAGTCTTGTGAGTATATGCCTTTCCGGTTCTGTCAATAGGTAATGGTTGCTTACAAAAGTAATTGCACTCTTTCTCTTATATCCTCTGGAGAGAAGATACCTTATGTCCATTGCAGGTTCTGAAAGCTTTTCTTTCAGCTGATTGGCTGGAAGCAATTGTCTATCAGACATTGCAAATAGTTTGCTAAGAGTAAGATTTATAGATGTCGCACAACAATTTATTATTTTGATGAGTAGAGATGTCGAAAAAACTCTGCCTTATTGGCATATCATGGCTTGAGATATTGGCTTTGGATCGATATCCAGAACAAGTTAGGACTCCAGCTCAATGTCTATAAAGAGAGATGCCATTTACTTAGGAAATTAATTGTAGGATTTCTGAATATATTTGAAAACAGCTAACTATACTATCGCCCCATTTATATTAAAGTATAATCTTAAGTAGAAAGGGTCTCAAATTATTAATTGACCATAGGGGGTATATAATTTGCAAAAAGAAGAGAATAGTTCATCACTTCAGCCAGAGCCACTGCCTAATCCGGAACCGGAACCAGAGCCTTCACCTGAACCCGTTCCATATCCCGAGCCAAGCAAAAAGCCACGGGATAAGAAAGATTGATCAAGATATCAGATATGGGGTAAAGACCTCTGTTTTAAAAGCTGAGATCATTGCTTACATGTAATGTTCTTGGAAAAAGCAGAGGAAATTTGGAGGTTTATAGCCATGATAAACAGAATATATATTTCCCACTCTGAAAAGGACAAAGGCCTGGCCCAGGAACTGGAAGATGCATTGTGGGCAGTGAACCTGGAAAGCTTTTCATCTTCGCTCAAAAAGACCGAATCGCTCTCCGAGGCAGAACTTCTCAGCTTTGGTATTCGTCATTCGGACTGCGTGATCGTCATTCTCTCAATGGATGGATTATTGTCACCCAAAGTGAACCAGGAGATAGGCCTAGCTGTGGGCACGGATCAGTTGATGATTCCGTTGTTAGAATACGGAGAGAAACTTCCGGTTTTAATAAGCCACATGCCAGCCATCCGTTTTTACAAGAATAACTATGAAAATGCACTGGGAGCGGTCATAAAGGACATAAGACAACTCACCAACCTGGAATGGCTGAAAATAAAATGTCCTCACTGCGGAGAGGAAATGACGCAGTACATAACACCTCAGGAAGAGATAGAAAAAGTAATTATTGAAGGGACAGATCTTAAGACTATGTGCAGCTACTGTGAAAATTCTTTTTTCATGGATCCAAGGACATTCAGACCTCTTTCTCTGGAACCTTCCTTGTATGAGCATTCAGAATGAATGTTTTGTCAGTACTTTCAACCCATTCAGATCAAACTATATCCCAATTTCGAGATCTCCACGAGCATAAAGATAAGTGTAAAATTACCCACAATCAACGGAACGATCATTTTCCTGAATGGAAATCCAGCTATTGCAAGGGCTATTGCGATCACATCACTTGGAAGAGGGGTCAATGAGTAAAAGAAGATCAGCAGCATGGTTATTCTGTCATCTATCTGTTCCATCCATTTTGTCAGGCGAAATATAGTGCCTGCATATTTTCCCTTAACACATTGTTTGCTTTTTGTACCCAGATAATAGAACACCAGATCTCCAAAAGTAAGACCCAGGCTTGCAACTAATGCGATACCGATCGTATTTACCCCTCCCAGAGATATTGCGATCAAAGCAGTGTAGAATGTAGTGGAGGTTAATGTGGAAACTCCACCGATCATAGCCAGCAGGAAGACAAAAATGTAAACGTTGCGTACTCCCAGCCTTTCGACGATTTCTCCCGGAGGATGGTAATAAAGTAGAATTGACCATGAAACTATGAATAGAACAATTAGCCCAAGGATCAGGATGTTCCTATTACCAACATGGTGAAGAATCGTCCCAATTTCATGATCATCTGTTTTTGGTGGAACCTGTGTTTCATTTTTTGCCTGCATTGAGCCTCTTAATAATTAGAACATTTCTATGTAAGGTCCTTTCTTTTATTGTCGCGTGGAAAACATCTCTTATTTGATTATTAAAAGTTAGTATTGCTTTTTAGTTACTTGTACAACTACATCAAAATATTAAGTACTTGTTAACCAGAATATATTCATATTCTTGTTTTTTTTGTTGGAAACATACACATGGACCCTATTATGATTAAATATATATAGGATCATTCGGTTTTAGGAAAGAAGACCTAGACAAAGTCAGATCCTTATTTGTTACCAGGTTGTATATCAAAATCAATTAATAGTTTAAAAACATATTATCTATTACCGTACCATGAAAAGTACGGTGAGGCAGTGAATCAGA
>JAIORD010000039.1 GCA_021108275.1 Methanococcoides sp.
TGTAAACAAGGTTATGTATCCATTTGATATACGGGAACAAGGAATAAGAGCCGAATGAAAATATCAGACTTAGAATTAATAAATAATAATAAGGTAAAATAAGATGAAAACAATTGACAAGTACAATGAGATAAGATCAATCCTTACTCCAAGGTTTAACATAGATTCACCAAAAAAAATTAATTATGGAATTCAGTTTAGCGTATCAAAGAACCAGTTTTCTCGCGTAATTAGAATATATAACGGAAAGAATGGAATAAAAGTTGACCTATCACAGTTAGATACATCACCTGAAGCAGAAGAAATACGTATTGCACTCATAGAAACTGCAGTACCTTCACCTACAAATAAGAATATTTCAATTCCTGAAGAAAAGTTAACATCATCTATAGATTTGCCTGTTGCAAGTGGACATAGTGTAATTGGCTCTGATGAATCAGGTAAGGGTGATTTCTTTGGTCCTCTTGTGGTAGCTGCAGTAAAGACCACTCCAAAAATTGAATCAATTCTTGAGGGGTTCGGTGTCAGGGATTGCAAACAGTTGACTGATACTCAGAACATTTCTATTGCAAAACAGATAAAGAGCTCAATTTCAGCTGATATGTTCTCAGTGAAGATCCTTGAACCAGTTACATACAATAAATGCTATGAAAATTTTCAGAACCTGAACATTATGCTTACCGTAAACCATGTAAGTGCGATCAGAGACCTATACCAGCGGGGCGATAGCATCATAATTGACAAATTTTCATATCACGACAGCATGGTCGAGGATGAACTTCTCAAATGGAACATCGATGAGAAGCCTGTTCAGATACCCCGAGCAGAAGAACAATCAATTGCAGTGGCTGCAGCATCAATTCTTGCACGTGTGGCTTTCCTTGAGGCTATACAGGAAATGAACGAGAAGTATATCGGAACATTCCCAAAGGGTGCATCGGATAAGGTTAAGAAGGTTGGTGCAAAGTTCATTGAAAAGTATGGCAGGGATAGGTTACACGAAGTTGCAAAAATGCACTTCAAGACAGCATCCGAGATATGAGGACGCTAAGTCAAAAAAGAAGATCCCAAACGGCAAATCAGATCAAATTGGAGATGATTGAAATGGTAGAACAGAAAAACATCATAGACTGTACAAACCCTGATGAGCAAGTAATTTCCCATGCTAGAATGCGTTTTGATGAGTGTTTATCACTTCCAACTATTCCTGAATTATCCACTTCATTATGGTTAGATAGTGTGCCTTCCCATTAGGTTTGACAGGGGAAGGTACTTCTTTCCACTTGAGGATTGAGTTACCTCTTCCTTTTGAGAAGTTTGTCCTTCATTAATCGGACTTCGTCAGCATATGGACTAATTTCTGGAATTCTATCATAGTATTCTATTGTTTCATCATCACGTTTCAGTCCACTCAAAGCATTGCCTTTTTCAAACAATACCATCTCGTTCAGTGGGTCTTCTGCATTCACACCATCCTCCATAGTAGGCATTCATCAGATCTCCAAGGATCTCAGGAAGAAACTCAGGATTTTGCTGCATAAAAGGTGTGATATTGAATTGATTAAGTGCCTGTTTTTCTTTATTATGGAAAATTGGATAAGCTTTTTTAATAGATGTTAGGTTTATAACCTCATTTAGATCATTTCAACTCTGGAGATTTTAGAGAAACTCGAAAATCCCAATTTAATTTATTTTTATTTACAGGTGAGAAATCACATCTGACCATCGCTTCTTTAAACTGCTTATTTGTGATGAAGAAACCATCTGGTGTTTGTTCAAAAAGAAGTTTAAGTGCATAACTGGCGTAAATATCATTTGGTATTTTTTGTGGCAGTATATTTAACGTTATCCAATTATCCAGGGCGTTTTTTTGAATTCCGGGTAATTCGTATTCATTCGCATCTTTTTTTCTTTTTGTCACATTGATACTGAATGATCTGGAAATATTTAATTCACATCCTCTTTAACTAAGGACACTTCCTCTATTATGGGACTTTTGAAGCTTTGAAGTAATAGAAGATAAATAATCTAAGTGCTTTTTGATAGTGTACACTTTTTCTACGTTGTATATATACCCTATATTTTCGTGCGGGGTATTAAATTCGAACTTCAAGAACTTACGAAATACAAATTTCTAATACTTATAGCTAAAAGTATCAGGTACCCCATATCTTGCTTTTTCAAAAATAATATATCAAATATCAAATATCAAATGGTTTTAAACGACCCTTTAGTCCTGCACGTTCCATCTACCTCAATGACCCTGCAGAAGTCCCATAAGATGAATTGCTAACCAGGGTACAGATCCCTGTAAATAAAATTAGAGGGGAGTTCCCCTCAGTTCTTTGAGAAAAGTCAATCTTTTAGTATCTATATATTTCAAATCAGGTGTTCAGGCTTCAACTATTACGGTTCCTTCCATCCATGGATGAATGGTGCAGATATAGTCGTAAGTTCCTGCCTCTTCAAAGGTCATAATGAATGATTCTCCTTTGGCAAGTGTTCCTGAATCGAACATATCGTTGTTATCTGTGGCTGTATGTGGTGCTGA
>JAIORD010000034.1 GCA_021108275.1 Methanococcoides sp.
ATTGTACCAACCCAAATTAGTTTTCCAACTGCGACGTTCCTGTTTTCATACGCGGAAGCCTCACTGGACATAAAATGGATAAAGACGACGGCAAACAGAATCAGCACTTTCTTCATTTTTTTGTCCTCTTTCTTTCAAATTTACATTATTGGCTGAAATATACAATTAATCTCAATGATCAACGCAGCTTAGCTACAACCTCCCCTCTACCCAACCTGTTACCAAAGACATGTTTTTATGTCATTCGAAAGTCAGTAGGATGTATCCAATCGTATTTGCCTGATTACGCATTGACCCCCGACATCATCTGAAGTAACTTGCACCTTCTTGCCTGAGACATATGCTGCCAACGCCACACTGAATACTGCCTTCCATGCAGGAGCATCCTCAGCCAGAATAGCTTTCGTTATCGAGGTACCACAAAGCTCAGGGAAACCTTCCAGTCTCACAACAAGCGCCTGAGAAGACACGTTGGACTTCACTACTACTGTCCTAAGCGTTCCCACAACCATGCCGTCATAGGCATAACCAAGACTCGGCAGAAGAAAACTCATCATTGTCAAACAAATAATTGCCTTTTTCATTTCAAATCTCCCTCTTTGGAATTTCCTCAATCAGTTTCTGGCTTCCAGGCTTCTCGGATCCCACGCTCCAATCAGTCAATAATATACATATACCAGACGTCGAATACATCAGGCTTTATCGTGCATTCACCACTTGCTACTACTGATATTCTCTTTCCACTGACAAATGCAGCCAGAGCCATGCTATACATTGCCTTTCCGGTCTCTGTCTTGGGGTCTACAGCAACTCTGTCGAGCTTATCATTTCCACACGTATAATCATCTCCTGCTGCTGACATCTCGTCAACAAAGACTATGTTAGCCTCACCTTGATAATCAACATATACACTCTTTACCTGTGCCGTACCCCTTGCCTGCGTACCACCCGCATGTGCAGTTCCAGCAAGAACCAAACACACAGTTGCGAACACAAAAACGGAACAACTTTGTCTCATCATCATTACTATTTCCTTTCATTCAATTTGGTGTACCTCAGCTTGTTTCTATCCAAGCGAACAGCGGGTCTCTTTGAACAACACTCCCTAACACTCCTAACCCAAACGCTTGCGAGATATACTCCTGCTACAGAAGATAAAGGCTATAACCAAACTCGTTCTTGACATAGGCAAGAGAGCTAACACTCTCGTCCGAGACATCAATACGAAAATCGTAAAACTTGTAACCTTATCAGTCAAAAGGACGCCTGACATCCGTTTCTGGTTCGCCTGAACTTTATGACCCCACCTTGATTGTCTTTGAGTTGCATAGCCTAAGTGAACACGGTTTCTGTCTAATGCAATAGATAGAGCAATGCAGGCAGCCAAGCCTGAAAATCGCATACGTCTCCCACTCCGTTCTCGTTGATGTCTGCTTGTTCAGGATTGGCTGAAAATGGACAATTGTCTAAGTGATTGTAATGTTGATCTCCATCTGTGTCTTCTAATCGGCGGCATAAAATATGCGGTCTATTTAGATATTCATCAATTTTGCCATCAATATCATACTTTACATCGCTGCAATACTCTCCACCGAGGAATTCGGCAATAAATGCCTCAAAACCATACGCTTCCTGCTCGAACTCACAAAACCCATATCCATCGCTCACTAGTGGAGCGTTTTTCAGCAGGTAGTTTGTAATAAAGACTTCGCGGCCCTGCTCAGAGTATTGGTTAAAGTGCACTAACTCGTGAATCATGGTGCTTAGTGCACTTGAGAAGTCAGAACTATTCTGACCTAATAGTAGGTTATAAAGATCGACTTTGCTCGCGGGATCCATCAGCTGGTTGTAGTCATCATCTGCGAGCACCACAACAGGCCCCAGTGTTATGGCACCCTTTTGCATCCAGAACTTGGTCAAGAAGTTTTTGTTTTCATTGATAATCTTAACGTCGGATACGTTGTCATAGGTATATCCGCTCATGCCACTAGAGTAAACAGGCCTGATAATCTCCTTGAGCAGGTCTTGGACATGCCGAGGCAATTTGGTGCCCATGAGCGCGACTGAGTCAATATTATCAAACACGATGGGATATATCTCGGTCAATAGCCCACCTACAAGGATGTCTGCGCCAATGGCAATTTGCCTATTAATCCAGCGATCAAAAAGATCAGATGCGGTGATATTTTCAAAGCAGTGAACATCGCCCGCTGAGGCGATTGTTTCATATGTCACTTTGGCAAGACCGCAGTCCGGTGACAATTTGCATAGACCGGGCGTGCAGCAATGTGGTGCGATAGCACATTTTGGATTTGGAATCCGAATTTGGATTCCCAATATTTTTTTTTTGATCCAACGGGGCCAACAGTTGTACTCGCTTACTGGATTTGTTATTTCCTCTAGTACATTGACGCAGATATCATACTCACTCGCACTAGCCTTGGAAAATTGAAGAAGAAAGACAATAGTGGTGATAAGTATTAGAATAGAAAACTGCGGTTTTGCTTTAGAATGTTTTATATTACCCATCTGAAGCTCCTA
>JAIORD010000009.1 GCA_021108275.1 Methanococcoides sp.
AAAAACGCTATCATGAAAAATAATACGAATACTCATTTGACCTGCGGAAAGTGAGGTTAAACAACAGTTTTTATGTTGCTCAGCGCTTTTGCCACCTGTTCCTGTATGGCAGTTTCCGTTGAATCACCGAACCGCCTTACGACTTCATCATAAGCAGAAATTGCGTCTTCATTACGATTTAGAACTTCGAGCGTGAAACCCTTGTTAAACAGAGCTGTTGCCACCTTTTCTTGGATGGTAGTTTCCGTTGAATCACCGAACCGCTTTACTATTTCATCATAAGCAGAAATTGCATCTTCATTAAGATTAAGCTCTCCGAGCTTGACACCCTTGTTAAACAGAGCTGTTGCCACCTTTTCCTGCATGGTAGTTTCCGTTGAATCACCAAACCGCTTCACGACTTCATCAAAAGCAGAAATTGTATCTTCATTAAGATTAAGCTCTCCGAGCTTGACACCCTTGTTAAACAGAGCTGTTGCCACCTTTTCCTGCATGGTAGTTTCCGTTGAATCACCAAACCGCTTCACGACTTCATCAAAAGCAGAAATTGCATCTTCATTAAGATTAAGCTTTCCGAGAGTAAAACCCTTGATTACTAAAGCTATTGCCACTTTTTCCTGCATGGCAGTTTCCGTTGAATCACCAAACCGCCTTACGACTTCATCAAAAGCAGAAATTGCATCTTCATTACGATTAAGCTTTCCAAGCGTGAAACCCTTGTTAACCAGAGCTATTGCAATCCACTCTAGTAAAGTAGAGTCATCGATTTTTTTCTTTAATAAGGTATCAGCTATTTTAATAATTAAGTCATAGCTGCTAAGCACTTCAACGTAATTATCATTAAGTTCAGTTGCTGCCGACCACATTGCATTCATAAGCTCACGGAGTTGTTGTGAAGAAAGTTCACTTTTGTCAATTACGGTAGCAAGTCTAATAGCCTCGCGGTATTGTGAACGTCGTATAGCATATCTCAATTCCTCAACTTTATGATTTATCATCTTTTCTTTTTTCTTAGGTTTTTCAAGTTTTACCTTTTCTTCTTCCTTAGCTTGTTCAATTCTATCAATAACACTTCTAATAAAGTAAATATCGGATTCTCCCTTTTCAGGATTATCATGCATTAAAGTTCGACAAAGATATTTAGCATAGAATCCAAGCGGATCTGTTGTGAGTTCCGGGGCTTCCAGGTCAAATTTCTGTATAAGCATATCAAATACTTTTTGAGCTGGTAATGTCGATTCATTATCCTTTTTCCCTAAAAAACCTTTTACATCTTCAGGTATAGCCTCTTTCATTGGCTTTTTCGCAATTTTTCCATTTTCATTCAATTCATCAACATTCTGGCGGCTGGATTCCTTTACAGGAGGACCCACAAAATAAACTTGCGGATGATATTTCAACCAATCGGGCAACGTATCAACATCGTCTCGCCGGTAACAAAACCAGTATAAATTATACGGTAGCGGGTTTTGCAATCTACGTTTAAGAGCGGTCATTATTACATCGTTTTCCCATCCTGAATATCCAATGACCAGTGGCGAGTGTCGCGATAGAATTCTATCAAGTAAAGCAGCCATCGTTAAAGTTGTATGGCCTGAAGGTTGTGAACGCCCTTCAATTTCGCCCTGGAGGTTGCAGCAATCGTAAAACCAATGAGTTCCATGAACATGGATGATCTGAATATCCTTCTGTTCAGTATCAATGCGCTCCACAGTATTGGGGTGGTCACAGACAATGTGCTGCTTACCAAATAGTGTCAATGCCTGAGA
Source organism: Methanococcoides sp. (assembly GCA_021108275.1). Taxonomy (GTDB): domain Archaea; phylum Halobacteriota; class Methanosarcinia; order Methanosarcinales; family Methanosarcinaceae; genus Methanococcoides. The sequence goes on from JAIORD010000009.1 coordinate 1,770, forward strand.
AAGAAAATCGTCAAAATTTGTAGTAATAACTATATTTGTAATTGTTTTTTCCAACATTAAGTGGGCAAGACGGAAGTTTGCAGCCGAGATTGCCTTTCCTTCAATCAAATTTCTTAAATAATTCTGTCGTTGAATTGGCTGTGGATAAGCTTGCTGAAACCAATGAGAATATTTATCTATTGATTGTTTTTCTAATGGAGGATTTATTTTGCCGTATTTTCCCGCAGTAACCTTGCAATGTTCTATTATGTCTAAAGCAAGTGGAATAGGTGGATGCGAAATACCTGCCCCAACTAAAAAGAAAAAAGGTGATACATCTTCGTTGATATCCTCAAGTGCATGCTGTATATGATTTACTGCAATTTCCAAATCAATCCACTGCAAAGATTTCATTTCATTTTTATAATGAAATTAACCTATTTATTATTTATGTTATTAAGTGTGGGGTTTTTCTTCCTTAAATTGGTTTAATATATTCAACAATTTGTATCAATTACTCTATATGACAAGGGGGAAGCCACCCATGGCCTGCCCCTGGGGAGGAGGTCGGAGAGACCCGCCTCCTCCCAGACCCTGGGGTGGGGTAGACATATATACTTCAAGCAAGTGATAAAGTTCAAACATAAATTTAATGATAGCTAACAATGTCATACGGTGGACGAT
>JAIORD010000056.1 GCA_021108275.1 Methanococcoides sp.
CCATACTCATGCTTACGAATTATTGATAGCACTTCTTCTGCATTTTCAGCCTTTACACAAATGATCGCTTTACCTTCATTTGCTACTTCAAGAGGGTCGATGCCAAGCATTTCACAGGCAGATGATACTGATCCTTTTATAGGCAGGTCCTTTTGGTCAATAATAATCCCTGTTCCGCTTTTTTGAGCTATTTCGTTCAGTGCACCGGCAAGTCCACCACGTGTCGGGTCTTTCATGGCTGATATTGCAGGTTTGCCTTCGATAGTTCGTATTGGAATAACTGACCTTATCATATTCCATAAGGGAGCTACATCAGATACCAGATCAGTGTTAAGATCGAATCCTTCCCTATGGGCCAGAAGTGATATTCCGTGATCACCTATGGTGCCTGTAAGGATTATTCTGTCACCAGGGCATAAACCACAGTCCCTTATCACTTCATCCGCGATCCCGATACCTGTAGTATTGATTATGATGGAGTCAAGTCCGTTTCTATCTACCGTTTTTGTATCACCTGTTATGATGGGAACACCCACCTCTTCTGCAGCTGCGTTCATGGATCTGATTATTTTCTCAAAAGAATCAAGCTCAAATCCCTCCGGCACGACTATTGCACATGTAAGGGCAAGAGGTGCAGCTCCCATTACTGCAAGATCATTAACAGTGCCTGAAACAGCAAGCCTACCAATGTTGGAATCTGGGAAGAAAGGCGGTTTTATCACGTGGCTGTCTGTGGTTATCACGATCTCATCAGATCTCTTACTATCATGAATGTTACTTGCGATGTTTATCGTTGCACCATCATCGAGATCGTCAAGCCCTACAAGCCCCGCAGATCTGTTAGTTATGTTGTTGAGGATCACGTCACGTATCAGTGTTTGCATTGCCTCTCCGCCTGCTCCGTGTTCCATCCTTATGATTTTATCTTTTGACATGATCCTCACTATCAGAAATAAGAACATATTTATTTAAGATACGATTCGATGTACTCTATCCATCTGTCAATGCTTATCCTGTCATTTATAGAGGTTAGCAGTATGGGTATTGATGGATTTAACTGCTCAATGTCAGCTTTCATTTTTGAAGGATCAGCAGATACAGCTTCACTGATGTCCACTTTGTTCACGATGGCAAGGTCAGAGGTCCTGAATATCATCGGATGCTTCAAAACAGTATCATCTCCCTCACTTACACTTACGACCACAACACGGAGGTGTTCACCAAGTTTATAGTCCACAGGGCAGATGAGATTCCCTACGTTTTCAATGAACAGAATATCAATATCTTCCAGATCTATATTTGCTAATGACCTTTCGACAAGTTTAGCGTCCAGATGACATTCACGTCCGGTGTTTGCAGCTACAGTTCTCACACCAAGTTTTTCAAAACGGGATGCATCCATCTGTGCTACCACATCACCCGCAATGACCGCTATTCTGTAACGCTCTTTGAGCGAATTTATAGCCTCTTCAATAAGTGTTGTCTTCCCTGAACCTATGGCTCCCATGATGTTCATGGCAAAAATTCTGTTTTTAACTAAAAGTTTCCTGTTACTATATGCAAGTTCATTATTGGCTTTCAGGACATCTTTGTTGATATTTACTACGTGCATCAGCATTGATACTACCTCCTTCTAATTTCATATCTCGATATCTATCGCCTGAATAATGAGATTATTTCCACCTACCAGCTGAAGCAACTTGCCACATGTAGGGCAGGTCAGTCCTGTATATTCATAAAGGGGTGGCTGATCTTCACAACGAACGTTATCTGAAACTCCGGCATCTCCCCGGTATCCGCATTCACACTCTCCACATGGTGATACGAAATTCACATCGATCTTTGCACCTTTGGCAATACCATCCCGGGATAGAACATCAAGGCAGAACAATAACTGGTCCGCGTTCACATGTGTAAGTCTACCTATTTCCAGTTTTATGGAATTTACTGCCAATGCTTTATTATTATGTGCTGTTGCAATTACAGTCTCAAATATCTCACAAGCAAGTGAATATTCATGCATTTTATATTCCTTTGTTACGTGTATATTTGTACCAGTTATAACATGTGCCTTCCAGGCTTACCATGCAAGGCCCGACCGGATCTTCAGGAGAACATCTTCTGCCAAAGAGCGGACATTGGGAAGGTTCAGCACGTGCTGTTAATATTCCAGCACAGATACAGCCTTCATAAAGA
>JAIORD010000048.1 GCA_021108275.1 Methanococcoides sp.
TCTCTATTGCGACATTATATACGAATGGGCGAAAGCCAACACCCTGAACTACCCCGCTAACATTGATCATTCTGCATTGAGTTTGCATCTTTAATTACCTGGTTCAAGATAATATGAATAAATCTCTTAGAAAATACACTCAGTGTTTTAGCCTTAAGATGTTCCTACCATTTCCTCAATAATATACGGAATCACCCGCTCCACTGCATCAAGAACCTCCGGACTAAGATCCATTGATAGCTACCCCTTTACCTCGCCGATCTCGATTCCAAAAACGATGATCTCAGGAAGGTCCTGAACATGTTTAGCAATGGACAGGATATCAGATATACATATATCATGAGCGGAAAAAATTCCAACGTGTTCATAGTCTTTATTCAAAAGGTCCTCAAGTTCAAAACGAAGAATTGAACCTCTTTTCGTACTTCCACTGCCAACCATTGAATCAACAATAATTACCTTATCAACACCATCCAGCAGGGTCAGGATATCCAGGCCACATACACCAGCATCCAGTATATCAATATCCTCCGGAATACCGGACTCCATTTTTTCGAGAGCCTCGACAACCCGAACTCCAACACCATCGTCCCCCATTAGAATATTTCCACATCCGATTATGCGAACAGACTGATCAAATTCAGACATTTCGGCCTCCGATGTATATTCTGATCATATGATGAAATATAATATTCTCACAACAGTCTGAACGTACCGGGAGGGTTCTGCCCAGTTAGATCTATGGTGTGGACAGCGCATGTTATACAGGGATCATAAGACCTTCCCACATGCAATATACCGGTCGGATTACTGAAGTCAACTCCCAGCCAGTTATCAACTGCAGATATCCTGCACCCTACCAGTGCCTGTTCAAGAGGACCGGGTACTCCTTCACCGTCCCGAGGACTCAGGTTCCAGGTACTTGGTGTTACTATCTGGTAATTGGCAACTTTTGAATTGCTATCTGTTATAAGCCAATGTCCCAATGCACCCCGTGGAGCTTCACAAAGACCCATTCCCCTGGAATCACTGGACGTTGACATATCAATATCTACCCGGAATTTTCCATTTGGGTCAAGGTCTGTTGTTATCCATTTGATCATTTCATTGGTAATAATGAACAATTCCTGCATGCGTGCTATCATTCTGGTAAAACAATTGAAAGGAGAATATCCATTTTCCCGGAACATTTGTACAAGACCCGTGACAAGTGGCTCTTTCATGATGAGCAGACGGGATAACGGGCCCACCTCGCAGGGAATCCCATCATAACGCGGAGCTTTGGCCCAAGTATATTTCTCCTCAGAGAAATTCTGATAATTGATTCGGTCAGAATCTGTGAAAGGTTCGGTAGTCCCCTCATAAGGATGCTTGTAACCGTCATAATCGTCATAGAAGGCATGTTTTACGCTTTCTGTGACCTTATTTGAATCAAATTTATGATACTCTAACGAGCTGCTCATAAATCCGGATGTCTGGAAACGTTCACCGGAAGGGCTTGTCGGGTCATAGCCCTCATGGTCCACGTTATAGAATCCGCCATATGAAAGGAAGCCTACTTTTGAAAGGTCACCATAACCACCCATTTTATCGTGCTTGAAACTGATTGGAAGTCCTAGTAATCTTTCACCTATAAGTTCCGAACCGAATGCGGAATATAACTCTACATCCCCCCATCCATTTGAACGTGAGAGATCATTAGTCTTAAGTGAGTTTTCAATTAGGTCATTAAGGTGTTCAATAAGGAAATCAACAG
>JAIORD010000045.1 GCA_021108275.1 Methanococcoides sp.
ATCATGCTTAGACATTTGCCACAAAACAGCATTGAATATCTTAAAGTGGACGCCCTCGTCCACTACATGTATTTTCAAATCAGAATCATCATACGTGTCTATAGATTGAAAACCATCATCAGTAAGGGTTTTAGACACATATTTCATTATATAATTACGAGCCTTTTTCAAAGAGCCAGTATAACGAGTATCGATTTTAATCGCTTCCGTGCCACCCGCACCATACTTTTCCATCCACAGCAGTTTTAATTTATCTGAATAATCAGAACTGAATTTCACCCCAAAGTACACAACATGAATATGAGCATATCCAGTTTTGTGCGGTTCCCAAATAACGATATATTCGGCATCGGGATGCTGATGTTTAATCAAATCACGGACGTTTTTAAATGAATCACGCAATAAACCGTACTGGTCATGAAAAGCCATACCCATCTGTTTTGTGGTAAACGTCAGCATAGAGACGAGCTGCTTCGTTCTTGGCAAGCCTTCGTACCAATCATCCATTGTATAGAGTTTAGCCAACAGACGCTTCTTATACAGCTTATCAGTACGATATAGAATAGGGATCTCTTTTTCCTGCGGAACACCTGTATCAGCATCATAGCCATTTAGAAGGACTTTTCCATTTGCACATTTCTCTTTATGCTCATCGTAAGCCTGTAACATGTCCCAGGTAGCATTTTGGGTTTTTGAAGTGGTTAAAACCCTCCTACCATTAGAAAAAGAGAGTTTTTTAAGGTCTGAAAGGTAAATCATACCAATCCACCCGCTGCCTATTGTTGCTTCGCTTTCGCTATTATTCTATATGAGCCAAGCGGGGCTGCGCCCCGTACGGACGGGCTGAAGCAGGCGACCTTCCGGAACCCTGCCCGCCACTGTGTTGTTTTTTGTTTTAGATTTTCTGTTTTCGGACACAGCCGGCAGTATAACTTAACGTATGATAGTAATCGCATTTACTTAATTCACCGAATAGATTACAGCAACCGACTATATAAAAATATGGAATTGAGAATAAACCCCACCGGGTAGATTGGTGAATCAAGCAATTTCAATAAAGAAAAAACGTCCCAGTGGAGAATATGTCTATACATACAATACATATCAAGTTGAATAAAAAGGATGTGCCTGATGTACTATACAGTATTGGGAACACCCACGATTTATACAAAACACAATCAGCAGACATTAACAAAGTCAAAGATGAGACACTACATTCAGGGATAGGGTATGAGAAGGGACCCAGGGATCCCTTTCACACCCACCGACTCCGTAAACTATAACAGCCGGCAAACAGGGACTTTCAAACAGGGAACAGGGAATAGATCGTTCTTATTCATGCCTGACAACAGCCACCAATGCCATCCCAAGCACGTTCCACCTTAAGCATGTGGAATAGGGTTAGCATTGCATTAGCACGCTGTATAGAACGGGGATTCGGACCTTCTTCGCCCTTATGGATCAGGAACCGTTCATTACCATAACAGAACCATACCTCATTCCAGACTATATTCGATTTTTCCAACTTATTGGACATAACCTTAGAAAGCGTACGGGACGGTTGAAAGGAACGAATACCCTTAAAATCAGTATCATGCTTAGACATTTGCCACAAAACAGCATTGAATATCTTAAAGTGGACG
>JAIORD010000052.1 GCA_021108275.1 Methanococcoides sp.
GGATATGTTGCAGCTATATCCCCGCCAGGCATTGGCTGCTCCATAAGATGGGCAGTTCTTTCATAACCAGAATAAGTGGCTTCAAGGATCTCTCCACCCCATATTGTTCCATTTTCCCCGTAACCTGCACCGTCAAGAGCAATTCCAATGATCCTTGAATCAACCGGCAAAAGGTTATCCACCATTAGCGACACGATGTGTGCATAATGATGTTGCACGAAAACCGTGTTATTTCCACCTTTTTCCTGTGCGAACCGTGTGGTATTGAATTCCGGATGCAGATCACAACCCCATAAGCCAGGCTCAATTTTTGTCAATTGTTCCAAATTCAAAACAACCTGCTTATGATACTGATCGGTCTCAAAGTGCCTTGTGTTCCCAATATATTGAGAAATATATGCATTGTTCTTCTTTGCCAGGGTAACAGTCGTATTTAGTTCGGGACCCACACCTATCGCCGGCTCTATTGGGAACGGAAGTTCTATCCTCTCAGGTACAAAACCCCGCGATCGTCTTATAAAAGCCATTCTACCATTAACGGACCTGATCACCGTGTCATCTGTCCTGTTCCTGATAACATAATTATGAAGAAGATAATGATCTGCGATCTTATCGAGATGTGACAATGCCTCCCCATTATCAGTCACCATTGGAAGACCTGGAAGATTTGCAGATGTCATTACGTAAACATCCGTATCACTATTATCGAATAGAAGGTTATGTGTGCCTGAGTAAGGTAGCATTACACCTATATTATGCAGATCGGGAGTAATGTGACACGATAGTGAAAAATCATCATTTTTATCCAGGACAACTATTGGACGCTTCCTGCTGAGCAACAGGGAACTCTCGTCTGTATCGATACTGGCAAAAGAACATACCGTTTCAATATCTTTTGCCATCACCGCAAAAGGCTGTGCAGGACGATCAAGAGAATTTCGGAGCTTTAGGACCGCACTGTCTGAAGTAGCATCACATACAAGGTGGAATCCACCATATCCTTTGACTGCAACAATTGATCCATCATCTATGAGTTCAGCACATTTGATAATAGCATCATGTCCGGATGCAAGGACATCACCGCTTCCATTAGTAAATGAAAGGACAGGACCACAATTTGGACAACACGTGGCCTGTGCATGAAATCGTCTGTCAGAAGGCATCTTGTAGTCAATACCGCATTCCGGGCACAATGGGAATTCAAACATACTTGTATTTTCCCTATCAAAAGGAAGAGAACTTACCAGAGAATATCTCGGACCACAGTTCGTACAGGAGGTAAAAGGGTAATGATAGTGCCTGTCTTTGCTATTATACATGTCCTGCAGGCAATCGGAACAGATCGCAGTGTCAGGCGGGATGATGGAGTTGGCAGTTTCATCCTGTTCACTGTTAAGTATCGAGAAATCAGAAAAACCTGATACAAGAAAGACCTTCGTTCTTATTTGGTAGATCAGTGATAGCGTTGGCTTCTTAAAATAAAGGTCGTGGAGGAAATGTTCAATATCTTTTTTTTCTCCTTCTGCAACTATCTCTACTTCATTACCTGCATTTTTTACATAACCGCAGAGTCCGTTCTCTATTGCGACATTATATACGAATGGGCGAAAGCCAACACCCTGAACTACCCC
>JAIORD010000040.1 GCA_021108275.1 Methanococcoides sp.
AAAAGGAGTGATGTAATATGTCTGAGGAAAAGAAATCGGGTGTAGACTGGAAGCACGCAGAGCAATGTGCTAAGGTTGTCTGTGAATCCGGTGAGCTTGAACGATCGATCGATTGGAAGCAGGGATTGGCTATTGCTATTGGTGTACCTTTATTGATCTTACCTTCGATTGGCTATTTTGCCAGCTATTTATGGTCCGCTGCTATTATTGTATGGGGTCTTTCTGTATTCCAGGGTTTTATGCAGAACCTCGCTTATGGTGAACTCGCAACTACATTCCCTAATGCATCCGGTCTGCCTGGATTTGCACAGAATGTTTTCAAGTCACCTAATCATGAAGGAAAGTACGACAAGGGTAAATTGATCGGTGGATTCAGTGCATGGAGCTACTGGTTCGCATGGAACCCTGTACTTGCTATCTTCGCAATTCTTATTGGTTTTTATCTTCACAGTTTGTTCCCTTCACTTGCAGCAACTTTCTCCCAGTACCAGCTTTCAATGATAGCAGGTGTTGTGATATTTGGTGGTCTTATTCTTGTGAACTACCGTGGACTTTCAAGCGGTGCTACTGTAGGTTATATCCTCGCAGCTTTCTCACTTATCCCAATGGCAATTATTACACTGGCACCTTATGCAACCGGTGACTTTGCAATGTCTAATATCACCAGTACCTGGTTGCCAACTGATTGGGCATGGGATCTCCATCATATATTGATCTTGCTTGGTATCTTTGCAATGGCTCAGTGGAGTGCTTGCGCATGGGAAACTGCAGCTATATATGGTCCGGAATACAAGAAACCTGGCACCGATGTACCAAAGGCATTGTTCTCCTGTGGTGCTATCTGTCTGGTAGCTTTCATCCTTGTACAGATGACCATTACTGGTGTACTGGGCATCGATGGTATTGCAGCTGCACCAATTGACCCAATGCTTCCGCTTGCACAGATAGCACTCGGTGACTTCGGTTCAACGATCGCTATTGTCATGCTCATTGCAGCAATGGTCCTTATCATCCAGACTGCATACCTTGGTGCTTCAAGAGCAATGCACTCAATGGCAACTGAAGGAAATCTTCCTAAAGTATTTGCAAAGACAAATGCACATGGTACTCCGGTCCTTGCAATGGTCGTTATCGGTATCTTCAACCTTGTCCTGATCTCAATGGGCACTCCATCAGCTATCCTCGCTGCATCAGCAATCGGATATGTTTGTGCTAACGGTATCAGTCTCTTCGCATACGTAAAGGCAAAATCAAGGCCGGACCTTGCTGGTCTCGACAGGCCATTCAAGGCACCAACCGGATGGAAGAACGTTGCATTGATGTTTGGTCTTTTCAACCTTCCACTCTGTCTGGTCGGTGTGATCTACCTTAACAGTGTTGAAGGCAGCTGGTTCTCAACAATTGTCGGTCTTTGTGTGCTTGCTTTGTATGTCCCAATGTGGTTCTACTCACAGCATGAGGCACAT
>JAIORD010000013.1 GCA_021108275.1 Methanococcoides sp.
CATGAAGGTAAAATTGAGAACATCAATAAAACCGCTACCATTGCATTAGAAAATGAAAAAAAGGATAGTTTTGGAATTCTTGTTGGTGAAGCACTTAAATGTATAAATTCCTTCAAAAGGGATGGCTGTGGAAAAAACAGGGAATGCTCAAAATGTGTCATACAAAACTCTTTAATGCATACTTTCAAAACCGGAAAGAACATTTACAAAAGGGAAGGTGAATTGGAAATAGTAACCAATGACCAGCCCATAAAAGTTAATTATTTTATTTCTACGATCCTGATCCCGGACAAAAATGGTCCAAAGGTCTCATTGGTCCTGGACGATATATCAGAGATCAAACGTACAAATCGATCCCTTGAAAGGAAACTTGAGATCGAAAAAATGATAGCATCCATTTCGTCGAAGTTCATTTCCAACAAAGACATGGATGATAGTATTAATTATGCTCTTGAGGAACTTTGCAACTTATGTGAAAATCATAGAAGTTATATTTTTCAGTTTCACGATAATGGAACTCGTGCAGACAATGCACACGAGTTTTGTGTGGATGGAGTGGAGCCACAAATAAAAAATCTGCAGGATATATCCCTCGACCTATATTCATGGTGGATGGAAAAACTCCATAATGGTGAATTGATCCACATTGAAGACGTCTCAGCCATGCCGCCGGAAGCATCGGCAGAAAAAGAGCTGCTTGTGGCACAAGATATTAAATCTGTGATAGTTTTGCCCCTTTACATCAATAATAAAATTGACGGTTTTATTGGAATTGACAGTGTTCTAGGCATCGGAGGCTGTAAAGAAGAAGATGTGATGTCCCTTAATATGATAGCTCCCATCATAGGTTCTGCACTCGAACGCAAACGAGCAGAAATTGCATTGAGGAAGAGTGGAGAGAAATATTCTAATCTTGTGGAAAAAGGGAATGATGGGATCATCATTATTCAAGATTATGTGCTTAAATATGCGAACAAAAAGATGTCTGATATTTCCGGATACCCAATTGAAAAAATTATTGGAAAGTCTTTCATTGAATTTGTTTCTCCCAACGATAGAGGCCTTGTAAAGGAGAGGTATGAAAAAAGAATCTGTGGGGACCAAATTCCCAATTATTATGAGGTAGGTATCATCTCAAAGGATGGCGGAAATGTTCTCGTGGAAATAAACGCATCTGTTATAGAATACGAAGGCAGGCCCGCAGATATGGCAATTATCAGGGATCTGACCGAGCGGAAGCAGATCGAGAATGCTTTGCAGATCTCTGAAGAAAAATATCATCGCCTTTCCGAAAGCATAAATGA
>JAIORD010000001.1 GCA_021108275.1 Methanococcoides sp.
TTTCCGCTCAGGCGTTCTGAGGACAGGGGACACTCTATTCGATGGGTTACTTTCCATCCTGTTTTAGATAAAACCCTGTGGTAATCAAATATTGTGATTGAATTATCGGGGTTCTCTTTTGAAGCGGGTGTGGATTCAAAATCCCGCCAATCAGCATTTAAGATGGCCATCCTGGTGATTGCTTTTGATTTTCTATGGGCCGGCAGGAAGAAACCTTCAAGGAAACTCTCGCTGCGCAGGTATCCTCCCAGGCCAATCGTCTCCGAATCGCTCATCACATTCGTTAAAATACCATTGATCCCATGTGCGCAGGCCCCAGCCAAGTTCTTTGAATTTTTCCTGATCCGTCTTTCCTTCTAATCGCAACGCCCAGACAAGCGCAATATCCATGTGGTAATGCCTGGCGATGTATTCCATGTCCCTGCCCTGAGCGAGCAAATTACCAATATTGCCAAAATCAGCATTATTGGTAATTTGAGAAATTCTTTGTTGATTTATCCCCACTGTTTCCGAAATTTTCTCCTGAGGCCATCCAAGGCGCCTCAAGCGAAGGATATCTGTGTTTCTACTCGCTTTCTGCCGGGCACGGATATCCGAGATCCAGGTGTTGACGGTTTGCTGGATAACGCCTAATTTTTCCTTAACTTTAGGCACTCATCTCCGCACAGAAGATGCGCTAACTTAATTTATCACAATATTCCAAAATTACGTCTAAAAACTCTTGTCCGTATTTTTCCATTTTTGCTGGTCCGATTCCGTGTACCTGGAGAAGTTCCGCCATGTTTTTTGGTACTGACGCTGCCATCTCTTTCAGTGTCCGGTTTGAGACTACCATAAACAAGGGAAGACCTGCTGCCGTTCCAAATTTTTCTCTTTTTTGACGCAATAGCTCGTAGAGTTCCGGAGAAAAATCAGTAGATACCTCTGCGGTGGTCCTGGCCGGAAAGGGGGACGAGGGGTTGAAATTACGCGTTTCTATCCTTTCAGGGACAAAAATTGATCGGCGATCAGTTTTCGGCCTCTATTGGCCGCCCGACTGACAGCGGACTTGCTCAGACCGAGGTACTTGCCAACCTCCGTTGCCGTCAGGCCCAGATCCCGAATCGCCCAGTAGGCCAGAACACTACGGGCACGTACCCGATTGGGCTGTTTTC
>JAIORD010000020.1 GCA_021108275.1 Methanococcoides sp.
CTTGACATACCTGTCAAGGTTGTGTATCAATACTTTTAATTTCACTTCCTTCACTTGATTTCTATATTTCCTTGCACAGAGACTCTCACCATATTTCCTTCCAAGACTGAAAATATCTTTTCAACAAGATTACGTCGATGATAGATTTCTTCGTCAAACTCATACCTCATCTTCCTTCGATATCGTCCCTTAATCCTTTTTCTTTCACGTTGTTTCAGGGAAATAATTGCTGTTGATTCAAGTTTTTCCCTGGTTAACTCATGAATCTTTTCAGAATCATATTTTTATCCTTGAAATAACAATCATTCTTCTTTTCCATACATTGTTTTAGTAATGTTTCAGCATATTTGATGTCATACACAGGACTTTGAGTGATTTTAATGCAAGAATTACCTGTACTTAGTGTCTATTGCTATTGATATTTTTAAGAAATTCCTTCAGAGGCCCCTGCAATCACCACTTGTCCCAAAGATACCCCGCCATCGCCACATGGGACCTTTTTATGTGTAATAAATTCAAAACCCGCATCTTTAACAGATTCACTGATCCGGCCTGTTATGTGTTCGTTGTATGCAACTCCGCCACTGAGTCCTATAACATCAATGTTCCTTTTTTTAGCAGATGAGATGGCAAGTTCTGCAACCCCAACTGCAAGTGCATCTTCTATAGAATATGCCAGATCACAAACTGCGTGTGTATCGATCCTTTCGTATAGATCGTATAACAAACTGGTAGTATCAAGCACGCCTCGTTTGCACTTAACAGGCAGATCTACGTTATGTACACTCTTTTTTGCAACGGATTCCAACTTCATTGCAGGCTCACCCTGGTAACTGCGATAATGTGAGGCACCAAGAAGTGCTGCTGCACTATCAAGTACCCGTGCGGCACTACTCGTTCTAGCCAGGTTTATGCCTTTTTCCAGTTGGTCCAATACAATGTTACGTTCTAATTCGCCATGCTTAAAATAAAGAGGTAAGTCCCTCAATTCTTTCGGCTCAAGAACATCATGCAGCATTCCCAGAAGCATACGCGAAGGATATGTTGCAGCTATATCCCCGCCAGGCATTGGCTGCTCCATAAGATGGGCAG